>NZ_JAVYJE010000021.1:0-75521 GCF_032621735.1 Pseudomonas sp. zfem005 | reverse complement strand
TCGCCGACACGGCACTGCGGGTCGGCGACGATGCCGCGCAGCAGATTGAACCAATGGCCGGCCAGGCGCGAGACGGTGCCCGCATCGAACAGGTCGGTGGCGTAGGTCAGCGAGGCAGTGAGTTCGCCGGCTGTTTCCAGGGTGTCCAGGGTCAGGTCGAACTGGGCGGTGTGGGCGCTCCAGTCCAGGCTCTCCACCCTCAACCCCGGCAGTTGCAGGGCTTGGCCCGCCGCATCGGTCTGGTGGTTGAACATCACCTGGAACAGCGGGCCATGGCTGAGCTGACGCTCGGGGGCCAGGGCCTGCACCACCTGTTCGAACGGCAGGTCCTGATGCGCCTGCGCACCCAGGGCGGCCTGTTTGACCTGCGCCAGCAGATCGGTGAAAGGCATGTCGCCGCGGATATCCGCATTCAGCACCTGGGTGTTGACGAAGAAGCCGATCAGGCGCTCGGTCTCCACACGGTTGCGGTTGGCGATCGGCACGCCGACGCGGATGTCCGCCTGCCCGCTGTAGCGGTGCAGCAGCGCCTGGAACGATGCCAGCAGCACCATGAACAGGGTCAGCCCCTGGCGCTGGGCCAGTTCGCGCAACGCCGAGGCCAGCGCGGCTTCCAGCTGCAGGTCCAGGCGTGCACCGCGGTGGCTCTGCACCAGCGGTCGGGCACGGTCGGCGGGCAGCGACAGCACGCTGCCGGCATCGCCCAGCCGTTCGGTCCAGTAGGCCAGCTGGCGTTGCTGCTCGCCGGCTTCCATCCACTTCCGCTGCCAGATCGCGTAGTCCGCATACTGGATCGGCAGCGGTGCCAGCGCCGCCGCGCGACCGCTGGCATGGGCGAGATAGAGCTCGATCAGGTCCTCGACCATCACCTGCGAGGAGGCGCCGTCGGAAACGATGTGGTGCAGGGTGAGGACCAGTACATGGTCGTCCTGGGCCAGCCTCAGCAGCTTCAGCCGCACCAGCGGGCCCCGCTGCAGGTCGAACGGGCGGGCGACTTCGTCATCGACGAACGCCTTGATCGCCCCCTCGCCGACAGCGCCTTCGAGGGCCTGGACCTCGATCGCCAGGCGGCCGGCCTCGACCACCACCTGGCGCAGGCCCTGCCCGTCCTCGACGAACACCGTGCGCAGGACCTCGTGGCGTTCGAGCAGGCCATCGACGCTGCGTTGCAGCGCCTCGATATCCAGGGCACCCCGCAGCCTCAGGGCGGTGGGCATGTTGTAGGCGGCGCTCTCGGGGTCCAGGCGCCAGAGGAACCATTGGCGCTCCTGGGCGTAGGACAGCTCCAGAGAGGGGAACTCGTGGCGCGTCACCGGTATCGGCAGCGCCGAGAAGCTCATGTTCTTGCTGCGCAGCTTGTCCAGGAAGGCCTGGCGCTGTGCCAGCGGCAGGCGGATGAAACGCTGGACCAGGGAGAGGTTGTCGAGCGGGGTCATGTCAGAGGGCCTCCAGGTCAGCGAGAAAATCGTGCATCTCATTCAGGTCGTCGCTGGAGTGAGGCGTCAGGTGTTCCGCCAGCTGCTGCGCGTATTCGGACAGGGATGAGGTTCTGAAAAGCAGGTCGAGGGGCACGGCAGCCCCCTGCTCCATCTGTAGCCGTGCGGTCGCTTGGGTCGCCAACAGTGAATGCCCACCGAGTTCGAAGAAGTTGTCGTCGCGGCCGACGCGCTCCAGCTTGAGCACGTCCCGCCAGATGTCGGCCACGCGCAGCTCCAGCTCGCCCTCGGGCGCCACGTAGGCACGCAGCAGCTGGTTGCCGTCCGGCCTGGGCAGGCTCTTGCGGTCGAGCTTGCCGTTGGGCGTGAGGGGGAAGCGTTCGAGCACCAGCCAATGGGCGGGGATCATGTAGTCGGGCAGCGCCGACGCCAGGGCCGCCTTGAGCTGGCTGCGCAGCTCCGCCACCTCCAGAACCTCGTGGGGCACCAGATAGGCCACCAGCTGGCTGCCCAGGGGGCCTTCCTGGGCGACGACCGCCGCCTCGCGGATCAGCGGGTGGGCGAGCAGTTGCGCCTCGATCTCGCCCAGCTCGATGCGGAAGCCACGGATCTTCACCTGGTGGTCGACGCGACCGAGGTACTCGATCACGCCGTCGGCCCGGTGCCTGGCCAGGTCCCCGGTGCGGTACAGGCGGGTGCCGTTGCCGAAGGGGTCCGGCAGGAAGCGTTCGGCGGTCAGCGCCGGGCGGTCGTGGTAGCCACGGGCCAGGCCATCGCCACCGATGTACAGCTCGCCGATCACCCCCGCCGGGTTCGGCGTGAAATCACCGTCGAGAATGAACAGCGAAGTGTTGGCGATCGGCCGCCCGAGCCAGGGTTGCGGCTGCTCCGGGGTCAAGCGGTGGGTCGCCGACCAGATGGTGGTCTCTGTGGGGCCATAGAGGTTCCACACGGCAGCGCCCAGGGCCAGCATGCGCTGGGCCAGGTCATCGGCCAGGGCCTCGCCTCCGCAGAGGAAGGTGCGCCCGGCCAGGATCGCGGCGCGGGGGTGGTCCAGCAGCATGCGCCAGGTGGACGGCGTGGCCTGGATGACGCTGACCCGCTGCTGCTCGATGAGCTGCAACAGGCGCTCCGGGTCATGGGCGCCGTGCCGGTCCGCCAGCACCACGCAGGCGCCCTGGAACAGCGGGCCATAGAGCTCCAGCCCGAAGATGTCGAAGGAGAAGGTAGTCAGCGACAGCACCTTATCGGTCGTCTCGATGCCGGGTTCCCGCACCATGCTGGCGACGAAGTTGACCAGGGCCTGGTGGCGCACCATCACGCCCTTGGGCTTGCCGGTGGAGCCGGAGGTGTAGATGGCGTAGCACAGGTGCTCGCCACCGACTGCGACCTGCGGGTCGATCGGGCTTTCCTCCAGGCTGGCCGCCGGCTCCACCAGCAGCGTGCGCACGCCAGCCGGCAGGGCGAACTGCCCGGCCAGGGCCGGCTGGGTCAGCAGCAGTTGCAGGCCGCTGTCCTCCACCATGTGCGCGAGGCGGTCCTGGGGATATTGCGGGTCGAGCGGCACGTAGGCGCCGCCGGCCTTGAGGATGGCCAGCAGGCCGATCACCATCTCGACGCCGCGCTCCAGGGCGATGCCGACGAGCTGGTCCGGCACCACGCCGAGCCCGATGAGCCGGTGCGCGAGGTGGTTGGCCTGGCGGTTGAGCTGGCCGTAGCTCAGTTGCTGCCCGTCGAAGTGCAGGGCGATGGCGTCAGGCGTGGCGCGGGCCCGGGCCTCGAACAGCTGGTGCATGCAGGGCGCCTGCGGGTAGTCGGCGGCGGTGGCATTCCACGCGCTGACCACACGCTCGTGCTCGGCCGCATCCAGCAGCCTCAGCTCGCCCAACGGCTGCTCGGCGGCGTCGGGCATCTGCTGCAGCAGGCGACCCAGGTGGCGACCCAGTTGCTCGATGGCGTCATGGGCGAAGGCTTCGCGCTGGTAGCTGAACTGCACCGAGAGGCGCTCGCCGAGGCTGACCATCAGGGTCAGCGGGTAGTTGGTCTGCTCCTGGCTGTCCACGGCGCCGAAACGCACCCCATGGGCGGCGCTCTGCTCCAGGGCCTCGGCGATCGGGTAGTTCTCGAACACCAGGATGTTGTCGAACAGGGCTTCGCCGCCCTGCCCGGCCCAGCGCTGGATATCGAACAGCGGGGTGTGCTCGAACTCGCGCAGCGCCAGGTTCTGGGCCTGCAGCGCCTGCAGCCAGTCGACCAGCCGCTGTTCGCCGCGCGGGCTGGCGACAACCGGCAGGGTGTTGATGAACAGGCCGATCTGCTGCTCGCTGCCGGGCAGGTCCGCCGGGCGGCCGGCGACGGTGGCGCCGAAGACCACGCCCGCCTTGCCGGTATGGCGCTGCAGAAGCAGCAGCCAGGCGGCCTGTACCAGGGTGTTGACGGTGACCTTGGCGGCCCGCGCAAACGCGCCGAGCCGGCGGGTCTGCCCGGCATCCAGCTGGATGCCATGCAGGCCATGGACGGCCGTCGCCTCGTGGGCATCCGGCCTCGGGAAGACCGATGCCAGGCGCACGGGCTCGTCCAGCACGCTCAGCTGGCGGCTCCAGAAGGCTTCTGCAGCGGCCGCGTCCTGGCGCTGCAGCCAGGCGATGTAGTCGCCGTAGCGGCCCGGGACCGAAGGCAGCGTGCCCTGGCCATAGTGCTGCAGCACCTCGGCGAACAGCTGGGCGCTGCTCCAGCCGTCCATGAGGATGTGATGGTTGGTGTAGATCAGGTGGTGGCGATCATCGCCGGTGCGCACCAGGACCAGGCGCATCAGCGGCGCCTGGTCCAGCTCGAAGCCACGGGCCCGTTCTTCCTCGGCCAAGGTATCGAGCGCCGCCTCCAGGCCGGCCTGGTCACGCCAGTCCAGCAGGCTGAAGGGGATGTCGAGCTGGCGGTAGACCAGCTGCACCGGCTGTTCGAGATCGCCCTGCCAGAAGAACCCGGTGCGCAGGATGTCGTGACGGTCCAGTACTGCCTGCCAGGCCGCGCGGAAGCGCGCGGGCTCCAGCCCCTCGATGTCGAGGCGGGTCTGGTTGACGTAGTTGCCGCGGGCCTGCTCGAACAGCGAGTGGAACAGCATGCCCTGCTGCATCGGTGACAGCGGGTAAAGGTCGTCGATGGCCGCAGCGGCCACCGGCAGCGCATCGAGCTGGACCTGGGTCAGGCGGGCCAGGGGGAAGTCGGACGGGGTCACGCCCTGGTTCGCGGCGCTGCAGCAATGCTCGATCAGCGCACGCAGCTCGTTCTGGTAGTCATCGGCCAGGCGCTCGATGGTGGCGACCTCGAACTGCGCGCGGCTGAAGGTCCAGCTGAGGTCCAGCTCGCCGCCGAATACCTGGCTGTCCAGGGCCAGCTGGTTGCCCAGCGGCCCCTCCAGGTCGACCTCCTCGCCTCCCGATTCCGCAGTCGGCACGAACAGCGCCGCATCGGCCTCATCGAAGCTGCCGTCGAACTGCCCCAGGTAGTTGAAGGTCAGGCGCGGCACGGGCAGCTGGCCCAGCGCGGCGCGGGCCTGGGGCTCTCCCAGGTGGGCCAGCACGCCGAAGCCGATGCCTTTGTTGGGAATCGCCCGCAGCTGCTCCTTGATGCCCTTGAGCGCGGCCCCGAGGTCCCCCTCGGCGCTCAGCCGGGCCGGGAACACGCTGGTGAACCAGCCCACGGTACGGGTCAGGTCGATGGTGTCGAACAGGTCTTCACGTCCGTGCCCTTCGAGCTGGACCAGTACGTTCGCTTCACCGGTCCAGCGGGCGATGGTACGGGCCAGCGCCGTCAGCAGCAGGTCGTTGACCTGGGTGCGATAGGCCGCCGGGGCCTCCTGCAGCAGGCGGCGGGTCAGCCCGGCATCCAGGCGGCGACGGACCGCCACGGCGCTGCGGTGGGTCAGGGCCCCTTGCGGGTGGTCGCACGGCAGGGACACGGAGGCGCCCTGCAGCTGCGCCTGCCAGTAACCCAGTTCCGCCTGCATGGCGGTGCTCCGGGCATGGGCCTGCAACTGCTCAGCCCAATCCCTGGTGGAGCTGGTCTTGGCCGGCAGCGCGACCGCCTGGCCGGCTTCGATACGGCGATAGGCGAGCTGAAGGTCTTCGAACAGGATGCGCCACGACACGCCATCCACCACCAGGTGATGGATGACCAGCAGCAGGCGCTGGCTGCCGTCATCGAGGGTGGCCAGGAGTGCACGCAGCAAGGGGCCCTGTTGCAGGCTCAGGCTGCGCTGCACGGCGTTGCCCAGTTCATGCAGCGCGTGGGCGTTGGCGGCCCGGGCCTGCTGCAGCAGCGCTTCGCCCTGGGCCTGCGGCGCCTGGTAGCGGGCCGTCCAGCCCGCCTCGGTTTCGCTGAAGGACAGGCGCAGCCCGTCATGGTGCTCCACCAGGCGTTGCAGGGCCTGCTCGAGCGCCTCTGGCTGCAGCGGGCGGGTCGGCTTGAGCATCACCGACTGGTTCCAGTGATGGCGCTGGGGGATGTCGTTGTCGAAGAACATCCGCTGCACCGGCAGCAGCGGCGACTCGCCGCGTACCGGCCCCTGGTCGATGGCCAGGGTCGAGTCGCCCTGGCGCGCCACGCCGGCGAGCGCCTGGATGGTCGGGTGCTGGAACAGGTCTTTCGGGGTAAGGCGGATGCCCAGCTGGCGCGCGCGGCTGACCACCTGGATGGAGATGATCGAATCACCGCCGAGCTCGAAGAAGTTGTCGTTCAGGCCGACCTGCTCCAGCTTGAGCACCTCTTCCCAGATCCGTGCCAGCTGCCGTTGCAGCTCGCTCTGCGGGGCCACGTAGGCCTGCTGCAGCTGGCTGATGTCCGGGCGTGGGAGGTTCTTGCGGTCGAGCTTGCCGTTGGGTGTCAGCGGCAGGCGCTCCAGGCGCATCAGGTGGGACGGCACCATGTGCGCCGGCAGGCTGGCCTTGAGCTGCTCGCGCAGGCCCTCGACGAAGCCGGTCGCGTCGTCGCTGGCGACGACGTAGCCCACCAGGCGTTTGCCGCTTCCGGCCTCGCCTTCCTGGGCCACCACCACCGCCTCGCGCACGCCCTCCAGGGCCTGCAGGCTCGCCTCGATCTCGCCCAGCTCGATGCGGAAGCCGCGGATCTTCACCTGGTTGTCGATGCGTTCCAGGTAGTCGAAGGTGCCATCGGCACGCTGGCGCACCCGGTCGCCGGTGCGGTAGAGCAGGCCGCCCGCGCTGCCGAAGGGGTCGGCGACGAAGCGCTCGGCGGTCAGGCCCGGGCGGTTCAGGTAGCCGCGCGCGAGGCCGCTGCCACCGAGGTAGAGCTCGCCGGTCATGCCCTGGGGCACGGGGTTGAGGTCGGCGTCCAGCACATAGGTGCTGCGATCGCCGATGCGGCTGCCGATGGGGGCATAGGCCGCGCCGCATTGCTGGTCCCGTCCGGCCTTCCAGATCAGCGGGGTGACCACGGTTTCGGTCGGGCCATAGCCGTTGATGATGAAGTCGGGGGCCAGCGCCCGCTTCACCCGCTCGAAGCTGGCATTGGGCACCGCGTCACCGCCGAAGCAGTAGATCCTCACCCGGGGCGGGTTACCCTCGCGCTCGGCGTGCTCGGCCAGTTGCTGCAGGTACACGGGCGGGAACGCCGCCACGGTCACGCCTTCGGCCTGCATCGCGCGGTAGGTCTGCTCCGGGGTCCAGAGGCTGTCATCGCGGATCAGCAGCGAGCCGCCGTGGGTCAGGCTGGTGAGCCAGCGCTCGTGCGCGCCGTCGAAGGCGAAGGACATGAAGTGGAATTCGCAGTCGTCGGCGCTCATCTCGTAACGCTCGCCGATCGCCTGGCAGTGCATACTCAACGGGCCATGGGCGACGCATACGCCCTTGGGCTGGCCGGTGGAGCCGGAGGTGTAGATCACGTAAGCCAGGTGGTGCGGGTCGACCTGTACTTCCGGTGCCTGGCGCGGGTGCCGCGAGAGGTCGAGGCGGTCGAGTTCCAGCACCTTGAGGTCGGCGTCCACGGGCAGCGCGGGCAGCAGCTGCGAGTCGCTCAGCAGCAACGCGAGCCCGGAATCCTTCATCAGGTAGGCCAGCCGCTCGCGCGGGTAGCTGCTGTCCAGCGGCACGTAGGCGCCCCCGGCCTTGAGCACCGCCAGCAGGGCGACGATCAGGCCATCGCCACGGGGCAGCGCGACGCCGACCCGGACTTCCGGCCCGATGCCCTGGGCCACCAGCTCGTGGGCCAGCTGGTTGGCGCGGCCCTCCACCTCGGCGTAGCTGAAGCGCTGCCCGGCGAAGATCACCGCGGTACGTTGCCCCTGCGCTGCGGCGAGTTCGGCGAAACGCCGGTGCACCGGCGTCTCGACCGCATAGGGCTGCGGCAGGTTCTGCTCCTGCAGCCGCGCCCGTTGCTCAGGGGTGACCAGGGCGATTTCGCCCAGCCGGCGCTCGGCCGATACGCAGAATTCCTGCAGCAGGTGCAGCAGTTGCCCGGCAACGCGGGCGACGGCCGCCTCGGAGAAACGGGCGGGCGCATAGCTGCAGTGCAGGGCCAGGGTTTCTCCCAGGGTCACGCCGACGCTCAGGGGGTAGTGGGTCTGGTCGAAGTTGCCGACTGCGCCGAAACGCACCCCGAGCGTCCCGCCCTGGCGGAGTGCTTCGGCGATCGGGTAGTTCTCGAAGACCAGGATGTTGTCGAACAGGGCCTCACCGCCCTGCCCGGCCCAGCGCTGGATACTGGCCAGCGGCGTGTGCTCGAACTCCCGCAGCGCGAGGTTCTTTTCCTGCACCGCTTGCAGCCAGTCGGCCACGCGCTGGTCCGGCCGGGAGCCGGCGACCACCGGCAGGGTGTTGATGAACAGGCCGACCTGCTGCTCGATGCCTGCCACCTCGGCCGGGCGCCCGGCCACCGTGGTACCGAAGGCCACCGACTCGGCGCCGGTGTGGCGCTGCAGCAGCAACAGCCAGGCGGCCTGCACCAGGGTGTTGACCGTGACCTTCTGCTGGCGGGCGAACGCGTTCAGGCGCTGGGTGCGCTGCGGGTCCAGCGCGGCATCGAGCAGGCGGTGGCCGCCCGCCTCCAGCAGGTCCTGGGGCTGGACACTGGCCTGGGCGAGCAAGGTGGGCTCCTGCAGCTCGGCGACCTGCTGCTTCCAGAAGCCTTGGTCACGCACCGCATCCTGCTGTTGCAGCCAGCGGATGTAGTCACGGTAACGGCCGACGATGGGGGCAGGCGCCTCTCCGCTGTAGCGCTGCAGGACTTCACCGAGCAGCTGCGAGCTGCTCCAGCCGTCCAGCAGGATGTGGTGGTTGGTGAACACCAGGTGGTGGCGCTCGTCGCTCGTACGGATCAGCGCCAGGCGCAGCAGGCCCGGCTGCGACAGGTCGAAGCCACGTGCCCGGTCCTCTTCGAGGAAACGCGCCAGCGCCACGTCGATATCGGGACGGCCACGCCAGTCCAGTTCCACAAAGGGCAGGCTCACCTGGCGGTGGAGCACCTGCAGCTGATGGGGCAGGTCGCCCTGCCAGAGGAAGGCCGTGCGCAGGATGTCGTGGCTGTCCACCGCCGCTTGCCAGGCGTCGCGGAAGCGCTGCGGGTCCAGCCCGTCGACGTCCACGCTCAACTGGTTGATGTAGGTGCCATCCCCCTGCTCGTAGAGGCTGTGGAACAGCAGGCCCTGCTGCATGGGCGACAGCGGGTAGATGTCTTCCAACGCCTGGGCGGGTAGCCCGAGCGAGTCCAGCTGGGCCTGGTCCAGGCCGGCCAGGGGGACATCCGAGGGCGTGAGGCCCGCTGCGTCTGCCTGGCAGCAGTGCTCGACCAGGGCTTGCAGCTCCAGGTCGTAGCCGTCCGCCAGCTGGCGGATGTCGGTTTCGTCGAACATGTCCTGGCTGAAGGTCCAGCGCAGTTCGAGCTCGCCGTCGTAGACCTGCCCTTCCACGCCCAGCCAGTTGTCCAGGGGCGCATCCGCGCTCTGTTCGGCCCCGGCACGCTCGCCGGCGGGCACCAGCAGCGTGCCCTCGCGGCTGTCGAAGCTGCCGTCGAACTGCCCCAGGTAGTTGAAGGTGATGCGCGGCTGCGGCAACCGTGCCAGCGCCTCGCGGTCTGCCGCCTGCCCGAGGTAACGCAGGATGCCGAAGCCGATGCCCTTGTTGGGGATGGCCCGCAGCTGCTCCTTGACCCGCTTGAGGGTGTCCGCAAGGCCCGGAACAGGGCTCAGGCGTACCGGGAACAGACTGGTGAACCAGCCGACGCTGCGGCTGAGGTCGATGCCGTCGAACAGGTCTTCGCGGCCATGCCCTTCCAGCTGGATCAGGACATGCTCCTGCCCCGCCCATTGGCCCACGACCCTGGCCAGGGCGGTGAGCAGCAGGTCGTTGACCTGGGTGCGGTAGGCCGCGGGGGCCTGCTGCAGCAACTGCCGGGTGCGCGCCCGGTCCAGCCGGCTGCGCACCACCTGTGCGTGGCGGCTTTGCAGGCCGCCTTCCGGGTTGCGGCACGGCAGTTCGGTGGTCACACCCTCGAACTGGGCGGTCCAGTACCCCAGCTCGCGCCTGGCCGTCTCGCTCTGGGCGTAACCCTGCAGCTGCTCGGCCCAGCTCTTGTAGGCGCTGGTCTTGGCCGGCAGGGACGGTCGCTCGCCCTGGGCACTTTGCTGGTAGGCCCGCTGCAGGTCTTCCAGCAGGATGCGCCAGGACACGCCGTCGACCACCAGGTGGTGCACGGCGAGCAGCAGGCGCTGGGTGCCGTCCTGCAGGGTGGCCAGCACCGCGCGGAGCAGCGGCCCGTCACGCAGGTCGAGGCTGCGCTGTGCATCGGTGCACAGCGCTTGCAGGTCGTCATCCGCCACGTCGTCACGCACCCAGAGCAGGGTCGGCAGGCCGGCAGCGAGGCCGGCCAGTTCCGCCCGCCAGGCCTCGCCGCGCTGTTCGAAGCGCGTGCGCAGCGCATCGTGATGCACGACCACGGCGTGCAGCGCCTGCTCCAGCGCGGCAGCCTGCAGCGGCTCGAGCGGGCGCAGCAGCAGCGCCTGGTTCCAGTGGTGCCGGTCGGGGATGGCCTCGTCGAAGAACCCGTGCTGGATCGGCAGCAAGGGCAGCTCACCGGTGACCGGCCCCTGGTCGATGCCCGGCCCGGCCTCGCCGAGGCGGGCCACGGCGGCCAGGGCCTGGACGGTCTGGTGCTGGAACAGATCGCGCGAGGTGAATGCGATACCGGCCTGGCGGGCCCGGTTGACCAGCTGGATGGAGACGATCGAGTCGCCGCCCAGCTCGAAGAAGTTGTCGGTCAGGCCGACCCGCTCCAGCTTGAGCACGTCCTGCCAGAGACCGGCGATGCGCTGCTCCAGCTCGCTGCGCGGTGCCACGTAGGCCTGTTGCAGCTGGCTCGCATCCGGCAGCGGCAGGGCCTTGCGGTCCAGCTTGCCGTTGGGGCTCAGGGGCAGCGCATCGAGGAACAGGATATGCGCCGGCACCATGTAGTCCGGCAGGCTGCCGCGCAGCTGCTCGCGGATGCCCTCGCGCACGTCGTGCTGGGCATCGCCAGGCGCCTGGGCCTTGTCCGCCGCCACGACATAGGCCACCAGTTGCAGCGCCGATTCGCCCTGCACGGCCTGCACCGTGGCATCGCCGACGGTGTCCAGCTCCAGCAGGCGCGCCTCGATCTCGCCCAGTTCGATGCGGAAGCCACGGATCTTCACCTGATGGTCGACACGGCCGACGTATTCGATGACACCGGCCTCGTTGAAGCGCGCCAGGTCACCGGTGCGGTACAGACGGCCACCGGTGGTGGAGAACGGGTCGGGGATGAAGCGCTCGGCGGTAAGGCCGGGGCGCTGGAAGTAACCCCGGGCGAGCAGCTCGCCCCCGATCATCAGTTCGCCCACCACACCCACGGGCACCGGCTGGCCGTTGCCATCCAGCAGGTAGGTGCTGCGCCCGGGCAAGGCGCGACCGATCGGCAGGACCAGCGGCAGCGCCTGGCGGCCTTCGACATAGTCGCTGCAGTCGAAGGTGGTGGCGGTGACGGTCGCCTCGGTCGGCCCGTAGGTGTTGAGCAGCCGTACCTGTTCGAGCCCGGCCTGGCGCCAGGCCTGCACCCCTTCCGGCGGCATGGCTTCACCGCCGCTGTGCACCTGGCGCAGCACGCCGTAGTCGCGCGGCCCGGCCGCGGCGAACGCCTTGGCCATCATGTTCCAGTAGGCGGTGGTCAGGTCCATGACGGCGATGCGCTGTTCGAGGATCTGCCGGTACAGCGTCTCGCTGTCCCACACCTCGGTGCCTCGCATGACCACCGATGCACCGTGGATCAGCGGCCCGTACAGCTGCTCGGCGAAGGCGTCGAAGTTGAAGGTGGCGAACTGCAGCACGCAGTCGCCGCGTTCCAGGCGGTAGTAATGCACCGCCGCATGGGCGTGCCCGGCCAGGGCGCCGTGGCTGATGGCCACGCCTTTGGGCCGGCCGGTGGAGCCCGAGGTGAACATCACGTAGGCCAGGTTGCCGAGGCTCGCACGCGGCGGGAGGTTGTCGCCGGCGGCATGTGCCCCGATGTCCTCGTGGTCCAGGCACAGGGTCGGCAGCGTATCGGGGATCGGCAGGTGCTCGAGCAGTGCGGCCTGGGTCAACAGCAGCCGGCAGCCGCTGTCCTCGATCATGGCGGCCAGGCGCTCGCGGGGGTATTGCGGGTCCAGCGGTAC
Source organism: Pseudomonas sp. zfem005 (assembly GCF_032621735.1). NCBI lineage: Bacteria > Pseudomonadati > Pseudomonadota > Gammaproteobacteria > Pseudomonadales > Pseudomonadaceae > Pseudomonas > Pseudomonas sp. zfem005. The sequence goes on along the minus strand of NZ_JAVYJE010000021.1, from coordinate 63,410 downwards.
ATAGCCGCCGCCGGCCTTGAGCACGGCAAGAATCGCGACCACCAGCTCCAGGCTGCGGTCCACTGCGACACCGACCAGTACTTCGGGCCCTACGCCCCGCTCCACCAGCACATGGGCCAGGCGGTTGGCACGGGTGTTCAGCTGGCCGTAGGTCAGCCGCTGGCCCTCGCAGACCAGCGCCAGCGCCTCCGGATCACGGGCGGCCTGCACCTCGAACAGCTCATGGACGCACTGCGTGACGGGCTGGGCCTGCTCGTGGCACCCCCAGCCCTCCACCAGTTGGCGGTACTCGGGCTCGGCCAGCAACGGCAGCTCGCCAACGCTCTGTTGCGGGTTCCGCACCATGCCGTGCAGCAGGTTGGCCCAATGTTGCGCAAGGCGCTCGATGGTGGAGGCGTCGAACAGGTCGCTCGCATAGGTGAAGGAGGCATGCAGGCGGCCCGCCTTCTCGAAGGTGTCCAGGCTCAGGTCGAACTGGGTGGTCCGGCTCTCCCAGTCGATCACGCCCAGTTCCAGCCCGCTGCCCACCTTGAGGGTGGTGACATCCGCCACGTCGGGCTGGTGGTTGTACATGACCTGGAACAGCGGGTTGTAGCTGAGGCTGCGCTCCAGCTTCAGCGCCTCCACCAGGCGCTCGAAAGGCAGGTCCTGGTGGGCCTGGGCGCCGAGAGCGGTCTCCTTGATGTCGCGCAGCAGATCCCCCAGGGAGGTGCGCCCGTCCAGGCGGGTGCGCAGCACCTGGGTGTTGACGAAGAAGCCGATCAGCCCTTCGATCTCGCTGCGATTGCGGTTGGCGATGGGCACGCCGATGCGCAGGTCGGTCTGCCCGGTGTAACGGTGCAAGAGGACATTGAAGCTGCCCAGCAGCAGCATGAACAGTGTCACCCCGTGCTGCCTGGCCAACTCGCGCAGCTGCTCCGACAGCACCGGCTCCAGGGCCAGCTCATGGCGCAGCCCCTGGTAGCTCGGCAGCGCCGGGCGTGGATGGTCGGTGGGCAGCTCCATCACCGGGTGCTCATCGCCCAACTGCGCGAGCCAGTAGCCGAGCTGGCGCTCCTGCTCGCCCGCCTCCAGCCATTGCCGTTGCCACAGCGCATAGTCGCGGCACTGCACCGGCAGCGGCGCCAGCTCGGGCTCCCGCCCCTGCTCGTGAGCGTCGTAGAGCCGGCAGAATTCCTCGATCAGCACGCCCATCGACCAGCCATCGGAGACGATGTGGTGCAGGGTCAGCAGCAGGACGTGCTCACGCTCCGCCAGCCGCAGCAGGCGCACCCGCAGCAGCGGCCCATTGGCCAGATCGAAGGGTTGCAGGGACTGCTCCTGCGCCTGCCGGGCGACCTCCACCTCGCGCTCGGCGCTGGGCAGCGCACTGAGATCGTCACGCTCGATGACCAGTGGGGCGTCGAAGGCGACCAGGCGCAGGCTGTCATCCTCGGTTGGCCGGAAGACCGTGCGCAGCGTCTCGTGGCGCGCCACCAGGCTGGCGAAGGCGGCTTCCAGGGCGGCCTCGTCCAGTGGCCCGGTCAGGCGCACGGCCGCCGGCAGGTTGTAGGCACCGCTTTGCGGGTCCAGGTGCCAGAGGAACCACATGCGCTGCTGGGCATAGGACAGCTTGTCGCGCTCAACGGACTCCACCCCCGACGGAATCGGGAACACCGAGAAATCGATGCCTTCCTGGCGCAGGCTGGCGAGGAAAATCCTGCGTTTCTCCAGGGGCAGCTCGATAAAGCGGCGCGCGAGTTTCAGGGAGTCTTCTGCATTCATCGGTCTTCTTCCGTGCACGTGGGCAACGAGCGTTCAAGGCTCGGTCGTCCATGGAAAACGGATGGAAGGCTCGGAAAATTAGCGCTGCCAGCCCCGCCGGCAAAGGCGCGGGACGGGCGGATTTCCATAGGCATCAAGCCATTGGCCGCCCAGGGGCATCTTCGCGCGCTCCCGCTGCGGGAGGTTTACCAGGACAGGGCGCGACCAGCCCCTGAACGCCGCCGCTCGACCCTGGCGGCGAGGACGTTGCGCAGGTAGCCCAACACCTCCGCTTCCAGGGTGTGGAAATAGAAGTGGCCACCCTCGAACTGGCGCAGCTCGAGGGTGGCGGAGGTCTCATCGCCCCAGGCGCGGAGCTGGGCGCGGGTGATCCCGTCATCGACCCCCGAGAGCACGTGGATCGGGCAATCCAGCGGCGTGCGCGGCCTGGGCCGGTGGCCGACGCAAAGCAGGTAGTCGGCACGCAGGAGCGGCAGCGCCATCGGCCCGCTGATGCCGGTGACAGGGGCCGGGTCATGCCCCAGGTGGAACAGGCTGGCACCGCACTCCTCCCGACGCGCGGGCGCAGCCGCTCCCGAAACGAACAGGCAGCGGGGCATCGGCAGCCCCCGCGCCCTCAGGACATGCAGCAACTCGCAAGCCAGCAAGGCCCCGAGTCCATGCCCGAACACCGCATAGCGCCCATGGCGCAACGTCGGCTCCAGCTCCCGGGCCAGTTGCCGTGCCAGCCCGACGATATCGGTCTGCGCGGGCTCTTCCGCACGCTCGCCACGACCCGGCAGCTCCAGCGGGTGAAGCTCCAGCCAGGCTGGCAGGTGCCGCTGCCACCGCAGATAGACCTGTGCGCTGGCGCCACAGAACGGCAGGCAGATCAGCCGCAACGAAGAAGGCGCCATTCAGCCCGCCAGGTGGCCCTTGCCGGCGAGGTACCAACCGACGGGAATCGCCTTGCGGGCGCGCCAGACGGCGCGGTGCCGCACCCGGAACAGCCGGTCGTCACGATCGAATACGAATGCCATGGGGTCTGCTCGAAATGAATGAGGCGCCCATGACTGGGCGCCTCGGGGAAGACGGACGCTTCAGCGGCGGGATGGGCGACTCAATCCCGCAGCGCGGCCGCCAGTGCCCGACCGAAGCGGCGGGCGACTTCGTCCACCTGTTCGGCGGTGATGATCAGCGGCGGCAGGAAGCGCACCACGCTGCCATGGCGGCCGCCCAGTTCGAGGATCAACCCGCGCTTCAGGCACTGCGCCTGCAGGCGCGAGGCCAGGGCGTTGAAGGTCGGGGGGTGGCCGAGGGCGTCGCGCGGGCCGGACGGGTCCACCAGTTCGACGCCGAGCATCAGCCCGCGCCCACGGATGTCGCCCAGCTGCGGGTAGTCGCGCTGCAGTTCGCGCAGGTGGCCGGCCAGGCGCTCACCCATGGCGGCGGCGTGGGTGGGGATGTCGTGGTCCTTGAGGTAGCGCATCACCGCCGAGCCGGCGGCCATGGCCATCTGGTTGCCCCGGAAGGTGCCGGCGTGAGCGCCCGGGCTCCAGACGTCGAGCCACTCGCGGTAAACCATCACCGCCAGCGGCAGGCTGCCGCCGATGGCCTTGGACAGCACCACCACGTCGGGAATGATGCCGGCGTGCTCGAAGGCGAACATCCTGCCGGTGCGGCCGAAGCCGCTCTGGATCTCGTCGACGATCAGTGCCACGCCGGCCTTCTCGGTGATGCGGCGCAGGCCGCGCAGCCACTCGATGTCCGCCGGCACCACGCCGCCCTCCCCCTGTACCGCTTCGACGATCACCGCCGCCGGCAGCAGCACGCCGGCCTCGGGGTCGCTGAGCAGGTTCTCCAGGTAGCGCAGGTTGGCGCGCACGCCGGCCTCGCCACCCAGTCCGAAGGGGCAGCGGTAGTCATAGGGATAGGGGGCGAACTGCACGCCATTGCCGAGCACGGCGCCCAGGGCCTTCTTCGGTCCGAGGTTGCCCATCAGCCCCAGGGCGCCCTGGCTCATGCCGTGGTAGCCGCCCTGGAACGAGAGGATGGTGCTGCGCCCGGTGGCGGTGCGCACCAGCTTCAGCGCGGCTTCCACGGCGTCGGTGCCGGTGGGGCCGCAAAACTGGATCTTCGCCTCGCGGGCCAGGCCCTCGGGCAGCAGGCCGAAGAGGTCCTGGACGAACTGGTCCTTCACCGGGGTGGTGAGGTCCAGGGTGTGCAGGGGCAGCTCGTCGGCCAGCACCTGGCGGATGGCGTCGATCACCACCGGGTGGTTGTGACCCAGGGCCAGGGTGCCGGCACCGGCCAGGCAATCGATGAAGGTGCGGCCTTCCACGTCCTCGACATAGAGCCCGCGCGCGCGCTTGAGCGCCAGGGGGATGCGCCGGGGGTAGCTGCGGGCATTGGACTCCTGCTGCTTCTGGCGGGCCAGCAGCGGCGTCTCCTCGAACTGGTAGAGCGTCTCTTCTTCTGCGGCGGACAGCGGCAGGCTGGTAGCGGCTTGCATCCTTCGACCCTCGATAAAGTGGCATCAAGCTCCGGGCCGTGCGTTTGTGGCGCTTCTCGGCCTTGTGCAGAGGAGACGATGGAGCGGGCTGGCGATTTAGCGACCTATGAGCAGCGGCGTCACAGAGAAGCAAACCGTTACACTGCGTGCCTCGAAACCAGGGAGGCAATCCTCTATGCAGACCACGGAACAGGCACGAGCCAACCTTGAGACGGCACGTACCCTGCTGGGTCGGCGCCTGACAGGAGTACGCAACGCCCGCTACCTGTTCAATGGCACGCCCGATGCGGAAGCCGTCGGCGAGATCGAGTTCGCCTGCGAAGAGGGTGTTCGGGTGACCCTATCCCTCGCCTCCGATGGAGAAAGTGCTCTGGCCACAGCCCGGGCACTTAATGTCATCGAAGGGTTCGAGATCAGTGATACCGACCGTTGCGACTGGATGGCCGAGAACCTTCTCGTCAGCCTGGATGCCGACCATCTCGTCGGGCTGAAGGTGGTTGAGGTCGAAGGGCTACAGGTCACCTACGCCAACCAAGATGCACTCTTTCTCGTGGGTTTCAGAGTCACTCTGGAAGGGGGTGACTACCTGGTGTTTTTCAACTGCGGCGACGAGGAAGCCGTGTGCCTCAATCAGCTTCCCCCGCCCCTGAGCGGTGTCGATGAACGCTGGGTCAAGGAGATCTGAGACGATGAAGGTCTATCTGGACGACGAACGCACCACCCCCGACGGCTGGGTCCGCACCTGGTGGCCGGACGAGGTGATCGAGCTGTTGAAGACGGGCAGTGTCAGCGAGCTGAGCCTGGACCACGACCTGGGCGACGACGAACGCGGCACCGGCTACGACGTGATCCTGTGGATCGAGGAAGCCGTCGCCCTGCACGGCTTCGTGCCGCCACGCATCCACGTGCATTCGGCCAATTCCTCGGCGGTGCTGAAGATGCAGGCCGGGGTCCGCGCCATCGAAGCCCTGGCCCGGCGCAACCGCCAGCCCTGGGCCGGGTGACTCGACGTCGGACTGAAGGCAGGTGCAGGAGCGCCTTTCTGATCTAGTCTCTTGCAGCACTCATCAGGGAGGAACGCCCATGCCAAGAGGCCCGCAGAAAACCAAGAGCAAGCTGAGAGTCCATATCGACCCCGTCTCCGGAGACGTCAAGGTGACCGGCCGCCCGGATTGGACCACCAACGCCAAGCGCATCAAGGTCAACCAGCGCTCGAGCCAGGGCGACATCGAGGACAGGCGCCACATGGTGCATTGGAGCCAGTCGATCAGGAAGAACGCCGAGCGTGTCTTCAGTGCCATCAACCAGGCGTACGGATCGGATGCCAAGAAGCTCTACGAGGTGTTGGTCGAGCCCTTGCAGTCGCGGAACCTCAAGCGCCTCCCCAAGAACAGCAAGGATGTGATGCTCTATATCGCCAAGTACCTGAACAGTGCGCCGGTGAACCTGGTGGCGGGCCGGGCCGATACCAACAAGGCCATCGAGATCGTGCGCAAGAACCTCGATCTCTTCGCCACCTACCTGCGCGAAAGCCATACGGACAGCGACACCGACCCGGCTTCAACGACCAACCACCAGCGCATGCAGGCGTGCAGGGCCAAGGCCCGGGAGCTGCTGCCGGTCGGCGACAAGAGCAGCGACATCAAGGCCCAGGTCAGCAAGATCCACAAGCAGCTGATCGCTCATATCGATGGCATCGAGTCACCCGCCGAACTCTGGTCGCTGCTGTTCGACCTGCGCTATTCGGTGACCTTCGACATCTCGCCGATGGCCCAGCGCCAGGCGACCGAGAAGATGCTCAGTTGGGAGCGGATGATGCTCTCGTCCACCTACATGCCGGCGAAAGACCAGCTCGAGCGGCTGGTCTCGCTCGCGGACGCCTGAGCAGGGAGCGCGATAACCGGCCCCGCTCGGGTAGCCCCAACACCAGGCCGCGAAGGGTGCACGGCCGATAGCGGCGGCAACGCGCGCCCCTCCCCCTCAATCGGCTCGGTAACGCCCCACGAGCTGTTGCAAGCCACCGGCCATGTCCCCCAGGCGCTGGGTGATGTCGCTGGCGGTGCGCGAGCCGGCGGCGGTCTGTTCGGCGATGGCGGCGATCTGGTGCACGTTGGCATTGATGGATTCGCAGACCTGGGTCTGCTCTTCCGCCGCAGCGGCGATCTGCGCGTTCATGCCGTTGATGGTGGTAGTCGCCTCGACGACCGCCTCCAGGGCCTGGCCGACCCGGCCCACCTCCACCACGGCGCGGGCGCTGCCGCCGCGGATCTGGCCGATGGCGGCGATGGCCTCGCGAGCGCCGGCCTGCAGGCGGCCGATCATTTCCTGGATTTCCGCCGTACTGCTCTGGGTACGCCCCGCCAGCGTGCGCACCTCATCGGCGACGACCGCGAAGCCGCGTCCCTGGTCACCGGCACGCGCGGCTTCGATGGCGGCGTTGAGCGCCAGCAGGTTGGTCTGCTCGGCGACGCCTTGGATCACATCCAGCACGCTGCCGATACCCTCGGATTCGCTGCCCAGCCGGCGGATGATCTCGACCCCGCTTTCCACCTGTCCCTCCAGCCCGTCGATCACCTCGGCGGCGCTACGCACCAGGCCCTGCGCCCCCTGGACCCGGTCCTCGGCGGCCTGGGCCGCCTGCGCCGCGCCGGCCGCACTGCTGGCGACCTGCAGGGCCGCCGCCGACATCTGCTCCATGGCGGTGGCCAACTGGTCGCTCTCCACGTGCTGGCTGGCGATGCCCTGGCCGGTCTGCTCCATGAAGGCACCCAGCTCCTCGCTGGCGGCCCCCAGGGTGGCGGCGGACGAGCGCGTCTGCCGCACCAGCTGGCCGACCTGCTCGGCGAAGTGGTTGAAGGCCCGGGCCAGGGTGCCCAGCTCGTGGCCGGCGGAAGGGTCCAGGCGGCGGGTCAGGTCGCCTTCGCCCCGGGCGATGTTCTCCATGGTCCGCACCGCCTGGTCCAGGGGCCGATGGATGCTGCGCGCCAGAAGGGTCGCCAGGGCGGCGATCAGCGCCAGCAGGAGGGCGGCGGAAGCGGCGCTGCGGATCAGGCTCAGGCGCACGGCAGCGGCGAATTCCCGCTCCAGCCCGGCGAGCTGCGTTTCCAGGTCGTCGATGTAGAAGCCGGTGCCCAGCACCCAGTCGCTGTCGGGCATCGGCACCACGTAGGCGAGCTTCGGCGCGGGCTCCTCCTCGCCGGGCCGCGCCCAGCCGTATTCCACGTAGCCACCCCCGGCGGCGCCGGCCTCGACGTATTCGCGCACCAGATGGCGACCCTCGGGGCTGGTGGAGTCCCAGTAGATCGTGCCTTCGCGGGCCGGGTTGTCGGCGCTCATCACCTGCATGCCCTGGCTGTCGTAGGCGAAGAAGTAGCCGCTGCCGCCGTCGAAGCGCAGGCTGCGCAGCGCCTCCTTGATGCGCTCGCGGCCCGCTGCCGAGCCGCCGTTGGCCAGGGGCGCCACGGCGCTCAGTGCCAGTTCCATATAGTTGGCCAATTGCTCGCGCTTGGCCGCCAGCAACGACTCGCGCAGGTCGTCGCGGCTGAGATCGCGCAGTTCCCGGGCCTGGGATACGAACAGCCAGGCGCTGATCGTGGCCAGCGCCACGACCGGCAGCAACGCCAGGAGGAGGATCTTCTGCCTGATGGATAAGCGATTCATCCCGTCATTCCCTCTGTGAGTTTCGACGGGGCCTTCTAGCACGGGGAAAGCCTGGACGACGGAGCGCTGCCCGAGCCCGTCATCGTCGCCCGGAAACGACGCAGGCGCTTGCGCAGGCAGCAGGCGCAGGGCCTGGCCGGGGTCGGGCGGGAGGGCGTGGGCACAGGCGCACGGCGGGTTCGCACCCGTCCTGCCCCCGGCGCCGGCATGCCCCTACGGCGCAATCACCGACGGGCAGCCGGCTCGCGGGTCAGGTCCCCTGGATCGCGCCCCACACCTGCGCCAGCCCCACCAGGTGCAGCCCGCCCAGCGTCAGGCAGATGGCCGAACTCCACAGCCAGAAGGCGGCGCTGCGGCCCAGGCCGCGCTTGACCAGCAACAGCCCGCCCAGCCCCCGCAGCAGGTACACCGCAGTGACCAGGCACAGCACCGGCCGTGTCAGGGGAAGTGGCAGGCCGAGCCCGGCCAGCAGCGCGTAGAGCGCCCAGAGCCCCAGCACCGTGGCGATGGCCAGGGTGACCAGCGTGGCCACCGGGCTGCCGGCCTCGGCCAGGCGCGCCATGCGCTCACCGGCACCGAAGAAGCGATACCAGGGTGCGCCGTAGCGGATGCAGCCCAGGTGCAGCAGCGCGGCGATGGCGCTCAGGGCGCCACCGGCCAGCAGGAAGGGGTTGGGGAAAAGGTCGTCCATGGCGAAGCTCCTGTGCAGAAGCCCGCCATTCTGGATGCCCTCGGCAGCCTGCGCCAGCACCCGGGTGCACTAGCTCGCGAAGCGCCCCAGCCGGTACGCCTCCAGCCCCGCCACGGCCTGCCCCTGGGCCAGTTGGCCGATGTACTCGGCGGTGACGGCGGCCTGGGTCAGCCCGAGGTGCTGGTGGCCGAAGGCGAGCAGGACGCGACCCTCGCCTACCCGGTCGATGATCGGCAGCGAGTCCGGCAGCGAGGGACGGAAGCCCATCCAGGGGCTGGCGCCTGCGGTGTCCAGCTCGTCGCGGAACAGCCCCTGGCTGAGGCGATGCAGCTGCCAGGCACGCTCCATGTTGGCGGGGCGTACCAGGCCGGCGAACTCCACGGTGCCGGCCAGGCGCAGGCCGTCGGCCAGGGGCGTCATGATGAAGCGGCGCTCGAGCGAGGTGACGGCGAAGGGCAGCCGGCCGTGCTCGTGGGGCAGCATCAGGTGGTAGCCACGTTCGGTGTCCAGGGGCACCTGCTTGCCCGTGAGGCTGGCAGTCAGCGGGGCCGAGTGGGCGCCACAGGCCACCAGCACCTGGCGCGCCTGCACACTGCCTGCATCGGTGCTCAGCGCCACGCCATCCGCGAGAAGATGGCCACCGTGCACCCACTGGCGCACGAAGCGCACGCCCAACCCTTCGGCGGCCGCCGCCAGTTCACGGACCACAAGATGCGGGTCGATGAAGTGCCCGGTGCGAGGGAAGAACAGCCCGCCCTGTATGCGCTCGCTCAACTGGGGCGCCGCCGCGTGCACGGCGGCGCCCTCCCAGAACTCCAGCGGCACGCCCTGCCCGGCCATGCGCGCCTGCACCTGCTGCAGCGCCCGGCGCGATTCCTCGCGCTCGTACACCAGCAACGAACCGTCCACCTTGAGCAGGTCGGGGCGCTGGATGCTGGCCAGCAGCCGTTGCCAGGCCTCCAGGCTGGCCTCATTGAGCCCGCGCAGGCCGGCCACGGTGCGCTGGAAGGGCGCAGCGCGCAGGTTGAGCAGCAGGCGCAGGAACCAGGGCAGCGCCTGGGGCAGGTACTTCCAATCGAGGCGCAGCGGGCCCATCGGGTCCATGAGCATGGCCGGCAGGCGGGTGAGGATCGACAGGTCGGCGATGGGGAAGACCTGTTCGGTGGCCAGGTGCCCGGCATTGCCGAACGAGGCGCCCTGCCCCGGCGCCTGTGGGTCCAGGACCCGCACGCGCTTGCCCTGCCGCGCCAGTTGCAGCGCGCAGGCGACGCCGATGATGCCGGCGCCGACCACCGCGATATCGATCGCGTCCGAAGCGGGATGATTGCCCATGGCGCTACGCCTCCCGCTGGCCATCGAGCAGGCGGCGCAGCTGCAGCGGGTTGCCCTGCCGGAGCGCCGTGGGCAGCAGCGCATCCGGGAAGCCCTGGTAGCAGACCGGCCGCAGGAAGCGCTGGATGGCCGCGGTGCCCACGGAGGTGCTGCGGGCATCGGAGGTGGCCGGGAAGGGGCCGCCGTGAACCATGGCATCGCCCACCTCGACGCCGGTGGGCCAGCCGTTGACCAGCACGCGGCCGGCCTTCAGCTCCAGGGTCGGCAGCAGGGCCCGGGCGGCGTCGTGGTCCGCTTCGTCCAGGTGCAGGGTGGCGGTGAGCTGGCCTTCGAGGTGCTCGGCGATGGCCCGCACTTGCCTCGCATCCCGGCACTGCACGATGAGCCCGGCGGCACCGAAGATTTCCGCCTGCAGCGCCGGGTCGGCGAGGAAGGCGTCGGCCTCGGTGACGAACAGCTGCGCCTGGCAGCGGTTGGGTCCATCACCCGGCTGCCCGCTGGCCACCTGGCGCACCTTGGTGTGCCGGGCCAAGGCGCCGACGCCGGACGCGAAGGCATCGAAAATGCCCGGCGTCAGCATGGTCTGCGCCGGGCTCTTCTCCAGTTGCCCGGTGGCGGCGGCGACAAAGGCATCCAGCGCCTCGCCCCGCTGGGCGATGAGCAGGCCCGGATTGGTGCAGAACTGCCCGGCGCCCTGGGTCAGCGAGGCGACGAAGCCTTCGGCCAACGCCTCGCTCCGGGCGTGCAGGGCAGCAGGGAACAGGAACACCGGGTTGATCGCGCTCATTTCCGCATACACCGGGATCGGCTCCGGCCGCGCCTGGGCCGCCTGGCACAGGGCCAGGCCACCGCTGCGCGAGCCGGTGAAGCCGACGGCCTTGATGCGCGGGTCGCTGACCAGGGCGATGCCCACCTCGTGGCCGGCACCGTACAGCAGCGAGAACACGCCCTCGGGCATCGCGCAGCGCTCTACCGCGCGGGCCACCGCCCGCCCCACCCACTCGCTGGTGCCCGGGTGGGCGCCGTGGGCCTTGACCACCACCGGGCAACCGGCCGCCAGCGCCGAGGTGGTATCACCACCGGCCACGGAGAAGGCCAGGGGGAAGTTGCTGGCGCCGAACACCGCCACCGGCCCCAGGGCCACCTGGCGCTGGCGCAGGTCCGGGCGCGGCAGGGGCTGGCGTTGGGGCTGGGCGCTGTCGACCCGCACGTCCAGCCATTCACCGGCGCGCAGGGTGCGGGCGAAGGTGCGCAGCTGCTGGCAGGTGCGGCCACGCTCGCCCTGGAGGCGCGCCAGGGGCAGGCCGGTTTCAGCCACGGCGCGCTCGATCAGCGCATCCCCCAGTGCTTCGATCTCCTCAGCGATGGTGTCGAGAAACGCCGCGCGTGCCGCTGGCGAGGTTTCCCGGTAGGCGGTGAAGGCTTCCCGGGCCAATGTGCAGGCCTGTTCCACCTGTGCCGGGCTGCCGCCCGGGTAGGCGGGTTCCAGCACGGCACCGGTGGCGGGGTCGATGGCACGGATGGCCGCGCCGCGTCCGGCCACGGCCTGGCGGCCGATCAGCATGTTGCCTGTGAGTGTCATGGTGCTTCCTGTTGTGCGGGGCGCCGCTACGCAGGGGCTGCGCAGCGGCACCTGGGTCAGACGAGGTTCTGTTCCACCGACCAGCTGGCGTACCACTGGCGGAACAGCGCGTACTGCTGCTCGGCGTAGCGACGCTGGGCATCGCTGAGGGCATCGCTTTCGTTGAAGTGCAGGCTGTATTCGCGGTCGCCGTTGAGCACCATCAGGTACTTGTAGAACAGCACCAGGTCGCAGCCCTCGTCGAAGGACGAGAGCACATCCAGTGCCTCGCTCAACTCCAGGGCCAGGCGCCGCGCGCGGGTGTCGCCCGCAGCGGCCTGGCGGCTCAGGGCCACCAGTTGCAACACTTCGCGGGGCAGCACGTTGCCGATGCCGGTGATGGTGCCGGCGGCATTGCAGTGGACGTAGCCGTGGAACACCTGGGTGTCGACGCCCGCGACGAGGATGACCTCGTCGTCGCGGGAGGTGATGTGTTCGGCGGCGTAGCGCATGGCCTCGGCGCCACCGAACTCCTTGAAGCCGATCAGGTTGGAGAACTGGCTGCGCAGGTCGAAGAACAGCTCAGCGCGGGTGGAGAAGCTGTAGTAGGGGCTGTTGTAGATCACCGAGGGCAGCTGCGGCGCGGCGCCGAGCACGGCGGCGAAGTGCGCCTTCTGTGCGGCGGGCGAAGCGGCGCGGGAAAGCAGGCGCGGGATCACCATCAGCCCCTGGGCACCGACCTTGGCGGCATGGGCGGCGTGGGCCACCGCCTCGCGGGTGCTCACCGCGCCGGTGCCGACGATGGTGGGCACGCCGGCCTTCACCAGGCGCGCCACGCCTTCCTGGCGCTGGGCCTCGCTGAGCAGGGGCCAGTCGCCCATGGAGCCGCAGTAGACCACGCCGCTCATGCCGGCCTGGACCAGTTCGCGGCCCTTGGCCACCAGGGCGTCGTAGTCCGGCTGGCGTGCGTCGGTGCAGGGGGTCATGAGGGCGGGGATGCAGCCACGGTAGATGTCGATGTTCATGCTGTCGCTCCTTGAGCAGGGATTCAGGGTTCGGAAAACGGGGCTCAGATGCCCCAGGCGAAGGGGTCCTGCTCGTCGATGAGCAGGGTGCTGTCGGCGGTGAGGTGGGCACGCCCGGTGATGAAGGGGCGGATGCGCTCGCCCTCCCACTGGTAGTGCCCCTCGAAGCGGCTGCCGGTGATGCTGGCCTGCACCCAGCGCTGGCCGGGGGCGAGCTTGCCGTCCGCCGCCAGGCAGGCCAGCTTGGCGCTGGTACCGGTGCCGCAGGGGGAACGGTCGTAGGCCTTGCCGGGGCACATGACGAAGTTGCGGCTGTCGGCCTCGGCGTCGGCGGCGAACAGCTCGACGTGGTCGATCAGCGCCCCGCCCTCGCCGTGGATGCCCTGGGCCTCCAGGGCCCGCAGCATCGCCCAGGTGTAGGCGGTCAGGGCCTCGACGTTGTCCAGTTCCAGGCGCTGGCCGTGGTCGTTGACCAGGAAGAACCAGTTGCCGCCCCAGGCGATGTCGCCATGGACCACGCCATGGCCGGGCACCTCCACCGGCACCTGCCGGCGATGGCGGTAGGCCGGCACGTTGCCGAGGGTGACGCGGCCGTCCTCGTGGAGGGTGGCGCTGACGGTGCCCACCGGGGTGTCGATGCGGTGCTCGCCGGGGGCCATCAGCCCCAGATGCTGCAGGGACGCCACCAGGCCAAGGGTGCCGTGGCCGCACATGCCGAGGTAGCCGGCGTTGTTGAAGAAGATCACCCCGCAGGTGGCGCCCGGCGTCACCGGCGGGCGGTACAGCGCGCCCACCAGCACGTCGTTGCCGCGCGGCTCCAGCAGGCAGGCGCGGCGCCAGTGGTCGTGCTGCTCGCGCAGGCTGTCGCGCTGCTCGGCCAGGGTGCGGCCGGCGGGTTCGGGAAAGCCGTCCATCACCAGGCGTGTGGGTTCGCCGCCGGTGTGGGAATCGATGACATGGATGCGCTTCATGGGGCGGCTCCGTCAGGTCGGGGAATGGGGGTGATCGATCAGGTGCTGGATGTCGTCCAGCAGCGCCCGGCCGACCCAGACACCTTCGCGTTCGCTGCGCTGGCGGGCGGCGAAACGCCGCTGCGACGGCAGCCGCGCGCCCTGGTCGGTGATGGCGGTGAACAGCGCCTCGGCCCGCTGCCGGCCAGCCTCCAGCTCGCCGCCGAGAAAGCGCGCGGGGTCGAAGGCCAGCAGCAGCTCGCCATGGAGCGGCGTGGCACCGGCGCCGCCGTCGCAGGCCAGGGACTCGGCGCTGGTGAGGTCGCCGATCAGCGCGCCGGCCATCAGCTCGATCATCGCCGCCAGGGCCGAGCCCTTGTGGCCGCCGAAGGTCTGCATGGCGCCTTCCAGCACGGCCCGCGCATCGGTGCTGGGCCGCCCCTCAGCATCCAGCCCCCAGCCCAGGGGGATCGGCTTGCCCTGGCGGGCGTGCAGCTCGATGTCGCCCCGGGCGATGGCGCTGGTGGCGAAGTCGAAGACGAAGGGCTCGCGCCCCTCGCGGGTCCAGGCGAAGGCCAGCGGGTTGGTGCCGAACACGCCCTGGCTGCCGCCTTCCGGCGCCACCCAGGCGTGGCTGGGGGTCATGGCCATGCCCACCAGGCCTTCGGCGGCGATGGCCTCCACTTCCGGCCACAGCGCGGAGAAGTGGAAGCAGTTGCGGATCACCAGGGCGGCGACGCCCAGCTCGCGGGCCTGCTCCACCAGCAGCGGCAGGCCGGTCTGCAGCGCCAGCAGCGAGTAGCCCCGCTGCGCGTCGACGCGGACGATGGCCGGCGCCGGGCGGCTCACCCTTGGCTGGGCCTGCGGGTCCACCTTGCCGCTGCGCAGCGAGTGCACGCACACCAGCACCCGGTACAGCCCGTGGGAGTGGCATTCGTCACGCTGGCCCCGGGTGATGGTGTCGGCGATGGCGCGGGCATGGTCCTCACCCATGCCGTTGACGGTCAGCGCGCGCAACGCCAGGGCATGCACCTGTTCGAGGCTGAGGTTGATGAGGTCGTTCATGGCCAGACTCCTTCCGGTCATCGGGTTGCAGACAGTGGGCTAGGCGCGGCCGGGGAAGGCCGTGGCGGAAGGCACGACGTCCGCATCGGTGCCCTCCTCGCTTTCGTCCTCGCCGCTGAGGCGGATCAGTTCGGCCGGCACGCCGGTGGTGGCGCCCCAGTGGTAGATGCCCAGGGCACAGGCGGCCACGGCGAGGGTGTCGTAGGGATGGCCGAGCACGCCCAGGCCGCCGAAGCTGCCCAGCCAGGAGAGCAGCAGGGTCACGGCGTAGAAGCCGATCAGCCAGGCGGACGAGCGCACTTGCTGGGCGATGCCCAGATGTTCGGTGGGCACGAAGCGGCGGCACAGCAGGTAGATCACGAACATCAGGATCTGCAGGCTCAGCAGCCAGGACACGGTGCCCCAGCCGGACCAGTAGACGATCAGCGCGGCGATCACGAAGGACAGCGGCCCCATCACCGCCAGGCCCCGCACGCGGAACGGGCGCGGCATGTCCGGCGCGTTGCGGCGCAGGGCCGCCACCGTAACCGGCGCCACCGCGTAGCTCAGCACCAGGGCGGCGGACACCACGTTGATCAGCGCCTCCCAGGAGGGGAACGGCAGGGTCCAGAACACCGACAGGCCGAAGGTCAGCCACAGCGCCGGGCGCGGGATGCCGGACTGTTCATCGATGCGGGTGAAGAGGCGGAAGAAGGTGCCGGTCTGCGCCCAGCCGTAGATCACCCGAGGCGTGGCGTTCATGTAGATGTTGCCGCAGCCGCTGGGCGAAACCACCGCGTCGGCCACCACCAGGTAGGCCAGCCAGCCCACGCCGAGCACCAGGGCGATGTCGCGGTACGGCAGGGCGAACTCCTTGGACATCCCGGCCCAGCCGTTGGCCAGCAGCTCGGTCGGCACCGCGCCGAGGAAGGCCACCTGCAGCAGCACGTAGATGGCGGTGGAGAGCAGCACCGAGAGGATCAGCGCGATGGGGATGGTGCGCTGCGGGTTCTTCACCTCGCTGGCCACCGAGATGATCGGCGTCAGCCCCAGGTACGCGAAGATGATGCCGCCGGCCGACACCGCCATCTCGATGCCCGAGAGGCCGAACGGCGCGAAGCCCTGCACCTGGAAGTTCTCGGGCTTGAAGAAGGTGAAGAGCACGCCGATGACCAGCAGCGGCACGATGAACTTGAACACGCTGACCAGGTTGTTGGCACGGGCGAAGGTCTTCACGCTGCGGTAGTTGAGCCAGAAGAACAGGCACAGCAGGCCGAACTGCACCAGCCAGCCGATCAGCGTCGGGTCGCTGGAGCCCGCCTCGGTGAGGCCCGGGAACCAGGCCGCCGCGTACTGCCGGGAGGCGACCACCTCGATCGCCACCAGGCTGGAAAAGGCGATCAACGTGATGAAGCCCATCAGGTAGCCCAGCAGCGGGCCGTGTGAGAACACCGGGTAGCGCACCACCCCGCCGGCACGCGGCAGTGCCGCCCCCAGCTCGCAGTAGATGATGCCCAGCAGCAGCACCGCGAAGCCGCCGAGGAGCCAGGAGAAGATGCCCGCCGGGCCGGCGATGGCGGACACGTGGCTGGCCGCGAACAGCCAGCCGGAGCCGAAGATGGCCCCGAGGCCGATGAAAGTGAGGTCCGTCAGGGACAGCTGTTTCTTGAACTTTCCAGACATGGCGTAGCCTTCTTGTGCGTTATTGGATGGGCTGGAGAGATTCCTGTGCAGCGCCGGGGCCTGGCGACGAATCAGGCACGGAGACGAACCAGTCCGACGGTATCCCGAGGTCTGCAACGGCCATAGGTTGGCCCGCCCGGACGCCTCTGGGCTTGATGCATTTCCTCGGTTCCCATGACGAAATCGGCACAGTTGGCGCAATGACCGGGCAAGGCTCGACAGGCCCTGGCCGCCTGCGGCAACCTGCCGGCTCGCGTGCACTGGGAGGCCGGACGATGCCGCAGAACCCGCTGGAAGGACTCTTCGCCGACGAGGGGCTGGAACGCCCCGAGAGCATGGACGCGCTGCTGGCCAGCGCGCGGCTGCTATGGCCGATGCTGGATGCGATCCCCAATGCGGCGATCTTCATCAAGGACACCCAGGCGCGCTACCTGCTGGCCAACCGCACCCTGGTCCAGCGCTGCGGCCTGAAGGCCTTGCAGCCGCTGCTGGGCAAGACCAGCGCCGAGGTCTTCCCCGCCCAGCTCGGCCCCGGCTACACCGAGCAGGACCGCCGCGTGCTGGAACAGGGCCAGGTGCTGGAAGACCAGCTGGAGCTGCACCTCTACGGCAGCCGCGAACCCGGCTGGTGCCTGACCCACAAACGCCCCCTGCACGACCGCGCCGGCCAGGTGATCGGCCTGGTGGGCATCTCGGTGGACCTGCAATCGGCCAGCGCCAGCCACCCCGCCTACGAACGCCTGGCCGCCGTGGACGAGCACATCCGCCAGCACTTCCACGAGCCCATCACCCTGGAGACCCTCACCCGCATCGCCCGCCTCTCCGTCGCCCAGCTGGAGCGCCACTGCAAGCGGGTGTTCCACCTCACGCCCCGGCAGATGATCAGCAAGGCGCGCCTGGAACACGCCCACCGTCTGCTGCAGACCGACCTACCGATCACCGATGTCGCCCTGCAATGCGGCTACACCGACCACAGCGCCTTCAGCCGCCAATTCAAGCAACTCACGGGCTTCACGCCCCGGCAATACCGGCAGGCGATGGGTGGCGGCACCTGAGAACGCCCGCCGCTGGCTGTAACGAAGGTGGCGGGCCTCAGCCCTCCTCCCCCAGCAAGGTGCGCAGGGTGCGCGCCGGGTTGGCGAGGAAGCCACGGCTGACCTGCACGTGCTCGGTGTCGTCGTAGGCGGTGAGCGTGAAGCCCTCCGGCCCGCACTGGTAGATCCAGGCGTCCGGGTAGGCCATGAGGATGGGCGAATGGGTGGCGATGACGAACTGCGAATCGTCCTTCACCAGGTCGTGGATGCGCGCCAGCATGGCCAATTGGCGCTGGGGCGAGAGCGCCGCCTCGGGTTCGTCGAGCAGGTACAGGCCCTTGCCGCCGAAACGGTTCATCAACAGCGCGAGGAAGGATTCGCCATGGGACTGCTCGTGCAGCGAGCGGCCGCCGTAGGCGTCGATCACCGGCGGCGCCGGAGCCGGCTCGGCGTCCAGGTGCTCGATCTCGGTGGCCAGGTTGAAGAAACTCTCGGCCCGCAGGAAGAAGCCATCCCGCGCGCGGCGCACGCCCCGGCTGACGCGCAACGCGCGGTGCAGCTCGGAATGGGAGGCGCGGGTGCCGAAGTTGAAGTTGCGCGTGCCGCCTTCGGGGTTGAAGCCCAGGGCCACCGCCAGGGCCTCCATCAGGGTGGACTTGCCTGAGCCGTTCTCGCCCACCAGGAAAGTCACCTTGGGGTGGAACTCCAGGCGCTCCAGGCTGCGCACCGCCGGCAGGACGTAGGGGTAGCGGGAGAAGGAGTCCACCTTATCCCGCTTCAGCAGCATCTCGATCAGGTAACGCGTGTCCATCGACGGGGTCCTTGCTCCGGGGCGACCATCCTAGAGCCCGCCGGGCCCGCCGTCACTCCGGCCGTGGCGTACTCGCGGTGCTGGCCGGCAGGATCGGGTAGCTGACATCCGGCTGACGCCCCGATAGCCCGTGGAGGAAGGAGGTGATCGCGGCCACTTCCTTGTCCTTGAGTTCGCGGCCCAGCTGGCTGTTGCCCATGATCGCCACCGCCTCCTTCAGCTCCCAGACCTGGCCGCTGTGGAAGTACGGTGCGGTGAGGGCGATGTTGCGCAGGGGCGCGGCGCGGAATACGTAGGCGTCGCTGGAGGTCTTGGTCACCGCGAAGCGGCCCTTGTCGCCGATGGGCAGGATGTCTTCGGTGGGCTTGCGCACCAGGCCGAAGGGGAAGTACGCCTGGCCGCCGAGGTTGACGCCGTTGTGGCAGGCGCTGCAGCCGCTGTCGATGAACAGCGCCAGGCCTTCCTTCTGCTGGGCGTCCAGGGCCTTGTCATCCCCGGCCAGGTAGCGGTCGAAGGGCGAGTCCGGCGTGGTCAGGGTCGCCTCGAAGGCCTCGATGGCCAGGGCCATGTTGTCGAAGCTCACCGGTTTCTCCGCCGTGGGGAAGGCGGCGGAGAAGGCCGCCACGTACTCGGGGATGCTGGCCAGGGTCTGTTCCACGCGCTCGGGGGTGTTGTTCATCTCCACGCTGGCCTGGATCGGGCCCTTGGCCTGGGCTTGCAGGTCTTCGGCGCGGCCGTCCCAGAACTGCGCGGCGTTGAACACCGCGTTGAACACCGTCGGCGAGTTCCGCGGCCCTTTCTGCCAGCCGTGGCCGACCGAGGTGGGCACGTTGTCCGCCCCGCCGGTGCCGATGTTGTGGCAGGTGTTGCAGCTGATGATGTGGCTGCGAGAGAGGCGCGGTTCGAAGAACAGTTGCTTGCCGAGGGCGATCTGCGCCTCGGTGAGCGTGCGCCCCTGGGTCTGCGAGACCGTGGCCGGCACCGGCTTGAACAACGCAGTGGCCTTGTCGCGCAGGGGATCCGCCGTGGCCTCCCAGGGCAATGCCGCTGCGAACGTAAGACCACCGAGCACTAACATCTGTATAGGGCGCATACGGGTGACTCCTCAGGCTTTCTTCTGGTTTGCCTCAGGAGAGTTCAGCCAGCCACCCCGCTTGTTGATTTGCATCAAAACGCCGCCGCAGGCGCAGCGGCGCGATTGTCGCAGCCGGGGCTGTCACCGGCTCGAGCCAGTGGATAGACTCCCCCCCATTGCGCCCCCCAGCACAAGGATGTTCGATGCGCTCCCCCCTCAGCCTCACCCCGGCCCTGCTCGCCTGTGCCCTGCTCCTCGCGCCGCTGACCCCGGCCTCCGCCGCCATTTTCAAATGCAAGGCCGCCAACGGCGCCACCCAGTTCTCCGACCGCCCCTGAGGCACGGCGGAGAACCAGGAAGAGATCGCCCACGAGAACCCCGCACCGCCAGCCCCCAGCAGCACGGAGCAAACCGGCAAGGCCACCTTGCCGCTGGACGATATCCAGGCGAGCTACGCGGCGGCCGAGCAAGCCAACCCGCCGCTGCTGACCCTGGCCGACCTGCAGGGCACCTGGTCGGACCTGGACTTCGACTCGCCCCTGCGTGGCTACTGGGTATTCGGCTCCAGTACCGTGCGCATGGACCGCAAGGGCATGGAAATCCGTGATCGCGTGAAGATCACCGTCCGCTTCAGGCTCAAGGGCAATCTGCTGACCTACATTCATGAGCCCGATTCCTTCCGCAATAAGCGCTGGGAAGAGAAGGTCGTGATCGAGCGCTACGAACCTGGCCGGCTGATCGACTTCGGCTCCGTGGTGCTCTATCGCGTCAGGTAGCGCATCGCCCGGCTACGCTGAACCCAAGAGTTTTCGAGACCGCCTCATGAAAGGGCTTTTCACCCGCTTGCTGCTCAGCGCCGCGCTTGCCATCCAGGCCGCAGGCGCCGCCGAACTGCGCCTGCTCACCGACAACCACCCGCCCCTGCATTTCGAGCGCGATGGCGAGCTGGTGGGCTTCGCCGTCGACCTGGTGCGTGAACTCGCCCGGGAGACCGGTGACAGCATCCAGCTGGAACGCCTGCCACTGCTGCGTGCCCTGGTGATCGCCCGCGAAGGCCCGGACGTGGCCGTCTTCACCGTCCTGCGCACCCCGGAGCGCGAGGCCGACTACCGACTGGTGGGCCCGGTGCTGGAGGTGGAAACCGCGCTCTACGCCCTCGCCGACCACACCCCCGCCATCGCTGGCCTGGACGACGCGCGCAAGGTGCAGCACATTGCCACCCCGCGCAAATGGCTGATCTATCGCCGCCTGCAGGAAATGGGCTTCATCAACCTCTACGGCGTCGACACCCCCGAGCAGATGATGCGTTTGCTGCGCCTGGGCCGTACCGAACTGGTGGCCGCCGACACCCTCAGCGTCGCCACCCTGGCCCGCGAAGAAGGCCTCGCCCCGCAGCAACTGCGCTACGTGGCGCCGGTGATGCACCAGGGCAGCTACATCGCCTTCTCCCGGCAGACCGATGCCCACATCGTCGCCCGCTGGCAGCAGGCGCTGGAGAAGGTGCGCGCAGATGGGCGGCTGGTGAAGCTGGAGCGGAAGTGGCTGGGTGGGCCGAGGTAGCGTTACAGGGCCTCGCTACCTGGCGCTGTCGGGTGGATATGCAGGGAACCGGCATCGACGCGCTCGTTGCGCCGCAGCACGGTCAGGGCCCAATCATCGTCCAGTACTTCGCGCCCCACTGACGAAGGCGTGATCTCCCGTATGCCCTTGCTCTCGCCCGAGAGCGTCCAGCCAATGCGTTCGGCGGGTATCACCAGGCCGCGGGGATGCAGCAGGTAGAGATAAAGGGACGAATGGTCCGGCCCGTACCTCTTCACCATGCGAACTTCACTGCCCTCGAACGGGAACCTGTACACCTCAGCGTCCGGCACTGCTTGCAGCGCCTGCAGCAGCTTGGCCGCGCGCGCCTCCGTGCGGTGGGCCGCCAGCGCCTGGTAATAGGCGTATACCGCGCTCGCCCGGCAGTAGCGCGTGCCGTTGTAGAAGAACCATGTACTGCCCGAGGTATCACAGGCCAGCCCTTGGTTGAACCAGGCATTGGCCAGCAGCCTGGCGTCCTTGCTGCTGTCGATCAGCGCCTGCCCGGCCTGCAGCGAAAGGCCAAGATCGCCATCGCGCAGCGCCACCAGGGAGAGGTCGCTCAGGGCCCGCTCGTTAAGCGGCTGGATATTGATCGCCAGGTTCAGCTTGCGCAGCGCCAGCTTCAGATCGCCTGCGCCATAGGCCTTCTCGCCCTCCAGCACCAGCCGCTTGGCACGCGCCTGCAAGGCCTCGTCCGTAGGCGGCTGCAGCAATGCTTCGACCTCCGCCACCTGGGCCGGGGCGATGTTCGGGTTTGGCTCCTCGGCATTCGCCGCGGTGTATCGGTGGAGCCAGTCCAGCGGCGTACTCCCCTCCTCCCACTCGCGATGGGCCTGGATGAAGGGCTCGGCCCCGTTGTTCACCAGCAGCCTCACCAATGCTGGCGAGGCGTAGCGTGCCGCATAGTGCAGTGCGGTCATGTTGCGGGTGGTGATGCTGTAGTAGCAGTCGCCCTCGGGGATGACGGTCACCGCATTGGGGTTGGCACCCTGCTCCAACAGGATGCGCGCGGACTCGAGCTGGTTGTAGTGCGCGGCATACATCAACAGCGTCTTGCCGAAGGCGTTGGCCTGGTTGACGTCGGCGCCCCGCTCGATCAGGTACTCGAGCGCCGCGGGGTACTCGATGGCGATGGACAGGTCACGGACCTGGCCTTCGATGGCGCGGATCTCGTCCATGGGGCGATGGGCGAGAATGGCGTTGCGCAGGGCCAACTCGGAATCAGGGAAGAAGCGGTTGCGGTCAGAGGAGGAGAACCCCATCCCGCTGCTGATGGCCGACTGCAAGGCCATGCTGGACATCGCCTGCGCCTGCTGTGGCGACCAGCCGAAACGCTGCTTGTAGAAGCCCGCCACAGCCTTGATGGCCTGGTCCATTTTCGCCTGGTAGTCCTGCGTCGCCCGGTATTCCAGTACACCCGTGGCGGCCCAACGCTGCAGGGCCACAAGGTTGAACGCATAGGGCGCATCACCGGTGCCAGACAGGCCACGGGCCCAGGGCCGGTAATACACCTCAGCCGTGCTCAATCCCCTCTTCTCGTCCCTGAGCCAGTTCGGGGACAGGCTTCCACAGCCATAGCCATAACCCCGGCTCCACCCGGACGAAGCGTGCGACAGCTCCGACAAGGCTCGCCTCACCTCGGCCGGCACGTTGCCGCTCAACGCCGATCCGTCGGGGATCACACGGATACGGCAGGCATTGCCCCAGCGCAGGTCGCCCTGCAGTTCGTTTATTTCGAGCGTGCCAGGGTCGTCGTCGCTCTGGCTGGCGATGCTGTAGAACCCGCCCTTGTCACGCCGAAACAAACTCAGGTGGCGCGCCGGCGACGGCCCCTGCTGCGCCAGCCTGCTGAGTTCGTCCCATCGACCGGCATCCCGCAGGGCCTCCCGGGAGGCCACCACCTGGTAGCGCTCACAGCCACCCCCGCACCCGGGGTGGGTATATGTGTTGAATACCAGCGGCCCCTGGCCGTCGTTGAGCTCGGCAAGCGTGCCATACACCGCTTCGAAGCCACGCATCGAGAAATCGGCCCAGCGCCCACGCGTGAGGAAGTACGCCTTCGCCTCCTTCAACGCCTGCTCACAGAACGCCCCCTTGCCCTCGACCAGGGTCGGGGTGAACCAGGTTTTATGCGGTGCCGGAGGGACATATCCTTCGGCAGCCTGGACGGCACCGAACAGCAACATCAGGGAAAGGCAAAGCAACGACTTGAAGCGCATGGAACGTCCTTGTATTCAATAAATATGCTCAAAACTGCGCCCCAGATAAACAGCAACCCAGAGTTCAACACTCACTCAACACCAGATAGTGCTCGCTGTCAGAGCGATAGCAACAGAACAGATACTCAGGCCCTCCGCGCCAGAACATAAACAGCAGCGAATCACTCACGGCCAGTGCAAATGGCTTGCCCCGGAAACCACTCAGCACCTCGTGCCATGCCCAAGGAATCACCTCGCCACTGGGCAGCCTGAAAAGAACGGTCTCCTCAAAAGGAGGAACCCGCAACTCAAGGTGGTTGGGTTTTACCCGCCCTACCCGCCAGGCAACCGTTCCGCCCTGGCAATGGACAAGCAGAAAACTCCCGTCCTCCGTCTCGATCAGCAACTCTCGCCCGTTATATTGGTGATCCATCCAGACACGGCCATTGATGCTGTGATCAAGCCGCTCCTGCCCCTCGCTAGAAACAGCGGATACGCTCTCTTCGAAGCTTCCATAAGCGTGCAGGCCCACAGCGCAAAGCTCGACATCTATTGGCATACCGATCTCCCTCTGTCTCATTCCGGCCGTCATCGGAGAGAGGTTCGATCATCGACCACGCCTTCAGCCTCGGCCTCCTGCAACAGGCGTACAGCCTTCTCCTTGTCCATGCCGACACCGTTCGACCCATAGAACAGATTCAAGCCATGGAAGAGCTTCGCTTCCGGATGACCTAGCCCGGCGGCCCTCGCGAACAACACCGCCGCCCGATCACCGTCTTGCTCCAGCATGTCTCCCACTTCCAAGTATTTGGCCAGCATATTCATCGCCGGAGCATGACCACGCTCGGCTGCCTCACTGAGCAGCTCGATATGCCTGCACTCGAATGCTTCCGTGCCCTCTCCAGGGTCACTGAACAACGACGAGAGGAACAGGGCCGCCGGCACCCGACGTTGTATGTAGGGAGCAAGCAACGAACGGGCCCGCTGCAGCTCGCCCGCGTTCAGCAGCCTCTCCGCTTCACGCATTGCGGACTCGGTATCAGGGGTATCAGTCACCTCTCCAATCTCGCGTCTATCAGATGCATCAGTTCATCCAGCCGACCCCGTTGACTCTCAGGTAGCAGCTCGATGAGACGCCGTATCCGTTTGCAATTTTCCCGGTAGAGCGGTGATTTCGACGGCGGGCAGTTTTTCACGTACCAGGCCGCCTGCTGCTCAAGAAAGTACAGATCGTGGTTCTCGTACTCCGTGGCATCAAGGACCAGATAGAGGTTGTGCACCAGCTCAAGCTCGTATCGCTCCGACTTGTCGGACCACCTGCTCAGCATCCCGCAGGTCGAACGGTTGCGGGCGTGGATCACTGAATCCCTCAGCATTTCCCTGTAGATGCGTTGTCGTTCGTGCATTGGCTTTCCTGGTTTTTTAATGGAGCAGGCGAGCTGTATAGCGCCTTCACCCCCGGGACAACAATGACTCAAAACAGCCGTCTGGCATCACGCGTCCCGGCTCCCGTCTCATCCTCCTCGGTCAGCACCTCACCGCAGTTCGAGGCCGCGACACTCCATTGGTGGTCGACCAGGCCGCGGTCGAAGGACTCCCGCCATTCCCAGTATTCGCGGCGCTTTCTCGCCAGGTAGTCCGGGTGCGGCTCGCCGGCATGCGCACTGTCGCAGCATTCCGTATCGAGGAAGGTGTAGCTCACGCGATAGAAGTGCCGGCCGAAGCCCCGGAACCGTTCATAAAGGCTCGGGCTGTAGTCCAGCTTCGCCGCGGCGACCGGGTCGAGCCTTTCTACTCGGCGGGTATCCAGGAGGCTGGCGCCGCCTGAGTCATCTGTCCGGTAGCTCACCAGCACGTAGGGCTCATGCAGGCTGCGCGGGTCGAAGCCGGGGCGCCGCGGCGCAATCGGCTCGATGGAAAAATTCGCCTCGAACGAGCGGTCGTTGTGCGAGAACGCCTCCATGAGCGCCGGGAAGTCATAACGCGGCGGATTGCGGATGACACCGGTCTTGAGCTTCTGCCCGCCCAGGTACTCGTCATGGGTGCGGCTGTTCTCCATTGCCAGGCGCACCAGGTTGCGCAGCAAGGCCTGGCGATGCTCCTCGGGGCTGAGGGCACGATCCACGGCCATGCAGATGCCCCCATCGAGGCGCTGGACGCGATACAAGGAATAGGCGGCGAGTGACAGCAACGGCACCAGCGCAACGGCCAGTGCAGCCGCAAGTAATCGCTTTCCGAATCGGTTGTTTGAAACTGACATTGATCATCCTTGACTGCATGTAAAGCGCCGGCTCCTGCCAGCACATCGAAACCGGCCTGTGGCAACAGCCGGGACAGGTGGATACCGAAGATCTATCGCTCGATGCTTTCCACTTCCCGACGAACCTCGCTCATGATGACTTTCCAATTCACCAGTGCGCTGTACTCGAAGAGAACCCGAACCTGCAGCCCTGAACCCAGGTAGTAGTACGCGTTGCAATCACCGTTTCTCAGGACTGGGTCCTTTGGCCGGGCCACACTGCAAAAGAACTCCCGGCCATTCCCGCGCGGCCCATCCACTGGCACATAGACATAGGCTCCTGAGTATTCAGCCTCTGCGGCAGGCCCTTTCAGGGGATATTCGATAAGGCCCAGCGCTGGACGGGCAACAGGTGTCTCGGCTTCCTCCTTCTCGGCCTCGAAATAGGTCTTTCCGTTGGGATCACCCATTTTCAGGATATCGACCATGACCCTGCTGTTCCGAGCGGTCGGAATGGGGTTTCCTTTATGAATGCCCGCCTGGTCGATGAAGAGCAACAAGCTCAGCACATCAGCCTTGCCCGGACGAATTTCTCCAGACGAGTAGACATCGAACTCCAAATCACTTGGCACTCGAAACGGCACACCGCTGACCTCGACCCTGTTGTCCCCGCCTTCGACCAGTCCGTGCGCCTCTCGGTACTCGGGGGTATGGGGCGCGGGTCGTTCCTTTCCACAGGCGACTAGGGCAAGGCAGACAAGCAAGATCGCCAGACCGGAATAGGTCTCTCCATGCCCAGATACCGATAGACGCTGCCCTCCGCAGAGCACCTTGAAACTCATACATCCCCCTGCTCGACCCGAGCACGCAATACTTAAGAAAAATCCCCACTTTCTCAACAGAACTTAATTGATCATCCCCACTATGTCCGCTATGGAAGAGTTAATTTTCCTTATAAGACCTTGCCAGTCCGACAGAGCCGACTCCGCAAACTCGAATTGAGCTTCCCAACCACGCCCCACATCTAGAGTGAGGGTACAGGAGTGACGATTACACAAAAAGATATAAGGATTACCAAGACGGGTCCTATAGGCATCCAAGTCCTCTACGACCCACCATCTGGTCCCCTCTGGCATTGCATCACTTTCATACTTGGCAAGCCCGGGAAAAACATCACCATCTTTAGCTGCTCGAAAAACCTTTTCCCCGCTAACTACAGTCCGTGCACGCTCCTCATACTGACGTAGGTATAGCGTTTTACCTTGAATATCAGTGTTCACAGGAAAGGGGTACTCAAACCATCCACCTCCCTCTAAAAGAGGCCGCCCATCCAGTAATGAATTTTTGTATTCAACCTGAACCATTCGCGGATTCTTTCCAGGCAAGCCCCCACCGCACCCAACCTCCCCTTCGGGTGAGAAATCAGGAAGACAATAATGCAGATAAACCGAATACCCGTTGATAT
This sequence comes from Pseudomonas sp. zfem005, assembly GCF_032621735.1. Lineage (NCBI taxonomy): Bacteria > Pseudomonadati > Pseudomonadota > Gammaproteobacteria > Pseudomonadales > Pseudomonadaceae > Pseudomonas > Pseudomonas sp. zfem005. Next base: position 36,806 of record NZ_JAVYJE010000021.1, on the reverse strand, counting down.
CTCCATATATAGGGGCATATTTATTGTCCATCCCCCTGAGCCCAGGCCCAACATCCGCAGCGGCACCAGCAAGAGGAAAGAAAGAAATTGCAAGGAATACGTATAAACGCACCCGATCAATACACATGCATTGCCCTAAATTTCAAAAAAACCACCCAAGATGGGGCCATGACAACTTCCAAGCATCAGAGCACACGAACAAATAGATCACTCTACCTGCACGCCATTAAGCAGCGCCGTGATAACCCACTCACTTCTCCCAGGCAACAGGCATGACAGTGCATTGCAACTCAGGCGGGCCGTTTCGGTGCATTGAAAATACAAGAAGCTCAGGTGGGGCAAAGGTGCGTGTCGGTACCGATACAAAAACTACCCCTTTGGGCAGGCTGTACACCGCCCAATAGGTGCTGAAGCTCGATCCCACATTTCTAACCAAGCGCCCCCTCTGCCGCCCATATATCTCCTGTGTAGACGTTGCATCGCCCATGGCCTGTGAACTGGGATCCTGCCTGGTGGAAACCCATTCCTCCGCCAGCCTGCTGTTCGCCGGTAGATTCATCACATGCTGAATAAGCCCGGCTGCGGTGCCACACCTGCCTCTCTTGCCTTGCCACTTCAAGCAATCAGGACCATATGGGAGCAGCTTGTCAGGCCTCTCATGAAGGGCCTCATCCGTGATCATCAATTGCTGAGTTCCATGCTCCTGGATAATTCCAGTCCTCCTGTAGGTCTGCTCAATCGATCCATCGCCATCCACGTCGATCGACACGTATTCCAAGGCGCGCTCCACCCCCGTCCATTCAGGCATCACCATGGATTCTTCCAGTGGCTGGAACGCCAGCCTACGGCTGGAGCTGGAGAGCCACTCAAAGAGATTGCCCGCCGATACACCCTCTTTGTTCATGTCCTCCAGGAACTCGGCACAAAGCGCTTCGTCCCGAACACCCGCCAGTTGATAAAAACCCGCTGGCCGCTTCGTTGACAAAAGGGTCTTGATCTTCGCCCCGCCCTTCACCAGGACCGCTTTCCTGATGTCCGAATAGAAGGCATTTTTGTGGGGCACTTCTTCAGTGATCAACGCCTTATCAAGACCAGCCTCCGCTGCAAACGGAGCGCCTGAAAACGGCAAGAAAAAGACCAGGCCCATCAAAGGAAGAAGACGCCGTGGAGGAGCGGTAAGCCTGGATCGTCCAAATCCAATAAACATACGTCTCCTACGTGCTCGGCCTCAAAACGGCACACTGGCGTCGGCCAAACCCAATCGGGTTGCACCTACCAACTTTAAATTTCAACGCGACACAATCCAATGAACCAGTTTTGCTCTATCCTTCTGTAAACACATTCCCCCCGCTCCCAATCTGGAGGCGTATCATCCAGGGATTCAAATAGCCGAGCATACCTATCAACAGGGTAAGTATGAACGGGCAACTGGAAGCGCCTTTCCTCAACCTTGGGCACCACTGGAAAGTACACAAGCGTTTTCCGAACAAGAGAAAAGCCCGAACTCAAAAGAATCACAGCAAAATTTTCTTCTTCGCCCCCCTCAGCACCGATATCAACAACTATAGAGCTACACCGCTGCAATAACTGACCGCATTCCGCGTCACGAAACGCATCATCCTGAAGTAACCTCCGGTAAAACAGCCTTGAATAGGGCCTACTGGTCCACATTGGAGAGGTCTCACCAATCTGCCTTAACCCAGCAGCAACAAGGCGCTTGCGATTCTCATCCTGTCGCACCCACGGACCACGGCCACGCTCAACTCGGTACCTATACTCGTAGACCAGCGCCTCAATTTCCTCACGATTAAATTCGAAGTGCCGGATGTAGAATTCATCATTGGGAAGCGGATTGTATCGCCCCCATAAAACAATCAATACAGTGATGACCGAGAGGACAATCAGGCTCACCCTAAATCTGGTCAACCTCACTCCCAAAAGCAGAACAGACATTCAGCACCTCAGCAAAACAATCAACATCAACAGGCATCCTCCCATATGCGACACCCAGGGTGGCTTTATACGTCTTTGAACACCGGATTGATCTTATCCAATTCATTATCCGCACCCACTCCATACCTACCTAAAACAGGTAAGGCAGCCTTCAGAAAAGCTGAAAATCTTATTTTATCTGCTACGAGCAACTGCCCACCTCTGAACTCAACCAAATCCCCAAACAAGCCGTCAACATAAACCTCTTGAATCAACCCATTCAAATAAACGTAAAATGACGCACCGCACGAGCTATCCCTGCCACTCGCGCAAGGGAAAACGTAATAATCGTTATGCCTATCGACAACCCAGAACAACCTCTCCCAATTAGAAAAACCATTTATCTCAAGCCATACTTTCTTTACAGGATCACAGCTTGCATCAGAGAGCACTTTCTCCCAATCGGCACTACTCATTTTCTCGAAAACATAAGGCATAAATTTACTCCATGAAACTGGAGAGCCGGCAGAAAGCAACCGTACCGCCCAGCACCGACATACCCTCTTTGTTATTTATGTTTTGACACCCCAAACTCACCCACTCTCTTTAATGCTAATTTCGCACAACTCACCATGAACCCCATAAACTAAAATCGGCAACCCTGTTCCACTCTCAGCGCGATAAACCCTTATGAATCTCTTCCAACCACTCACATGGGCTTTATATTTTTTATCTAGACGAGGATCAATCTGAAGCCAGTAGACCTTACCCTCATAAAAAAACAGTTCCCCACCCACCGCAAGAGGGCGACCATCCGACCCTAAATAGCTCCGACTTATTTCATCCCCATCAGCCAACACATACGCATAAGCCTGCCCAAAAATTCCGGATTTGCGATATATCGCCACCCGTTCATTTTCTCCATCGTTATCTATATCCACGGACATAAAAAAAGCCCGCCAAACCCCGGTATATAGGTTACTCACAGAGCGATCAACCCCACTCCAAGTACGCTCATCAATTTCTGCCAAGCCAATAGTCGATGCCTCAACCTGAATACGAACCGCTCTCCCAGCAGACATTTCAACTGAATCAGGCCTATCCAGCCCATGTACCCACTGAGAGAGATTCTCTTCGGTTATCCCTCCGTCCTTAGAGTACTCATGCAAATCATTGCAAACTCCCCAGCGCGAATTTTGGTTTGCAATAGAGCCTTCAGAGAACGTTCCTAAAAGCAGTAGCACCAAGAAAAACCGATAGCGCATAAACCTACCTACAGCATCGACTCAATAAAAAAGTGAAAATATGCTATCTGCATCAAACAACACACCGCATAAGCGGGAAAACCACATGGAAACAGCCCGCCATAAGGCGGGCTGCTCCAGTCACTACATCTTCACACTCACTGCCAGTTGGCGGCGATCACCACATTGAGCTGATCCCGCTGGGCCTGGGATAAGTTCATCTCCCCGCCCGTGGGCGCGCCGAAGGCGGCCATGGCGTTGACCAGGTTGTCCAGCTGGTTGGCGTAGAGCGTGGAGCTGCCGGCTTGCACCGCGTCCAGTTTCTGCGCCGCACCCGCGTACCAGTCCTGCACGGTGATGGCGTCGGCCGATCCCAGCACGTCGATCACCAGGTTGTTGCCCTGGCGGGACAGCCAGAGGTTCTCGCGGGTGATGCCTTCGATGCTCAGCACATCGTTGTCGGCGGGCTTGTTCGACAGGTTGTTGATGACATCCTGGCCGTCGCCGGCGGCGAAGCGGTAGGTGTCGTTGCCATCCCCGCCGATCAGGTGGTCATTGCCCTTGCCGCCACGCAGCGTGTCGTTGCCTGCACCACCGTCGATCAGGTCGGCGTCCGAGGAGCCGAGGATGTTCTGATCGCCCGCCTGGCCGGCCAGGACGGTGCCGAAGCTGCGGTCGTCCGGGACGTTCAGGTAGTTCGGCGAACCCACGGTGTCGGGGTTGGTGAGCCCGAAGGCGCTGAACACCTGGGCAGCGGTCAGTTGTCCGCCGGCTGCGAAGGTGATCACGTCGACGACGGCGTCACCGCCCAGGAACCAGTTCTTCAGGGTGACCTGATCGCTGCCACCGCTAACCTTGAGCACCAGATCGTTACCGTTCTTCATTAAGCCACTGGAGACTTGATTGAAGGCGATGCCTTCGAAGCGCAGTGTGTCGTAGCCGCCACCGGTGTTGTCGATGACGTCCTGCCCGCTGCCGGCGCTGAAGACATAGGTGTCGTCGCCACGACCGCCGAGCAGGGTGTCGTTGCCCTGGCCACCGACGAGGGTGTCGTTGCCATTGCCCCCTTCCAGGCGGTCGTTGCCGGCACCGCCGGACAGCGAGTCGTTGCCGTTGTAGCCAAGCAGCAGGTCGCGCTGGGCGGTGCCGTTGAGGGCTGCGTCGTTGCCCGCCGTGCCCTGCACGGTGTTGTCGAAGGCCGCTACCGGTGTCGGCATGGCGATACCGAACGCGCCGAAGATCTGCGCGGCGGTGAGTTGGCCACCGGTCTCGAAGGTGAAGGTTTCCACCAGGTTGTCGCCACCCAGGAAGAAGTCCTTCAGCGTCACCTGGTTGGTGGTGCTGCCATTGACCTTGAGGATCAGGTCGTTGCCCGACTTGGACAGGCCCGAGCCCACCTGGTTGTAGGTGATGCCACCGGCGAAGCGCAGGGTGTCGGCAGCGCCGCCCGACTCCTCGATCACATCCAGCCCGGCGGTGTAAACGTAGGTGTCATCACCCACGCCGCCCAGCAGGCGGTCGTTGCCCGCCGCACCGGCCAGGGTGTCGTTGCCGGCCCCGCCGATCAGCACGTCGTTACCAGCGGTGCCGGTGAGCGAGTCGGCACCGCCCAGGCCGGGAACCGGCGGTTGCCCGGTGCCAGGGTCGGTGGGCGTGCCCGGGTCAGTCGGTTCCGGGTCCACCGGGCCGGGGGTGCCGGTGCCGTCCGGGAAGGCGGTGATCATGCCGGCGATCTGCGCGGTGGTGAGGTAGCTGCCGCCGTCGTCCGGCTGCACGTAGTCGATGGCCGAGTCACCGCCCAGGAAGTGGTTGGTGATGCGCAGCTGGTGGGCCATGTCCTTGTCGACGAGGATGACCAGGTCATTGCCGTCGCGGTGGAAGCTCAGGCGCGCACGGGCCACGCCATTGAGCACGAAGACGCCGTCGAAGCCGCCACCGGTGTTGTCGATGACGTCCTTGCCGCCACCGGCGCGGTAGTAGTACTTGTCGTCACCGGTGCCACCCACCAGACGGTCGTTGCCGTCTTCACCGTCCAGCACATCGTTGCCCGCGCCGCCGATGATCACATCGTCGCCGGAGCCTGCATTACCGCCGTTGCCACCGGAGAGGTAGTCGTTGCCGTCACCGCCCTCCAGCTGGTCGTTGCCGGCCATGCCGAACAGGGTGTCGTTGCCGGCCAGGCCGCGCAGCAGGTCGCGACCGTCGTAGCCGGAGAGGCGATCCGCCGCCGTGCCGCCGTCGATCACCGCCTCGTAGCCGCCGGCCACGCCGTTGGCCGCGGCCATATGGCCGATGCGCGCGGCGGTGAGCATGAAGCCACCTTCCGGCTGCACATAGCTGATGGCCTTGTCGCCACCGAGGAAGTGCCCCAGCACGCGCACCGACTGCTGCGCATCGCCGTCCACCAGGATCAGCAGGTCGTCGCTGTCGCGGCGGAAGCTCAGCCGGTCCTGGGTGATGCCGCCGGAGAAGAACACGCCGTCGTTGCCACCACCGGTGTTGTCGATGACGTCCGCACCGTCGCCCAGGCTGTAGACGTACTTGTCGTCGCCAGTACCGCCGATGAGGCGGTCGGCGCCTGCACCGCCGTCAAGCTGGTCGTTGCCGGAACCGCCGAGGATCAGGTCATCGCCGTCCTCACCCTCGAGGTAGTCGTTGCCGCCCTCGCCGAGAATGGTGTCGTTGCCGGCACGCCCCCAGGCCTTGTCGTCACCGGCACCCAGGTGAATGGTGTCGGCGAGGTTGCGGTAACCGAGGATGCTGTCGGCGTTGTCGGTGCCTTGGTGGATGACACGGTTTTCGACATCCGCCTGGCTCAGCGAGCTGCCGTCGGCGAAGGTCAGGCTGTCCAGCTTGAAGTGGTCGGAGGGCTCCTTGAACCAGTTCTGCACGGTGATGCGGTCAGTGCCATTGGCGTGCTCGATGATCAGGTCCAGGCCACGACGATAGAAGCCCAGGTCCGCCACGCTGATGCCCTCGCCGAAGCTCAGGGTGTCGACGCTCGGGGTGATGTTGCTGAAGGCCTCGTTGGCGCGACGCTCGATCAGCAGGTCCTGGCCGTCACCGAGGTTGAAGCGGTAGGTGTCGTCGCCGAAGGAGCCGTAGATCGTGTCGTTGCCGGTGCCGCCTTCGATAACGCTGGCGTTGCCGCTCCAGGCATCGTTGCGCGCGACGATCAGGTCGTTACCCGCGCCGCCCACCAAGGTGTCGGAGCCCTGGCCATGGAGCGTGTCGTTGCCATCGCCGCCCAGCAGTTCGCCGTAGCCTTCCAGCAGGTCGTCGCCGCTGCCGCCATCGAGCAGGCCGTTGCCCTGCAGGGTGTCGTTGCCGGCGTCACCGAACAGCTGGTCGTTGCCGCCCCCGCCGATCAGCGAGTCATGGCCCTCGCCACCGCGCAGGGTGTCGTTGCCATCGCCGCCGTCGAGCAGGTCATCGCCGGCATCGCCGCTCAGCAGGTCGGCCTGGTAGCCGCCGAACAGGGAGTCATTACCGTCGCCGCCGGAGAGCTGGTTCTCGCCCTCTTCGCCGTACAGCTGGTCGTCACCCGCACCGCCGAAGAGCGTGTCGTTGCCCGCTTCGCCATGCAGGGTGTCGTTGCCTTCACCACCCAGCACCTGGTCGTTGCCGAAGCCCGCCTGGACGAGGTCGTTGCCCAGGCCCGCGTCGATCACATCGTCGTCGGCATGGCCGTAGATGGCGTCGTCCCGGGCGGTGCCTTCCAGTGCCTTGAGCTTGATGGCGTCGAAGTCCCAGGCCAGGCCGCCGTCGAAGACGAATTGCTCGATGGCGTACACACCAGGCTGCCCAGCCTGGTAGGAGAACTGCCCCTGGATCCGCACGCTGTCGCCCGTGGTCTTATGGGTCACCACGAGGTCTTCGCCGTCACGGCGCAGCAGCAGGTCCTCCGGTGCCACACCGTCGAAGCGAACGCTGTCGGTACCGCTCCGGTCGATGATGAGGTCATGACCCCATTGCGCCGTGAGCCGGTACTGGTCGTTGCCGGCGGCGCCCTCCAGTTGGTCGTCGCCCGCCCCACCGTCCAGCAGGTCATCACCCTCCCCGGCCAGCAGGGTGTCGTTGCCGAGGCCACCCTCGACGAGGTCGTTGCCGATCCCGGCGTCCAGGAGGTCGTCCCCTTCGCCGCCTCGCACGGTGTCGTTACCTGCGCCCGCGTAGACCGTGTCGTTACCGCCCAGCGCGTCGATCAGGTCGTCGGTGGAATAGGCGTTGATCAGGTCGCCCGCAGCCGTGCCGTCCAGGGTGAGCTGGCGCAGTTGCGTAGCGGCGATGAGGGTTTCCAACCCATCGCCGTAGCGCAGGCGAATGCCACTCAGCGGTACCTCGTCACGGAAGAAGGCAGAAAGCGAGATCAGGTCGGCCGGGCTGTCCGGGAACGAAACCTCGAGGCTGGTGCCATTGCGGCGGAAGACCAGGGTTTCCAGCGGCAGGTCCGCGAGGTAGATCGTCACGATCCCTTCATAGGCATCCACGATCACATCCTGTCCGTCACCACGGGCGAACAGGTAGTTGTTGGTGCCATTGCCACCGTCTAGGCGGTCGTTACCCTTGCCACCGGCCAGGAAGTCATCACCCGCGCCACCCACCAGGGTGTCGTCGCCGTCGCCACCTTGCAGGGTGTCGCGGCCGGCGCTGCCATTGAGGTAGTCATTGCCGGCACCGCCCACCAGCGTATCGTCACCGACACCCGCGTCGATGCGATCGTTGCCTTCGCCCCCATCCAGGTAGTCGTTGCCCTCGCCACCTTCCAGCATGTCGTCGCCGGCTTCGCCGAACAGCCGGTCATCGCCGATGCCACCGTCAAGGGTGTCGCGCCCCTCGCCGCCCAGCAGGGTGTCGTTGCCGGCGTAACCGAACAGTCGATCGTCCCCCGCCAGACCGGAGAGCTGATCGTTGGTCACGTAGCCTTCGATTCGGTCATTGCCGGCCGTGGCCTGCAGCACCAGGTTCTTGACGTCAGCGATGCTCCAGACAGTGCCGTTGTGGAACTCGATGCGGTCGACAGCGATGCCATTGGTACCTTCGGCGCTGAAGTAATTGGTGAGCCGCACGCTGTCAGTAGCCGAGGTCTGCAGCAGCAGGTCACTGCCATTGCGCTTCACGCCAACGGCGGCGGGATCGATCCCCGCGCCGAACACCACCCGGTCGATCTTGCCGCCGGCTGCATCGGCCGCGTTATCGATCACATCGTTGCCATGGCCGAGATCGAACAGGTAGGTGTCGTTGCCGCGTCCACCGACAAGCGAATCGTTGCCGACACCGCCGACCAGGGAATCATTGCCATCGTCGCCCATCAGCACGTCATCGCCGGCACCGCCGGAGAGCTGATCGTTGCCACCCAGGCCGTGGATGCTGTCGTTGCCTGCCAGGGCATCGATGCTGTCTCCAGCAGCGCTGCCGAACACCAGGTCATTGCCAGCGGTCAGCGACGAGGCTGTCAGCAGATCGAGCATCTGCTGCTGGCTCAGGCCACCGCCATCGACGAAACGGATCGCCTCGATGGCGCCATAGGCCAGCGAACCGTCGAAGTCGAAGAAGTTGTCGATGCGCACCGAGCCGGCATCGCTGCCGTCCGCGTTCTTGACGTTGATCCAGACGGTGGTGGTGTTCCGAGAAAACACCAGGTCGTTCTGACCGATGCCGGCACCGAAGACGATCTGGTCGAGGCCACCCCGGTCGAGAATCGCGTCGTTGCCCTGGCCCCGCGCGAAGTGGTAGCTGTCGACGCCGGAATAGCCATACAGGCGGTCATCGCCGCCCGCACCGTAGAAGATGGTCCCGGACTGGATGCCGTAAAGCGTGTCGTTGCCCGAGGTGCCGATACGGGTGGAGAAATCGAAGAACGGCGCCAGTTCGACATTGGACGCGGTGATGGCCTGGAACGCGGCATCGCGCTTGGCGCGGTAAGCCGGCGAATAGGTGCCCAGGTCGTTGAGGATGGTGATCACGTCACGGACGCGCTCAGGCTTGCCCTCGGCGAGTAGCCCGCTCAGCTTGCCTTGCAGTGCGTTCCAGTCGACGGCGATGCTCTGCGCGTCGGAGCCGAAGCCGGACCGGATGATGTCCAGCTCGTTGGCGTATTCGGTCTGCGCCATGATCTGCGCGACGGTGAAGCGCTTGAACTCTAGGTACTCGGCCACCAGGATCGGCGCCGCCTGCCCGTGCGGGTTCGGGTCGCGTTCGCCCCAGCACCAGGTGCCCAGGTAGGGGCGCCCCACCAGGTTCTCCAGGGTGACGAGCTGGCGTGCGTCCATCACATGGCCGTAGACCTTCTTGGGATCGCGGCTATAGGGGTCTACGCCTTCGGCACCGGCCCAGCGGTAGATCAGGGTGTCGAGCAACGCGTCGCGCTGGCCCGGTGGTGCAGCCACGTACTGCGCCAGCAGGTCTTTCAGGCCGGAATCCAGCGCCATGGCCTGGTGCAGGTCATGGACCTTGCCGAAGCCCTTGGCGTTGGCCAGGTTCAGCACATCATCGGGAAGCGCGATATCGCCGCTGTTGACGCGACGCGTACTGTCGACCTTGAACCAGACGTCAGCCGCCGTGGAAGCCACACCGTTGGCCAGCATCACAGTGCCGATCTGGCGGTGCTCGTGGCCGTTGGCGTCGGTGTGGCTGGAAGTGCTGTAACCGGTGCCGATAGAAACGACGCCCGCAGCGGCCAGCCCCTGCAGCTCGCCGTCATCGCTGATGCCGTTGCCGTTGAGGTCGCGCCACACCTGCAGCGTCGAGTACGCCGCATCCTGGGCGTTGATCAGGCCATCGCCGTTGCTGTCGTACTCGGCCAGGGCCTGGAAGCCGTTCTCGGCCTTGTTGCCGTTGCTCAGCAGGCTGTGGTTGCCGAACAGCTCAGTGCCATTGCTGATGCGCCCGTCACCGTTGCGGTCGTGCACCAGCAGGCCGTCATCGGGGCTCACCCAGCCGGACTTCTCACTGAGGCCATCGCCGTCGAGGTCGAAGTAGCTCGCCCCTACTTTCAGGGTCTCGATGCCATCGCCGTCCAGGTCGATGACGATAGGCGAGGTGCGGCTCTCGGCATCATCCGTTTCCGGCGACTCGTCCTCCTCCTCTTCCTCGGTCAGGATGATCTGCAGGTCGTCCTTGTCGTAGTACTGGATCGTCAGCCCACCGTTGATGGTCAAGGTGGTGCCTTGCAACACATAGGTATTGCCACCGCCGTAGTAGGTGCCCTCGGGGTCGGTTTTCTTGCGGCTGCCACCCGTGAGCTGGCGGTTGCCCAAGTAGACCTTGCCCGAGCCGTCGCTGTCGTAAATGAGGTCTTCCTTGTCAGCTTTGTAGGTGTCGAAGCCGTAACCGCCCGTGAGCGAATCCTGGCCTTCTCCGCCTTCGAGGTGATCTTTGCCAACACCACCATCCAGGCTGTCGTTACCCTTGCCGCCGAAGAGGCTGTCATTGCCATCCCCACCGACAAGCGTGTCGTTGTGCAGCCCGCCATAGAGGGTATCGGCCCCGATACCACCATCGAGGTTATCGGCCCCATCCCCTCCCTCCAGGTGGTCATCTCCTTCACCACCACTGATGACGTCAGCCCCATTCATGCCGAACAGGAAATCATCGCCATCACCGCCCTGGAAACTCTCGGCACCATCACCACCGAAGATGATGTAACGCTTGTCGATGATCCCCCCGTCGACACCGTCGACGATGAGCTTGTATGACGAACCGTCGCTGTAGGTGCGGAATTCGATATCCCCCGGGATCGGTACCGGCAACCCGAACGGCATTTCGAAGGTGCCGTCGGTGTCACCAGAAGCCCGATATAGCCTCTCGAAAGTAAGAAAAGCGGCTCGTTTGTCCAGCCACTGCTCGGAGAGAGCCCCCTCTCCCGTTTTCAAATCAGCAAGGCTCAGGTCATGCGAGTAACTGGGTAGATCGATAGCAATGGGGGACAGTGCATAGAGCGCGTTACGTGCGGCGAGGCTCCCCTTCGCCAAGGCCAGGATTGCGTCCTTGGTATCCGGCAGGAGAATGGTGTTGGCGCCTATGGCAACCGCTTTATCGATCTTGGAAAATACGGCCTTGGCAGAATCGATGAAGTTATCCGGGGTCGTCGGGGTCGTAACCGGCTTGCCACTGTAGGTTGCTTGTACCCAGTCAAGAACGGTGTGTGCGCCAGCCTTGTTGATCAGCTCGCCTAGCTTCTTTGCTTCACCGGACAGCAGCGAGGTGATGTTGTTGGTCGCCAACGCAACCAGATCATCACCACTGGCGCCCCGGAAGGTATCCCACCCCACTCCAAGGTCATCAAAGAATCGCTTGTCCTTAAGCGCGAACTCTCCAGCACCAACCAGAGCCGCCCATTTAAATGCATAGGAATAGGATTCGTAGGCGAACAGCAAATTCTTGATGTCATCGATGCGATTGAGCCCATCTCCACCCGTAGCGGTCAGCCTGTAGGTTTCATCCCCCCCGAGTGCAGAGAAGAGAATAGTCCCAGACCAGCCGGCATTTGTGGTTCCACCAGCCGAGTCGTTAGGCAGGCTTTTGAACAAGACGTCACCAACCCCCGTGGCATCATTGTTCGCAATATCTTTCAGTGTCGGAAACTTCCAGCGCCCATCCGCAGTTCGGCGCCCCAGGGCGAGAATATCGTCGAGCGCATTGGTCGCCACCCTGTTGGATGCATCTTGCATGAGCGCATCGGAATACTGGATGCCACGAAGCTCCATCTGCCGCTGGCTGTATGACCTGATGAGCTCAGCGAAAACACCTCGTCCGGCGTTGGCAAGCGCTGCGCCATCCAGCCAGAGCTTGACGTCGCTGTCGGGCAGCATTTCCGAGATAGCTTGATATATATCGGAGTAATTGCCCTGAGCATTAGGGCCACGGGTTTTCATCGCCCTGATCTGATTGATCTGCTCATCCGTAAGATAGATATCGCTCACAACACACCTCCTTGCGTTTTGGTTTTATTTTTCGATGCTTTCCACTTCTCGGCGAACCTCGCTCATGATGACGTTCCAATTCGCCAGAGCGCTGTACTCGAAGAAGACCTGGACCATCAGTCCTGAGGTCAGGAAGTAATACGCCCGGCAACTACCGTTCGTTTTCGCCGGGTCTTTCGGCCACCCCACCGAACAATAGAACTCCCTGCCATTACCCCGCACGCCGTCCGCAGCCACGTAGACAGACGTCCCGGAGTGCTCGGCCTGTGCCGCAGGCACTTTCAGCGGGTATTCGATGAGTTCCATCGAAGGACGGGCAATGGGTGCCTCGGCCCTCTCCTTCTCGCCTTCGAAGTAGGACTTCCCGTTGGGATCGCCCATTTTTGAGATCTCGACCCTCACCCGGCTGTCCCGAGCAACCGGAACGGGGTTTCCTTTGTGGATGCCCGCCTGGTCGATAAAGAGACGCAAGGTCAACTCATCGGCCTTTCCCGGATGAATGTCTCCAGACGAATAAACCTCGAACTCCACATCGTTCGGCACACGGAACGTCGTTCCGCTGACTTCAATGGTGTTGGCCTCACCCTCGACGATTCCATGCGCCGCACGGTACTCAGGGGTATGAGGGGCGGGCTTTTCCTTTCCGCACGCCACCAGTGCAAGGCATATGAGAAGCGCGCCCAAGCGGCAACGCGCCCAGTCGTGCCCTGAGGCGAATGTGCTGTTCGACATGCTCGACTTCCTGGAAATACTCATGGTGATTTCACGTGCCTCACATGCGCGACACGTTCAAAAACGCCAACAGCGAGGCACTTCTATGGAGACGAGGCCAAGGCGTGACGTGAGTTCTGAAAAAACAGCAGGATGCAGCGCCCTGAAGAGGCCGATGCAGGTGCGGGTAGCCACTGAAAACAATGCTTGAGGCAGGCATGCTCATCCTTGAAGCTGACCGTTCGCCGACGACCCTGTCGGCTTCCGGGGAAGATGGCGTAGAAAACGCTTTTGGATGAGCAGCGTCAATCGGGGCGAGGCGGATAATGTGAAGCCGTTCAGGGAACCTGAAAATTCCCCGAGCGTGCCTTGAAAGCAGCGAGCCAGAGCACGCGGAGCCCTCCCCGCTCCGCGTACCCCGCCTCTGTTACAGCATCTCCAGCTTGGCCATCAGGTCTTCCAGGCGCGCGGCCTTTTCTTCGGTGACGACGCTGCCTTCCAGCGAGTCGATGTAGCTCGCCAGTTCTTCCACCGTGCTGCACTCGAACATGGCCCGCAGGGGCACGTTGCGTTGCAGGGTTTTCTGCACGCGGGAGGCAATCTGGGTGGCGAGCAGGGAGTGGCCGCCGAGTTCGAAGAAGTTGTCGCGCACGCCGACCCGTTCGACCTTGAGCACCTCGGCCCAGATGCCGGCCAGGGTGGTTTCCAGTTCGCTGCGCGGGGCCAGGTAGTCCTGGGCCTGCAGCGGGCCGAATTCCAGGGGAGGCAGGGCCTTGCGGTCGAGCTTGCCGTTGGCGTTCAGCGGCAGGCGGTCGAGCAGCAGCCAGTGCAGCGGCACCATGTAGTCCGGCAGGTCGCCGCGCAGTTGCTGCTTGATGGCTTCGAACCAGGCGCCCTCTTCCGCCAGGCGGCTGGCCGGCGAGCTGGCGCTGGCGAAACGCTCGGCCTCGCGCGGCACCAGGTAGCCCACCAGGTATTTGCCGGTGGGGCCTTCCTGCACGCTGACGGCGGCGTCGCGCACGTCCGGCCGCTCGAACAGGCGGGATTCGATCTCGCCCAGCTCGATGCGGTAGCCGCGGATCTTCACCTGGTGGTCGACGCGGCCGACGTATTCCAGCACGCCATCGGCGCGACGCCGGGCCAGGTCGCCGGTGCGGTAGAGGCGTTCGCCCGGCGCGCCGAAGGGGTTGGGCACGAAGGCCTGGGCGGTGCGCAGCGGGTCGCCGACATAGCCACGGCCGACGCCGGTGCCGGCGACGCAGAGTTCGCCCACGGCGCCCAGGGGGGCCAGTTCGAAGGCGTCGTCCAGCAGGTACAGGCGGTTGTTGTCGGTGGGGCTGCCGATGGGCAGGTAGGTGCCTGCGGTGGAGGCCGCATCGACGCGGAAGAAGGCCACGTCGTCCGAGCACTCGGCCGGGCCGTAGGCGTTGACCAGCCCCACCTGCGGGTAGCGCTCCAGCCACTGGCGCGCCAGCTCCGGCGGCATGGCTTCACCGGTGGGCAGCATCCAGCGCAGGGCGCCGAGCACGGCGCGGTCCTCGGCGAGCATGCCCTGGATCAGCGAGGGCACGCTTTCCAGCACGGTGATGCCGCGTTCGCGCACATGGGCCAGCAACGCCTGCGGGTCGTGGGCGATGGCGTTGGGGACGATCTCGGTGCAGGCGCCGAACAGCGGTGCGGCGAGGAACTGCCAGACCGAGATATCGAAGCTCTGCGAGGCGGTCTGGGCGATCACGTCCGCCTCGGTGAGCGCCAGGTACGGCACCTTGCTCAGCTGGTTGTTGAGCATGCCGGCCTGCTCGACCATCACGCCCTTGGGCAGGCCGGTGGAGCCGGAGGTGTAGATGACGTAGGCCAGGTTATCCGGGCCGCTGTGGATGCCCAGGTCCTGCTCCGGCCAGGCGCCCTGCAGCACGTCCTCCCACACCAGCAGGCGTGGACGGTGGCCGCAGCCGAGCTCCTCCAGCAACGCCATCGCCTGGTCGCGGCAGGTGCGGGTGGTCACCAGCGCCGGGGCGCGGCTGAGTTCGAGGATGCGCGTCAGGCGCGGCGTGGGCAGCGCCGGGTCCAGCGGCAGGTAGCCGGCGCCGGCCTTGAAGGTGCCGACCATCATGCCCAGCAGGTCGAGCCCACGCTCGCCCAGCAGCGCCACCGGCTGGTCGAGGCCGACGCCGGCGGTGCCCAGGGCGTGGCCCAGGCGGTTGGCGTGGCGGTTCAGTTCGGCGTAGCTCCACTGGCGGTCGAGGCAGCGGGCGGCGATGCGCTGCGGGTGCGCGGCCACACGGGCCTCGAACAGGCGCACATAGCCCTGCTCCAGCGGGTAGTCGCGGGCGCTGTGGTTGACGCCGTTGAGCAGCAGCTCACGCTCGGCCTCGCCCAGCAACGGCAGCTCGCTCATGTCACCTTCGATGCGCTCGCCGAGGGCCAGCAGCAGGCGCTTGAACTCGCCCAGCAGGCGGTCGATGGTCGCTTCCTCGAAGTAGCGCTGGTCGTAGGACAGGTGCAGGCCCAGGTCGTCGCCCGGGTAGCAGACCACGGTGAGCGGGAAGTTGGTGTGGGTGCGGCCGGAATCCGAGCTGGCGGAGAGGCTCTGCGCACGGTCCAGCACCGAGACTTCCACCGGCGCGTTCTCGAACACGAAGAGGCTGTCGAACAGCGGCTGGCCCTTGGGCAGCTCGCTGCATTCTTGGATGGCCACCAGCGGCAGGTATTCGTGCTCGCGCAGTTCCAGGTTGCTGGCCAGCAGCCCCTGCAGCCAGTCACGCACGCTCAGACGCTGGCCCGGCGCGGGCAGCTTCACCCGCAGGGCGATGCTGTTGATGAACAGGCCGACGGTGCGCTGCATCTCCGGCAGGCCCACTGGGCGCCCGGCCACGGTGACGCCGAAGACCAGGTCGCGCTCGCCGCTGTAGCGTGCCAGCACCAGGGCCCAGGCGGCCTGGGCCAGGGTGTTGACGGTGAGCTGATGACGCTGCGCCAGCTCCCGCAGACGCGCACCGTCGGCGGCGTCCAGGCGGGTGATGCGGTCGCCCACCTGCATACCGCCGCTGTCGTTGGCGTGCTCGCGGAGGATCGGCCGGTCGCTCGGCAGGTGCGTGGTGCGCTCGAAACCGGCCAGGTTGCCCTGCCACCAGGCGCGGGACTGGCCCAGGTCCTGGCGCTGCAGCCAGCCGATGTAGTCGCGGTAGCGCGGCGCCAGCGGCAGTTGCGGCTCGCGGCCCTCGCCCAGGGCGGCGTAGACCTCGAAGAAGTCGCTCATCAGCAAGCCACGGCACCAGGCGTCGATGAGGATGTGGTGGTTGCTCATCATGAACCAGTAGCGCGCCTCGCCCAGGCGGATCAGGCGCAGGTGGAAAGGCGGCTGGTGCAGCAGGTCGAAGCCGGCCTCGCGCTCCGTGCGGTGCAGCGCCTGCAGGCGCGCCTCGTGACCCTCTTCGGGCAGGTCGCTCCAGTCCAGCAGGTCCACCTCGGTGGCGCCGGGCTTGTGGATCACCTGCAGCATGGTTTCACCGGCGTTCCACACGAAGGAGGCGCGCAGCGCTTCGTGCCGCGCCACCACGGCGCGCCAGGCGCGGGTGAAGCGCTCGACGTCCAGCGCGCTGTTGATGCGGTAGCGGTCCTGCATGTAGTAGATGCCGGTGCCCGGCTCCAGCAGGGTGTGCAGCAGCAGCCCTTCCTGCATCGGCGTCAGCGGGTAGATGTCGTCGATGGCGGCGGCCGGCACCGGCAGCTGGTCGATCTGCTCCTGGGCCAGGTGCGCCAGGGGGAAGTCCGACGGCGTCGGGCCACCAGCGCCCTCCTCCAGGCAATGGGCGACCAGGCCCTGCAGCTCGGCGATGAAGGCCTCGCCGAGGCCCTGCACCGTGGCGCGGTCGTAGCGCGTCTGGCTGTAGGTCCAGTTGAGCAGCAGTTCGCCGCCGAACACCTGGCCGTCCACGCTCAGCCAGTTGGGCAGCGTGGCGTCGGCGTCATGGGCCGGGCCGGCGCTCTCTTCCAGCGGGCGCAGCAGCGCGCCCTCGGCGAAGCTGCCATCGAACTGGCCCAGGTAGTTGAAGGTGATGCGCGCCGGCGGCAGCGCGGCCATGGCGGCGCGAGTGATCGGGTCGGCCAGGTGACGCAGCACGCCGAAGCCGAGGCCCTTGTGGGGCACCTGGCGCAGCTGCTCCTTGATCGCCTTGATGGAGGCACCGAGCCCGTCGGCGGGCGCCAGGCGCAGCGCATAGGCACTGGTGAACCAGCCGACGGTGCGGCTCAGGTCGATGTCGTCGAACAGCGGTTCGCGGCCATGGCCTTCCAGCTGCACGAGCACCGAATCACGCGAATCCCAGCGGCACAGCACGCGGGCCAGGGCGGTGAGCAGCAGGTCGTCGACGCGGGTGCGGTAGGCGGCGGACGCCTGTTGCAGCAGTTGGCGGGTGCGCTCGGCATCCAGGCGCAGGGTGATGCGCTGGGCGTCGCGCTCCAGGTCCTGTTCGGCGTTGCGGTCGCAGGGCAGCGGCGCGTCCTGGCCGCCGAGCTGCGCCTGCCACCAGCCCAGTTCCTCGCGCAGGGGCTCGCTGCCGGCATAGGCCGCCAGGCGTTCGCCCCAGTGCTTGAAGGCGCTGGTACGCGCCGGCAGCGCCAGGGGTTGCCCGGTTTTCAGCTGGCGATAGGCGGTTTGCAGGTCTTCCAGCAACACGCGCCAGGAGACGCCGTCCACCACCAGGTGGTGGATGGCCAGCAGCAGTTTCTGGCGGCCGTCCGGGCCTTCCAGCAGCAGGGCACGCAGCAGCGGGCCCTGGGCCAG
Organism: Pseudomonas sp. zfem005; assembly: GCF_032621735.1. Lineage (NCBI taxonomy): Bacteria > Pseudomonadati > Pseudomonadota > Gammaproteobacteria > Pseudomonadales > Pseudomonadaceae > Pseudomonas > Pseudomonas sp. zfem005. Next base: position 19,209 of record NZ_JAVYJE010000021.1, on the reverse strand, counting down.
GTCGAGGCTGCGCTGGGCATCGGCCAGCAGGGTTTCCGCCTCGGCGAAGTCGTCCACCCGTGCCTGCCACAGCAGGCCATCGGCTTCGCTGGCGGGCGCACGGTGCTCGGCCTGCCAGATGTCGCCGTCACGGCTGAAGGACAGGCGCAGGGCGTCGTGGTGTTCCACCAGGCACTGCAGGGCCTGCTCCAGGTGGCCGGCGTCCAGGCGCTCGCCGGCTTCCAGCAGCAGCGACTGGTTCCAGTGGGCGACGTTCTCCGGCGCCTGCTGGAAGAACCAGTGCTGGATGGGCGTCAGCGGCATGGCGCCGGTCACCGGGCCCTGGTCCACCTGGGTCAGCGCCTCGCGACGGGCGACGGCGGCCAGGGTCTGCACCGTCTGGTGCTGGAACAGGTCGCGCGGGCTGAAGTGGATGCCCTGCTGGCGAGCACGGCTGACCACCTGGATCGACAGGATGGAGTCGCCACCCAGCTCGAAGAAGTTGTCGGCGAGCCCGACCTGCTCGACGTTGAGCACCTCGCGCCAGATGGCCGCCAGGCTTTGCTCCAGCTCGCTGCTCGGTGCCAGGTACTGCTGGCGGTTGTGCTCCGGGTCCGGCGCGGGCAGCGCGCGGCGGTCGAGCTTGCCGTTGGGGGTCAGCGGCAGGCTGGCGAGCAGCACCAGGTGCGCGGGCACCATGTGTTCCGGCAACTGGGCGCGCAGGTGCGCCTTGAGGGTTTCGCGCAGCACCTGTTGCGCATCGGCGCCCTCGCCCGCTGCCGCGCAGGCGACGTAGCCGGCCAGCTGCTTGCCGCTGGGGCTGTCCAGGGCCAGCACCACGGTTTCGCGCACCGCCGGGTGCTCCAGCAGGCGCGCTTCGATCTCGCCCAGCTCGATGCGGAAGCCGCGCACCTTCACCTGCTGGTCGATGCGGCCGAGGTATTCCAGCTGGCCGTCGTCGCGCTGGCGCACCAGATCGCCCGTGCGGTACAGGCGCCCGCCATCGGTGGCGAAGGGGTTGGGCACGAAGCGTTCGGCGGTGAGGCCCGGGCGCTGGTGATAGCCACGGGCAAGCCCGGCGCCGCCGACATAGAGCTCGCCGATGGCGCCCGGTGGCACCAGGGCCAGAGCAGCATCGAGGATGCAGGCCACCCGCGCACCGACCATGCGGCCGATGGGCACGCTGGCGGCGCCCTCCTCCAGCTGCGCCGGGGCCAGGGCGGCCAGGGGCATCACCACCGTCTCGGTAGGGCCGTAGGCGTTGAAGAAGGCCTGGGGCGCGAAGCCCGCGCGGATGCGCTGCAGGTGTTCGGCGGTGAGCGCCTCGCCCCCGGTGATCACCAGGCGCACCGGCAGGGTCTCGCCCCGCGCGCCGAGCCACTGGGCCAGCTGGCTGCCGTAGCTGGGGGTGAAGCCGAGGATGGTCACGCCCTGCTCGCGGATCAGCTGGCAGATGTCCTCGGCACCCCACTGGCCCTGGGCCCGCAGCACCAGACGCGCGCCACAGAGCAACGGCGTCAGCAGGCGCTCGCTGGCGGCGTCGAAGTTGATGGAATAGAAGTGCAGCTCGCAGTCGTCGGCGCGCATGCCGAAGCGGCGGATCACCGCCTGGCAGTGCATGGCGATCTCGCCGTGGCTGACCGCCACGCCCTTGGGCTTGCCGGTGGAGCCGGAGGTGTAGATGAGGTACGCCTGGTGCTGCGGCCGTGCGAGGTCCACCGGCGCGCTGGCGGGGTAAGCGGCCAGCGCGGCCTCGTCCTCCTCCTGGCACCAGCGGCCGACGCCGGCCGGCAGCTCGCCGAGGGTGTCGAACAGCGCGGCCTGGCCCAGCAGCAGGACGATGCCGCTGTCCTCGATCATGTAGTGCAGGCGTTCGGTGGGGTATTCCGGGTCCAGCGGCACGTAGGCGCCGCCGGCCTTGAGGATGGCCAGCAGGCCGACCACCATGGCCGCCGAACGCTCCAGGGCCAGGCCGACGCGCACCTCGGGGCCGACGCCACGCTCGCGCAGCAGGTGGGCCAGGCGGTTGGCGCGGGCATCCAGGGTGGCGTAGTCGAGGGTTTCCCCGGCGAAGGTCAGCGCCGGGGCCGTGGGCGTACGCGCGGCCTGCTCGGCGAAGAGACGATGGATGCTGCCGTCGAGGCGGTGCTCGCCGGGCTCCTCGCCCAGGCTGGCGAGCTGCGCCAGGCGCTCGTCGTCACTCAGCAGCGGCAGTTCAGCGAGGCGCTGTTCGGGGTCGCCCAGCAGCGCTTCCAGCAGGTTGCACAGGTGGGTGGCCATGCGCGCGATGCGCGGCTCGTCGAACAGGTCGGAGCTGTAGGTGAAGCAGCAGCCGAGGCGATGGTCGAGGTCGGTGACCTCCAGGTTCAAGTCGAACTTGGTGGCGCGGGCGTCGTTGGCGATGTACTCCACCGTCATACCGGCCAGCTCGCGGGTTTGCTGGAACTCCCAGCGCTGCACGTTGCACATCACCTGGAACAGCGGGTTGTAGGCGCTGCTGCGCGGCGGCTGCAGGGCCTCGACGAGCTGGTCGAAGGGCAGGTCCTGGTGCGACTGGCCCTCGATCACGGTGTGGCGCACCTGCTCCAGCAGCGCGGCGACGCTCATCTGCCCGTCGAGCTGGCAACGCAGCACCTGGGTGTTGAGGAAGGCGCCGATCAGCCCCTCGCTTTCCGGGCGGATGCGGTTGGCCACCGGCGCGCCGATGCGCAGGTCCTGCTGGCCGCTGTAGCGGTGCAGCAGCACAGCCAGGGTGGCGGTCATGGTCATGAACAGGGTCAGGCCGTTGGCCGCGTTGAAGGCGCGCACGCGCTCGGCCAGTGCGGCCGGTAGGTCGAAGCGGTAGAGCTCGCCCCGGTGGCTCTGGGCCGGCGGGCGTGGGCGGTCCGTCGGCAGCTCCAGCAGCGGGTGCTCGCGGCCCAGCTGGGCCGTCCAGTAGTCCAGCTGGCGCTGGCGCTCGCCGCCTTCCAGCCATTGGCGCTGCCAGGCGCTGTAGTCGAGGTACTGCACCGGCAAGGGCGCCAGGGGCGATTCGCGGTCGTCGAGGAAGGCCTCGTAGAGCGCGCCCAGCTCGCGGGCGAAGATGTCCATCGCCCAGCCTTCGGTGACGATGTGGTGCAGGGTCACCACCAGGTGGTGCTCGCGCTCGCCGCCCTTGACCATCACCACCCGCAGCAGCGGGCCGGTCTCCAGGTCGAAGGGCCGGTGTGCCTCGTCATCGGCCAGCGCCTGCAGGCGGGCCTGGCGGGTGTCGGCATCCAGGGCGGAAAAATCCTCCCAGCCCATGACCAGGTTCGATTGCTCGGCCACCTGCTGGCGAGGCACGCCGTTCTCGCTGGGGAAGGTGGTGCGCAGGGTCTCGTGGCGCTGCACCAGGGCCTGCAGGGCCGCCTCGAAGCGGGCCACGTCCAGCGGGCCGCTGAGGCGCGCCAGGCCACCGACGTTGTAGGCGGGGCTGTCCGGCTCCAGCTGCCAGAGGAACCACATGCGCTGCTGGGAATAGGACAGCGGCACCGGGCGGCTGCGGTCGACGCGGGCGATCACGCCCTGGCTGTCCACCTGGCCGCTGGCCTGGATGCGCGCCACTTCGGCGCAGAAACCGGCCAAGGTGCTGGCCTCGAACAACGCGCGCAGCGGCAGCTCGACGTCGCAGGCCTGGCGGGTGCGGGAGACGATCTGGGTGGCCAGCAGCGAGTGGCCGCCGAGGGCGAAGAAGTCGTCGTCCAGGCCAATGCGCTGGATGCCCAGCACCTCGCGCCAGATGGCGGCGACCCGTTGCTCCAGCTCGGTGGCCGGCTCGCGGTGCTCGGCTTGCTGCCAGGCGGGCTCGGGCAGCGCGCGGCGGTCCAGCTTGCCGCTGGGGCCGACCGGCAGTGCGTCCAGGCGCATCAGTTGCGCCGGCACCATGTACTCCGGCAGCTCGTCACGCAGGGCCTGCAGCAGGCGCTCGGTCTGCCGGGTTTCATCCTCGGCGGCGCCGTTGGCGCAGTAGTAGCCCACCAGGCGCGGGCCGCCGGGGCCGTCGCGCAACACCACCACCGCCTGGCCGACACCGGGCTGGGCCAGCAGGCGGGCACGGATCTCCTCGGGCTCGACGCGGAAGCCGCGCAGCTTGACCTGGCTGTCGAGGCGGCCGAGGTACTCCAGGGCGCCATCGGTGCCCCAGCGGGCGCGGTCACCGGTGCGGTACAGGCGTGCGCCCGGTTCGCCGAAGGGATCGGGCACGAAGCGTTCGGCGGTCAGCGCCGCGCGGCCCAGGTAGCCACGGGCGAGGCCGGCGCCACCGATGCACAGCTCGCCCGGCACACCGACCGGCAGTGCCGAGAGTTCGGCATCCAGTACGTGGCAGAGCACATTGCCCAGGGGCTGGCCGATGGGCGAGCGCTCGCCGTCATCACTGCGGCATTGCCAGTGGGTGACGTTGATGGCGGTTTCGGTGGGGCCGTAGCGGTTGTCCAGGCGCACTGCCGGCAGGCGCTCCAGCACCCGGTCGCGCAGGGCTGCAGGCAGCGCCTCGCCACCGGAGAACAGGCGACGCAGGGAGTTGCATTCGCCAACCCCCTCCTCCTCGATGAACAGCTGCAGCAGCGGCGGCACGAAGTGCAGCGTGGTCACGCCGTGCTCGCGCACCAGCTGCACCAGGCGGCGCGGGTCGCGGTGCTCGCCGGGGGCGGCCAGCACCAGGCGTGCCTCGGTGATCAGCGGCCAGAAGCATTCCCAGACGGAAACGTCGAAGCTCACCGGCGCCTTCTGCAGCAGCACGTCGCTGGCGTCCAGGCGGTAGTGCGCCTGCATCCAGGCCAGGCGCTCGGCCAGGGCGGCATGGGTGTTGCCGACGCCCTTGGGCTGGCCGGTGGAACCGGAGGTGTAGATGACATAGGCGAGGTTGTCGCCGTGCACGCCGGAGGTCGGCGCGCGCTCGGGCCAACCGCCCTCCTCGCGGTCCAGGGCGATGGCGCTGACGCCGTCGTGGATGGGCAGGCGCTCCACCAGGTGCGATTGGGTCAGCAGCAGGCGCGCGCCGCAGTCCTGCAGCATGTAGGCGATGCGGTCGCGGGGGTAGTCGACGTCCAGCGGTACATAGGCGCCGCCGGCCTTGATGATGGCCAGCAGGCCGACCAGCAGCTCGGGCGAGCGCTCGGCGGCGATGGCCACCGGCACGTCGGGGCCGACGCCGAGGGCTTGCAGGCGGTGGGCCAGGCGGTTGGCGCGGCGGTGCAACGTGGCGCTGTCCAGTTGCCCCTTGGCCCACTGCAGCACGACACGTTGCGGGGCGGTGGCAGCTTGCTGCTCCAACAGGTCCGGCAACCAGCGCGTGGCTGCAGGCTGGGGTGCGCGCGCCCAGCCGGCCAGTTGGCTGCGCTCGGCCTCGTCCAGCAACTGGATATCACCCAGGGCCTGCGACGGTTGCTCGGCGACCTGGCGCAGCAGGCTGACGAAGCGCTCGGCCAGGCGGCGCACGCTGCCGGCGTCGAACAGCTCGGTGGCGTAGTCGAAGGCCAGGATCAGGCGGCCACGGGCGTCTTCCTCGCTGTGCAGCTGCAGGTCGAACTTGGCTTCGCGGCTGTGCCAGGGCAGCTCGTCGGCGAGCAGGCCGGGCAGGCGCCGCAGCGCCGAGAGGTCACGCTGCTGGTGGTTGAACATGACCTGGAATGGCTCGGCGCCGAGGGCGTCCACCAGGCGATCGAAGGGCAGGTCCTGGTGCGCCTGGGCGCCGAGGGCGGCCTCGCGGGCCTCGGCCAGCAGTGCACTGAAGGTGCGGCGGCCATCGAGCTGGCCACGCAGCACCAGGGTGTTGATGAAGAAGCCCACCAGGCCCTGGGTTTCCAGGCGCTGGCGGTTGGCGCCGGGCACGCCGATGCGGATGTCCGCCTGCCCGCTGAGGCGGAACAGCAGGCCCTGGAAGGCTGCCAGCAGCACCATGAACAGGGTGGAATGCTCGGCCTGGGCCAGCCCACGCAGGGCCTTGGCCAGGTCGTCGTCCAGGCGCAGGCTGTGGCGCGCGGCACCGTGGCTGCGCTGGGCGCCGCGCGGGCGATCGGTGGGCAGTTGCAGGGCCGGGGCCTCGTCGCCCAGTTGCTCGCGCCACCAGGCCAGTTGGCGCTCGGCCTCGCCGTCGGCCAGCCACTGGCGCTGCCAGGCGGCGAAGTCGGCGTAGCCCAGGGGCAAGGGCGCCAAGTCCGCTGCGGGGCCACCGCAGGCGGCGCCGTAGAGGCGGGAGAATTCCTCCAGCAGCAGGTTCAACGACCAGCCGTCGGCGACTATGTGGTGCAGGGTCAGCCAGAGCTGGTGCTGTTCATCGTCCAGGCGCACCAGGGTCAGGCGCAGCAGCGGCCCCTGCTCCAGGTCGAAGGGCACCTGGGCTTCCTCTTCACGCAGCTGGGCGACACGGGCGTCGCGCTCGGCGCCGTCGAGGTGGCTGAGGTCGATGCGCGACAGGCTCAGCTCCAGGGACGGCAGGATGCGTTGCAGGGCGACGCCGTCCCGTTCGAGGAAGCGGGTGCGCAGCGCTTCATGGCGCTGCACCAGTTGCTGGAAGCTGCGCAGCACGGCGCCTTCGTCCAGCTCGCCACGCAGGCGCAGGCCGCCGGGGATGTTGTAGGCGGCACTCTGCGGGTCCAGCTGCCAGAGGAACCAGAGGCGGTTCTGCGCGGGGGATTGCGGCAGGTCCTGGTTGCGCGGCAGGCGCGGGATGGCGCCCTGGCGCGGTGCACCGGCGGCCTGCTGGGCCTGCACGGCAGCGGTGAATTCGGCCAGGGAGCGGGCTTCGAAGAGCTGGCGCAGTTCCAGCTCCAGGCCCAGTTCGTCACGCAGGCGCGCCATCACCTGGGCGGCGCCGATGGAGTTGCCGCCCAGCAGGAAGAAGCTGTCGTCGGCATTCATTGCCGGCACCTGCAACTGCTCGGCCCAGATGGCGGCGATGCGCTGTTGCAGCTCGCCAGCAGCTTCAGCCGGAGCGACAGACGCGGCACTGGAGTCGATGGCGGGGAAGCAGGCGTAGGCGTCGAGGCTGCCGTCTTCCAGGCCGCTGCGGCAGGCGGAGCGCTGCAGCTTGCCGCTGGAGGTCTTGGGCAGCGCGCCGGGGTTGAGCAGCACCACCACGCGCGGCGCCTCCTGGCAGGCTTCGGCCACGGCCTGGCGGATCATGCGGATCAGGGTTTCCGGCGCATGGGCCTTCTGCACGCTGCGGCCGATCTCCACGGCGATGCCGATGCCCTCCTCGCCGTCCTGTTCGACGGCGAAGGCGGCGACGCGACCCTTGCGCACCAGCTCCACCTCGGTCTCGACGGTGCGCTCGATGTCCTGCGGGTAGAGGTTGTGGCCACGGACGATGAGCATGTCCTTGAGGCGGCCGCTGACGAACAGCTCGCCGTCGCGCTTGAAGCCCAGGTCGCCGGTACGCAGCCAGCTGGTGCCCTCGCGGTCGACGAAGGCCTTGGCGGTGGCTTCCGGGTTGCGCCAGTAGCCGTGGGCGATGCTCGGCCCGCTGGCCCAGATCTCGCCCACCTGGTTCTCGCCGAGCGCGGCGCCGGTGGCCGGCTCGACGATCATCACGGCGTGCTCGGGCTGGCCGAAGCCACAGCTCAGCAGCAAGCTGTCGGCGCCTGGTTCGATGCGGTTCTGCGCCAGCGCGGCGCCGTCCACGCCGAGGGCCGGAATGCCCTGGCCGCGCACACCGCCGGTGACGAACAGGGTGGCCTCGGCCAGGCCGTAGCAGGCGAGGAAGCTGGCGGCGTCGAAGCCGCAGGCGGCGAACTTGCCGGCGAAGCGTTCGAGGCTGTCCTGGCGGATCGGCTCGGAGCCGGAGAAGGCCACGCGCCAGCCGCTGAGGTCGAGGCGCGCCAGGGCTGCCGCGCTGACCCGCTCGCAGCACAGGCGGTAGGCGAAGTCGGGGCCGCCGCTGACGGTGCCGCCGTATTGGGCGATGGCTTCCAGCCAGCGCACCGGGCGTTCGAGGAAGTAGCGCGGCGACATGAGCACGCAGGGCACGCCGCTGAAGATGGGTTGCAGCAGGCCGCCGATCAGGCCCATGTCGTGGTAGAGCGGCAGCCAGCTGACGATCACGTCGTCGGCGCCGATGCCGAAGCCGCGGCGGATCAGCAGTTCGTTGGCCACCAGGTTGCCGTGGCTGACCTGCACGCCCTTGGGCAGCGAAGTGGAGCCGGAGGTGTACTGCAGGAAGGCGATGTCGTCGGCGGCCAGCACCGGCTCGTGCCAGGCAGCGGCCAGCTCGGCTTGCAAGCCGTCGACACAGAGCAGCACCGGGCCGGCGGCGCCGAGCTCCTGGTTCATCTGCTGCAGGGGTTCGCGCAGGGCGGCGCTGGTCAGCACCAGGGCCGGCTCGGCGTCGTCGATGATCGACAGCAGGCGCAGCTGGTGATGGCGTCGCGCGGACTCCGGCGGGTAGGCCGGCACGGCGATGACGCCGGCGTAGAGGCAGCCGAAGAACGCCGCGACGTAATCCGGGCCGCTGTCGAACAGCAGCACCGCGCGGTCGCCGAACTCCGCTTCCGCCTGCAGGGCGGCGGCGATCACGCGGGCGCGCTGGTCCAGCTCCCGGTAGCTGATGACCACGCCGTCGCCTTCGTCCTCGAGAAAACGCAGGGCGATGCGTTCCGGCTGCTCGGCAGCGCGGCGCTGCAGGGCCTGGACCAGGGTGCTGGGGAGTTCGAAGGCGTCCATCATGTTGTCGTCCTGCCTAGTGCGGCTTGAATTCGGGGTTCGGAACAGCGAAGGGGCGCAGCCGGCAGACGGCCGCGCCAGGCGGCTCAGCCGGCCGCCAGTGGTACCTGGCGCAGGGGGCGGGTGCGCAGGCGCAACAGGTGCTGCTCGGCGTAGCGCTTGAGGGTGCGCAGCACGGCGGCTTCCTGTTGCTGGAGGAAGAAGTGGTGCCCCTCGAACATGTCGAGGGAGAAGCCGGTGGCGGTCTCTTCCTGCCAGTCCAGCAGTTCGTCCACGCGCAGTTCGTCGGCCTTGCCGCCGAGCACGTGGATGGGCGCCTGCAGCGGCTGGCGCCGGCGGTAGGTGTAGCTGCCGGCGACGAGGAAGTCGGCCCGCAGGATGGGCAGCGTCAGGCGCAACAGCTCCTCGTTGGCGAGGGCCTCCTCGGGGGTACCCTGGAGGTTGCGCAGCTTGGCGATGAGTTCGGCGTCGCTCTTGGCTTCGCGGTAATCATCGACATTGCGCCGGGCTGGGCCGGCGGTGGCCGAGGGGAACAGCGCCAGGGGCTCGGGCAGCCCCTTGTCACGCAGGGCGTGGGCCAGCTCGAAGGCGAGCAACCCGCCGAGGCTGTGGCCGAACAGCGCGTAGGGCTGCTGCACCTGGGGCGCGACTTCGCGGGCGAGCTGCGCCACCAGCGTGTCGAGCCGGGTGTGCAGCGGCTCGTCCATGCGCATGCCGCGCCCGGGCAGCTCCAGCGGCTGCACCACCAGCCAGGCGGGCAGGATGCGCCGCCAGCGGTTGTAGGTCATGGCGCTGGCGCCGGAATACGGCAGGCAGAACAGACGCAAGCTGATCGGCGCGTCCACCTCAGGCCACCACTTTGTCCTGGTCCATCTTCTGCCGCAGGCTCAGCGGGCGCATGTCGGTCCAGTTCTGCTCGATGAACTCGAGGCAGTCCTTCTTCAGGCCGCTTTTGCCGGCGGCGCGCCAGCCGGCGGGGATGGCCTTGTAGTCCGGCCAGATCGAGTACTGCTCCTCCTGGTTGATGACCACCTGGAAGATCACATCGTCACGATCGAAAACCATGTCGTTCTCCTGTCTGCGAAACCGTTGCAGCGGGGCCAGCTGCCCGCGCTTTCACAGAGGAGAACGGATGGAGACGGAAAATAATTAACGGAATTTCCCGGGGCCGGGAGCGCTTTCACCGTCGATCGGAAGGGTCTTCGCGGGGCGGGGCTGCAACAGCCCTGAAGCCTTTCCGTGCTCTTCTTCGGATATATGCATATTAATTATTCATCGCATTTGACAATGATTATCATTGGACATAATTTGTTACCCCGCTGAACAGGTCGCCCTTTTTCCGGCGCCCTTTGCCTACCCAAGCGCAAGGTGATTTCCATGACGGATCAACTGTCCACAAGCAGGTGCGATTCACCCTTACTCCAGGCATTCATCGATAACCGCACGATCCTTGTGAAGATCGCCGCGCGTATCACCGGATGCCGCTCCCGCGCCGAGGATGTGGTGCAGGATGCGTTCTTCAGGCTGCAGTCCGCCCCGCAGATCACCTCGTCGTTCAAGGCGCAGCTCAGCTACCTGTTCCAGATCGTGCGTAACCTGGCCATCGACCATTACCGCAAGCAGGCGCTGGAGCAGAAGTACTCCGGCACCGAGGAGGAAGGGCTCAACGTGGTGGTCACCCAGGGTGCTTCGCCCGAGACCTCGCACATCAACTACGCGACCCTCGAGCACATCGCCGATGCCCTGGCCGAGTTGCCGGCGCGTACCCGCTATGCCTTCGAGATGTACCGCCTGCACGGCGTGCCGCAGAAGGACATCGCCAAGGAGCTGGGCGTCTCGCCGACCCTGGTCAACTTCATGATCCGCGATGCCCTGGTGCACTGCCGCAAGGTGACCCGTGCCGAAGCCGAGAAGGCCGCCGGCAACGACCAGGAACGCAGCGAAAAATCCGCCTGACCTCTCCCCCGTTTGCCGCCCCGGGTGCGACTCGCACCTGGGGCGAACCTCTACCTAGTAGCTCGGACCTCAGCCCGGGGACTCCTTCGACGCCGGTCCCGGGCTGAAGGCCGGGCTACGTATTGAGAACGCGGTTCGGCCTCAGGCCAGCACGCAATGATCGAAGAAGCGTTCGCGGCCGATGGCCATGAGCGCGGCGCGCTTGTGCGGGAAGTCGAATTCCTTCTCCCGGTAGTAACCCAGGTTCTGCATGTGGCCGATCATCCGCGCGTTGTCGGCACGGGGTTCGGCCACCACGCGGCGGGTGCGCGGGTCGTCGAGGAACAGGAAGTGGGTCAGCGCCGCCAGCCAGCTGGCCACCTTGTGCGGGCCGCGATGACTGTCCTCACCCACCAGCATGTGGATGCCCCGGTCGTAGTCGTCCACTGCATAGAACGGCGCGATGCGGTCTTCCTTGGCCCAATAGGCTTCGAAGTAGGCGAAGGGCTGGTCGTCGAAGCAGCCGATCAGGGTCAGCGCATGGGGGTCGTCGTGCAGCTTCTGCAGGTAGGCGCGGTGCTGGTCGAGGTCGCCGCCCTCCTGCCAGAACGCCAGCACGCGGGGCGAGTTCTGCCAGCGGTTGAAGCGCTCCAGGTCGCTGTCGATATCCAGCGCGCGCAGGGAGATCCAGCTGCCCAGGCGCGCGTCGAAACGACGGTAGAGCTCGCCGGTGGGCTTGGGCGGCCGCTGCGGGTGGCGCTTGCCGTCGCTGATGACCATGCGCTCCGGGTAGGGGCTGGCGGCAGTGATCCAGGGTGCCGGCAGCTGCCAGAACTGGCCACGCTCGCAGCGGTACTCCCCTGCCCCGGCCGCCACCAGCAGGCCGCTGGCCAGGGCCTCGGCGGGGGCTTGCGGCAGTTGCCAGTGCAGCCGTTGGCAGGCCGGGTCGCGGGCCAGCAACCAGTAGCAGGCGGCGTGCAGGGCCTGCACGGATGGCGATGTACCGAGCACCTGCAAGCGCAGTTCAGCGCCGCGTTGCAGCGCCAGGTCGATCAGCGGCTGGCCATCGAGGGTCAGGTGCAGGCGGGTGTCGGTTTCGTCGGCACCGAGGCTGCGCCCATCGGGCAGCGAGAGGTTCGACAGGGGGTTGTGCTGGGGCATGGGAGGCTCGCGAAATGGGAGGTCTGTGCAACAGATGACGTCGGGGCGCGAGGGAAAATTAGGGGAATTTCGCCGGTGGTCGTGGCGGTGGGTGCGGGTTTTCTCTATGTGCTATGGATCGGAGCGTGCATGCAAAGCACCGGTGCGTTACCCGAAGGGCAACGCACTCGGATCCTGATACAAAGCTCGATGGGAGGCTCTCGGGGTTACTGGACTGTGAGCTGCGGTGAGGTAGTGAATTGCAGACTGTCGAACCTGCAGTTCGCCACGCTTTGGTTCACAGCACTGAATCCTGCGGAGTTACTCCACGAACCTTGAACGACGGTGGAGGCAGACCCGCCGCAATTGATTCCAAGGAACGTCATATCTACGCCCGTGATAGCCATGGTAGTCAGGCTCGTGGCCTCCAGTTTCCAAGGCAGTCCCTTAGGTACGATGGATTGGCAGATCGAGTTACCCGAGAACGAGACCGAATTGACGACCATTACATTCGATCCATTCGAGTCAGTCTGGCCGCTAAGGCTCATCGAACAGCCTTTGACGACGAGGAGCGGCCCACCTCTGAAATCAACCAGGCCGCCACCCGTGAATGTGGACCCAGCAGGTAATACCTGGGCGAAGGCAACGGGCGCAATGGCAAGGGTTGAAAGCAGAGCGAAGAGCGGACGAGCAGGGTTCATCTTCATTTTCACACTCCATGTTGTGAGGGCTCTTGCGAGCCAGGCAGGTGCCCAATCTGGGCACTGGCAGACTAGGTCACAACATGACTTCTCCATCCCTCACCAAAGTCGGGATGGTGTGCAACAAGCAGATGGTACGTACCAACGCATGACCCATCTTGGCATCTGGCAGTTTGAGCTTTCGCGCGAGGGACTCCCGGGCTGAAGCCCGGGCTACAGAGGCGGCCCTCTCATGGAGAGAGGGCCGCGCGCAGGGGCTAGCCCTGTTTCTTGACGATGGTCTCGGCGATGTTGGCGGGGGCTTCGGCGTACTTGGAGAACTCCATGGAGTAGCTGGCGCGGCCCTGGGACATGGAGCGCACGTCGGTGGCGTAGCCGAACATCTCGCCCAGCGGCACCTCGGCGCGGATGATGCGCCCGGCCGGCGCTTCGTCCATGCCCTGGATCAGGCCGCGGCGGCGGTTGAGGTCGCCCATGACGTCGCCCATGTAGTCCTCGGGGGTGACCACCTCGACCTTCATGATCGGCTCCAGCAGCACCGCGCCGCCCTTCTGCGCCAGCTGCTTGGTGGCCATGGAGGCGGCGATCTTGAACGCCATCTCGTTGGAGTCGACGTCGTGGTAGGAGCCATCGAACACCGTGGCCTTGAGGCCGAGCAGCGGGTAGCCGGCGAGCACGCCGTTCTTCATCTGCTCCTCGATGCCTTTCTGGATCGCCGGGATGTATTCGCGCGGGATCACGCCGCCCACCACTTCGTTGACGAACTCGAGGGTGTCCTTGCCGTCCTCGCCCGGTTCGAAGCGGATCCAGCAGTGGCCGAACTGGCCGCGACCGCCGGACTGGCGGACGAACTTGCCTTCGATCTCGCACTTGTTGCGGATTTTCTCGCGGTAGGCGACCTGGGGCTTGCCGATGTTGGCCTCGACGTTGAACTCGCGCTTCATGCGGTCGATGAGGATGTCCAGGTGCAGCTCGCCCATGCCGGAGATGATGGTCTGGCCGGATTCCTCGTCCGAGCGCACGCGGAAGGACGGGTCTTCCTGGGCCAGCTTGCCGAGGGCGATGCCCATCTTCTCCTGGTCGGCCTTGGTCTTGGGCTCCACCGCCACCGAGATCACCGGTTCGGGGAAGTCCATGCGTTCGAGGATGATCGGCTTGTCGAGGTCGCAGAGGGTGTCGCCGGTGGTGACGTCCTTCATGCCGATCAGCGCGGCGATGTCGCCGGCGCGTACCTCCTTGATCTCCTCGCGGGTGTTGGCGTGCATCTGCACCATGCGGCCGACGCGCTCCTTCTTGCCCTTGACCGAGTTGAGGATCGAGTCGCCGGAGCTGAGTACGCCGGAGTACACGCGGGTGAAGGTCAGGGTGCCGACGAAGGGGTCGGTGGCGATCTTGAAGGCCAGGGCCGAGAAGGGTTCGTCGTCGTCGGCATGGCGCTCGTCGTGGCGGTTTTCGTCGTCCGGGTGGGTGCCCTTGATGGCGGGGATCTCGATGGGCGCCGGCAGCAGTTCGATCACCGCGTCCAGCACCAGGGGCACGCCCTTGTTCTTGAAGGACGAGCCGAGCACGGCAGGGACGATCTCGCAGGCGATGGTGCGCTGGCGCAGGCCGGCCTTGATCTCTTCGATGCTCAGCGCCTCGCCTTCGAGGTATTTGTTCATCAGCTCTTCGCTGGCCTCGGCGGCGGCTTCCACCAGCTTCTCGCGCCACTCTTCGGCCTCGGCCAGCAGGTTGGCGGGGATCTCCTCCTCGCGGAAGCTGGTGCCCTGGTCGGCGTCGTTCCAGTAGATGGCCTTCATCTTCAGCAGGTCGATCTGGCCTTCGAAGTTCTCTTCGGCGCCGATGGGCAGCTGGATGGGCACCGGGGTGTGGCCGAGGCGCTGCTTGATCTGCCCGACCACCCAGAGGAAGTTGGCGCCGGCGCGGTCCATCTTGTTGACGTAGGCGATGCGCGGCACGCCGTACTTGTTGGCCTGGCGCCATACGGTTTCCGACTGCGGCTCGACGCCGTCGGCGCCGCTGAACACCACCACCGCGCCGTCGAGCACGCGCAGGGAGCGTTCCACCTCGATGGTGAAGTCGACGTGCCCGGGGGTGTCGATGATGTTGAAGCGGTACTTGTCGAACTGCTTGGCCGAGCCCGACCAGAAGGCGGTGGTGGCGGCCGAGGTGATGGTGATGCCGCGTTCCTGCTCCTGCACCATCCAGTCCATGGTGGCGGCGCCGTCGTGCACTTCGCCCATCTTGTGGTTGACCCCGGTGTAGAACAGGATCCGCTCGGTGGTGGTGGTCTTGCCCGCATCCACGTGGGCCACGATGCCGATGTTGCGGTAGCGGTTGATGGGGGTCGCGCGGGCCATTGTCTACACCTCGTAATGGTCGGGGATGGGATCGGACGGGAACGGCACGGCCGCTCGGGGACACGAGCGGCGCAGCAGCCGGGGTGGATTACCAAGCATGGTTGAAGATGCCGCCGACGCAAGCTGCGAGGCGCTGCCGGGGCGGTGTTTTTTTAACCCGCGCCGATGACAGTCGTGCGATGCGTCGCCGTGCACGCCTTCGAGGCATAGACTGGGCGGCATCTTTCCATCACCGGAGCATTTCCCATGAGCAAGACCATCAGCATCGACTTCGTATCCGACGTGGTCTGCCCCTGGTGCGCGGTGGGCCTGGGCGCGTTGCAGCAGGCCATCGCCAACCTCGGCGACGAGGTGCGGGTGGAGCTGGCCTTCAAGCCCTTCGAGCTGAACCCGGACATGCCGCCCGAGGGCCAGGACATCGTCGAGCACATCCAGCAGAAGTACGGCAGCACACCGGAACAGGTGGCCGCCAACCGCGAGCACATCCGCCAGCGTGGCGCCGAGGTGGGCTTCCGCTTCGACATGCAGGCGCGCGGGCGCATCTACAACACCTTCGACGCCCACCGCCTGCTGCACTGGGCGGAGCTCGAGGGGCGCCAGCTGGAACTCAAGCAGGGCCTGCTGGCCGCCTACTTCACCGAGGGGCGCAACCCCAGCGACCGCACAGTGCTGGTGGAGGTGGCCGCTGCCGCCGGGCTGGACGCCGAGGCGGCGCGCGAGGTGCTGGAATCCGGCCGCTTCGCCGAGGAGGTGCGCGAGGAGGAGAACTTCTACACCAGCCACGGCATCCGCTCGGTGCCCTCGGTGATCCTCAACGGTCGCCACCTGATCAGCGGTGGCCAGCCGGCGGAGTATTTCGAGCAGGCGATCCGCCAGCTCGTTGCCGCCGAATAAAGGGGCAGCGCGAGGCGGGTGCGAGCAATGCGGCGCACCCGCCATTGATTTTCTAGACAGTCGGTCTAATATCCCCCGCCATGACCGATTCCACTCCTCCGCCCCGTCGCGGCCGGCCACCCAAGGTCGCCCGCGGCAACCTCGACACCCGCGACGCCTGGTGCGTTGCGGCACCGAAATCCTCACCGAACAGGGCTTTCTCAGCACCGGCATCGACACGGTGCTGAGCCGCGTCGGCGTGCCCAAGGGCTCGTTCTATCACTACTTCCAGAGCAAGGAAGACTTCGGCCACGCGGTGCTGGAGAACTACGCCGGCTACTTCGCGCGCAAGCTCGACCGCTGCCTGCTGGACGCGTCGCGCCCGCCTCTGGTGCGCATCGCCGCCTTCGTCGAGGAGGCCAAGGCCGGCATGCAGCGCTTCGAGTACCGCCGCGGCTGCCTGGTGGGCAACCTGGGCCAGGAGGTGACCCAGTTGCCGGAGGCCTTCCGCGAATCCCTGGAGGCCATCCTGCTCAGCTGGCAGCAGCGCCTGGCGCTGTGCCTGGAGGCGGCCAAGGCCGAGGGCGAGCTGGCCTCGGAGACGGATTGCGCGCACTGGGCGGCGTTCTTCTGGATCGGCTGGGAAGGCGCCGTGCTGCGCGCCCGGCTGGTGCGGGACAACGGGCCGCTGGACTGCTTCATCCAAGGATTTATCGCCGGGCTGCCCCGCTAGCCCGTCTCTTTCCATAGGTTCTGCACGAGGAGACACCCGATGTTCAAAGGCATCCTGATCGACAAGGACGACAGCGGCTACCGCGCCAGTTTGGCCGAGCTGGACGAGGCGCAACTGCCCGCGGGCGAGGTCACCGTGAAGGTCGACTACAGCACCCTGAACTACAAGGACGGCCTGGCCATCACCGGCAAGGGCCCGGTGGTGCGCAGCTTCCCCATGGTCGCCGGCATCGACCTGGCCGGCACGGTGGAGGCCAGCGACAGCCCCGCCTTCAAGGTCGGTGACAAGGTGCTGCTCAACGGCTGGGGCGTGGGCGAGACCCACTGGGGCGGCCTGGCCCAGAAGGCGCGTCTCAAGGCCGACTGGCTGATCCCGCTGCCGGCCGGCTTCACCCCGCGCCAGGCGATGGCCATCGGCACCGCCGGCTACACCGCGATGCTTTCGGTGCTGGCCCTGGAGCGCAACGGCGTGACCCCGGACAAGGGCCAGGTGCTGGTGACCGGCGCCAACGGCGGTGTCGGCAGCTTCGCCATCGCCCTGCTCGCCCGCCTCGGCTACCAGGTGGCGGCCTCCACCGGCCGACCGCAGGAAGCGGACTACCTCAAGCGCCTGGGTGCCCGCGAGATCATCGACCGTGCCAGCCTCGCCGAACCCGACCGCCCGCTGGGCAAGGAGCGCTGGGCCGGCGCCATCGACTCGGTCGGCAGCCACACCCTGGCCAACGTCTGCGCCGGCATCCGCTACGGCGGCGCCGTTGCCGCCTGTGGCCTGGCCCAGGGCATGGACTTCCCCGCCAGCGTCGCGCCCTTCATCCTGCGCGGCGTGACCCTGGCCGGCATCGACAGCGTGATGCGCCCACGCGCCGACCGCATCGAGGCCTGGGACCGCCTGGTGCGTGACCTCGACCTGGCGCTGCTGGACGAGATCACCAGCGAGATCGGCCTCGGCGAGGCCGTGCTCAGCGCCAGCGAACTACTCGAGGGCCGCGTGCGTGGCCGCGTGGTGGTGGACGTCAACCGCTGACCCTTCCGGGCGCCGCCAGCCTGGCGGCGCCCTCTGCGGCGCGCGATGCGCTGCCCCGATAATCACTATCAAGCCTGATGATTTCTGCCCCGACCGCCGCTTGGCTAATCTGCGCCCATCGCAACGCAGACAGCCGAACAGGAGGGCCAGATGCACACGTCGATCGCACTCATCGCCCTGCTCGCCACCCTCGCGCTCGCTGGCTGCGCCTCGCCGCAACACAGCGAGGAAACGCCCTACACCGATGCGCAGGTCCGCCAGTTCGCCCTGGAGATGTTCGGCAAGAGCGGCCTGCCGCCCGAGCAGTTGGCCAAGGTCCGCCGGGCGCTGCTGAAACAGGATCAACGGATGTCCAACGCCATCCGCGACGTGCAGCCGAGCAAGGGCTGAGTCACCCCAGATTGCATGCTCCTCCCATGGCCACTCCCCCCCTTTGGCCAATATGCAGCTCCCCCCCCGAGCTGCTTTTTTTTGCCCGCGAATCGGACGCGTCCGCTGGGCGGTCACAGGGGCGGGAAGCAGAATCGACGGATTGTCATGAAGAAGGGGTAGAAAAAGGAAAGATTCGGATACATCTGGGCCCGGGTGGCCCTATCCAATCAACGGAGCTTGCCGTATGATCGCGCACCTAGTACCAAGCTGTAAGTCAATCCGGCCAGTCGCAGCCAGCGCTTCTCATGCGCATCGCGACGCCGGTCTCCTCGATGGTTACCTGACCCATGCCTCCCGCCAATCACTGGCAGCGCATTCGTCCTGGCCTCCCATCCAGAAGTCTGATCAGGACAATCACCGGGCCGGAACCTTGCCCACGATTACAACCTGGCATCCAAAGTACTTGGCTGGCACGCTCCGCTCACAGGCGGAACTTTCCGCCAGCTCATTCGCTCCGATAAGGATCATCCGGTGTGCCCAAGGTGGGCGACGGATTCGGAGTTTTATTACGCGGCCTGATTGCCGCACTTTGCAGGACCTAACAATATGACTATCCACCACCAGGCCGAACAAGCCATTACCACCCTTACCCGCGCATTTGCGCCGCTCCAGTGTCAGATCACCGCGCCTTCCCGCAAGGGCGGCTTCAGCTTCACCATCGTCAGCGAGTACGGTGTCGCCTGCCACAGCCAGCGCATCTACCCGGAGCAGTACAGCAACTCCAGCCAGCTTCAGCAGGTGATCGATCGCGCCCAACGCGCCCTCGCCGCCTGACGCCAGGCACGTCGACCCAAAGCCCCGCATAAGCGGGGCTTTTTCTTGCCTGCGATTTACCACGGTTGGTGCCGTCGGGTGTGGCACCACTTGTTGTAGGAGCGAATTCATTCGCGATGGAGTGTCCGGCCAACTCGTGACCCAGTGCCTGCGGCAGCTCTTTCGCGGCTCAAGCCGCTCCCACGGGAAGGGCCTGCAGCGGGGCCGAACATCGCTGCGTTGGGCCTCGCGGCGCTCGGCGCCAACCTACGGCACCGTGCCCAGCCCGAACCACGAAGCCAACCGGTGTGTAGGGTGGATGGCGCTCTTCTCATCCACCAAGCAACCTTGCAGCCCACACGCATGCCCACCTCGTGGGAGCGAATTCATTGGCTCTGTCTGCGTTAGCTGTTGTGATTTTAACGCAGGCGCTCAAGCACGGCCCTTTTCGGGCGCCCGAGGGTTTGCGCCACCTCCACCGCATGGGTTTCGCTTCGCTCTACACCATCCTACGAAAGCCCGTGCGCACCTGTGGTGATGCGCTGGACGAAGAAAGTTGGAGCAGCCGCCAACGCCCCTCCAGGAGGCCGAACGCAGT
>NZ_JAVYJE010000020.1:0-66369 GCF_032621735.1 Pseudomonas sp. zfem005 | reverse complement strand
TGTTGGCCAACTTGGCCTTGGTGCGGTACTTGCCGTTCGCCTGCAGGGTGGCGATATCGAACGTGTGCTTGGCAATGTCGATACCAATGACACTGGGCATGTGAGCTCCTCCTGATCGTTCCAAATGCGATCATCACTGCACCCGGCCCAACCTTGTGAATGCGAGCTCTGGGCTCAAGATACCGTTCGGGCTGTTCGAGTGAGTGTGGAGGGGCGGAGCACTATCTACGTCGCAGGCTCAGGGCCTAAGGGTGGACACGACTTCCAGCCCCTCCCCCGATGATCAGTCGGGAACTATTACCCCTGAAGGGGTAGTTAGTCGAGATACAAGGGTGGATGACGCTCTTTTCATCCACCAACGATGTTGCCTGGGAGCACGAAAGGTGGACCGGTGACGCGTGGTCCAACCTACGCAAGCCATCTGTGCCGGGATCGGTTCGGTGCCCCGCAACAGCGGCCATCTGAAACCGGAGATGCCGCCGGGCGTAGGGTGGATGACGCTCTTTTCATCCACCAACGATGTTGCCTGGAAGCACGAAAGGTGGACCGGTGAAGCGTGGTCCAGCCTACGCAAGCCATCTGTGCCGGGATCGGTTCGGTGCCCCGCAAAAGCGCCCATCTGAAACCGGAGATGCCGCCGGGCGTAGGGTGGATGACGCTCTTTTCATCCACCAGCGGTGCTGCCGGAGAACACGAACGCCATCACCACGCAGAGGCCCACCGAGCTGGCATCAGTAGCCGCGCTGGAACTCCACCTCGCCGCGCAGCGGCTCACCAGCCTGGAAGCGCGCCAGGTTGTCGAGGAACAGCCCCACCAGCAGCTCCGGCAGGGTAGGCGCCGAGCTGTGGCCGGTGAGCAGCAGCCGGGGCGCGGTCCAGAACGGGTGCGCGGGGGGCAGCGGCTCTTCGCGGCAGACGTCGATCACCGCACCGGCCAGGTGCCCGGCCTGCAGGCTGGCGACCAGGTCGGCATCCACCACCGCCACACCGCGCCCGGCATTGATGAACAGCGCCTCCGGCTGCAGGCGCGCGAACAGTGCGGCGTCATACACGTCACGGGTGGCCGGGGTGTCGGGCAGCAGGTTGATCAGGTAATCGGCCCAAGCCGCCTGCTCCGCCAGGGCGTCCTTCCCCAGCACCTGGCTGAACGGCTCCAGGGCACGGGGCTCGCGGGCGATGCCGCGCAGCTCGACCCCGAACGGCGCGAGGAAGCGCGCAACGCTCTGGCCGATATCACCGGCACCGACGACCAGCACCCGCCGCCCGGCCAGGCTGCTGGGCATGCGTGCATCCCACTGGCGTTCCACCTGGCTGGCCAGGCGCGAGAGCAGCTGGCGCTCGTGGGCGAGGATGTAGGTCAGCATGTACTCGGCCATCACCTGGCCGAAGATGCCCACGGCGCGGGTCAGGCGGTAGTTGCGCGGCAGGCCCGCCGCCAGCAACGGGGTGATGCCGGCCCAGCTGGACTGCACCCAGCGCGGGGCGAACCCGGCCTGCAGCAGTTCCACCACCCGCTCCGGGCTGCCCAGCCAGATGGGCCGGTCCGCCGCCAGGGCGCGCAGCTCGTCCGGGTCGTCGCTGCCGGCCACATCCAGCGAGGGGATGGCGGCGAGCAGCAGTTCGGCGTGGCGGAGGTGTTTCTCGTCAGCGAGGAGGACTTTCATCAGATGGGGTCGTTCATCCGCAGCAGTTCTTCGGGCAGGTGCTCGATGTATTCCTCTTCACCCGGCGGCATCTGCAGGTGGTAACCCTGCTTCTCGAGGTTCTCCAGCACCTTGCCGATGTCCTCGCGGGCCAGCTGGCGCTCGGGGCTGAGCACCAGGTCGAAGGCGTGCTGCGGCGTGCCGAAGGCCGCCAGCAGTGCCTCGGGTACACGGACCAGGGCATCGCGCTTCTCGACGTAGAGGTACATCTCGTTCTTGCGCGGGCTCTTGTAGATGGAGCAGATGCGTTTCATGGGGCGTTGTCTCCGGCCAGGGCATCGAGCAGTGCCTGGCCCATCAGTTCGCGGCGCCAGCCCTTGAAGCCGTCGGGCAGGCTGTAGGGGCCGTTGGGGTAGCCCGTCTTGAGCAGGGCTTCCAGGTGCTTCTTGCGCAGCATGAGTTCGGGCGCCATGCCCAGGCGCTCAGCCTCGGCCTGGCCGATGGCGCGCAGCTTCTTCAGCAGCGTGGTGGCTTCCGACGGCAGCGGCTCTGGCAGCGGCTCGGGCCATTCGGCCGGGGGCAGCTCGGCCGCTTCGCGGATCATCTTCAGCAGGGTGTTGCCGTCCTGGCGCACGGTGCGCGGGTGCATGTCCTCGACACGGGCCAGGGCGACGAGGTTGTCCGGCTGGAACTTGGCCAGCGGCCACAGGGCGTGCTCGCGGACGATGCGGTTGCGCGGCTGGTCGCGGCGGCGCGCCTCGAGGTCGCGCCAGGCGTAGAGGTCACGCAGCACGGCCAGCTGCTGGCGGGACAGCTTCCAGCCCAGCTTGGCGTCGCGGTAGAGCTCGTACGGGTCCACTTCACGGCGCAGGTTGGCCACCAGTTCGGCGCCGTCCTCCAAGACCCAGGCGCGCTTGGTGGCGTCCAGGCGCTCGTCGATGATGCGGTAGATCTCGGCCAGGTGGATGGCGTCCTCGGCGGCGTAGCGCTCCTGCATCTCGGTGAGCGGGCGCTGCAGCCAGTCGGAGCGGGTCTCGTCCTTGGGCAGGTCGATGCCGAGCACCGCCTGCACCAGGCGCGAATAGCCCATGGAGTAGCCGATGCCCAGGTAGCCGGCGGCCAGCTGGGTGTCCAGCAGCGGCAGCGGCAGGCTGCCGGTGAGGCGCAGGAAGACTTCGAGGTCCTCGCTGCAGGCGTGCAGCACCTTGGTCACCGCCGGGTCTTCGAGCAGCTCGGCGAAGGGGCGCCAGTCCTTGATCAGCAGGGGGTCGATGAGCCAGGCGCTCTCGCCGTCGCCCACCTGCACCAGGCCGGCCTTCGGGTAGAAGGTGTCGACCCGCATGAACTCGGTGTCCAGGGCCACGAAGCTGAGGTTGCGCCAGCGGGCGCAATGGGAGGCCAGTTCGGCGTCGTCGCGAATCCAGTGAAAGTCGATGGCCACAAGGCTCTCCTCGGTTCAGAGGCGCGAAGTATATATCGCAACCCCATCCCCGCCCCACCCGTCATTCCGCGTGGGGCGGCACAGGTCAGCCCAGCTCGCTGCACAGGCGTTGCAGCAGGGCCGGCGAGCTGGCCTGCATGGGCGCGCGCAACTCGTCGCGGATCAGCCCGCGCAGGGCCAGCAGGCTCTTCACCGGCGCCGGGTTGGGCTCGACGAAGGCCAGGCGGATCAGCGGCTGCAGCTCGCGGAAGATCGCCCGTGCGCCCACCAAGTCGGCCGCTGCCACGCGCTCGGCCATGGCCACGAAGCGTTCGGGGTGGATGTGCGCCGAGGCGGCGATGGCGCCCGTGCCGCCGTGGCAGAGGGTGGCGAAGATCTGCGCGTCTTCCCCCGCCAGCACGTCGAGCTGGCCGTCGGCGATCAGCGCCTGGGTCTTGTCGATCTCGCCGCCGCAATCCTTGATCGCCACGATGCGCGGGTGCCGGGCCAGCTCGCGCAGGGTCTCCAGCTCCAGGCGCGAGCCGGTGCGGTAGGGGATGTCGTAGAGGATCACTGGCACCGCGGCGGCGTCGGCGATGGCGCCGAACCAGGCCAGCAACCCTGATTGCGAGGGGCGTATGTAATAAGGCGCTGGCACCAGCAGGCCGGCCACCGGGCGCTTCTGCACCTCGTGCTGCATGGCCAGGACCTCTGCCAGGTTGTTGCCGGCCAGGCCCATCACCAGGCGCTCGCCGGGCACGGTTTCGAGCAGGGCATCGAGCACCGCGAGCTGCTCGCGCTTGCTCAGCGCCGCCGCCTCACCGGTGCTGCCACACACCACCAGCCCCGCGACGCCGGCCTCCAGCAGGTGCGCGGACAGGCGACGCAGGGCGGGGAAATCAATGGTGCCATCGGCGAAGGGGGTTACCAGGGCGACCCAGATTCCGGAAAACACAGGCATAGCGAAAACTCCTTCAGGCTGACCGTAAAAGTCACCGTCGGAGGCTGGCGGGGAGTGTTCGTGCAAGAGAGGTTTCGACCTTCGCGTCCACTGTCCTGTCAGCCCATCTGACGGGACAGCACGCCCCGGTCAAATGAGCGACTGTTTCTTCGATTTACCCGCGGCAACGCCAAGCACCAGCGCCGGCAGGGCCGGAACGGAAGCGATGGAGGCGAAGATGGCGGGCATGGAGTAGCTCGGTGCGGAAGTGCGAGACGGGGATACTGCGAAAATCCCTACAAGCCTGTCAACTGCGGCGACGTCGCACCCCAGCCATTCAGCCGGGCCCGGTGTCTGGCGCTGGCCGGCCATGGCTGCTAAAAAGCCCTTCCAACAATAACCAGGCCCATGACGGGCCCACCGCCAGGGAATTCGGACATGAAGAAGCTTCTGGGCCTGCTGGTCCTGCTCATCGCCGCTGCGGGCATCTACCTCGCCATCACCAAGAGCCCCATCGACCCCGTCGCCTGGGACGCCCCCAAGGCGCCGCCCATGACCGGCGTGATGGAGCCCAACGACACCCTGATGAAGGCCGAGTTGCTGGCCAAGGGGCAGATCCACGGCCCCGAGGACACCGCGGTGGACGCCCAGGGCCGCGTCTATGCCGGCCTGCATGACGGCCGCGTGGTGCGCATCACCGCCGACGGCAAGGTCGAGACCTTCGCCACCACCGGCGGCCGCCCGCTGGGCATGGACTTCGACGCCCAGGGCAACCTGATCGTCGGCGACGCCTACAAGGGCCTGCTGAGCATCGACCCGCAAGGCCAGATCAAGGTCCTCGCCACCGAGGCCGAAGGCGGCCCCTTCCGCTTCACCGACGACCTGGACATCGCCAGCGACGGGCGCATCTACTTCACCGACGCCTCCGCCAAGTTCGAGCAGCCGGACTACCTGCTGGACCTGCTCGAAGGCCGCCCCCACGGCCGCCTGATGCGCTATGACCCGGCCACCGGCAAGGTCGAGGTGCTGCTCAAGAACCTGTACTTCGGCAACGGCGTGGCGCTCTCGGCCAAGGAAGACTTCGTGCTGGTCAACGAAACCTACCGCTATCGCATCACCCGCTACTGGCTGAGCGGCGAGAAGGCCGGCACCCACGACGTGTTCATAGACAACCTGCCGGGCCTGCCGGACAACCTGCAAGGCGACCGCAAGGGCACCTTCTGGGTCGCCCTGCCCTCCCCGCGCAAGGCCGACGCCGACTTCCTCCACACCCAGCCCTGGCTCAAGGCGCAGATCGCCAAGCTGCCCCGCGCCCTGTGGCCCAAGGCGGAGAAATACGGCCTGGTGATCGCCCTCGACGAGAACGGCCAGATCATCCGCAGCCTGCACGACACCAGCGGCACCCACCTGCGCATGATCACTTCGGTGAAACCGGTGGGCGACTACCTCTACTTCGGCAGCCTGGACAACGACCGCATCGGCAAGCTGAAGATCCACTGAGAATCGCAAGAACCGCACCCCGCTACCGGATACGAAAAGCCCGCCAATCGGCGGGCTTCTTCATTTCAGGGGCGGTAATGCCGGCACTCAGGCCGGCACCGTCTCGCGCACGCCCTGAACCACCCGCGCCGGCTGAGGGTGCAGCAGCGCCTGCATCTGCCCATGGGTCCGTGCCATCAGCTCTTCCAGGCGCTCCACATCGAACTGCGCGGCATCGATGGGTTCGCCCACGTGCAGCGACACCGGCAGGCCGAGGTTGAACCGCCAGGTACGCGCCGGCAGCACCTGATGGATGCCCCGGATGGCCACCGGGACGATCACCGCATCGGTATCCAGCGCCAGGTGGAAACAGCCCTTCTTGAAACGCTGCAACTGGCCATCCTTCGAGCGCGTACCTTCCGGCGCCGCCCACAGCACGATGCCGCTCTCCATCATCTGCCGCGCCTTGTGCAGGTCGGCCAGGGCCCGCTCGCGGTTGTGCCGGTCGATGAAGGGGAACTCACCGGCCTTCATCGCCGCACCGAGAAACGGCAGGCGCGACAGCTCCTGCTTGGCCAGCATGCGGATCGAGCCCGGCAGGGCGACGAAGCTGGCGGGAATGTCGTAGTGGCTGGAATGGTTGCAAAGGATCAGGTAGCGGCGGCCGTCGTTGAAATCCGGCAGGCTGCCGTGCACCGACAGGCGCACCCGCACCAGGCGCAGCAGGCCCCGGGACCAGGCACGGGTGTAGGCGTCGACCCGCGCGCGGTCGAGGCGCCCGCAGGCCCCCCGCCCGAGTATCAACAGGCAATAGAACAGGGTCAGCGACAGTGACCCGAGCACCACGCCGATACGGCGGGCGAGGTTGGCGCTCTCGGCGAAGGATTGCAGGCTGGGCATGGACGGCTCCCCATCGATCAGCGCGACGCGGCGCGCGGCTGTCCTTATGATGCCCACTGTCATCGATTGGACACAGGACACCGCCATGCCCCTCGCGCAACTCATCAGCCCCCGGCAACTGGAAGCCCGCCTGAACGAACCGGGCGTGATCGTGCTGGATTGCCGCTTCGCCCTCGACGACCCCGCCTACGGCCAGCGCAGCTACGCCGAAGGGCATATCCCCGGCGCCCGCTTCGCCGACCTGGAGCACGACCTTTCCGGCCGGGTGCAGAAGGGCGTCACCGGCCGCCACCCGCTGCCCGCTCCCGAGCGCCTGGTGGAGCGCCTGCGCGGTTGGGGCATCGACAACGGCAGCACCCTGGTGCTCCACGACGATGGCCCCGGCGCCTTTGCCGCCCGCGCCTGGTGGCTGCTGGCCTGGCTGGGCAAGCGCGAAGGCGTCTACCTGCTGGATGGCGGCCTCAAGGCCTGGCGCGATGAAGGCCTGCCCCTGGAAGTCGCGGTGCCCGAAGTGCCCCGGGGCCACTTCAGCGGCCAGGCCGACCCGACCCTGCTGCGCAGCGCCGACGAACTGCAGGGCCGCCTGGGCAACGCTGACCTGACCCTACTCGACGCCCGCGCCCTGCCCCGCTTCAAGGGCGAGGTGGAGCCCATCGACCCGGTGGCCGGCCATATACCCGGCGCGCAGTGCGCAGTGTTCACCGACAACCTCGGCGCCGACGGTCGCTTCCTCCCCGCCGAAACCCTGCGCCAGCGGTTCGCCGCCTTCCTCGGCGAGCGCCCGGTGGACGGCCTCGTGGCCTACTGCGGCTCCGGCGTCACCGCCTGCCACAACCTGTTCGCCCTGAGTCTGGCCGGCTACCCGCTGGCGCCGCTCTACGCCGGCTCCTGGAGCGAATGGATCAATGACCCGGCACGCCCGCTGGCCAAGGGCGAATGACGCCACGCGGCTCTCACCGGCCAGGTACCGAAACGGTATGAGGCCGGTTGCCAGCGATCATTTTTTAATCACCCTGGGATATATGCCGCCGCCATCACGGCTTCAAACAGTTTAAAAACAGGCCTTTACAGCGGTTTCATCGCACTACACTTCAAATCGAGCGGCTAACCCCGCTTCCGGCGGGGCCCTTTCCGAGAACGAGAAGCTGCCAGATGCCCCCGGTCCCGCCGGCACCTTTCTCGCGAGGGCACCATGGGAATAGCCGCCAGCGACCTCTGTGAACACGTCATCCGCCCCACCCTGCTCTACCTGCAGCGACCATCGCCGATGGCGGAGTCCCTGCTGCTGGGCGCCGCCGCCTGCCAGTCGGCACTCGGCTCAGCGTTGGGTGACAAGGCTGGCTACGGCCTCTACCACATCAGCGAAGAGCACCACCGCTGCCTCTGGGATCTGCACCTGGCACGCGACCCGGAACTCGCCAGCCTGGTGCGCGGCCTGGCCAGCCAGCACGCCTTCCTCGCCGCACCGCACATGGAGCTGACGGTGAACTTGCGCTACGCCACCGCCATCGCCTGGCTGCTGATCGAAACCGAAGTGCTGGTGATGCCCGCCGCCGACGACTGGGCGGGCATGGCCGCCATCTGGCGCCAGGTGTTCAACCCTCAGGGAACACCCGGTGACTACCTGGATGCCTGGCAACGCTGGGTAGGCCCCTCGGCGAAGGTCGCGTAGGACAAAACCGCTCACTGACCGACCAGTCAGGAACGAGCGTCCAATGCAATATGCCCGATCGGCGAAATTGCAGGCATTTTGATGCCATAAAGCCAGAGAAAACGCTCTATTCCGGGAACTCCCGGAAGCTGGCAGGGGTCTGGAAATCCTGATAGTTTCCGCCACCTGCCTCAAAGTCCCCAGGAGTCACCCGTGATCAAAAGAGTCTTCAAGACCAGCCTCGCAATCGCCATCAGCGCTGCATCCAGCTACAGCCTCGCCGGCGGCTTCGCCATCAACGAACAGAGCGTCAGTGGCATGGGCACCGCCTTCGCCGGTCGCTCCTCGTCCGCTGATGACGCCACCACCGTGTTCGGCAACCCGGCCGGCATGTCGCGCCTCAAGCGCGAACAGGTCAGTGGTGGCCTTGCCCTGCTGGACGCCAAGACCGACATCGACGACCACAGCAGCACCTTCGGCGGCAGCAACGACGGCGACATGGTCCCCTTCATGGGCGTGCCCATGGGCTACTACGTCAAGCCGATCGATGACAAATGGACCTTCGGCCTCGGCATGTACGTGCCCTTCGGCCTGATCACCGACTACGAGTCCGGCTTCGAAGGCCGCTACTACGGCGATCGCAGCGAAGTCCGCGTGATCACCCTGCAGCCGACCATCAGCTACAAGATCAACGACCAGCTCTCCGTCGGCTTCGGCCCGACCATCAACCGCATCGACGGTGAACTGACCTCCGCCACCCTCAACGCGGCCACCCCCGGCCGCAACGATGGCAAGGTCAAGGTCAAGGGCGACGACACCGCGCTGGGCTACAACGTCGGCGTACTGTTCGAAGCCACCCAGAGCACCCGCTTCGGCCTGACCTACCACTCCATGGTCAACTACAAGCTGAAAGGCGATACCCAGGTTTCCGGCACAGGCTTCGGCCCCTTCTCCGGCAACGAGTACGACGCCTCGCTGAAACTGAAGACGCCCGAATCCGTCGACTTCTCGGTCACCCACGACCTGAACGCCGACTGGACCCTCTATGCCGGTAGCACCTGGACCCGCTGGAGCCGCCTGAAGGACATCACCGTCAACAACAAGGGCGTTCCGGCACTGCTGGGCGGCTCGGCCGGCCCCATCGGCACCATCTCCGAAGAGCAGGACTGGCGCGACACCTGGTCCTACGCCGTGGGCGCTTCCTACAAGCTGAACCCGCAGTGGACCCTGCGCGCCGGCCTGGCCTACGACCAGACCCCGACCCGCAACGAGCACCGCTCGCCGCGCATCCCCACCGACGACCGCAAGATCCTCAGCCTGGGCGCCGCCTGGAGCCCGAGCGACGACTGGACCGTCGATGTCGCCTACTCCTACCTGAAGGAAGACGATGCCGAAGTGAACCAGACCAGCGCCACCAAGGGCCGCTACAGCTCCACCTACAAGAACAGCGCCCACGGCCTGGGGGCTCAGGTGACCTACCGCTTCTGATAGA
The DNA here is from genome assembly GCF_032621735.1 of Pseudomonas sp. zfem005. Classification (NCBI taxonomy): domain Bacteria; kingdom Pseudomonadati; phylum Pseudomonadota; class Gammaproteobacteria; order Pseudomonadales; family Pseudomonadaceae; genus Pseudomonas; species Pseudomonas sp. zfem005. The sequence continues at coordinate 56,844 of NZ_JAVYJE010000020.1, read as the reverse complement.
ATCCTGCCTCAACAAAAAGGGCCGATCAGAAAACTGATCGGCCCTTTTTTGCTCCACCAATAAAATCGTAAGGCTACACGGAGACCTCTTGTCGGACAGGCTCCATGGCATGTCGGACCAAGACACGAATAGTGGCGATGAATCCCCCCACTACGAGACCTAGGACTAAACCACACAGAAGAATCAAGAACTTCTGGGGTTTCACAGGTTCCTCAGGGCTCGAAGCCACTTGATCTACATGGACCAAGCGTAACTTAGAGAAATCGAGAAGTGCGAACTCGGCTTTCAAAGATTCCAACTTCGCACGCTCGCCACTGAGCTCCACGATATCCTTGAAGAAAATATCCTCATTTTTACGCGCCCTAAGCGTCTCAACCTGACGATTATTTTCCAAACGGCTCAACTTTGTTTGGATTTTCGCAATTTTTGGCTCGACGAAATCATCAGAAGTACGAGACAGAAGCGTCGTGCGTTCGGCAGACAGCGCCTCAACGCCCATGAAATATAAAGGATTTTGCTGGTTATTAACTTCGGTCCGAACGAAATTACCCTGCCCTCCCACCCTACTTTCCGCCATTGCCGAGGGCGTTGTAGGCTTGGAAATCCCCAATTTTTCTGCAATCAGGATCGCTTCATCCAGCTGTTTGATACGACTCTGCCGACCAGTTAGCAACTGCTGCCGCAGTGCTCTGAGCTCGTCCTGAAACAAAGCCTTGTCCAACTGGTCACTTTCCAATAACTCTGCAATACGAGAGGCCTTATCAGCGTCATAACGCGCTTTCTCAGCACTGAATCGCGCCTGTAACATCGAGAGCCGATTATTCACAAGAACATCCATGTCTTCCTGCAATTTTTTCCGCTCATGATCAATGGCGGCCATAACCAACCCATTGGTAATGGCAACACCATCCACACCCTCTGGATAGATAAAACTGATCCCTTGATATGAACGAGGCTCTCCTGCCGCTTTAACCTCAGAGGCAATCATTGAGAACGCCTCACGATTGAGGCGATCGAGCAATTGGTTCAAAGGCTCATCCGCCTTACGCATGTCCTTGACAAGCTCCAAATGAGAGTTCAGATAATCCAAACGCAAGCTGTATGAGCCCAACGCATTCATTACCCGCTCCAATGAAGCCTCAGGCGTTATTGAGTAGAAACCTGACTCATTGAGCTGGTCCAGATCCTTGAGAGACGCCGGCCTAAGTATGCTCTGAACCTTATATTGAGGAGTTGCCACAAACGCATAGACTGCTGCGAGAACGAGCGATACAACAGTAATTGCAAGAACCAAGCGACGCTGTTTCCAGATACCCTTCAATAGAACGAAGAACTCTATGTCGTTAGAGGTTCTATACGGCTGTATTAGCGGGGCATTCATATCTTTTCTTCCATGACAGCTAGACGAAACTTAAGTAGGGCACTTTAAAACAAGAACTCACATAGCTGGACCCATTCAGCGGCATTCCCACTCCACCTCCGGAGCTCACCGAGCACCGGTAAAGACCGAGCAATAACTTGGGGATCGCAAAGTAGCACAGGTAGGTAGAAAAACTGTAGCTCGTGAAAGAGATATCAGCACTGCGCCTACAAGCGCAGAGGCATAATTCACAGATGGCCATTAGCCTTCATTCCATAAAAAAGCCCGGACAGGTCCGGGCTTTTTTCATTCACTCGAGGTCATTCACTCGACGATCTTGGGCTTGTCGTCCTTGTTCATGTCCATCACCGTCGCCGCCGGCTCGCTCACCACCACGGGCTGCGGTTCGGGAGCGGGCTGCGGCTGGGCCTCGGCGGGTGCTTCCTTCTTCTTGCCGCGGATGCGGTTGATGATCCAGGCGCCGATGGCCAGGGGCACGAAGAAGAACTTCTTCAGGAACACCAGCAGGATGGCGAACAGGCCGGCCTTGGCGGCGACCTTGCCGGCGATCAGGGCGCCCAGGCCATAGGCCGCGACCTTGTCCAGCTCGGGGTTGAAGTCGGCGTAGCGGTTGCCCGGGTTGAACTCGGTCATGGCCAGCACCGCCGGCAGGTTCTGCTCGATGGTCGGCAGCTGGTCCATGTTGGCGATGAAGTTCAGCACCAGCACGCCCTTACGGCCCAGCACGCGGATGTTGTAGTTCAGGGTGTGGGTCTCGGCGTCACCGAACTTCAGCTCCTTGGCCCAGTGCAGCTTGCGGCCTTCGGCGTCGTAGCGCGGCTGGGCGGCCCAGCCGATCAGTTGCACCGGCTCGTAGCCGTTCTCGGCACGCCACTTGTTGTCGGCCTTGGCCTCTTCCTTCATGTCCTTGAGCATGTCGCCGTAGTCGATGTCAGCGGCATCTTCGTCGGAGACGTAGCCGTTCTCTTCGTACTCAACCGTCACCGCCCAGGACTCGTCGGCCAGTGGCGAGATGCCCTTGGGCAGAATCATGCCCAGCGGCAGGACTTCATCCGGCGGGTTGCCCCAGGCATCGGTCAGCACGCGTTCGGCGTCTTCACCAGCGAGGAAGACAAACTGCTCGGGGACGTCGAGGGTGGCGAGGTTGTCGCCGATCACCACCTTGCCCTGCTGGAAGTTCAGGCTGGCGAGGAACTCTTCCTCGGACATCGTCTGGCCATCTTCCTCGATGGTGGCCTCGCCCTCCTCTTCCGCCTGGGTGGCGGCAACGGGTTCTTCGGCGGGGGCTTCGGGTTTGGCGGCGAATGCGGAAGGAATGGCGGCGGCGATAAGGCCGGCCAGGATCAGTTCCTTGATCGACATGGGTAACTCCATGGATGGGCAAAAAGACAGGCGCGAGACGTTACCACGGGCCGGGCCGGGAAAACGGAACCAGCCGAAATATTCGGAAATATTTATCCCGCGCTACGGAACTTTTTGCAAAACATTGGCAATGCGATCAGGGGGTACTGGCCAAAGCCTGCTCCACTGCCTTCACCAGATCCTCGTCATCGGGTTTGGTGAGGCTGGAGAAGTGCGCAATCACCTTGCCCTGGCGATCCACCACGTACTTGTAGAAGTTCCAGCGCGGGCTCTGCCCGGACTGGGCGATGAGGTCGCGGTAGAGCGGCGTCGCCTCGTCCCCGGTGACGTGCTGCGGCTGGGTCATGGCGAAGGTCACGCCGTAGTTCACGTAGCAGACCTTGGCGGTCTCGGCGTTGTCGTCGGCTTCCTGCTTGAAGTCGTCGGAGGGCACGCCCAGCACTTCCAGCCCCTGGTCCTTGTAGCGCTGGTAGAGCGCCTCCAGGCCCTTGAACTGCGGGGTGAAGCCGCAGTGGCTGGCGGTGTTGACCACCACCAGCGGCTTGCCGGCGAAGCGCTGGCAGAGGTCGATGGTTTCCTTGGAACGCAGCTGCTGCATCGAGTGCTGCAGCAACGGCACGCACTCGGTGGCCAGGGCGGGCCCGGCGACAGAGGCCAGCAGGGGGAGAAGGAAGAGACGTTTCATCGGGCACTCCACGCGGCAGGGGCAATGCTCGAAGGCTACCCCCGCCCTGCGGAAGCGGCAATCAGCACAGGCTCATGTTCAGCTGCAGCAACGCCAGGCCGCCGCGCTGCCAGCCCCACCAGGCCAGCGCCAGCAGCAGGGTCGCCCCCACGCCGAGCGCCAGCCCCAGGCGCAGGCTCATGCCAGTGCCTGCAGGCGCGCCACAGGCCGCTCACGCACCGGCCAGTTCAGTGCCGCCGCCATCAGGCTGAGGAGGATGGAAATCTGCCAGACCATGTCGTAGCTGCCCGTGTGGTCGTAGAGGTAGCCGCCCAGCCAGCCGCCGAGGAAGGCGCCGAGCTGGTGGAAGAGGAAGACGATACCACCGAGCATCGACAGGTTGCGCACGCCGAACAGGGTGGCCACGGTGCCGTTGGTCAGGGGCACGGTGGAGAGCCACAGCAGCCCCATGGCGATGCCGAAGGCGTAGGCGCTCCAGGTGCTCAGCGGCGAGTAGACGAAGGCGACGATCACCACCGCGCGCAGCAGGTAGAGCACCGTGAGCAGGCGCGGCTTGGACAGGCGCCCGCCGAGCCAGCCGGCTATATAGGTGCCGAACACGTTGAACAGCCCCACCAGCGCCAGCACCGTGGTACCCACCTGGGCCGGCAGGTGCTGGTCCACCAGGTAGGCCGGCAGGTGCACGCCGATGAACACCACCTGGAAGCCGCAGACGAAGAAGCCCAGCGCCAGCAGCCAGAAGCCGGAATGGCTGCACGCCTCGCGCAGTGCCTCGCCCAGGGTCTGCTCATGGGCGGCCACCGGCAGCGGCTGGTCCTTGAGCATTCCCGCCAGGGGCACGATCAGCGCCACCAGCAGCCCCAGTGCCAGCAACGCCGACGACCAGCCCAGCCAGCCGATCAGCCCGAGGGTGCCCGGCAGCATGGCGAACTGGCCGAAGGAGCCGGCAGCGGCGGCGATGCCCATGGCCATGCTGCGCTTCTCCGGCGGCACTGCGCGGCCGACCACGCCGAGAATCACCGAGAACGAAGTGCCCGACAGGCCGATGCCGATCAGCAGCCCCGCGCTCAGCGAGAGCCCCATGGGCGAGTGGGAATACCCCATCAGCACCAGGCCGACGGCGTAGAGCACCCCGCCGATCACCACCGTCTTCATCGCCCCGAAGCGGTCGGCGATGGCCCCGGTCACCGGCTGCGCCAGGCCCCAGATCAGGTTCTGCAGGGCGATGGCGAAAGCGAACACCTCGCGCCCCCAGCCGAACTCGGCACTCATGGGCGCCAGGAACAGGCCGAAGCCGTGGCGGATGCCGAGGGACAGGGCCAGGATCAGCGACGCCCCCAGGAGAATCCAGCCACTCGTGCGCCATACGGAAGTCATAGAAGGTCCTCTACGGGTATATACCCGCGTTATCGCGAAAAAATCAGTCCAGGGTTTCCAGTTCGCCCAGCAGTGACATCAGCGCATCGCGCCGCTCATCGCCCAGGCGCTCGGTCATCCGCGCCTGCACGCCCTCCCAGGCCTGCAACGCCGCCGCGACGCAGCCCTGGCCTTCGGCAGTCAGGGCCACCAGGCGGTTGCGCTGGTCCTCGCCCTCGCCCATCCGCACCAGGCCCCTGCCCTCCAGCACCCGCAGGTTGCGGCCCAGAGTACTGCGGTCCAGCCCCAGGGCCTCGGCCAGGTCGGTGATGCTCGGCTGGTCGAGGCGCTGCAGGTTCTTCAGCAGCGAGTACTGGGCGACGTTGATCCCGACATGCTCCAGGGCGTCGTCGTAGATGCGGGTCAGGTTGCGGCTGGCGCGGCGCAGCCGCGTGCACAGGCATTGGGTCGTGATCATGGATGCGTGTATATACCCGCATCTAATCATCGTCAATGGAAATCAGCCTGGTGGCCGGCATTGTCCGAACTGCCAGAGGCCTCCGTTACCGCTGCCAAGGCCGCGCCGGCACGGGCGCCGTATAAATCGGCACGTCTGCCACCTGCGTTCCGAGGTTCACCGATGCCCAGCTACAAGGCGCCCCTGCGCGACACCCGTTTCCTGCTCAACGAGGTCTTCGACTTCCCTGCCCACTACCGCGCCCTGGCCAATGGCGGCGAAGCCACGCCGGACATGGTCGAGGCCATCCTCGGCGAGTGCGCGAAGCTCTGCGAAGAGGTCATCGCCCCGCTCTACCACAGCGGCGACGAGGAAGGCTGCCACCTGGAGAACGGCGACGTGCGCACGCCCAAGGGCTACAAGGAAGCCTACGACGCCTATGTGGCCGGCGGCTGGCAGGGGCTCTCGCACCCGGTCGAGTACGGCGGCCAGGGCCTGCCCATGAGCCTCGGCGCCCTCAAGCAGGAGATGCTCGGCACCGCCAACTGGCCCTTCTCCATGTACCCGGGCCTGTCCCTCGGTGCCATGAACACCCTCATGCAACACGGCACCGAGGAGCAGAAACGCACCTACCTGACGCCCCTCACCGAAGGCCGCTGGGCCGGCACCATGTGCCTCACCGAGCCCCAGTGCGGCACCGACCTGGGCCAGGTGAAGACCCGTGCCGACGCCAACGCCGACGGCAGCTACGCCCTCACCGGCACCAAGATCTTCATCTCCTCCGGCGACCACGACCTCACCGAGAACATCATCCACATCGTCCTCGCCCGCCTGCCCGACGCGCCCAAGGGCACCCGTGGCATCTCCCTGTTCATCGTGCCCAAGTTCCTCCCCGGCGCCGACGGCGGCCTCGGCCCGCGCAACGGCGTGAGCTGCGGCGCCCTGGAAAAGAAGATGGGGATCAAGGCCTCCAGCACCTGCGTGATGAACTTCGACAGCGCCACCGGCTACCTCATCGGCCCGCCGAACAAGGGCCTGGAATGCATGTTCACCTTCATGAACAGCGCACGCATCGGCACCGCCATCCAGGGCGTGGCCACCGCCGAACTGGCCTACCAGGGCGCCCTGGCCTATGCCCGCGAGCGCCGCTCCATGCGCGCCCTCTCCGGCACCAAGGAGCCGGGCGAAGTGGCCGACGTGCTGATGCACCACGGCGACGTGCGCCGCATGCTGCTGACCCAGAAGGCCGTGGCCGAGGGCGGCCGCGCGCTGGTCTACCTGGCCACCCAGTACGCCGACCGCATGATCGAAGGCATCCTGCAGAACGACACCGCCAAGTACGAGCACTGGGACGACAAGCTCGGCTTCCTCACCCCCATCCTCAAGGGCTGCCTCACCGAGCTGGGCCTGGAAAGCGCCAACCTCGGCATGCAGGTGTTCGGCGGCCATGGCTACATCCGCGAGCACGGTATGGAGCAGATCGTCCGCGACGCGCGCATCGCCACCCTCTACGAAGGCACCACCGGCATCCAGGCCCTCGACCTGCTCGGCCGCAAGGTGCTGCTGATGACCCAGGGCAAGGCGGTGCGCGACTTCAGCGGCCAGGTGGCGCGCTTCGCCCTCGACCTGCTGAAGACCGAACCGGCCATGCGCGGCCGCGCCCTGACCCTGCTGAAGATCGCCGGCCAGTGGAACGTGCTGACCCTGCGCATCGCGCTGCGCGCGCGCAAGGACCGCGACCTGGTGGGCACCGCCAGCCACGACTTCCTCATGTACTCCGGCTACGCCGCACTCGCCTACTCCTGGGCCCTGCAGGAAGCCGCCGCGCGCCGCCTGCTGCGTGATGGCGGCACCGAGTCGGAGGACTTCTACCGCGCCAAGCTGGCCACCAGCGCCTTCTACTTCGACCGCCTGCTGCCCCGCGCCAAGGGCCACGCCAGCGCGATGCTCAAGCCGACGAAATCGGTGATGGGCCTGCAGAGCGAGCACTTCCTCTTCGAGTGATTCAGCCGCTGGAACGGGCCTCCCGCATGGGAGGCCCGCCGTGACACACCGTTGTAAAACAGCTGGGGTTTTCTACAAGGAAATTAAGGACAGCAGTAACCGGTCCGCCGTCGGGCGGTGGCCTCTCACCGCCCTCAGCATCCACTCATCTCGGACATGCAGATGACAATGACCACTCGCATCACCTGGACGATGCTCACCCTTTTTGCCCTCCTCACCGCCACCCAAACCCCGGCCGCGCCTGACCCCAGGCCTGATGCCTACAACCTGCTGACCCACAACGCCTTCTTCCTCACGCCTCTGCCGTTCAAGTTCAGCTGGAACAACCAGGAGCGCGCGCGCCTGATGACCCGCGCCGCGTACGTGGAAGATCGCGACCTGGTGATCTTCAACGAGCTGTTCGACAACGCCGCCTCCGATATCCTGCTGAACGGCCTGAAGGACCGCTACCCGCACCAGACCCCGGTATTGGGCCGCTCCACCAGCGGCTGGGACGAGAGCACCGGCAACCCCGCCGCCAAGCTCGAGGACGGCGGCGTCGCCATCGTCAGCCGCTGGCCCATCGTGCGCCGGGTCCAGTACCTCTACCGCGACGCCTGTGGCGCCGACGGGCTGGCCAACAAGGGCTTCGTCTACGTCAAGGTACTGCGCGGCGAGCGCCCCTTCCACGTCATCGCCACCCACACCCAGGCCGCCGACGCCGCCTGCCCCGATGGTGGGCAAGCGGTGCGGGAAAGCCAGTTCCGGGAAATGCGCGCCTTCATCGACCGGCAGAACATCCCGGCGAACGAAGTGCTCTTCGTCGGTGGCGACCTCAACGTCGTGCGCGGCAGCGCCGAGTATCCGCGTGTGCTGGCCCAGCTGGACCTGCGCGCGCCCGACAGCTACGCCGGCGCCCCCGCCACCTGGGACACCCGGCGCAACGGTGTGACCGGCTACCAGTACCCCTACAAGGACAATGGCCCCGGCAAGGCGCCGACCAACCCGCCGGAATACCTCGACTACATCCTGGTTTCCAACCGCCACGGCCAGGTGTCCTACTGGCACAACCAGGCGCTGGACATGCCCTCCCCGCGCTGGAGCGCCAGCGACGGCGTGAACAACTGGCACTACCAGGACTACTCCGACCACTACCCGGTCGCCGCCTTCACCTACGCCGACCCGCAGCGCACGCCGCAGCAGGCCTTCAAGCCCACCGACAACCGCTACGCCCGTGTGGTGCTGCGCAGTGTCGACAACGGCAACGCCCTGCGCACCGGGGAGAAGGCCACCAACTGGGTCACCGTCACCGGCAACGGCCGCGACGACGCCAGCACCTTCAGCCTCAATGACTGGGACCACTTCGCCAGCTTCTGCGTGCGAAATGGCGACTACGTGACCCTGGAGTCCCGCGCCTACCCGGGCTACTTCCTCACCTGGTACGAACACGGCGCCGGCAAGTACGGCTACTACCCGGCGGCCGGGAAGCCCTCGCGGCACCTGCGCGTGCAGATCGACAACGACCAGGGGCAATGCCTGAAGGATGGTGACCAGGTGGCATTCATCGACTACAGCGGCCAGCGCCCGCTGCCCGGCCGCGACTACTACCTGAAGATCTGGCCCGACGGCGCCTGGAAGGACCACCTGTTCCTCTGGGGCGAGAGTTACGACGCCAGCCGCTTCCGCGTGGAAGTCGCACCGACCGCGGTCTACGAGAACTGGTACGACAGGCTGCGTTTCTGAGCCCTGACAGCGCCGGGGCCTTGCGCCCCGGCGTTCACCCCAGCAGCGCCAACGCCACCAGCACGGCCACCTCGGCCAGCTCCACCAGCGCCCCGGCCGTGTCGCCGGTGGTGCCGCCCAGCCGCCGCAGCAAGCCGCACCGCCACCAGGCGAATACGGCCAGGGCGGCCGCCAGGGACACCAGCGCCCCCCAGCCGAATACCAACCCGAGCAACACATGGGCGCCCAGTACCCAGGGCAGCTCCCGGCGAGGCAGGTGCTCGGCCAGGGCCTGCCCCAGCCCGCCCGGACGAACGTAAGGCGTGGTCATGAACAGCAGCGGCAGCAGCCCCCGCGCCAGCCAGGGCGCCAGCAACAGCGCGGCGATGGGGCCCTGCTCCAGCAGGGCGACCAGGGCAGAAAACTTCAGCAGCAGGACCAGCACCAATACGACCACCGCAATGGGGCCGCTGCGCGGGTCCTTCATGATGGTCAGGGTGCGCTCGCGGTCGCCGTAGCCGCCCACCCAGGCATCCGCCGTATCGGCCAGCCCGTCCAGGTGCAGGCCACCGCTCAAGGCCACCCAGGCGGCGAGCAGCAGCGCGGCCTTGAGCAGCACCGAGGTGTCACCCAGCAGCCATTCCAGCGCCAGCAGCGCCAGGCCGAGCAGCCCCCCCACCAGTGGGTAGAACAGCAGCGAGCGCCCCACCTGCAACGGCTCGGGCATGCCCGGCAGGCGCACCGGCAGGCGGGTGAGGAATTGCAGGGCGATCAGCAGCGGGATCATGGCAAAACGATCCGGTGCAGCGTGGCGTGGGGCACCTCCACCTGCATCAACTGGGCTCGGGGCAGGCCCCGCGCACGGGCCAGCAGCAGGCGGATCACCCCGCCGTGGCTGACCACCAGCAGGCGCTGGCCGGCGAAGCCTTCCTGCAGCCGAGCAGCCGCGGCGTGGACGCGGGCCTCGAAGTCCAGCAGCGTTTCGCCCCCGGGCGGGGTGAAGCTGTAGGGGTCGTTCCAGAACAGGCCCAGCCCGGCTTCGTCGGTGGCCATCAACTGGGCGGCAGTGCGGCCCTCCCAGGCGCCGAAATGCAGTTCGCGCAGGTCGGCATCGAAGCGCAGCGGCAGGTCCAGGCGCCCGGCCAGCTCCTCGGCGAAGCGCGCGCAGCGTTGCAGTGGCGAGGCGACGATGGCGTCCCAGGGGCCGGCCCCCTCCACTGCGCTGCGCATCTGCGCCCAGCCGGTTTCGGTCAGGGCGTCGTCCAGGCTGCCGCGAAAACCTGCGCCCAGTTCGGTCTCGCCGTGGCGCAGCAGGTCGATGACCAGGCTCATGCCGGGCGATCCGAAACGGCGGCTTCGGCGAAGGTGGCCATGCCGTTGTGCAGGTCACAGGCCAGGCGCAGCAGCGGCAAGGCGATGGCGGCACCGCTGCCCTCGCCAAGGCGCAGGCCGAGGTCGAGCAGGGTTTGCGCCTGCAGCTCCGCCAGCACGGCCTGGTGGCCCGGCTCGGCGGAGCGGTGGGAGAACAGCAGCCAGTCGCGGCAGGCCGGGTTCATGCGCACCGCGCACAGGGCGGCCACGCTGCAGATGAAGCCATCCACCAGCACCGGGATGCCGCGCTGGGCGCAGCCGAGGTAGGCACCGGCCAGGGCGGCGACCTCGAAGCCGCCGAGGCGGCGCAGGCTTTCCAGCGGGCCATGGCAATGGGGGCTGTGCAGGGCCAGGGCGCGCTCGATCACCTCGGCCTTGTGCTGCACGCCCTTGTCGTCCAGCCCGGTGCCGGGGCCGACCAGTTGCGCCGCCGGGGTGCCCAGCAGCGCGCAGGCCAGGGCGCTGGCGGCGGTGGTGTTGCCGATGCCCATCTCGCCGCCGAGGTAGATGTCCGCGCCCGACTCCACCGCGCGCACGGCGCTGGCGCGGCCGGCCTCCAGGGCGGCCAGGCACTGGGCATCGCTCATGGCCGGCTCGCGGGCGAAGTTGGCAGTGCCGGCGCCCAGGCCCAGGTGCAGCACGCCGGGCAGTTTTTCCAGGGGCACGGCGGTGCCCAGGTCGACCAGTTCCAGGGTGGCGCCGAGGCTGTGGGCCAGCACGCTGATGGCCGCGCCGCCGCGCACGAAGTTGCGCAGCATCTCGCCGGTCACCGCCTGCGGGTAGGCGGAAACGCCCTCCGCCACCACGCCGTGGTCGCCGGCGAACACGGCGAACCAGGGCCGCGCTACCTCGGGACGGTCGCTGCCCTGCATGGCGGCCAGGGTGATGGCCAGGCCTTCCAGCTGGCCCAGGGCGCCTCGCGGCTTGGTCAACTGGTCCTGGCGGGTCTGGGCCCGGGTGCGGGCGACATGGTCCTGGGGCTGGCATTCGGCCAACCACCACGCGAAGGTGTTCATAGGGGCTCTCCCTTTAACAGCAAGGGCAGGCCGGCGACGGTGAAGGTCACGCGGGTGCAGCGCTCGGCCAGGGCCTGGTGCAGCCAACCGGCTTCATCGACGTAGCGGCGGGTCAGTTCGCCCAGGGGCACGACCCCGAGGCCGGTTTCGTTGCTCACCAGCAGCACCCGCCCCGGCAGCTCGCCGATGCAGGCCAGCAGGGCATCGCGCTCGGCGACGAGGCGCGCCTCGTCCTCCAGCATCAGCAGGTTGGTCAGCCACAGGGTCAGGCAATCCACCAGCAGGCAGGTGCCGGGGGCGGCATGCTCGCGCAGCACCCGGGCCAGTTCGACGGGCTCTTCCACCAGGCCCCAGTGGTCGGGGCGGCGGGCGCGGTGGCTGGCCACGCGCTGGCTCATTTCTCCGTCCAGGGGCTGGCTGGTGGCGATGTAGGTGACGGCCAGGCCGGATTCAGTGGCGAGGCGTTCGGCCAGGCGGCTCTTGCCCGAGCGGGCGCCGCCGAGGATGAGTTCAACCATGGACGGGCTCCAGGCCGCAGAGGCGGCGCAGCAGGTCGGTATCCAGGTGGCGCTCGACCTGGTCGGCCAGGCGCTCAATGTCACGCTCGCGCAGCGCCGGGTAGTCCACCGCCTGCACTTCGGCGAGGCCGGCCCAGCGCAGCAGCGCATCACGGGCCTCGGCGCCTTCGAACAGACCGTGCAGGTAGGTGCCAAGCACCTGGCCGTCGGCGCTCATGGCACCGTCGGCGCGGCCATCGTCCAGCCGCACCGCCGGTTGCTCCAGGGCAGCACCGCGACTGACCCCGGCGTGGATCTCGTAGCCGCTCACCGGTGCGTTCTCGAGGCCCAGGTAGCCGCGCACGTTACGCAGCTGCTTCTCCGGCTCCAGCACCGTGTCGAAGGCCAGCAGGCCGAGGCCGGCGCTGCTGCCGGCGGGCCCTTCCAGGCCATGAGGGTCGTCGATGCGCTCACCGAGCATCTGCAGGCCGCCGCAGATGCCCAGCAGCTTGCCGCCGTAGCGCAGGTGGCGGGCGATGGCCAGATCCCAGCCCTGCTGGCGGAGGAAGGCCAGGTCGGCGCGCACGCTCTTGGAGCCGGGTAGCACGATCAGGTCCGCCGCCGGCATCGCCTGGCCGGGGCCGACCAGGGTCAGCTGCACCTGCGGGTGCAGGCGCAACGGGTCGAAATCGGTGTGGTTGCTGATGCGTGGCAGCACCGGCACCACCACCTTCAGCGCCTCGCGGGGCTTGGCGTCCTGGCGCCGGTCGATAGCGTCCTCCGCCTCCAGGTGGAAGTCGGTGAGGTACGGCAGCACGCCGAGCACCGGCTTGCCGGTGCGTTGTTCCAGCCAGTCGAGGCCCGGCTGCAGCAAGGCGATGTCGCCGCGGAAACGGTTGATCACGAAGCCTTTCACCCGCGCCTGCTCGCTTTCCGAGAGCAACGCCAGGGTGCCCACCAGGTGGGCGAAGACGCCGCCCCGGTCGATGTCGGCGATGAGGATCACCGGGCAGTCCACCGCCTCGGCGAAGCCCATGTTGGCGATGTCGTTGGCGCGCAGGTTGATCTCCGCCGGCGAGCCCGCCCCTTCCACCATCACCACCTGATAACCGGCTTCGAGGCGCTGGTGGGAGGCCAGCACCGCCTGCATCGCCACCTTCTTGTAGTCGTGGTAGGCGACGGCGTTCATCGAGGTGATGGCGCGGCCGTGGATGATCACCTGGGCGCCGACGTCGGTATTGGGCTTGAGCAGCACCGGGTTCATGTCGGTGTGCGGCGCCAGCCCGCAGGCCTGGGCCTGCACCGCCTGGGCGCGGCCGATCTCGCCGCCGTCGGCGGTCACCGCGCTGTTCAGCGCCATGTTCTGCGGCTTGAACGGCACCACCGCCACGCCCTGGCGCTTGAGCCAGCGGCACAGCGCGGTCACCAGGGTGCTCTTGCCGGCGTCGGAGGTGGTGCCCTGCACCATCAGCGTGGTCATGCGAGCTCCCGGGCGAAGCCGCTCAGGGCCTGGTCCAGGCGCCGCCAGCCGGCTTCGTCCGGTGGCAGGCCGAAGCGCAGGCTCGACGGCGTGAGGAACAGGCGGGTAAGGATGCCGTGGGCGGCGAGGTATTCGTGCATCACCCCGGCATGGGGCATGGCCACCCACTGGAACAGGGCGCAGCCACCGGTGGGCTGCAGGCCGTTGTCGGTGAGCAGGCGCGCCAGGCGCTGGCCGTCCACCAGCAGGCGCTCACGCTGCCGGGCCTGGCCGTCGGCGTCTTGCAGCAGGGTCTTGGCGATGAAACGGGCGGGGCCGCTCACGGCCCAGGGGCCGAGCAGCTCCTCCATTTCATCGAGCAGCTCCTGGGCGGCGCAGACGAACCCCAGGCGCAGCCCGGCGAGGCCGAAGAACTTGCCGAAGGAGCGCAGCACGATGAGCCCCGGCAGGTGGCTGATGCGCGCCAGGCTCTGGTCCGGGGTGCAGTCCATGAAGGCTTCGTCCACCACCAGCCAGCCGCCGCGCTCGGCCAGGCGCGCATGCCAGTCCAGCAGCAGCTCCGGCGAGTAGCGCTGGCCGGTGGGGTTGTTCGGGTTGACAACCACCAGCACGTCCAGGCGGTCGATGGCGCGACGGGCACCGGCTTCGCTGATCTCTTCCAGGCGATGGCCGACCCGGCGCCAGGCGGCGGCATGCTCGGCGTAACAGGGCGAGAGGATGCCCACCTGGGAGGTACGGCGAATGCGCGGCAGTGCCTGGATGGCGGCCTGGGAGCCGGCCACCGGCAACAGGGTCGGGGCCTTGTAATAGCGGCGGGCGGCCTCTTCCAGGCCGTCGTCCTGCTCGGGCAGGCGGGCCCAGGCGGCGCCGGGCACCTCCGGCAGGGTCCAGCCGTAGGGCGCCAGGCCGGTGGAGAGATCGAGCCAGTCGGCCTCAGGGATGCGATAACGCTGCGCGGCGGCGCGCAGCCTGCCTCCATGTTCAAGCAAAGAGCCATCCTCCGATGATCAGCACGCCCACCCAGAGCATCACGCCCTGGCGCACCAGGTCCATGCCGCGGTCGATGTCTTCGGCCCGCGCGGGCTCGCCCAGCCCCAGGTGCGGGCGCTCGTGCAACTCGCCGTGGTAGACGGCCGGGCCGCCCAGTTGCACACCCAGCGCACCGGCGCCGGCGGCCATCACCGGCCCCGCGTTGGGGCTGTCCCAGAGCGGCGCCTGCTTGCGCCAGCAGTGCAGCGCCACGGCCGTCTTGCCGAGCAGCGCGTAGGTCAGTGCCACCAGGCGCGCGGGAATGTAGTTGAGAACGTCATCGATGCGCGCGGCGGCCCAGCCGAAGCGCTCGAAGCGCGCGTTGCGGTAGCCCCACATGGCGTCGAGGGTGTTGCTCAGGCGGTACAGCACCACGCCCGGCGCACCGGCAACGGCGAACCAGAACAGCGCGGCGAACACCGCATCGCTGCCGTTCTCCAGCACCGACTCGGTGGCAGCACGGGCCACGGCGCCTTCGTCCAGCTCGCGGGTTTCGCGGCTGACCATGTAGCCGACGCGCTGGCGCGCCTGCTCCAGGTCACCGGCCTCGAGGGCGCGGGCCACCGGCTCGGCGTGTTCATTGAGGCTGCGCAGGCCGATGGCGGCGTAGAGGGCGATGACGCCCACCAGGGTGCCCACCCAGGGCAGCTCGGCCAGCCACCAGGCGGCCAGGGTCAGCGGCAGCACGGCGATCACCCAGGCGCTGACGCCATGGCTACGCCAGCCCCGACCACCGGGATTGAAGCGTTGCTCGAGGCGCTTGGCCCAGTTGCCGAAGGCCACCAGAGGGTGCCAGCGCCGTGGCTCGCCGAGAACGGCATCCAGCACCACGGCGGCCAATGTCAGGATGCCCAGGCTCATTCCTTGTTTCCCCACTGGTTCTCGAACAGTAATTCGGACAACGGGCGCGGCTGCGCCCAGCCCTCCAGCGCCAGCATCGGCGCCGGGTAGAAGGCCTCCACCGGACCCAGGCAGAGCACCGCCAGGGGCTTGCTGCCGGGCGGCATGCCGAGCAGCTCGGCCAGGGCCTGCGGGTCGAACAGCGAGACCCAGCCCAGGCCCAGCCCTTCGGCGCGGGCGGCGAGCCAGAGATTCTGAATCGCGCAGGCCAGGGACGCCATATCCATTTCCGGCAGGGTGCGTCGGCCGAAGACATGGGCCTCGCGCCCGTCCATCAGCGCGGCGACCAGCAGCTCGGCGCAGTCGCGGATGCCTTCGACCTTGAGCCGCATGAATTCGTCGGAGCGCTCGCCCAGGGTCTCGGCGGTGCGCACCCGCTCCGCCTCCACCAGGCCGTGGATATCCTCGCGCAGCGCCGGCTCGGTGACGCGAATGAAGCGCCAGGGCTGCATCAGGCCGACGCTGGGCGCCTGGTGCGCCGCCTCCAGCAGCCGTGCGAGCAGCTCGGGCGCCACCTCGCCGCCGCTGAAGTGACGCATGTCGCGACGCTCGGCGATGGCACGGTAGACGGCGGCGCGTTCCTCGGGGCTGAAGGCGTTGTCGGTCATGGGCGCAGGAGCTCCGCCGCCGCAGCGGGATTGGAAGGCAGGTAGAAGTGGATATAGGACGCGGTGAGGCGGCCGATGCGGAACACCGCCTCGGCCACCGGCTTGTCGTTCGGGCAGGTGCCGCGCGCCAGGGGCTGCAGCGACGAGTCGAGGCGCGAATGGTGGTAGGTGTGGCCACGCAAGGCACCGCCGGGCAGCTCGACTTCCTGCAGGGCCAGGGCCACCAGGCGCTTCTGCATCACCGCGCTGCCGGGCAGCAGGCCCACCAGTTCGGCGCGCGCGCCTTCGGCGTCGGTCAGTGCATCCAGCAGGTAGAGCATGCCGCCGCACTCGGCGAGCATCGGCTTGCCAGCGTCGCAGTGGGCACGGATCGCCGCCGCCATGGCGCGGTTCTCCGCCAACGGCGCCAGGTGCAGTTCGGGGTAGCCACCGGGCAGGTAGAGGCTGTCCACCTCGGGCAGCGCGGCGTCGGTCAGCGGCGAGAAGAACTGCAGCTCGGCACCCAGGGCGCGCAGCAGGTCGAGGTTGGCCTGGTAGGTGAAGGCGAAGGAGGTGTCGCGGGCGACGCCGATGCGCACGCCTTCGAGCAGCGGTTGCAGCTCATGGGCCGGCGGCGCCTCGAAGGCTACGGCCGGTGGCAGCTCCACCGAGGCGCTGGCGGCCAGGGCATCGGCGGCGGCGTCCAGGCGCGCATCCAGGTCAGCCAGTTCCTCGGCCTGTACCAGCCCCAGGTGGCGGCTGGGCAACTCGACCTCGGCGCTGCGCGGCAGGGAGCCGTACCAGCGGATCCAGTCCGGCAGGCTGTCGCGGATCAGGTCGCTGTGGCGCTGGCTGCCAACGCGGTTGCCGAGCACGCCGGAGAACGGCAGGCCCGGTTGATAGGTGGCCAGGCCCACGGCCAGGGCGCCGAAGGTCTGGGCCATGGCGGCGCCGTTGATCACCGCCATCACCGGCACGCCGAAGCAGCGCGCCAGGTCGGCAGCCGAGGGCGAGCCGTCGAACAGGCCCATCACTCCTTCGATAAGGATCAGGTCCGCCTCGGCGGCGGCCTCCCAGAGCAGGCGGCGGCTTTCCGCCTCGCCGATCATCCACAGGTCCAGCTGGTACACCGGTGCGCCGGAGGCACGGGCGAGGATCATCGGGTCGAGGAAATCCGGCCCGCACTTGAACACCCGCACGCGCTTGCCCTGGCGGGTGTGCAGGCGCGCCAGGGCGGCGGTGACGGTGGTCTTGCCCTGGCCGGACGCCGGGGCGGCGATCAGCAGGGCCGGGCAATGGCGCGTGGAGGTGCTCAGAATTCCACTCCTTTCTGCGCCTTCACCCCGGACTTGAAGGCGTGCTTGACCAGGCTCATCTCGGTGACGGTATCGGCGGCGTCGATCAGACCCTGGGGCGCGCCACGGCCGGTGGCGACCACGTGCTGCAGCTCGGGGCGCGATTCGATGTCGCGGAGCACGGTCTCCAGGTCGAGGTAGCCGTGCTTGAGGGCGATGTTCAGCTCATCCAGTACCACCAGGCCCACCTGCGGGTCGTTGAGCAGCTGCGCCGCGACGGCCCAGGCCTGCTGCGCCTTGTCGATGTCGCGCTGGCGGTCCTGGGTGTCCCAGGTGTAGCCCTCGCCCATCACGTGGTAGGCGACCTCGTCCGGGAAGCGGCGGAAGAAGGCTTCCTCGCCGGTGGACATGCCGCCCTTGATGAACTGCACCACGCCCACCTTCACCCCGTGCCCGAGGGCGCGGGCGACCATGCCGAAGGCCGAGCTGCTCTTGCCCTTGCCGTTGCCGGTGTGCACCAGCAACAGGCCGTACTCGTCCTGGGCCTGGGCGATCTTCTCGTCGATCAGGGCTTTCTTGCGCTGCATGCGCGCCTTGTGGCGGGCATCGCGTTCGATGGATTCGGTCATGGGGGCTCCTGTCAGAGGGCTTGGTAGCGGACGCTGAAGAACACTGCCTGGCCGGGCTGGTTGTAGTCCAGCGCGGTTTCGTAGTCGGCATCCAGCAGGTTGGTGACCTTGGCCTGCAAGCGCCACTCCTCGTTCAGCCAGTATTCGCCGCGCAGGTCGAGGGTGGCATAGCCGGCCACCTGGTTGCGGTTGGCCAGGTCGTCGTAGCTGCGGCCTTCGGCGTGCAGCGTGGCGCCCAGGCCGAAGCGGCCGATGCGCCGATCGAGGTCGAGGTTGAAGCTCTGTTGCGGGCGGCGCGGCAGCTCGTTGCCGGCGTTGCTGCCGTGGTCGCGGTTCTCGGCGTCGAGGAAGGTGGCGTTGGCGTTCCAGTCCCAGCCCAGCCACTGGCTGCCGAGCACCAGCTCGAGGCCGTCGATGCGGGCCTTGCCGATGTTGTTGGGGCCGCCGTACGGGCCGAGGGTGGAGTCGTAGGCGATCAGGTCGTCGACATGGGTGCGGTAGGCGTTGACCGACCAGTGGCCCCAGTCGTGCTGCCCGGTGAGCGCGGCCTCGAAGCTCTCGGAGGTTTCCGCGTCCAGGCCCGGGTTGCCGTAGCCGGGGTAGTAAAGCTCGTTGAAGCTGGGCGCCTTGAAGGCGGTGCCGTAGCTCAGGCTGAAGCGCAATTCATCGGTGAACGCGTAGCCCCAGGCGGCGTTGCCGGTGTCGTGGGTGCCGAACTGCTCGTTGTCGTCGCGGCGCAACGAGAGCTGCCAATCCTGCTGGCCGGCCTGCCCCAGGTACTGGGCGAACCAGCCCCGGTTGCGGCGCGTGTCCTCGTCGAAGGCGGTGGAGCTGCTGACCCGGTCGCGCTGCCAGTCATAGCCCAGGGTCAGCACGTGGCCTTCGGCAAGGGTCAGGTCGTTGAGCCAGGAGGCGCTGTCGCGGGTCGAGTCGAAGCGGGCGTCGAACAGGCCATCGGTTTGGCTGGTGGACTTGTCCTCGCTGCGCCCGGCTCGCAGGGTGATATCCCAGATGTCCTGCGGGCTGAAGCGCGCCCGGCCGCCCATCACTTCCTGGCGGTTGTCGGCGTTGGCGTTGTGGCCCCCGAACGGGTGCTGGTAGCCGCTGCTGTCGATGTCGTCGTAGTCGTTGTGGGCCTTGGCGCGCATCAGCGTGCCATCCAGGGCCAGGCCGCCGAGCTGCACGCCGGCGTTCAGGGTGCCGGACAGGTTGCGGTAGCCATCGGCGTCGGGCTCGTAGTAGTTGCTGCCCTGGCGGCGGGAGTTGATACCGTCGGTGTCCTGGCTGCTGACGCCGAGGTTGTACCAGGCCTGCTCATCGCCGCCGGCCACCCCGGCGCTGCCCTGGTAGCTGTCATGAGTGCCGTAGCCGGCGGAGAACCAGGGCTTGGCCGCGCCATCGCCGTGCCCCTTGCGGGTGAAGATCTGGATCACGCCGCCGATGGCTTCGGAGCCATAAAGGCTGGAGCGCGGGCCACGGACCACTTCGATGCGCTCGATCAGCTCCACCGGCAGGTCCTGGAAGGCCGCCAGCCCGGCGCTGACGGAACCGACCTTGACACCGTCGATCAGCACCAGCACGTGGTCGGACTCACTGCCGCGCATGAACAGCGTGGTGTTCTTGCCGGGGCCGCCGTTGTTGCTGAGGGTCACGCCCGGCACCTTGCGCAGCAGCTCGGGCACGGAGCTCGCCTGGCTGCGCTCGATGGCCGCACGGTCGATCACGGTGGTGGCGGCCAGGCTGGCGCGCACGGGCTGCTCGCTGCGGGTGGCGGTGACCACCTGCTCGTCGAGTTCGAGGGGCGCGGCGGCCAGCGGGGAAATGCACGAAATGCCGAGAACAGCCAGCAGCGCCGGCCTCGGGGAAGCGTATCGGTTCAAGATCGGTCTCCGTCGCGCCACCCGCGCGACCTTCTGGGGTGATGCATGGGCGATCCCATGCGCAGTCACACCAGGCCGGTCTCCGGGCTTGCGAGTGGAACCGTCGGTTCCCCGTCCGCGCCTTCCCATGCCTGGGCACAGTGGCTGTTGCGGAGGTTGATTCGCCTACCGTTGCGGGGGCAGCGCCGGATTATTCGGGAGAATGGACCGGCTTCCCTGTTTCACCCCGCCGGCAAAACCGCGGGGCACCTGGTGCAAGGCGCGCAGCTTAGTGGCCGGGGTGGCCAGGGTCAATCAGCGGGCGGCGGGCGGGAAATAGGTCGAACTGACAGGCGCCAGGCCGCGTCCACTCAACAGGACCCACTCCTTGAGGAGACCTCCATGATCCGCGAACGCTATGCCTCCTGCATCCAGGCCTGCAACGCCTGCGCCATCGCCTGCGAACACTGCGCCGCCTCCTGCCTGCGCGAGGAAGACGCCGCACACATGGCGCTTTGCATCCGCACCGACCGCGACTGCGCCGACCTGTGCCGCCTCGCCGCCCTGCTGATGGCCCGCGACAGCCCCCTGGCCGACGAGATCTGCCGCCTCTGCGCCATCGCCTGCCAGGCCTGCGCCGAGGAATGCGCCAAGCATGACCACGAACACTGCCAGGAATGCGCGCAGGCCTGCCAGCGCTGCGTGGTGGAATGCGAGGCGATGGCGAAGGCGGCTTGAGTCAGGATTCGCCAGGGCTGATCAGCTGCAACCCTGGAAAGTAACTGCGATAACGCCGCACATCGCGCGTCAGCAGGGCGCAGCCTTCCACCGACGCATGGGCGCCGATGAAGAAGTCGGCCAGCACGCCCTCCTTCACGCCTCCCGCCCGACGATAGCGGGCAAAGGCCTTTCCCGCGAGGAAGAGCGCCGGACGTGGGATTTCCAGCAGCTGTAGCTGCAATTGCTCGATCGTCTCGTCGAGGGCTTCGAAGCGATCGAAGGTGAGCGCCAGCTCGGCGTAGACCACCGCGTTGATCGCCAGCGCATGCACCCAGGACTGGGCGCGCAGTTGGTGGATCGACCAATCGGCCCAATGGGGATCATCGGCCAGGACGTCGATCAGCACATTGGTATCGACCAGCACCATCAGTCTTCGCCGCGCAGCAGGGCCATCAGCTCGTCGGTGCGCCACTGGCGCCCGGCCTTGCCGCGAGCGGTCTCGAAACGGTCCGCCGCCTGGGGCTCGGGGTCGACGCGGTTGAGCACCACTTCGCCCTGCTGGTTGACGCTGAATTCCACGGACATGCCCGGGTGCAGGCCGAGCGCATCGCGGATCGGCTTGGGGATCGTAACCTGGCCCTTGCTGGTGACTGTGGTCGGCATGGCGGCATCCTCGGTATTACCAGATGGATGACGGTAATACCTGGGCACGGGCGGGGCAACCGTGTGCCTTCAATGCCGCGGCTCGAATCCCGCCGGCTTGCCCGCCAGCCAGTCGACGAAGGTGCGCAGGCGCTCGTCGGCCATCAGCGCGTCGCGGCTGTTGTAGGTCAGCGCCAGCTCCTTTTCGCTGAACAGGCGGTGGATCTGGTTGTGGCACGGCCGGCAGACCCAGAGGGTGGCGGTAATGCGCTCGCTTCGGGCGAAGCGCTTCTGCACGTAGGTCTTGCCGTGCAGGGCCTTGGGGATCAGGTGATGGCGGGTCAAAGGCGCGGCGCGCTTGCAGAGTTCGCAGGCGTCCGGCTGGGGCGGCAGACGGATGGGCTCGGCCACGGACTCAGCGCTTGCGGCAGAGGGTCAGCCCGTCGCCGATGGGCAGCAGCGAGAGATCGACGCGGGCATCGGTCTTGAGCGCGCGGTTCAGGGCCTTGATGGCGCGGGTGTCGGCGCTGTCGGGGCTGGCTTCCAGCACGCGGCCGCTCCACAGCACGTTATCGAACAGCACCAGGCCACCGCTGCGCACCAGGGCCAGGGCGTGTTCCAGGTAGGCGGGGTAGTTGGCCTTGTCGGCGTCGATGAAGATCAGGTCGAAGCTGCCGGCCTGCCCTTCCCGCTCCAGGCGCCCGAGGGTTTCCAGGGCCGGGGCCAGTTGCAGGTCGATGCGGGCTTCGACGCCGGCTTCCTGCCAGTAGCGCCGGGCGACGGCGTTGTAGTCGCCGGGCAGGTCGCAGCAGAGGATGCGGCCGTCCGCCGGCATGGCCTCGGCCATCACCAAGGCGCTGTAGCCGGTGAAGGTGCCGATCTCGAGGATGCGTCGCGCGCCGGTGAGGCGCACCAGCATGGCCATGAACTGACCCTGCTCGGGGGCGATCTGCCAGCGCGCCGTGGGCAGTTGCGCGGTCTCCTCGCGCAGGCGCGCCAGCAACGGCGTCTCGCGCAGGGAGACGTCGAGCAGGTAGCGATAGAGGTCGTCGTCGAGGTTGAGCGTCCGGGTGGTCATGCAGCCTCTCAGGGCGTGCTAGCCAGATGCGAGTCGAGCAGCACGCGCTTGGCGTTCAGGTAGCTTTTCTGCCAGTAGCTGTTGGACAGGCTGTCGAGGCGTACCGTTCCGCCGCTGGAAGGCGCATGGACGAAGCGCCCCTCACCGACGTAGATGCCGGCGTGGCTGACCTGGCCACCGCCGTTGGTGGCGAAGAACACCAGGTCGCCGCTCTGCAGGGCGTTCATGCCAATGGTCGGCACGCGCATGGCGATGAGCTCGCGGGTGGAACGCGGCAGGCTGATGCCGGCAGCGTCGCGGTACACGTAGCCGATCAGGCCGCTGCAATCGAAGCCGCTGTCCGGCGTGTTGCCGCCGTAGCGGTAGGGCGTACCCACCAGGCCGAGGGCGCGGAACAGCACGTCATCGGCCGCCGGCGAGGACGGCGCCTGGACCACGGGCGGGGTGTAGGTCGGAGCGGGAGCCGGCGCATGGCTGGAGCAGGCACCGAGCAGGGCGAGCAGCGCGATGAGGGTGAGACGGTGCAATGCGGGCATGGCAAGTCAGTCCTGACTTGAGGTTTGCACGCTAATGTGCTGATCCCGCTCGAATAATGCAAGCAAAAAGCCATCGCCGCTGCGCTTGGGCGGCAACCCGTACCTATATAAAGGGAGGCGGAAACGACTCGGCCCGGAACAGAGTCCGGGCCGATGGGTGCATCTGGATCGCTATCAGCGGTGCATCGAACCCTGCGCCGAGGCGTTCATCGACGGGGAGACCTGCGCCAGGACGCGCTTGGCTTCCATGTAGCTGGCGTTCCAGTAGCGATCATCCAGGCTGTCGACCCGCACACCGCCGCTGCGGTGGCTGGAGGAATGGATGAACTGGTCGTCGCCGATGTAGATGCCGGCGTGGCTGACGCGACCACGACCACGATTATTGAAGAAGACGATGTCGCCCGGCTTCAGTTCGCTGCGCGCAATGACCGGCGCATCGAGGTTGATCATTTCACGGGTGGAGCGCGGCAGCTGGATGCCCGCCTCTTCCTTGAACAGGTAACCGACGAAGCCGCTGCAATCGAAGCCGGTCTTCAGCGAGCGACCACCGAAGCGGTAGGGAGTCCCCACCAGCTCGAAGCCACGCTCGAGAACGTTGTCAGCGAGGGACGGCAGCTGGTAGGGCTCGTCGTCCATCATGTCCGCCATGTCCTGGACGCTCGGCTCTTCGATGACGGCCTGAGGTTCCGGAGTGACGGCTACTTGCGGCTTTGGCGAGACGCCGGCGCAAGCGGTAAGAAACAGTGCAAACGCAATGGGCACGAGGGGTGCGAAGCGACTGAGCATGGGCACGACCGTGTCGAAAATTATAAGAAGGCGCGAATATGCCCTCTATCGATCTAATTTGCAAATTTAATCGATCGAAATGTGACTCAGTAGTTCCTGCAAAACATCTAAGGCCTTTCCCTTCAGATGTACGTCGACTGAGCGTGCGAGGTCGGTGCTGGCGGGGTTGATTTCCGCCGTGAAGCCGCCTTGTTGGCGGGTGCGCATCACCGGTTCGATGATGTAGGGGAAGCTCGCCGTGGTGCCTACAGCCAGCACCGCATCGAAGCCCTTGCGCAGTTGCGCGTAGAGGGTGTCGATGGCCTCTTCGGGGAGCATTTCCTCGAACAGGACGACGGGAGGCCGGAGGATACCACCGCATACATTGCATTTGGGAGGCAAAGGCCGTTCCAGGTGCTGCGACAGTTGGTCGCTCTCGGCACCGCACGACTGGCAGAACAGCGGCGACAGCTCGCCGTGGATCTCGATCAGCCGCTCCGGCGGCGACCCCGCCTGGCGGTGATAGCCGTCGATGTTCTGCGTCAGCACCCAGCATTCCGGCTTCAGCCGCTGCAATTGCGCAATGGCTTCATGCCCGGCATTGGGGCGCGCGGCCAGACAGGCGCTGCCGAGTTGGGCGAGGTACTTCCAGCACAGCGCCGGGTCGCGCCGCAGCATGGGCCCGGAGATGGCCTCCTCGATCGGGATGCCCTCCTCCGTCATGCCGTTATAGAGACCACCGAGCCCCCGGTAGGTGGGCAGGCCGGAATCCGCCGAAAGCCCGGCACCGGTGATGACCAGGATGCGCTCGGCACGCTTGAGCTCCCCAGCGACGCGGGCGATAGCCGACGAATGATCCATGCAAGCCTCCTGCTCGATGAAACGGGTCAGTGGTTGACGGTGTAGGCCAGCATCGCCGACAGGTGGCACAGCGGCCGGCCGCTTTCCTCGTGCCACCGGTTGAAGGCGGCCTGCACCAGCGCCAGGTCGCGCAGGCTGGTGGGTACCTTGTCGATGATGTCCTGGGCCTTGAGCGCCGCAACCATGTCGTTGGAAGGGACGAAGGTGTCCTTACCGACCATGCGCAGGAAACGCGGCGCCGAAAGCCCGCCCATCTGGCTGCCGTGCTTGGCCAGGTATTTCCACAGCCCGACGATGTCGGACGTCGGCCAATCGGCGATCAGCGCACCGAAGCTGCCCTTCTCGCGACGCACGTCGAGGATGAACTGGGCGTTGCGCGGCACACTCTTGAGCTTGCCCAGGTGGCGGATCAGCCGCGCATCCTGCATCAGCCGCTCCAGGTGCTCGGCCCCCATCAGCACCACCTTCTCCGGGTCGAAACCGAAGAACACTTCCTCGAAGGCCGGCCACTTGGCGTCCACCAGGCTGTGCTTGAGCCCGGCACGGAACACCCGCAGGGCCAGCAGCGACAGGTAGCGGTCATCGCTCAGCTCGCGCAGCTCGGCATCGCTGCGCGGCTGCGGCAGGCGCGCTTCCAGGGCCTCGGCCGAACCGAAGCGGTTGAGGCAGTACTCGTGAAGCCAGCGGTAATCACGCATAAAAAGGGCCTTGGCTAGAAAGCTTGAAGCTTGAAGCTTGAAGCCTTCCGGCTTCAGGCTCTCGGCTTCCAGCTCCACTTCAGATATTGACGACGTCCAGGGTGCGCGGCGCGGCGCTTTCGTCGATGCGCAGGTTGGTGAAGTCGAACAGGTTGCGGTCGGCCAGCTGCGAAGGCACCACGTTCTGCAGGGCGCGGAACATGATCTCGGTGCGGCCCGGCGACTTGCGCTCCCAGTCCTGGAGCATCTCCTTGACCACCTGGCGCTGCAGGTTCTCCTGGGAGCCACAGAGGTTGCACGGGATGATCGGGAACTCCTTGAGCTGCGAGTAGGCCTCGATATCGGCCTCGTTGCAGTACGCCAGCGGGCGGATCACCACGTTGCGGCCGTCGTCGGCGCGCAGCTTCGGCGGCATGGCCTTGAGGGTGCCGCCATAGAACATGTTGAGGAAGAAGGTTTCCAGGATGTCGTCGCGGTGGTGACCGAGGGCCATTTTGGTCGCGCCGATCTCGTCGGCGAAGGTGTAGAGCGTGCCCCGGCGCAGGCGCGAGCACAGCGAGCAGGTGGTCTTGCCTTCCGGGATCTTCTCCTTGACCACCGAATAGGTGTCCTTCTCGACGATGTGGTACTCGACGCCGATGGAGTCCAGGTAGGCCGGCAGCACGTGCTCGGGGAAGCCGGGCTGCTTCTGGTCCATGTTCACCGCCACGATCTCGAACTTGATCGGCGCGACCTTCTGCAGGTACAGCAGGACGTCGAGCATGGTGTAGCTGTCCTTGCCGCCGGACAGGCAGACCATGACCTTGTCGCCCTCCTCGATCATGTTGAAGTCGGCGATGGCTTCGCCAGCGAGGCGACGGATGCGTTTCTGCAGTTTGTTCTGGTTGACCGAAAGGGTGCCCATGGTGCTCTGGAATCCGGGGAGGGGTGCGAAAAGCTGGCTATTTTACGCACAAAGCGCGCGCCGCCCCAGCCCTCTGTTTCGCTGTGCTAGCCTGCGCCCGATGAACGACGAACTAGACCCCTCCCTCGACCTCGCCGACCAGCTCCTGGTGCTGCTCCGCCAGCAACCGGACGGCATCGGCGAATTCGACCTGATCCAGCGCCTGAAGGCCGGCCACTCCACCCACATCCCCAACCTGGGCCTCGGTGATCGCCTGGTACTGTTCCGCACCCACTTCCTGCTGTTCAACGCCCTCTATCTATTACGCGACCGGCTCTGGGCCGAAGGAACCGCCTTTCTCGCCATCAGCCCGCTGAGCATCCAGCTGCTGCCTTACGCAGCGGGCAGTGACGCCCTCACCGAACACGACCCGCTGCGCACCTACTACCTGGACACCCGTCACCTGCGCGACACCACCGAGCGGGATGTCGAGAAACTGCTCTCGAGCTTCTGGACGCGCATGCAGGGCGGGGACGAGAAGCTCGCCGCCCTCGAGCTGTTCGAACTGGTGAACAGCGAGGAAGCGCTCAACCTCGGGGTGATCAAGCATCGCTACCGCCAACTGGTGAGCCAGCATCACCCCGATCGCGGCGGCAGCACCGAGCGCATCCAGTCGATCAACAAGGCGATGGAAATACTTCAGCGCTATTACAGCTGAGCACTAAGTCTGATTTGCTCTAAAGCCACGGCAGACGCGGACTCCAGCCTGTACCTATACTGCGACACAAGGTCGCATGCGTCGGCCGGGCACCGGGCGGCGCTGGCTATGCGTCCCAGGCGCTTCGCTGGGGGGCGACCTCATAATAATGAGGAGGTGTTCAGAATGATCCACCACGTTTGGGGGCTCTTCACCCATCCCGATCAGGAATGGCAGGAAATCCGTGGCGAGGAAGAAAGCATCAGCCACATGTACCTCACCCATATCCTGGTACTCGCAGCCATACCCGTTGTCTCTGCCTATATAGGAACCACCCAGGTCGGCTGGGCCATCGGCAAGGGCGATCCGGTCATGCTCACGCAGTCCAGCGCGATGCAGATGACCATCCTCTCCTACCTCGCCATGCTCGCCGGTGTCGCCGTCATGGGCGCCTTCATCCACTGGATGGCGCGCACCTACGACGCCTCGCCAAGTTTCACCGAATGCGTCGTGTTCGCCGCGTACTGCGCCACGCCGCTGTTCATCGGCGGGCTCGCGGCGCTCTACCCGCACCTGTGGCTGGGCATGATGATCGGCACCGCCGCCATCTGCTACACGGTCTACCTGCTCTACGTGGGCATACCGACCTTCATGAACATTCCATCCGACGAGGGCTTCCTGTTCTCCAGCTCGGTGCTGGCCGTGGGCCTGGTGGTGCTGGTGGCGATGATCGCCGCCTCCGTCATCTTCTGGGGCATGGGCGTAGGCCCGGTCTACATCCGCTGACCCTTTTCACCCGTAGCACGGAGGCCGCCCATGGGCGGCCTCTTCGTTTGCCGCCCGCTCGGCCAAAAAGTTGAAACCCTCTCCCCTGCCGTTCTCTAACTCCTTGAGTCCTGCGCCCTCGTCGCGCCCAAGGAGAACAGACATGGCCCCTCATCTACTCACGCTCTTTACCCGGCCGGAACGCGCCTGGCAGGAAATCCGCCAGGAAGAGACGCACAACAGCCTGCATTACCTCGCCCACCTGCTGCTGCTCTCGCTGATCCCGGCGGTCAGCCTCTACATAGGCACCACCGTGGTCGGCTGGAGCCTGGCGGAGAACGAAGTGGTGCGCCTCGCCTCCGGCAGCGCCCTGCAACTGAGCGTCGCGCTCTACATCGCCACCGTGGCCGGCGTGCTAGTCATGGGCGCCTTCGTGCGCTGGATGTCCCGCGTGTTCGAAACCCGCCCCGGGTTCAACGAGTGCGTGGGCTTCATCGCCTACACCGCCACCCCGCTGTTCATCGCCGGGATCGCCAGCCTCTACCCCAGCCGCTGGCTGGCCGTGGCGGTGCTGGCACTGGCCGGCGCCTACTCCAGCTTCCTGCTGTTCGTCGGCATCCCGGTGTTCATGCGCCTGAGGCAGGAGCAAAGCTTCCTCTACGCCTCGTCCATCTGGGCCGTTGGGCTGCTGGTAATGGTCAACGTGCTGGTCTCGGTGATCCTGCACTGGCACCTGTACCTGATGCCGGAATACGTCTAGAACGGCGCACCACGACCGCTCGGCAGGAGAACGATTCGGCCGGTGGCGGCTTTGCTGCATAATTGCGGGCTCTGGAGAGCCCCCTTTATGCCCGAGCTGCTACACGCCCGCGTCGAAGCCTGCTACCAGCAGGCGGAAGCTTTTTTCCAACGCCGGTTCCCCCGCCCCGAAGTCAGCTTCAAGTTGCGGGGCCAGAAGGCCGGCGTCGCCCACCTGGATGAGAACAAGCTGCGCTTCAACCCCCAGCTGTATCGCGAGAACCAGGACGATTTCCTCAAGCAGACCGTTGCCCACGAAGTGGCGCACCTGGTCGCCCACCAACTGTTCGGCCACCGCATCCAGCCCCATGGCGAGGAATGGCAGCTGATCATGCGGGGCGTCTACGAGCTGCCGCCCAACCGCTGCCACAGCTACGACGTCAAGCGCCGTAAGGTCACCCGCTACCTGTACCGCTGCGCCTGCCCGGACGGCGACTACCCCTTCTCCTCCCAGCGCCACGCCCTGGTGGCGCGCGGGCGTCGTTACTACTGCCGACGCTGCAAGGTGACCCTGGTGTTCAGCGGGGAACAGCGGCAAGAGTAAGGGCGGAACCTCGGGCACGAGCCCGTAGGGCGGGTGCAACCCGCCGATGCACAGGTCCGCTGAAGCTTGAAGCTTGAAGCAACGAGTGTGGGAGCGAATTTATTCGCGAAACTGGGGCCCGATTGGTGGGCTGAAGCCCACCCTACGCCACCCCCCTGCCTCTATCCATATACGCCGAATGCACGCCTACCCGGTCACCTTGCCGGCTTTCAGCGAGGCGATCTGCTCGGCGGTGTAGCCCAGCTCGGCCAGCACCTCGGCGGTGTGGGCGCCTACGGGTGCGCCGACATGGCGCGGTGCGGGCAGGCCGCTGGAGAACTTGATCGGGCAGGCGATCTGCCGTTGCGCCGGCAGCCCGTCGCGGGGCACTTCGGTGACCAGGCCGCGCGCCTCGATCTGCGGGTGCCGCACCGCTTCGGAGAGCGGCAGCATCGGCTCGACGCAGGCATCCAGGGCGGCGAACACCTCGCTCCATTCGGCAAAGTCGCGCTTCTCGAACTCGATCTCGATGGCGCGCTTGAGCTCGCGCTGGTCCTCCGGCTTGGGCGATAGCCCGCGTGCGGCCAGGTCCGGCCGGCCGATGGCGGCGCAGAACGGCTGCATGAACTGCGGTTCCAGGCTGCCCACCGAGAACCAGCGGCCGTCACGGGTGCGGTAGTAGTCGTAGAAGCTGCCGCCGTTCAGCGCCTGGTTCTCCATGTCCGGCTCCACGCCGGCACCGAGATAGCCCGCACCGGCCATGCCGTGCAGGCTGAAGGCGCAGTCGGTCATGCTCACGTCCACGTGCTGCCCCTCCCCCGTCACCTGGCGCTGGATCACCGCCGCCAGCAGGCCCATCACCCCGTGCAGCGAGCCGCCGGCGATATCCGCCAGTTGCACGCCCAGGGGCAGCGGGCCGCTTTCCTGGCGCCCGGTGTAGCTGGCGATGCCGGCCACGGCCAGGTAGTTGATGTCGTGGCCGGCACGGTCACGGAAGGGGCCGCTCTGGCCGTAGCCGGTGATGGAGACGTAGATCAGCCTGGGGTTGATCGCCTTCAGCGCCTCGTAGCCCACGCCCAGCTTGTCCATCACCCCGGGGCGGAACTGCTCCAGCACGATGTCGTACTCGGCCACCAGCTGGCGCACCACCTCCACCGCCTCGGGGCGCTTGAGGTCGAGGGCGATGCTGCGCTTGTTGCGGTTCAGGTAGGCGTGGCTGGTGGAAGTGCCGCCGTCATGGGGCGGCAACACGCGCACCAGGTCCATGCGGCTGGGGGATTCGACGCGCAGCACCTCGGCGCCCATGTCGGCCAGCAGCAGCGAGGCGAAGGGCCCCGGCAGCAGGGTGGAGAAATCGAGGATCTTCAGCGAAGCGAGCGGGCCTGTCATGGCGACTCCATAGCGGTTCGGTTCATTCCCAATGCAGCGGCTGGTGCCTGTCCAGGCACGCGGCCACTGCGGCGAAGCGTTGTTCCAGCACGTTGCGGCGGATCTTCATGGTCGGCGTCATGCAGCCGTTATCCACCGTCCAGGGCTCGCGCACCAGCACGAAATGGCTGATGCGCTCATGGGCCAGGAGGCGCTCGTTGAGGGCCTGCAGGCTGGCCGCCAGCTCGGCCTCGATTTGCCCACGCGTCTGCGCCCGGGCCACCGGGCTAAGCTCGATCAGCGCCAGCGGCTGGTCCAGGCCGTTGCCCATCAGGCACACCTGCTCCACCCAGAGGTTCTTGGCGATCTCGCCCTCGATGGGGGCCGGCGCCACATACTTGCCCTTGCTGGTCTTGAAGATGTCCTTCACCCGCCCGGTGATGCGCAGGTAGCCGTCGGCGTCGATCTCGCCCTTGTCGCCGGTGTGCAACCAGCCCAGCTGCAGCGTATCGGCGGTCTTCTCCGGCTCCAGGTAGTAGCCGGCCATCAGCGCGCGGCTGCGGTAGAGGATCTCGCCGTTCTCGGCGATGCGCACCTCGTTGTCCGGCATCACCCGGCCGACGCTGCCGAAGCGCACCTGGCCCGGGCGGTTGAAGTTGCCGTAGGCGAAGTTCTCGGTCATGCCATAGCCCTCGCAAATGGTCAGGCCGATGCGCTGGTACCACTCCAGCAGCGCCACCGGGATCGGCGCCGCACCGCTGACCAGCACCCGCGCACGGTCCAGCCCCAGCCCCTGGCGCACCTTGCGCGCCACCAGCGCCCCCAGCAGCGGGATGCGCAGCAGGCGGTCCAGCTTGGCCTGGGGCAGCTTCTCCAGCACGCCCTGCTGGAAGCGCGTCCACAACCGCGGTACGGAGAAGAACACCGTCGGCCGCACCCGCTTGAGGTCGGCGGCGAAGGTCTCCAGGGATTCGACGAAGGCGATGGCGCCCCCGCAATACAGGCTGTTGGTTTCCACCAGGAAACGCTCCGCCGCGTGGGACAGCGGCAGGTAGGAGAAGAACTGCTCGCGCTCGTTGAGCCCCATCTCCGCCACCGAGCGGCTGGAAGCGAAAGCGAAGGCTTCGGCCCGTTGCATCACACCCTTGGGCTGGCCGGTGGTGCCGGAGGTGTAGAGGATGCTGAGCAGGTCGTCGGGCCGCTGCACATGCCCATCGCGCAGCGGCTCATGGGCAGCGAGCAGCGCGTGCCACTGGTGCGGCGCGCTCAGGGTCGGGTACGGCATGGCGACGCGGATGACCTCGGCGGGGATGCCGGCCGCGAACCTCTCCGCCTCGTCCAGCTTGCCGAGGATGATCACCTTGCACGCCGAGTGACGCAGCACGTAGTCGATGCTCTCGGCGGATTGCAGCGGGTAGAGCGGCACGCTGACCAGCCCGGCGAGCATGATCGCCAGGTCGCTGATGATCCACTCGGCGCAGTTCTTCGCCAGGATCGCCACCCGGTCGCCCGGCGCGCAGCCCAGCGCCTGCAGCGCACTGGCCAGGCGCCGCGCCTGGTCGTCGGCCTGGCGCCAGGTCAGGTCATGCCACTGGCGCTCCACCGGCTGGCTGAGCCAGACGCGGTCCGGCGTGGTGCCCACCCAATGGGCGAGCCGCTGCAACGGCAGTTGATCGGTCATTGCTGAACCCTCCTTGTTGTTCTTGTAATGGTCGGAGCTTGTCACGTTATTCGCCGCCTATCCGCCCTCCTCCCGGGCACGGCGGCTCGCCGGATAGCCTCACAGCCGGAACACCTGGCGGGCGTTGCCCTGGAGGAACTTCGCCTCGATCTCCGCTGGCAGCGCCAGCTCCTTCACCTGGGTCATGCAGCGCTCCAGGGACAGCTGCGGGAAGTTGCTGCCGAACAGCACCTTGTCCTGGCCGTAGCTGCGCATGAACTGCAGCAGCGCCTGGGGGTAGTAGCGCGGCAGGTAGGCGGAGGTGTCGATGTAGATGTTGTCGTGCTTCCAGGCCAGGCCGATCATTTCCTCGGTCCAGGGATGGCCGATGTGCCCGGCGACGATGCGCAGCTCGGGGAAATCCAGCGCCACCTCGTCCAGGTAAGGCACCGGGCGGCCGGTCTCCGAGGGCATCAGCGGGCCGGTGTGGCCCACCTGGGTGCAGAAGGGAATATCCAGCTCGATGCACTTCACGTAGAGCGGGTAGTAGAGCCGGTGGTTGGGCGGCAGCTTCCACAACCAGGGCACCACGCGCAGCGCCTTGCAGCCCAGTTCCAGCACCGCCCGCTCCAGCTCGCGCACCGCCGCCAGGGGCTTGCCCAGGTCGACGGTGGCGACCCCGACGAAGCGGTCGGGGAAGGCGCGGGTGTACTCGGCCACCAGGTCGTTGTCGAACACCCAGCGCTCTGGCCTGCACCAGGCGGCGAGCATGAGTTTGTCCACGCCCGCGCGGTCCATCTCCGCCACCGTCTGCTCGGGTGTCAGCGGCTGGTCGAGCAAGTGCGCGGAACCGGATTTCTCGAACAGCCGGACCACCTCCGGCAACAGCTCGCGGGCGCGACCGTTGGCGGGTTGGGCCCAGGCGTCGATGGCGCCCAGCGGTGCATTCATGGCGATGGCCTCCTGGCGTTTACTCAGTGGCTGAACTCTAGCCCGGCCCGGGGCGCCGGGCTGGGGTTCAGAGCTTCATGCCGCGGCTGATGATCTCCTTCATGATCTCCGAGGTGCCGGCGAAGATGCGCTGGATGCGCGCATTCGCGTACATCTTGCAGATCGGGTACTCCCACATGTAGCCCCAGCCGCCGTGCAGCTGCACACCCTCGTCCACCACCTTGCACAGCAGCTCGGTGGTGAACAGCTTGGCCTCGGCGGCCACTTCGGGGGTCAGCTTGCGCTGGTTGTGGTCCATCACGCAGCGGTCGGTGAAGACCTGGGCGACGTCGATCTGGGTGCGCATCTCGGCCAGCTTGAAGCGGGTGTTCTGGAAGTGCGAAACGGGCCGGTCGAAGGCCTTGCGCTCCTTCACGTAGTCGATGGTGGTCTGCAGCGCCGCTTCGGCACCGGCCACCGCGCCGCAGGCGTTGGTCAGACGCTCCTGGGCGAGCATGTTCATCAGGTAGAAGAAGCCGCCCTTGGCATCGCCCAGCAGGTTCTCCTTGGGCACCTTGACGTTGTTGAAGAACAGCTCGGCGGTGTCCTGGCTCTTCATGCCCAACTTCTTCAGGTTGCGCCCGCGCTCGAAGCCGATCATGTCGCGCTCCACCAGGAACAGGCCCATGGCGTGCTTGTTGGCCGGGTCGGTCTTGGCCGCGACTATCACCAGGTCGGCCAGCAGGCCGTTGGAGATGAACACCTTGGAGCCGTTCAGCTCGTAATGGTCGCCCTTGTCCACCGCGGTGGTGCGCATGCCGGCCAGGTCGGAACCGGCCGAGGGCTCGGTCATGGCCACCGCGAGGATGATCTCGCCGCTGATGATCCCCGGCAGGAAGCGCGCCTTCTGCTCGGCGTTGCCGTACTCCGCGATGTAGGGGCCGCACAGCGCCGAGTGCAGCGGGATCATGAAGCCCGGTTCGTTGATGTGGGCCAGCTCCTCGCACATGATCTGCTCGTAGCGGAAGTCCTTCAGCCCGGCGCCGCCGTACTCCTCGTCCGCCCAGGGCAGCAGGAAGCCCATCTCGCCAGCCTTGCGCCACACCGCACGATCCACCACGCCCGCCTCTTCCCAGGCTTCCTGGTGCGGCACCACTTCCTTCTGCAGGAAGGCACGGAACGAGTCGCGGAACATGTTGTGTTCGGTTTCGAAATGGATGCGCTGCATGCGAAGGGTCTCCCTGGAAAAAATCGTTCCGCAGGGTAGGCGGCGCCCGCCCAAGCGCTCAATGACACAAGCGCTCAGGGTCGATTGACCCATGTGCTCATGGGTACCCGCGCACGCCAGGCAAGGGGATCGGCGCGCTACGTCCCACTTTCCTGCGCCCATAAAAAAGCCCGTCACGAGACGGGCCTGGAAAATCTCCTCCCCGTGGGGAGGGAGGAGAGAATTACGCGGTTCAGACGCGCTGGGCTTCTGCCTGCGGCGCGGCATTGCCATTGCCATTGCCAGCCAGTTCGCGGTCCAGCGTGTCGGTGTCCAGCTGCTTGCACCACTTGGCGACGACGAGGGTCGCCACGCCGTTGCCCACCAGGTTGGTCAGGGCGCGGGCTTCGGACATGAAGCGGTCGATGCCGAGGATCAGCGCCAGGCCCGCAACCGGCAGGTGGCCGACGGCGGAGATGGTGGCGGCGAGGACGATGAAGCCGCTACCGGTGACGCCGGCGGCGCCCTTGGAAGCGATCAGCAGCACCAACAGCAGGGTGATCTGGTGGGTGATGTCCATCGG
Source organism: Pseudomonas sp. zfem005 (assembly GCF_032621735.1). Classification (NCBI taxonomy): domain Bacteria; kingdom Pseudomonadati; phylum Pseudomonadota; class Gammaproteobacteria; order Pseudomonadales; family Pseudomonadaceae; genus Pseudomonas; species Pseudomonas sp. zfem005. The sequence goes on along the minus strand of NZ_JAVYJE010000020.1, from coordinate 22,521 downwards.
CGTGTCGGTGGCCTGGGCGATGAACACCGCGGCCATGGTCAGGTAGATAGAGGTGCCGTCGAGGTTGAAGGAGTAACCGGTGGGGATCACCAGGCCGACGACCGACTTGTTGGCGCCGAGTTTTTCCATCTTGGCGATCATGCGCGGCAGGGCCGACTCGGAGGACGAGGTGCCCAGCACGATCAGCAGTTCTTCGCGGATGTACTTGATGAACTTGAGGATGCTAAAGCCGTGGGCACGGGCGATGCTGCCCAGGACCACCAGCACGAACAGCAGGCAGGTGATGTAGAAGCACAGCATCAGCTGGCCGAGCTGCACCAGCGAACCCACGCCGTACTGGCCGATGGTGAAGGCCATGGCACCGAAGGCACCGATGGGCGCGACCTTCATGATCACGTTGATGATGTTGAACATCACCTGGGAGATGCGCTCGATGAACTCGAACACCGGGCGGCCGTAGTCGCCCATGCGGTGCAGCGCATAACCGAACAGCACGGAGAAGAACAGCACCTGGAGGATGTCGCCGTTGGCGAAGGCGCCGACCACGGTCCCGGGGATGACGTTCATCAGGAAGTCGATGGTGGACTGCTTCTCACCGGCAGCGGCGTAGGCCGCGATGCCCTTGATATCCAGGGTGGTCGGGTCGACATGCATGCCGGCGCCGGGCTGGAATACGTTCACCACGATCAGGCCGATCACCAGCGCCAGGGTGGAAACGATCTCGAAATACAGCAGCGCGTAGCCGCCGGTCTTGCCGACGGCCTTCATGCTTTGCATGCCGGCGATGCCGGTCACCACGGTGCAGAAGATGATCGGCGCGATGGCCATTTTGATCAGCTTGACGAAGCTGTCGCCCAGGGGCTTCAGGGCAACGCCGGTCTGCGGGAAGAAATGGCCGATCAGGATGCCGATGGCGATGGCCACCAGAACCTGGAAATAAAGGCTTTTGTAGAGGGGTTGACGGGTCATGGCAGATCCTCTCGGGTGGTGCGGGGCCTGATTCCGTACAGGGGCGCACCACCGGTCTCAATCACCTCCCTTGCTGGGAGACTTTGTTGTTCTGCGATCCAAACCAATGGATGGCGCTGCTCCTATCGCAAGGGCTGTGCCAACCCGTCTTGCCGGCGCAATGCCTAGTGCGCCGTGGCCTACAGAAAATGGCCGGACGCTGTAGGACAATCCCTCGGGCGGATTCCCGCCAGCGAAGCAGGGGGATTCCCGCCACATCCACCCCTTGTCGCCTGCTTCTGCCACGACCTACCATCGGTCACCCCGAGCCAGGAAGCCGCCCATGCGCGAGCGCACCATCGCCAGCCACTTCGTCCGAGCCGCCTTGCGCGGCCCCGCACGCCAGGGCGTGGACTGCACCGCCATCCTGCGCAACGCCGGCATCCAGGCCGCGCTGCTGGACGAGCCACGGGCACGCATCGCCCCCGAGCAGTTCAGCCGCTTGATGCAGTTGTTGTGGGAGGCGCTGGACGACGAGTACATGGGATTCGGCCGCCAGCGCAGCAAGCGCGGCACCTTCGCCATGATGTGCCACGCCATCATCCACTGCCGCAGCCTCGAGAAAGCCCTGGGGCGAGGCGCGATGTTCTACGGCCTGTTCCCCGAGGCGCCGCGCATCCTGCTGGAGCGCGAGGGCGAATCGGTGCGCCTGACGGTGGACGACGCCACGCTCTGGGACCCGGACCACTTCCTGGTGGAAAGCCTGCTGGTGATCTGGCACCGCCTCGGCAGCTGGCTGATCGGCCAGCGCATCCGCCTGGAGGAAGCCACCTTCGCCTACGCCGAGCCCGAGCACGTGGGCGAATACGAGCTGCTGTTCCCCACCACCCGCCGCTTCGACGCGCCCTGCACCAGCCTGCTGTTCCAGGCGCGCTACCTGGCCATGCCGCTGCTGCAGGACGAGCGCACCCTCAAGCACTTCCTCGAACACTCGCCGGCCGACCTGCTGGCCCGTCCCGACGGCGGCGACAGCCTGAACAGCCAGATCCGTCGCCTGCTGGGCCGCGACTGCCGCGACTGGCCGGACCTGGAAAAGGTCGCCCAGCACCTGCACATCAGCCCGCAGACCCTGCGCCGCCACCTGCGCGAGGAAGGCACCAGCTTCCAGGAACTGAAGGACCACCTGCGCCGCGACCTGGCCATCTACCACCTGGGCCGCGACGAACTGGCCATCCAGGCCATCGCCGAACAGCTTGGCTTCTCCGAGCCCTCGGCCTTCCACCGCGCGTTCAAGAAATGGACCGGCCTCACCCCCGGCGCCTACCGCGCCCAGGAAGCCTGACCGCCCCGGCGCAGCCCGAGTTGTAACCTGGGATGTAGCCTGGGCTTCAGCCCAGGGGATACCCGGAACACCCGATGAACGACGCGGCTCACCCCGCCTTCACCATCGCCGCCGCGCTGAGCATCTCGATCTCGCGGATCTCGAAATCCCGCACCAGGAATTCCATGCGCCGCTCGTGGAAGGCCTGCATGTGCGGCAGGGACGAATGGCGCTCCAGGTCCGCCCGCGAACGCCACACCTCGAAGAAGATGAACAGCGTCGGGTCCCGGGCGTCGCGCAGCATGTGGTATTCGATGCAGCCCGCCTCCGCGCGGCTCGGCTCGACATAGGCGCGGAACAGCGCCTCGAACGCGTCGGCGCGCTCCGGGCGCAGCTGGGCATGGAGGATGAAGGCACAGGTATCGCTCATGGCATGGGGCTCCGCTGACTGAAAGGCGCCGCAGCCTATCGCAACAGTTCCCCACTCATTCGTGCTTTTCACGCAAAGGCGATTTGTCTGGAAGGCGGTTTTTCCGGGCCGGTTCACTGGGTAGTCTGCCGGCCATCGAGAACCTCACGAGGCCACCAGCCATGAAAAAGATCCTCCTGCTCAACGGCGGCAAGCAGTTCGCCCACTCCGACGGCCGCTACAACCGCACCCTGCACGAAGCCGCCCTGGCCTTCCTCGACCGCTCGGGCTTCGACGTGAAGGAGACCTTCATCGACGGCGGCTACGACACCGCCGAAGAAGTGCAGAAATTCCTCTGGGCCGACGTCATCGTCTGGCAGATGCCCGGTTGGTGGATGGGCGCGCCCTGGACCGTGAAGAAATACATCGACGAAGTCTTCACCGCCGGCCACGGCAGCCTCTACGCCAACGATGGCCGCACCCGCTCCGACGCCTCGCAGAAGTACGGCAGCGGCGGCCTGCTGCACGGCAAGCAGTACATGATCTCCGCCACCTGGAACGCCCCGCAGCAAGCCTTCGACGACCCCAGCGACTTCTTCGAGGCCAAGGGTGTGGACGCGGTCTACTTCCCCTTCCACAAGGCCAACCAGTTCCTCGGCATGACCGGCCTGCCCACCTTCCTCGCCGTCGACGTGATGAAGCGCCCGGATATCGCAGGCGACATCGCCCGCTACGAAGCCCACCTGGCCAAGGTATTCGGCGCCAGCGCCTGATGCCGTAGGTCGAAACGCAACTTGTAGGATGGGTAGAGCGAAGCGAAACCCATCATCCGCGAGGTTCCGCCGGGCACTCGGAACACCGACCTCCCCCTGCGAAGCCCCTCAGGCTAACAGCGCCACCGACTTGATCTGCGCCCACAGCTGCTGGCCCGGGTGCAGGCCGAGCTGGTCGCGGGAATAGCGGGTGATGCGCGCCAGCATCGCCGTGCCGTCCACATCCAGGCGCACCAGCACATGGGCGGCGTTGTCCGCGGGAATTTCCTCGCGCACCGTCGCCGGCAGCAGGTTGAGGATGCTGCTGTCCGCCTGGCGCTGCAGGCTCAGGCTCACATCCCGGGCGCGCACCTTGAAGCGCACGCGCCGGCCACGCTCCGCCGGGGCGTGGGCCACGCGCATGCTCAGGCCGCTGTCCGGCAGGCCGAGGCTGAGCAGGTCGTACTCCGGGTCATGGCCGATCACCCGCCCTTCTACCACCACGCCGGCGTCATCATCCAACGCGGTGGGCAGGTCCAGCCGCGCCAGGGTTTCGCCCAGGGGCCCGCTGGCCAGCACGCGGCCTTCGTCCATCAGCACCAGATGATCGGCCAGCCGCGCCACCTCGTCCGGCGAATGGCTGACATAGAGCACCGGGATATCCAGTTCGTCATGCAGGCGCTCCAGGTACGGCAGGATCTCCGCCTTGCGCTTGCCATCCAGCGCCGCCAGGGGCTCGTCCATCAGCAGCAGGCGCGGGCTGGTCAGCAGCGCCCGGGCCATGCCCACGCGCTGCCGCTCGCCACCGGACAGGCGTGCCGGCATGCGTTCCAGCAAATGGCCGATGCCCAGCAGCTCCACCGCCTGCTCCAGCTTCACCCGCCGCTCGGCGACGGGGATGCGCTTCTCGCCGTAGGCCAGGTTGCGCCGCACCGACAGGTGCTCGAACAGGCTCGCCTCCTGGAACACGTAGCCCAGGGCGCGCTTGTGGGTGGGCACGAAAAGCCCGCGCTCGCTGTCCTGCCAGGTCTCGCCGTTGATCTCCAGGCGCCCGCACGCGTTGCGCTCTAGCCCGGCGATGCAGCGCAGCAGGCTGGTCTTGCCGGAACCGGAATGGCCGAACAGCGCGGTGACGCCACGCCCGGGCAGGGCGAGGTCGACGTCCAGCTCGAAGCCGGGCCAGGCCAGGTAGAGGCGCGCACGTATTTCGTGACTCATGCCGCGAGGGTCCTTGGGGTCAGGTCCAGCCCGGCTTCATGCGCCGGCTGGAATACAGGGCCAGCAGTATGAGGAAGGAGAACACCACCATGCCACCGGCCAGCCAGTGGGCCTGGGTATATTCCATGGCCTCGACGTGATCGAAGATCTGCACCGACACCACCCGGGTCTTCTCCGGGATATTGCCGCCGATCATCAGCACCACGCCGAACTCCCCCACCGTGTGGGCGAAGCCGAGGATGGAGGCGGTAACGAAGCCCGGTCGGGCCAGTGGCAGCACCACGGTGACGAAGCTGTCCCAGGGGCTGGCGCGCAGGGTGGCCGCCACTTCCAGCGGGCGCGGGCCCATGGCCTCGAAGGCGTTCTGCAGCGGCTGCACCACGAAGGGCAGCGAATAGAAGACCGACCCCACCACCAGGCCGGCGAAGGTGAAGGGCAAGGTACCCAGCCCAATGGACTGGGTGAACTGGCCGATGAAACCGTGGGGGCCCATGCTCACCAGCAGGTAGAAGCCGATCACCGTGGGCGGCAGCACCAGCGGCAATGCCACCACCGCCCCCACGGGACCTTTCAGCCAGGAGTCGGTGCGCGCCAGCCACCAGGCAATGGGCGTTCCCACCAGCAGCAACAGGGCCGTGGTCAGGGTCGCCAGCTCCAGGGTCAGCCAGATCGCCGCCCAGTCGTCACCACTCAGTGGCATCGCACCGCTCCCTCATTCAACTCAAAGCGCGTAGCCGTAGGACTTGATCACCGCGACGGCCTTGTCGCCCTTCAGGTAGTCGACCAGCGCCTTGGCGGCGGCGTTGTCCTTGCCCTTGGCGAGGATCACCGCGTCCTGCTTGATCGGGTCATGCAGCTCGGCCGGCACTATCCAGGCAGAGCCGCCGGTCACCTTGCCATCCTTGTAGATCTGCGACAACGCGACGAAGCCCAGCTCGGCGTTGCCGCTGGAGATGAACTGCTGCGCCTGGGTGATGTTCTGGCCTTCCACCAGCTTGCCCTTGACCTGGGCGGTCAGGCCCAGCTTCTCCAGCACCTGGGTAGCTGCCAGGCCGTAGGGCGCGGCTTTCGGGTTGGCGATGGACAGGTGCTTGTATTCGTTCTTCTTCAGCACCTCGCCCTTGGCGTCGACGTAACCGTCCTTGGCCGACCACAGGGCCAGGGTGCCGACGGCGTAGGTGAAGCGAGTGCCGGCAACGGTGTCGCCTTCCTTCTCCAGCTTGGCCGGGGTGCTGTCGTCGGCGGCGAGGAAGACTTCGAACGGCGCGCCGTTCTTGATCTGCGCATAGAACTGGCCGGTGGCACCGGTGGCGATCACCAGCTTGTGGCCGGTGTCTTTCTCGAAGTCCTTGGCGATGGCCTGGATCGGTGCGGTGAAGTTGGCGGCGACCGCGACCTGGACGTCCTGGGCCATAGCCAGGTTGGCGGTGGTGCAGGCAGCAAGCGCGATGAACAGACGGGACATGTGGCCCATGGAGCACTCCTTTGTTTTTGTGTGAGGTTGAGCAGCGCGTGAAGCGGGAGCCGACTCTACCCCTTCGCTATGTATAAAACTATACAGCGAATAAAATTTTCTTCGCGCCCGTCACAGGCCTGCAACACGGGCCGGCGACACTGGCTGCGGCTGAGGGACCAGCCCCCATCTGACGCCGCACGCGGCTCACATGGCCATGACGGAAAAGTCCGGCGCCGCCCCGCCCTCCCCGCGCCGCTATCGCCTCCGCCTCCCCTGCCGCGGAAACCTCATGGCCGCCCCTTGCGGCCATTTTTGTACCCGCCCAGCCCCCCGTTCATCCGCCTCCCCCGTCCCGATCCTGACCGGGTTCTCAAGTTCACCCGAGGAGCAGAGACGGCGCTTTGCCATCATGCTAGAAATGCGCCCGCCAGCGGACGGCCACGGCGGCCTGACTACACTTCCCTGGCGCCTGCCCGGAAAGAGCCACCATGTCACCGATCAAGCCCATCACCTTAATCCTCGCCTGCTTCCTCGCCCTTCAGGCCCAGGCAGCCGAACCCGCGAAGCTGGTGTTCTGCTACGAGGACCAGGACTCCTGGCCCTGGGTGATGCTCGACGACAAAGGCCTCAACCAGGCGCTGTTCGACCGCGTGCAGAGCGCCCTGAAACTGACCATCGAACGCCAGCCGATGCCCTGGAAGCGCTGCCTCGACGGCCTCGCCCGGGGCCAGTACGACGGCGCCTTCGCCTCCTCCTTCAAGGCCGAGCGCCAGGTCATGGGCCACTACCCGTACCGCGCTGATGGTTCGCTGGATACCGACAAGCGCCTGCACAGCGCCTCCTACTCGCTGTACCGCCTGCGCGGCAGCCAGGCCGACTGGGACGGCAACACCTTCACGGGCATCCAGGGCCGGGTCGCGTCCCTCAGCGGCTTCTCCATCATCGACTTCCTCAAGGCCCACGGCCTGGACGTGGAAGAAACCAGCCGCGACCCACTGGCCCTGCTGCGCATGCTCCACGGCCACCGCTTCGAAGCCGCCGCCATGCAGACCCTGCGCGCCGATCAGCTCCTGGCCAGCCACCCGGACCTCGGCGAAGGCATCGAGAAACGCCCCGTGCCGCTGGAGCAGAAGGACTACTACCTGATGCTGTCCAACCGCTTGATGGACATGAACCCCAGCCTCGCCCATGCCATCTGGGACGAGGTCGCCCGCCAGCGCGAATCGGCCGACTACCAGGCCCAGCTCAAGCAGGTCCTGGCCGCCACCCCGCACGGCAACTGACCCCACTCGGGGTCAGAGCAGCAACTGGCTCAGCACCGCCCGCAGCTTGCCCGGCTTCACCGGCTTGTTCAGCAGCGGCGCGCCGAGGGCCTGGAGGTTGCGCCGGCACTCGTCGCTGCGGTCAGCAGTGATCATCACCGCCGGAATGGCCCGGCCGAACTGCCCGCGCAGTGCCTGCACCACCTCGCAACCGGTCACGCCATGGTCGAGGTGGTAGTCGGCGAGGATCGCCTCCGGCGCGACGCCACCCAGGTTGCCCAGGGCGCTCTCCAGGTCGGGCGCGGTCACCACCTCACAACCCCACTGGCCCAGCAGCGCGGCCATGCTGTGGAGGATGCTCGCCTCGTTATCCAGCACCAACAGGCGCCGGCCCGGCAGCGGGTCGCCGGTCTGCGGGCGCACGGGGGCGTCCTCGCGGCGCGCCGGCAGCACCTCCGCCAGCGGCACCTCGATGGAAAACACCGAACCCCGCCCCGGCTGTGAACGCACGGCAATGGGACAGCCGAGGATGCCGGCGATGCGGTCGACGATGGCCAACCCCAGGCCCACGCCCTTGCGTTCGGCGGCGCGGCCACGGTCCAGCTGGTTGAACTCGAGGAAGATTGCCTGCAGCTGGTCCGCCGGAATGCCCCGGCCGCTGTCCCACACCTCCAGCCGCACCCGGTCGCCCCGGCGGCGGCAGCCCAGCAGCACGCGGCCGCGCTCGGTGTAGCGGCAGGCATTGCTGAGGAAGTTGCGCAGGATGCGCGTCAGCAGGCGGATATCGGTGCTCACCGCCAGCCCCTTGGGAATGCGCGCGCGCAGCTGCAACCCGGCGGACTGGGCAACGCTCTGGAACTCCGAGGCCAGCGGCGCCAGCAACTCGTCCAGGCGATAGGCGTCAATGTCCGGGCGGATCGCGCTCTGGTCCAGCTTGGAGATTTCCAGCAGGTCGGTGAGCAGGTCCTCGGCGCCTTCCAGGGCCAGGTGGGTGCGCTCCACCAGCAGTTGCTCGGCGCCGGGCAGGCTGCGCTCGCGCAGGGTCGAAACCAGCAGTCGCGCGGCGTTCAGCGGCTGCAGCAGGTCGTGGCTGGCGGCGGCCAGGTACTTGTCCTTGCTCTGGTTGGCAGCCTCGGCGGCGTCCCGCGCCTCGCGCAGCTGGCCGTTCAGGGTCTGCAGCTCCAGGGTGCGCGCCGCCACCCGCTGCTCCAGTTCGTCGTTGAGGGTCTGCAGGCGCTGCTGGGCGAGGATGCGCTCGGTGATGTCGGCGACGAAGCCTTCGAACAGCCCCTCCTCGTCCGGCTTCAGCAGCAGGTTCATCAGCACGTCCACATGGCTGCCATCCTGGCGACGCAGGCGCGTCTCGTAGCCGATCAACCCCTGTTGGCGCTGCAGCTCGGCACGGATGTGCACCAGCTCCGCCTCACCGCCAACGAACAGGTGGCTGGCCAGGTCGGTCAGCGACCACAGCAGTTGCTCCGGCGAGTCGTAGCCGAGCATCCGCGCCAGCGCCGGGTTGGCCGCGCGCAGGCCCTCCTGCAGGCTGGCCTGGAAGATGCCGTGCACCGCGTGCTCGAACAGCCACTTGTAGCGGTTGCGCTCGGTCTCCAGCTCCTCCAGGCGGCTCAGCAGCTCGGGGTAATGGCTCTTGCGCGCCGAGTGGCTGCCCAGCCCGAGCAGCGCCTGGCGCTGCTCCTCAGAGGGCCTCGGCATACACCACCTCGACATCCCGCTGGCTCGACTCGCGCGGGTTGGTGAGGATGCAGGGGTCCTCCATCGCATGGCGCGACAGGAAGGGGATGTCGGAGGTGGAAACGCCGTGCAGCTTCAGCGTCTCGTGGAAGCCCACCGACTGCTTGAAGGCGATCAGGTGTTCCACCAGGCGCTGGCGGATCTGGTTGTGGTTGAGCCCGCGCGGGTCGATGCCCAGGGTCTCGGCCACCATGCGGAAGCGCTCCGGCGCGGCGCTGTAGTTGAAGGCCACCACATGCTCCACCAGCGCCGCGTTGCACATGCCATGGGGCAGGTCGAGGAAGCCGCCGAGGCTGTGGGACATGGCGTGCACCGCCCCGAGAATGGCGTTGGAGAAGGCCAGCCCCGCCTGCATGCTGCCGAGCATGATCTTCTCGCGCAGGGCGATGTCGTCCGGCGTGGCGATCATCTGCACCAGGTTGCCGTTGATCAGGCGCATGGCCTCCAGCGCGTGGGTGTCGGTGAGCGGCCCGCTGCCGGTGGAAACGAAAGCCTCGATGGCGTGCACCAGCGCGTCGATGCCGGTACAGGCGGAGAGGAAGGGGTCCATGCTCAGGGTGGTTTCCGGGTCGATCAGCGACACGTCCGGCACCACCGCCTTGCTGACGATGGAGAACTTCATGCGCTCGGCCTGGTTGGAGATGATCACGAACTGCGACACGTCCGCCGAGGTGCCGGCGGTGGTGGGGATAAGGATCAGCGGCGGGCTCGGCACGCGGATGGTGTCCACCCCCTCGAACTCGAGGATGCAGCGGTTGTGGGCGACCATGATGCCGATGCCCTTGGCGCAATCCATCGGGCTGCCGCCGCCCACCGCGACTATCACGTTGCAGCCCTCGCTGCGGTAGAAATCCGCCCCCAGGCGCACCTCTTCCACACGCGGGTTGGGCGAGACCTGGGTGAACAGGCAGTAGTCGATGCCCTGGGCCTGCAGGCTGGCCTCCACATCGGCGACCCAGCCGGCGGCCAGCACGCCGGGGTCGGACACCACCAGCACCTTGCGCGCACCGAAGGTGCTCGCGTAGTTGCCGACGTTATGCCGGCAGCCGGCGCCGAAGATGATTTCGGGGGACACGAATTTACGCAGTTGGCTGATGTCGTGGCGCATGAATCCGCCTGATCGTTCTTGTTATGGGATGGGAAGCAGACTACTGGAATCAGGGGCGTTTTCAATCCGACCAATGGGTGCCAGCCGATTGCGAGTCGCCCGTTTCAGTGCTTGTGAACCTCCCACCCCATCGCCATGCGATCAGAGCAACCGCCGATAGAACCCGTACTCCGCCTCCAGCGCATGGGCGAGATTGGCCGCCTGGCGGAAGCCGTGGCCTTCGTCGGGGTAGAGGTGCACCTCCACCTCGCGGCCCCGCTGGCGCAGGGCGTCGACCATGGAACAGGTTTGCGCGGGGACGACCACGGCGTCGCGGCCGCCCTGGAAGAAGATCAGCGGCACCTCGATGTCATCCAGGCGCTGCAGCGGGGTGCGCTGGCGGTAGCGCTCGGCGTCGAGGTCGGGGTCGCCGATCAGCCAGTCGAGGTAGTCGGCCTCGAACTTGTGGGTGACCCGGCGCAGGGCCAGCGGGTCGCTGACCCCGTAGAGGCTGGCGCCGCCACGGAAGGCGCGGCTGTCGGCCAGGGCCAGCAGGGCGCTGTAGCCGCCGGCGCTGCCGCCGCGGATAAAGGCCCGTGCGCCGTCGGTACGCCCGTCGGCGGCCAGGTGGGCGACCGCCGCGCAGGCGTCCTCCACCTCGATGCGCCCCCACTCGCCACGCAGGCGCTGGCGGTAGGCGCGGCCGTAGCCGCTGCTGCCCCGGTAGTTGAGGTCGAGCACGGCGAAGCCGCGCTGGGTCCAGAACTGGATGCGCGGGTCGAACTGCGGGTAGCAGGCGGATGTCGGCCCACCGTGCATGAACACCAGCAATGGCGGGCGCTCGTCGGCCGGGCCGCGCACCTCGGCATGGCGTGGCGGGTAGAAGAAGCCATGGGCGCGCTCGCCCTGGCCGCTGTCGAAGCCCAGGGGCTCGGGGCGTGACAGCTGCGCCTCGCCCAGCGGTTGCTCGCCGCCGGCCAGTACCTCGACGCGACCGTCCACGCGGTCGATGGCGATCACCGCCGGCAGCCGGTCCGGCGCCGTGGCGATGGCATAGAAATGGGCCTCGTCGGCTGCCAGGGCGCGGAAGCGGCTGAAAGCGTCGGCCAGGCGTCGCTCCCCCGCCCCGCCCTGCTCCGCCAGCACGCCGAAGCCCTGCTCGAAGCGGCTCGACAGCAACCCACCCGCCTCCAGCGGCAACCAGGTGCAGGCGCCCAGTTGCCAGGGCGCGGCGGCGTGGTCGGCCTCGGCACACCCCGCCACCGGACGCCAGCCCCGGGTGGATTCCTCCCAGGGTTGCCAGCCGGCGTGGCGGTCGCTCAGGCACAGCAAACGACCATCGGCGGCGAAGCGCGGCTGCTGCAGGGATTCGCCGCCTGCGGCACCGGCCAGCACGCGGTGCCCTTGCCAGTTGCCCCTGTCGTCGCGCTGCGCCTCGCACAGGCGGGTCTCGGTCCAGGGTTGCTCGGGGCGGTCCCACTCGATCCAGGCCAGGCGTTGGCCGGTGCCGTCCAGCACCGGGGCGGCGTAGAAGTCGGCGCCCTCGGCAATCACCGAGCGGGTGCCATCGGCCAGGGCGATGCTCACCAGGCGGTTGCGCACCGCCTCACCACCGTGACGCTCTTCCACTGCCAGCAACGCTTCGCCCTGGGCGTCGAATTGCAGGTCGCCGAAGCGGCTGCCGGGCTGCCGCGTCAGTGGCCGAGGCGCGCCGTCGACGCGCTGGAGATAAAGCTGCTGGTCCGCCTCGTTGACGAAGGCGACACCCTCGGCGGTGGGGCAGAAGGCGCCGCCGCCGTACTCGTGCACCCGGCTGCGCAGGGAGAAGCCCGCCGGTGTCAGGCAGCGCGCCTCACCGTGGCGCCACAACCAGAGGGTGGTGCGCGCGTCCGCCGGGTCGAACTGGCTCCACAGCAGGCCGTGGGCGCAGCGTTTCAGCTCGGCGAAATCGTGGCTGGCCGCTGCCGCATCGAGGGCGCTGAAGGTGCTGGGCCAGGTGCCGTAGGGGGCGATGGGCATCGGGATTCCTCCTGCGGCGAAGGCTCAGGCCTTGGCGATCAGCTGCGCATTGCCCGGGTTGCGGAACACCAGTTCGCCCATCCCCCGTGGCGCCTCCTCGGCCTGGCGGCGGGCGTCGAGGATGATGCCGTGGTGCGCCGACTTGCTGCACACCGGGTCGGCGTTGGCGGCATCCCCGGTGAGCATGAAGGCCTGGCAGCGGCAGCCGCCGAAGTCGCGGTCCTTCTCGTCGCAGGAGCGGCACGGCTCGGGCATCCAGGCATCGCCACGGAAGCGGTTGAAGCCGAAGGAGTGCTGCCAGATGTGGCGGATGCTGTGCTCGCGCACATTGGGGAACTGCACCGGCAGCTGCCGTGCGCTGTGGCAGGGCAAGGCGGTGCCGTCGGGGGTGATGTCGAGGAACAGGTTGCCCCAGCCGTTCATGCAGGCCTTGGGGCGCTCCTCGTAGTAGTCCGGGGTGACGAAGATCAGCTTGCAGGGGTGGTTCTGGGCCGCCAGCTTGTCCCGGTAGGCGTTGGTGATGGCCTCGGCGCGCTCCAGCTGCTCGCGGGTCGGCAGCAGGCCGGCGCGGTTGAGCTCGGCCCAGCCGTAGAACTGGCAGGTGGCGAGTTCGACGAAGTCCGCCTCCAGCTCCAGGCACAGGTCGATGATGCGCTCGATGTTGTCGATGTTGTGCCGGTGGGTGACGAAGTTGAGCACCATCGGGTAGCCCGCCGCCTTCACCGCCCGGGCCATGGCCAGCTTCTGGGCGAAGGCCTTGCGCGAGCCGGCCAGCAGGTTGTTCACCTCCTCGTCGGCAGCCTGGAAGCTGATCTGGATATGGTCCAGCCCCGCCTCGGCGAACTCGGCGATACGCGTCTCGGTGAGGCCGATGCCGGAAGTGATCAGGTTGGTGTAATAGCCCATGCCGCGTGCCGCGCGGATCAGCTCGGCCAGGTCCTGGCGAACCAGCGGCTCGCCACCGGAAAATCCCAACTGCGCCGCCCCCAGCTCACGGGCCTGGCGGAACACCTCGATCCACTCGGCGGTGGACAGCTCCGCGCCCTGGCGGTCGAAATCCAGGGGGTTGGAGCAATACGGGCACTGCAGCGGGCAGCGATAGGTCAGTTCGGCCAGCAGCCATAAAGGTGGGCCGGGCTGGCGGGCCGTGCCAAGCGGTTCAACGCAACTCGATCCAGAACTGAGCACTGGCCACCTCCATGAACGCGAGGATGTCCTCGTCCACCCCCGGCACATCGGGGAAGCGCCCGGTGAGGTCGTCGATGATGGCGGCGACGCTGCGCTGGCCGTCGATCAGCTTGAGGATTTCGCTGGCGCTCTCGTTGAGCTTGATCATGCCTTCCGGGTAGAGCAGCACGTGGCAGCCCTGGGCCGGCTCGAACTGGAAGCGGAAGCCCCGGCGCAGTTGCGGGGTCTTCGATTGCAGCACCTCGCTCATTGCCCCAGCCCCCGGTGCCAGACCCGCTCGCGGGTCACCGTGTGGTAGGGCGGGCGCTCCAGCTCGTAGGCCATGCTCATGGCGTCGAGCATGCTCCACAGCACGTCGAGCTTGAACTGCAGGATCTCCAGCATGCGCGCCTGCTGCTCCACCGTGCGGTAGTGCGCCAGGGTGATGCGCAGGCCGTGCTCCACATCGCGCCGGGCCTGGGACAGGCGCGAGCGGAAGTAGTCGTAGCCGGCCGGGTCGATCCAGGGGTAATGGGTGGGCCAGGCGTCCAGCCGCGACTGGTGGATCTGCGGCGCGAAGAGTTCGGTCAGCGAGCTGCTCGCCGCCTCCTGCCAGCTGGCGCGGCGGGCGAAGTTGACGTAGGCGTCCACGGCGAAGCGCACCCCCGGCAGCACCAGCTCCTGGGACAGCACCTGCTCGCGGTCCAGCCCCACCGCCTCGGCCAGGCGCAGCCAGGCTTCGATGCCGCCCGCCTCGCCCGGTGCGCCGTCGTGGTCCTGGATGCGCTGGATCCATTCGCGGCGGGTGTCGCGGTCCGGGCAGTTGGCGAGAATCGTCGCATCCTTCAGCGGGATGCACACCTGGTAGTAGAAGCGGTTGGCCACCCAGCCCTGGATCTGCTCGCGGCTGGCGCGGCCCTGGTACATGGCCACATGGAAGGGGTGGTGGATGTGGTAGTAGGCGCCCTTGGCGCGCAGTGCCTGTTCGAATTGCTCGGGACTCATGGCGGTCTGTTGCATGGACAGCTCCTTGTTATGCGCCACCGGCTCAGAGGCGGATGGCCATGCCATCGCGGGCCACTTCGATGCCGCGCGCGTCCAGTTCGGCGCGCTCGGCGGAATCGGCATCGAGGATGGGGTTGGTGTTGTTGATGTGGATGAGTACCCGGCGCTTGTCCTGAAGGCCGCCCAGCACCTCCAGCATGCCGCCGGGGCCGCTCTGCGGCAGGTGGCCCATCTCGCTGCCGAGCTTGTCGCCCACCTCGCACAGGCGCATCTCGTCGTCGCGCCAGAGCGTGCCGTCCACCAGCAGGCAGTCGGCGCGGCGCATCCAGCCCAGCAGCGCCTCGTCAACCTGGCCCAGGCCCGGCGCATAGAACAGCGAGCCGCCGGTGCGCAGGTCCTCGACGAACAGGCCGATGTTGTCGCCCGGGTGCGGGTTGCCCCGGTGCGGCGAATAGGGCGGCGCGCTGCTGCGCAGGGCGATGGCGGTGAAGCGCAGCCCCGGGCAGGCGGGAATGGTGAAGGGCTCGCCGTCCAGGGCGATGGGGTTCCAGGCCAGACCGCCGTTCCAGTGCTGCAGCATGGTGAACAGCGGGAAGCCGCTGGTCAGGTCCTGGTGGACCATCTCCGTGCACCACACCGAATGCGGGCAGCCCTCGCGCAGGGTCAGCAGGCCGGTGACGTGGTCGATCTGGCTGTCCATCAGCAGCACGGCGGCGATGGCCGTGTCGCGCAGGCGCCGGGCCGGCTGCAACGTCGGGAAGGCCTCGATCTGCGCGCGAATGTCGGGGGAGGCGTTGCACAGCACCCAGTTGACCCCGTCATCGCTCAGGGCGATGGAGGACTGGGTGCGCGCCTCGGCGTTGAGGGTGCCGGCGCGCAGGCCGGCGCAGTTGCGGCAGTTGCAGTTCCACTGCGGAAAGCCCCCGCCGGCGGCGGAGCCGAGAATCTGGATATGCATGGGAACCCCTGTCGGGAAGCCCCGGCGGACCGGGGCAAGGACGATCAGCGGTTGGCGAAGTACATGGTCACTTCGAAGCCGATGCGCAGGTCGGTATAGGCGGGTTTAGTCCACATGGGTCGTTCCTCTTCTTATGGCGCCGGAGAATTCCGGCAGGTTTGAGTTAACCACCAGGCCCGACACCCCCGAATGCTACTTTCGAACGAGTTCCGGTCCTGATTTGGTAGCGTGCGTGCGACAGCTGTGCGCCCGCCCGCTACAGCTGTCGCATTTCTGCGACGGCTGCCCACGCGCCCCACACGGCACGGCCTGGCGACGAAGTGCCCTGGACCGGGCCTTGCGGCGGCGACTGAAGCTTTCGGCATGTGCCTTGCTGTATCCGTGCCATCTCCGACGGATGGATAACTGCAGGCAACTGCTCTGCGGTCTATGGTTGGAGCGTCCGGCCGGGCTGCCGGTTCGACCAAAACAACAAGACGCCGAGGCGCGCCCCCAGGGGCGACCATCGGCCAACGGGAGTGCCTATGACCTTGCATGCCTCGGAGACCAGCGCCAGCGAACTCGCGGCCTTCGTCGACCACCATTTCTCCGGGCGCGGCATCCGCCCCGACGGGCTCATCGCCCAGTCCTGGTACCGCAGCGTCACCCAGCACCGCCTCAACCCACGCGGGCGCGGCGAGAAGAACATCCTCACCGCCGCCGAGATCCGCCAGCACCAGGCCCAGCACCAGGAATACCTGGCCATCGCCAGCCAGGGCGTCACCGGCCTCGCCCGCCGTGTGGTGCAGGCCGGCTTCGCGGTGCTGCTCAGCGACGAGGACGGCATCACCCTGGATGCGCGGCTGCCCGCCGAGCGCGACCTCTACACCCAGTCCGGCCTGATCGTCGGCGCCCGCTGGGATGAATCCGTGGCCGGCACCAACGGCATCGGCACCGCCCTGGCGGCCGGCCAGGCGCTGACCATCCACCGCCAGGAACACTTCCTCACCTCCAATGCGCGGCTGAGCTGCTCGGTGTCGCCGATCTTCGATGCCCAGGGCCACCTGCGCGGCTGCCTCAACGCCACCTGCCTGAACAGCGACGGGCCCAAGGAGGCGCAGTACCTGACCCTGCAACTGGTGATCATGTACGCCCGATTGATCGAGAACGCCCACTTCCGCCAGAGCTACCGCGACCGCCTGACCCTGGCCATCAAGCCCCGTGACGACATCACCGACCTGGCCAACGAACAGCTGCTGGCCCTCGATGAACAGGGCCGGGTGATCGGTGCCAACCGCGCCGCCTTCGTCGCCTACGAAGAGACCCAGGGCAGCGCCCTGCTCGGCCGGCGCATCGACAGCCTGCTGCCGGCCGACGTCGATGAGCTGCTCAGCCTCACCAGCGGCGGCGCCCGTGGCGTGCGCCTGCGCGCCCTGCAGGGCGAGGCGCTGGTGGACGTCGGCCTGCGCATTCCCGCCGGGCACCTGCGCCCCGCCACGCCCGCTCCGCAGGTGCGCACACCGGCCAGCGAGCACCCCAATCTGGAACGCCTGGGCGGCGGCGACCCGCAGTTGCAACAGGGCGTGCGGCGCATCCGCAAGGTGATCGACAAGGGCATCCCCATCCTCATCACCGGCGAGACCGGCACCGGCAAGGAGGCCTTCGCCCGCGCCATACACCAGGCCAGCGCCCGGCGTGCCGGGCCCTTCGTGGCGCTCAACTGCGCGGCGATCCCGGAGACGCTGATCGAGAGCGAACTGTTCGGCTACCGCGGCGGCAGCTTCACCGGCGCCAGCAAGAAAGGCATGAAGGGCAAGCTGGAGCTGGCCAACGGCGGCACCCTGTTCCTCGACGAGATCGGCGACATGCCCGCCCACCTGCAGACGCGCCTGCTGCGCGTGCTGGCCGAGCGCGAAATCTTCCCCCTGGGCGCCGAAGCACCAGTGCCGCTGGATGTGCAGGTGGTCTCCGCCACCCACCAGGACCTGGCCGGGATGATCCAGGCCAAGCTGTTCCGCGAGGACCTGTTCTACCGCCTCAGCGGCATGACCCTGGCCCTGCCGGCCCTGCGCGAACGCAGCGACCGCGCCGAGCTGATCGAGGCCCTGCTCGCCGCCCAACCCGGCGCCGAGGGGCTGCGCCTGGACGAAGCGGCCCGCCAGCGCCTGCTCGCCCATCCCTGGCCGGGGAATATCCGCCAGTTGCTCAATGCCCTGCGTTACGCGGTGGCCCTGGCCGAGGACGGCGTGATCGACTGCGACTGCCTGCCCGCCGAACTGCATCAGGCCGCCCTCCCCGCCACGCTCGCGCCACGCACCGAAAGCCCCGCCAGCCTCGCCGGCCAGCTGGGCGACGACGAGGCCCGGCACCTGCTGGCCACCCTGCGCCAGCACCGCTGGAACATCAG
The DNA here is from genome assembly GCF_032621735.1 of Pseudomonas sp. zfem005. Lineage (NCBI taxonomy): Bacteria > Pseudomonadati > Pseudomonadota > Gammaproteobacteria > Pseudomonadales > Pseudomonadaceae > Pseudomonas > Pseudomonas sp. zfem005. Next base: position 4,781 of record NZ_JAVYJE010000020.1, on the reverse strand, counting down.
CGCCGCGGCCGAGGCCTCGGGCATTTCCCGCTCCACGCTGTACCGCAAGATGAAGAAACACGGCATCGTCCAGCCCAATGAAATGTTCTGATCCGTAGGGGCGAATTCATTCGCCCAGCCTGTAGCCCGGGCTTCAGCCCGGGAGAGGGGGGATTCCCGGACTGAAGTCCGGGCTACGGAGGCCCGTGCGGTTCGTGGCACCCCGTTCCCCCCTCCCCTCACCTCACTCCTGGATGTACACCACGTGGGTGTGGGTGAACTCGTACAGCCCGTGCTTGCCGTCCGCACCACCGATGCCGGATTTGCGCGTGCCGGCGTGGTAGCCCTGCATGGCCTCGAAGTTCTCGCGGTTGACGTAGGTCTCGCCGAAGTCGATCTCGCGGCTGGCCTTCAGCGCCGCGCCGAGGCTGCGGGTGTAGATGGATGAGGTCAGGCCGTACTCACTGTCGTTGGCCAGGGCGATGGCTTCGTCGAGGTCGTCGACGATCTGGATCGGCAGCACCGGGCCGAAGATCTCCTTGCGCATGATCTCCATGTCCGCCTTGCAGCCGGCCAGCACCGTGGGCTGGTAGTGGAAGCCCTTGCCCTTGTCGGCCACGGCGCCGCCGGTCACCACCTGGGCACCCTGGCCCTGGGCGGTGCGCACCATCTGCGCGACCTTGTCGAGGCCGGCCTGGTTGATCAGCGGGCCCATGTCCAGCTCGGCGTTTTCGGAGGGGTCGCCGTAGCGGGTGGCGGCCATGGCCGAGGCGATCTTGTCGATGAAGGCATCGGCCACCTTGCGCTCCACGTAGACGCGCTCGGCGCAGTTGCACACCTGCCCGGTGTTGATCACCCGCGAGGCGGTGATGGCGGTCACCGCCAGGTCCAGGTCGGCGTCGGCGAGGACAATGGCCGGGGCCTTGCCGCCCAGCTCCAGGTTGAGCTTGGTGATGTTCGGCGCGGCGGCGGCCATGATCCGCGCGCCGGTGCCGACGCTGCCGGTAAAGCTGATCAGGTCCACGCCCGCGTGGCTGGTGAGGCTGTGGCCAACGCTGGCGCCGCGCCCGCCAACGACGTTGAACACACCGCTGGGCAGGTCGGTCTCGGCCACCAGGCGGGCGAATTCGTAGCAGTTGATCGGCGTCTCTTCGCTGGGCTTGATGACGATGGTGTTGCCGGTCAGCAGGGCCGGCGCCATCTTCCGGGCGATGAGGAAGAACGGGAAGTTCCACGGCAGGATGCCGGCCACCACACCCAGCGGCTTGCGCAGCAGGAACACGTGCTCGTTGACCCGGTCGCTGGTCAGCACCTCGCCTTCCAGACGGCGTGCCCACTCGGCCATGTAGTCCAGGTAATCGGCGGTGAAGTCGACTTCCACCCGCGCCAGCGCCGGGACCTTGCCCTGCTCGCGGGTGATGATCCTAGCCAGGCGCTCGGCATTGGCGCGCACCTTGGCGGCGATCTGGCGCAGGTAGCCGGCACGCTCGATGGCCGGCTTGGCGGCCCAGGCCTTCTGCGCGCCACGGGCAGCGGCGATGGCGCGCTCCACCTGCTCGATGGGGGATTCCGGCACCCGCGCCAGCAGCTCGGCGTTGGCCGGGTTGTGCACCTCGATGTGCTGGTCGCTGCCGACGAAGGCGTTGGCGATGTAGTTCTGGTAGAGGGGGGTCTCGGTCATGGTCGCTCTCGCTTGCTTTCAGGGAGTGGAACGGGCGGGCATCCGGCCCGCCCGGCGGATCACTTGGCGCTGAAGCGCGTCCAGGCGTCGCCTTCCTGCTTCAGGTCATGGGCGCGCTTGATCAGGTACTGGCGGATCTGCTCGACCTCGGCGGCGTTGAACGCCTCGGCGAAGGACGGCATGCCGTCGGGCACGCGACCGCCATAGAGGATGCCGAGGAACATCTGGTGCTTCTCGCTCGTCAGCTTGCGCAGGTCCGGCAGCACGCCGCCGCTCACCGCATGGATGCCGTGGCACTGCGAGCAATGGCCGTCGTAGAGCTTGGCGCCGGCCTCCACATCCGCAGCGCTGGCGGTCAGCGGCGGCGGCTGCGGGGCGTCGGCCGGCGGTGCCGGTTCCTGCAGCTTGGCGGTGCCGCCGAGCTTGTAGGTCAGCACCTGGGAGAACGGCTGCACGCCGGCCCGCAGGGACAGGGCCCCGGCGAAGGTGGAGAAGGCCCCGCCCCAGCCCGCCATGAAGGTCACGTACTGCTCGCCGTCGACGCTGTAGGTCACCGGTGCCGCCATCACGCCGCTGGCAGCGGGTTGCTCCCAGAGCTTCTTGCCGCTGTCGGCGGCGTAGGCGATCACCCGGCCATCGGCGCTGCCCTCGAACACCAGGTTGCCCGCGGTGCTCAGGGTGCCGCCGTTGAAGATGGTGACGTAGGGCACTTCCCAGGCCGGTTCCTGCTTCACCGGGTCCCAGGCGATCAGCTTGCCGGACCAGGTCTTGGCCATTTCCAGCAGGCCGTCCGGGCCCTCGGGCATCATCCCGGTCTTCAGGCCCAGCTGGTACATGCTCTTGAACGGGTTGCGCTTGGGCGCATCCGGGATGTGCTCGTAGTAGGCCGACATGATGTGCGCCGGGATGTACACCAGCCCGGTGTTGGGGTTGTAGGACATCGGGTGCCAGTCATGGGCGCCCCAGAAGGCCGGGGTCACCAGGTTGCGCTTGCCGTTCTTCCAGTAGGCGGCGTTCTCCTCGTCGACGATGGGCCGGCCGGTCTTCATGTCCATGCCCTTGGTCCAGTTCTGCGGCACGATGCCCTTGGCCGAGAGCAGCTCGCCGGTGGCGCGGTCGATGACGTAGAAGAAGCCGTTCTTCGGCGCCTGCATCAGCACCTTGCGCTGCTTACCCTCGATGGGCAGCTCGGCGAGGATCATGTGCTGGGTGGCGGTGAAGTCCCAGGCGTCGCCGGGGGTGGTCTGGTAGTGCCAGGCGTATTCGCCGGTGTCGGCGTTGACCGCGACTATGGAGGACAGGAACAGGTTGTCGCCCTTGGCCTGGCTGCGCCATTTCGGGTCCCACAGCGAACCGTTGCCGACGCCGATGTAGAGCAGGTTCAGCTCCGGGTCGAAGGCGAAGGAGTCCCAGGCGGTGCCACCGCCGCCCTGCTCGACGAAGGCGTCGCCGAACCAGGTCTTCTGGGCGATCTCCATGGCCTTGTCTTCCGGCGGCAGCTTGGGGTCGCCCGGCACGGTGAAGAAGCGCCAGGCCTGCTTGCCGGTCTCGGCGTCGTAGGCGGTGACATAGCCGCGCACGCCGAACTCGGCGCCGCCGTTGCCGATGATCACCTTGCCGTTCACCACGCGCGGCGCGCCGGTGATGGTGTAGCTGCGCTTCTTGTCGTTGCGCGTGTCCACCGACCAGACGCGCTTGCCGGTCTTGGCGTCGATGGCCTCCAGGCGGCCGTCGAGCACGCCGACGTAGATCTTGTCCTTCCACACCGCCACGCCACGGTTCACCGCGTCGCAGCAGGCCTCGCCGGCGCGGTTGCGGTCCGATTGCGGGTCGTACTTCCACAGCAGCTTGCCGTTGCGCGCATCCAGCGCGTAGACCACCGAGAACGGGCCGGTGGTGTACATCACCCCGTCCACCACGATGGGGGTGGCTTCCACGCCACGGTCCAGGTCGAGCTTGTAGCTCCAGGCCAGGCCGAGCTTGCCGACGTTGTTGTCGTTGATGGTCTTCAGCGGGCTGTAGCGCTGCTCGTCGTAGGTACGCCCGTGGCTCATCCAGTTACCGGGCTCCTGGTCGGCGGCGATGATGCGCTTGCCGTCCACGTCGGCCGCCCATGCGACCGAGGAACAGGCCACGCCCAGGGTGAGGGCGGCGATCAGGTGCTTGAAGGTCGAGGCGGCGGGCGGCGGCTCCGAGCCTCCGCTGCATTGCAGGCCAATGTGCTTCATCAGTGGGTCTCCGATTCTTATTAGGGCCGCAGCCTCGCGCCACGGTCCCAGCCCTATCGCAATGGCTGTGCCAGCGTTGCGCTGGATGGCTGCAGGGCCCGTGGCAGAAGGGTTTGACGGTTTTATCGGAGAGGCACCGCGAACCTCGCCAGGCGGGCACATGTCGCAGGTGCGGGACAGGCGCAACGAGAGGTGGAACAGCTGTGTCAGGGCCGTGGGAGCAACCCGTGGCGTAGGGTGGATGACGCTTCATCCATCCACCATTGCGGCGTCCAGCCCCACATAGTGGTTGCCGGCCTACACGCAACCGTAGGTTGGCGCCGAGCGCAGCGAGGCCCAACGGAGCGATGCCCGGCCTTGCGACGTTGGGCTTCGTACCTCAGCCCAACCTACGGAGACTCCGTGTTTAACGACCAACACCGCTTGGTGGATGAAAAAGCGCCATCCACCCTACGAATTACCGCGCCCGAACCAACCTCGGCGGTAGACCGGAACCTAGGGTGGATGACGCCTCACCCATCCACCATTGCGGCGTCCAGCCCCACATAGTGATTGCCGGCCTGCATGCAACCGTAGGTTGGCGCCGAGCGCAGCGAGGCCCAACGGAGCGACGCCCGACCGAGCCGCACATGCCGACCTGTGGGAGCGGCTTCAGCCGCGAAAGACCCGCCGCCAGCACGGGGCTTCGAGCGGCCGGATGCACCATCGCGAATGAATTCGCTCCCACGAAGTGGATAACCGATGGGCAAAAAAAGGCTATGTCTGCGTTAGCTGTTGCACTGGATAGCCGCCGAGCGATTCCTTCATACAAATCAACGGGTTGAGATCATTTCCATAACGCTCGAGCAGGCGTCGCCAGCCCAGGTAGTTCTCCAGGTACTTGGTCGCGACAC
>NZ_JAVYJE010000002.1:0-608603 GCF_032621735.1 Pseudomonas sp. zfem005 | reverse complement strand
GCATGAGCCAGGCCGGTGCGCAGCTGATGAACTGGTTCGGCGTGGCCTGCGAACTGCACCGCGACTGGCGCAACGATGTGGAAGGCCTGGCCGCCCTGTGCTCCAACCACATCCCGGACTACCGCAACCTGATGACCAGCTACGCGGCGCTGACCGGCAACAAGTAACGGAGCGGGCGCAAGCCTGAAACGAAAACGGAGCCTCGATGGGGCTCCCGTTTGCGCATGGCCACGGCGCCTTGGGTAGAATGCCGCGCCCTCTTCCATCACGAACCCCGACCATGAGCGACGTCACCCTCGAACTGCTGCAGACCGGCCCCGAACAGGCCGAGCTGATCCGCAACCTGTACCAGTTCTACTCCTATGAGTCCTCGGATTGGGAGGAGGAAGACGTGGAGGCGGACGGGCGCTTCTACATCCACGAGGAGCACCTGGCGCGCTACTGGCAGGAACCGCAATGGAGCGCCAACCTGGTGCTGGTGGATGGCTTCATCGCCGGCTTCATGCTGATCGAGCGCAGCGAGCTGCCGGGCATGGATGCGCTGGAACTGGCGGACCTGTTCATCCTCAAGCGCTACCGCCGCCAGGGCATCGGCCGCCTGCTGGCGACCCAGGTGCTGATGGACGGCAGCACCGACTGGCTGGTGCGCTTCTACCGCGACGACGAAGCCGCCCAGGCCTTCTGGCACGCGGTGATGGAAGGTCTGCCGAAGCCGGTGCGCACCCTCGACCCGGGCGACGACCCGCAGTTGCTCACCTACCTGGTAACCCGGGCGCTGCATTGAGGCCTGCCTTCCTGGGCTGAAGCCCGGGCTACGGGGTGCCTTGGGTTGGTAACGCGGCGCGGCTCGGCATCGCTGGTGAATGAAAAAAGCGCCATCCACCCTACACATCGATCAGCTCCGCAGGGCGGGGAAGCCCTGCGTGACTCATGCATCGACGATGTCGGGTTGCACCCGACCTACCTGCTACACCCGGATAATCGTCGTGTTGCGAAATGATGGGTTTCGCTCCGCTCTACCCATCCTACGAATGCGGCACCGTGCGAATGCAGCCCCGTAGGATAGGTAGAGCTTTGCGAAACCCATGCGGTGCAGTGGCACGGAGTGCCCGGTGGGGTGTTGTCCACCTTTGTATCTCGGCTAACTACCCGGCGTTCCCTCCTTTTCCGCTCGACCACCCGTCTCGCTTGCGGGGCCATGAGTGAACTACGCGGGGTCGCGGATTGTCAGTTCGCTGTCGGCTCGAACCGGGTGGATGGCGTGGCCATTCGCCACCCGGACGCTGCGCAGCCATCGCTCTTTCTGAATGCGATGCTCGCCTGGCCGGCGTTTATCACGCCCGCGCTTCGGGTTCCGTTCCATAGCCAGTGAAGATTGCCCCATGCCCCTGACCCGTCATCTGCTCGCCCGTGCTCCTTCGTTCTCCTCCCGCGCCATCGGCGCCTGCCTGCTGGGCGGCCTGCTGCTGGCCGGCATGCCCGCGCAGGCCGAGGAGAAAGCCGACAACACGCGCTGGGTGAGCGACAGCCTGAGCACCTATGTGCGCAGCGGCCCCACCGATGGCTACCGCATTGTCGGCACCCTGGTTTCCGGGCAGAAAGTCGAGCTGCTGAGCACCCAGGGCGACTACAGCCAGGTGCGCGGCGAGAACGGTAGCGCCGTGTGGATCCCCACCCGTGACCTGCAGCAGGTCCCCGGCCAGGCCGAGCGCCTGCCGCAGCTGGAACAGAAGGTGACCGAGCTGAGCACCGAGCTGGGCGGTATCGACGAGACCTGGAAAACCCGCGTGCAAGGCATGCAGGAGACCATGGACTCGCGCAAGGCGCTGATCGACGAAGCCCAGGCCGCCCGCGCGGCCCTGGACAGCGAGCTGAGCCAGGCCCGCTCCGAGCTGCGCGAAGTGCAGGCGCAACTGGGCGATGAGAACAAGCAGGTGCTGATGCGCTACATGGTCTACGGCGGCAGCATCGCCGGCGCAGGCCTGCTGCTCGGGCTGATCCTGCCGACCATGCTGCGGGTCAAACGCAAGCGCAGCGACCAGTGGGTCTGACCCGCTGAGCGACCGGGGAGCGCGCGGCTCCCCCATTCAGCTCGCGGCCCGCGCGATCACCTCCACCGCCGCCCTACCCTTGCGCTTGTCCAGCAGGTATTCACGCCCTGCCAGCGAGGCGCCGAGGAACTCGCGGAGCGTCGGCCCCGCCTTGAGCAGCCGCGTGGCGAAGAGGAACTCCGCCAGCTCGTGGAACCACACGCGACGACCGATGCGGGTGTACCAGGCCATGGCATGGCGGAAGTCCGCATCCGGGTGCAACAGCAGGCGGCCGAGGGCCCTGGGGCGGGCCTGCATGCAGACCTCGATCGTCTTGAACCAGAGGAACACCCGCCAGGCCGGCACGCGCTGCACCGCCAGCACCTGGTGCTTGTAGTCCCAGCGACGGGTGTCGGTCTGGATCACCCGGCGCTGCTCGGCCGTTTCGTAGAAGGGCGTCCAGCGGTGCGGGGTAACGTAGAGCAGCTGGATCTGGTCCGGGTCGTAGCGCAGCAGGTGGCGCAGGGAGCGCCAGTAGTCGGCGTCGGTTTCCTCCTGGAAGCCGATCACGTAGGTGGCCATGGAAACGATGCCGTGCTGGCGCAGCAGGCGGATCGCCTCCTGGTCCTCGCGGGTGGTACCGCCCTTGCGGATCGCCTCCAGGGTGCCTTCGTCATAGCTCTCGATGCCCAGCAGGAAACGGATAACCCCGGCCTTGCGGTACAGGTGGAGGATGTCGGCATCGCGGACGATGTCGCCGGCGCGGGTGGAGCCCACCAGCAGCAGCGGTACGTCTTCGGCGATCAAGGCTTCGAGGAAGGCCTTCCACATCTTGCGCGAGCCGGTGGGCAGCTCGTCGGCGAAGTTGATCAGCTCCACGCCCTGTTCCCGGTGCAGACGTGCCAGCTCCCGGGCCAGGCGCACCGGGTCGCGGTGCCGCCAGCGGGTCCAGAACCCGCGCTGCCCGCAGTAGTTGCACAGGTAGGGACACCCCCGGGAGAACTGCACCACCACCGCCCGCTTGCCGCCCCAGTAGGAGTAGTGGGCATGGTCGATCAGCTCCCAGCCCACGCGGTAGTCGTCGAGGTTGCGCAGCATGGCGGCGGCAGGCGTGGCGTAGGGTTCGCCCAGGTAGCGCAGGGCGATGCCGTGGACGTCCAGTGGCGGGTGCCCCTGCGCCAGGGCCTGCATCAGCGAGAGCGCGGTCTGCTCGCCCTCCCCGCGCACGATGAAGTCGACTTCCGCCACCTCCTGGAGGATTTCGTCCCAGTGATAGCTGGGGTGCACGCCGCCGTAGACGATGACCAGCCCGGGCAGCACGCCCTTGAGGGCGCGGCAGATGTCCACCACCGTGGGGTGCGCCGAACTGGAGCCGGAATGCCCGAGCATCACCACATCCGGCGCCGTTGCCTGGATGCGCGCCACGATCTGCGCCACGCTCAACCCCTCGCGGTCCGCATCCAGCAGCGAGACGTGGAAGCCCGCGTCCAGCAGCGGCCCGCCGATGGCGAGCAGCCCCAGGGGCGGCAGGTGTTCGCGGGGCATGCGGCTGCCGATGGCGGTGTGGGGCGGGTTGATCAGGGTGATGTCCACGTCGACGTCCTTTTCCTCGGGGCGGGTCGCCTTTATGCACGCGCGCCGTGCAGGCTGCGTGGACCGCAGATGGAGTTGCCGTGGAGTTTCGGTGAAGGCATTGGCGCAAAAGAAAAAGGCCGCTCGAAAGCGGCCTCGTTCATGACGCGTACGACTACTCGGCGAGGCGCCAGGTGGTGCCGCCCTTGCCGTCTTCCAGTACCACGCCCAGGGCGGTGATCTGGTCGCGGATGCGGTCGGACTCGGCCCAGTTCTTGTCCGCGCGCGCTTGCAGGCGCGCCTGGATCAGGGCTTCGACCTCGGCCGCGTCGACCTTGCCGGTGGCGCCGGCCTGGAGGAAGGCGTCCGGGTCCAGCTGCAACAGGCCGAGCAGGCCGCCCAGGGCCTTGAGACGGGCCGCCAGGGCTGCCGCGGCGGCCAGGTCGGTGTCACGCAGGCGGTTGACCTCGCGGGCCATGTCGAACAGCACGGCGACGGCTTCGGGGGTGTTGAAGTCGTCATCCATGGAGGCATTGAAGCGCTCGACGAAGGCTTCGCCCTCGGCGGCGGGCGCCTCGGGCAGGCCGCGCAGGGCGGTGTAGAAGCGTTCCAGGGCGCCCTTGGCTTCCTTGAGGTTGTCTTCGGAGTAGTTGATCGGGCTGCGGTAGTGGCTGGAGACCAGCAGGTAGCGCACCACCTCGGGGTGGTACTTCTCCAGCACCTCGCGGATGGTGAAGAAGTTGCCCAGGGACTTGGACATCTTCTCGCCGTCCACGCGCACCGCGCCGGCGTGCATCCAGGCCTTGGCGTAGAGCTTGCCGGTGGCCGCCTCGCTCTGGGCGATCTCGTTCTCGTGGTGGGGGAACACCAGGTCCGGGCCGCCGCCGTGGATGTCGAAGGTCTCACCCAGGCAGCAAGTGGACATCACCGAGCACTCGATGTGCCAGCCGGGACGACCGGGGCCCCAGGGCGATTCCCAGCTCGGCTCGCCGGGCTTGGCGCCCTTCCAGAGCACGAAGTCCAGCGGGTCTTCCTTGGATTCGTCGACCTCGATGCGCGCGCCGATCTTCAGCTCGTCGATGCGACGGCGGGACAGCTTGCCGTAGCCCTCGAACTTGCCCACGCGGTAGTAAACGTCGCCATTGCCGGGGGCATAGGCGAAGCCCTTGTCGATCAGGGTCTGGATCATCGTGTGCATGCCGGCGATGTGGCCGGTGGCACGGGGCTCGATGTCCGGGCGCAGCACGGCGAGGCGCGCTTCGTCTTCGTGCATGGCGGAGATCATGCGGTCGACCAGGGCTTCGAACGGCTCGCCGTTCTCCTGGGCGCGACGGATGATCTTGTCGTCGATGTCGGTGATGTTGCGCACGTAGGTCACGTCGTAGCCGCGCTCACGCAGCCAGCGGGTGACCACGTCGAAGGCGACCATCACGCGGGCGTGGCCGATGTGGCAGAAGTCGTACACGGTCATGCCGCACACGTACATGCGCACGCTGTTGCCTTCCAGGGGCTGGAAGGCTTCCTTGACCTTGCTGAGGGTGTTGTAGATCGACAGCGCCATCATTGCCCCCAGGAATCACGCAGGGTGACGGTGCGGTTGAACACCGGCTTGCCGGGCTGCGAGTCCTTGAGGTCGGCGACGAAGTAGCCTTCGCGCTCGAACTGGAAGCGCTCCTCGGGCTGCGCATTGGCCAGGGACGGCTCGGCGCGGCAGCCGGTGAGCACCACCAGCGAGTCCGGGTTGATGTTGTCGAGGAAGCTGCCGCCCTCTTCGGATTTCTCCGGGTTCGCCGAACGGAACAGGCGGTCGTACAGGCGCACTTCGCACTCGACGCTGGCCTCGGCCGGCACCCAGTGGATCACGCCCTTGACCTTGCGGCCTTCGGGGTTCTTGCCGAGGGTGTTCTCGTCATAGGAGCAACGCAGCTCGACGATGTTGCCGGCGGCATCCTTGATGGCTTCGTCGGCGCGGATCACATAGCTGCCGCGCAGGCGCACTTCGCCACCGGGGATCAGGCGCTTGAAGCCGGCCGGCGGGACTTCTTCGAAGTCGCTGGCGTCGATGTAGATCTCGCGGGCGAAGGGCAGCGCGCGAACGCCCATGTCCTCCTTGGGATGGCGCGGCAGTTCGAGGTTCTCGACCTGGCCTTCCGGGTAGTTGGTGATGACCACCTTGAGCGGCTTGAGCACGCACATGGCGCGGGACGCGGTGGCGTCCAGGTGGTCACGGATGCTGAATTCCAGCATGCCGATGTCGACCACGCCGCTGGCACGGTTGACGCCGACCATCTCGCAGAAATTGCGGATCGACTCGGGGGTATAGCCGCGACGGCGGTAGCCGGAGAGCGTCGACATGCGCGGGTCGTCCCAGCCGCTGACGTGCTTCTCGTCCACCAGTTGCTTGAGCTTGCGCTTGCTGGTGATGGTGTAGTTCAGGTTCAGGCGCGAGAACTCGTACTGGCGGGGCTGCGCGGGGACCGGCAGGTTGGCCAGGAACCACTCGTAGAGCGGGCGATGGTCCTCGAACTCCAGGGTGCAGATGGAGTGGGTGATGCCCTCGATGGCGTCCGACTGCCCGTGGGTGAAGTCGTAGCTGGGGTAGATGCACCACTTGTCGCCGGTCTGGTGGTGATGGGCGTGGCGGATGCGGTAGAGGATCGGGTCGCGCAGGTTGATGTTCGGCGAGGCCATGTCGATCTTGGCGCGCAGGGAGCGGGCGCCATCCGGGAACTCGCCGGCCTTCATGCGAGCGAACAGATCCAGGTTCTCTTCCACCGAGCGCTCGCGGAACGGGCTGTTCTTGCCCGCCTCATGCAGGCTGCCGCGGTATTCGCGCATCTCTTCGGCGTTGAGGTCGCAGACGAACGCCTTGCCGGCCTTGATCAGCTCGATGGCCCAGGCGTGCAGCTGGTCGAAATAGTTGGAGGCGTAGCGCACCTCGCCGGACCACTGGAAGCCCAGCCATTTCACGTCGCTTTCGATGGCGTCGATGTATTCCTGGTCTTCCTTGGCCGGGTTGGTGTCGTCGAAGCGCAGATGGCAGTCACCGCCGAATTCCTGGGCCAGGCCGAAGTTCAGGCAGATCGACTTGGCATGGCCGATGTGCAGGTAGCCATTGGGCTCCGGCGGGAAGCGGGTGACGATCTTGGCGTGCGTACCGGCATCCAGGTCGGCCTGGACGATGGGGCGGAGGAAGTTGGCGGCGGCGGGGGTCTCAGGCTTGCTCATGGGATCCTTAGGTCTACGGGTGCGCGGCACAGGGTAGGCCGGTCAAATCAAAGCGCTTATCATAGCCGAAGCTGTCAACCCCCTGACAGGCCTTCGAATTCTCGACAGAGCGAATACCGAAATGATCAAGCTGCACACCAACCATGGCGTCATCACCCTGGAACTCTTCGAAGACAAAGCCCCGGAAACCGTGGCCAACTTCAAGGAGTACGTGAAGGCCGGCCACTACGATGGCACCGTCTTCCACCGCGTGATCTCCAACTTCATGATCCAGGGCGGCGGCTTCGAGCCGGGCATGAAACAGAAGACCACCCGCGCCTCCATCAAGAACGAGGCCAACAATGGCCTGTCGAACAAGATCGGCACCGTGGCCATGGCCCGCACCATGGAGCCGCACTCGGCGTCCGCGCAGTTCTTCATCAACGTTTCCGACAACAGCTTCCTCAACCACAGCGCGCCGACCGTGCAGGGCTGGGGCTACGCGGTGTTCGGTGAAGTGACCGAAGGCATGGACGTGGTCAACAAGATCAAGGGCGTGGCCACCACCATGAAGTCCGGCCACCAGGACGTACCGGTCGACGACGTGATCATCGAGAAGGCCGAGATCGTCGAGTGATCCTGCTGATCTCCGATCTGCATCTTGAAGAGGAGCGCCCGGACATAACCCGGGCGTTTCTTCGTTTCCTGCAGACCCGCGCCAGCCAGGCCGAAGCGCTCTACATACTGGGTGACTTCTTCGAGGCCTGGATCGGCGACGACGCCATGACCCCCTTCCAACGCTCCATCGCCCAGGCCCTGCGCCAGGTGGCCGATGGCGGCACGCGCATCTTCCTGATGCACGGCAACCGCGACTTCATGATCGGCACGCGCTTCTGCCGCGAGGCCGGCTGCACCCTGCTGGCGGACCCGAGCCGCGTCGAGCTGGCCGGCCACCCGGTGCTGCTGATGCACGGCGACAGCCTGTGCACCCGCGACGCGGCCTACATGCGCATGCGGCGCATCCTGCGTAACCCCGTCGTGCTGTGGATACTGCGCCACCTGCCGCTGGCCACCCGCCACAAGCTGGCGCGCAAGCTGCGCAGCGAAAGCCGCATGCAGACCCGGCAGAAGGCGGTGGAAATCACCGACGTCACCCCGGAAGAAATCCCGCGCCTGCTGGCCGAACAGGGGGTACCGACCCTGATCCACGGTCATACCCACCGCCCCGCCGTGCACGAACTGCAGGTCGGCGGCCTGCCAGCCCAGCGCATCGTCCTCGGGGACTGGGATCGCCAGGGCTGGGCCCTGGAAGTCGACGAACAGGGCTTCCGCCAGGCACCGTTCGCCCTCGACTGAGCCGCGCAACGCGAACTCCTCCGCAGGCCGCGCCGGCTCTCCTTGACGGGATGGCACGCGGCCAGCAGCATCGCCGCTTTCGATTTCACGTCAAGGAGCGACCATGCCGTTCAGCGATTCCCCCTATATCAAGTACCTGGTCGGCGCCGTCGCCGGCACGGCCGCCGCCTTCGTGCTGTTCAACGGCATCTTCTTCTACAACGAAGCTGGCTTCGCCACCCACGTGCGGACCATCTTCGGCGAAGAGAAAGTGGTGGATGACGTCGGCTACGCCACCAAGTGGTTCGGCCGCGCCACGCCCTGGAAGAAGGCCCTGAGCGTGCAGTCGGTACTCACCGAAGCGCTCAACCAGATCGACGACACCAGCGACAACGACTCCCTGGGCGCCACCATCGAAGCCTTCCCCATCGTCTTCCTCGGCAACGTCGACGCCAAGGTGGAGTCCTCCGCGCGCTTCCGCCTGCCCAGCGGCGAGCAGTTCCTCAAGATCGCCCAGGAATACCGCAACCCGGAGAACTTCATTCGCACCGCGCTGGTACCGGCGATCAAGGAAACCCTGCAGGCCACCGCCTCGCTGATGACCGCCGACGACTTCTACGCCGGCGCCCGCAGCGAGTTCGCCGCCGAGTTCGAAAACCAGCTCAACGACGGCCTCTACCTGATCAAGCGCAAGGAAGTGCGTGGCCCGCGCGGCCACGTGCCGCAACAGACCGCCATCCTCCAGGCCGGCACCGAACAGGGCAGCTTCGGCGATAACAACGCCAGCCAGTTCATCACCGAGAAGGTGATCGACGCCAAGGGCATGCCGGTGCGCAAGCAGCAGCAGTTCCGCAAATACGGCGTGGAAGTGGTGGAGGCACGCATCACCAACGTCGATCCCAACCCGCAGTACAAGCAGCGCATGGTCAAGGTGCAGCAGGCCCTGGCCGAGCTGGCCGTGGCCCGGCAGAACCGCCTGAAGGAAGAGGAAGAGAAGCTCCTGGTCACCGCCCGCGGTGAGAAGGAAGTGGAAGCCCGCCGCCAGGAAACACTGCGCGACCAGATCGAGCGCACCACCCAGGCCGAGACCGAGAAGCAGCTGGCACGTATCAACGCCGAGCGCGAAAAGGGCCGTGCCGAGATCGAGAAGCAGACCGCCGAGCTGCTGCGTGACAAGGCCAGCATCACCGCCCAGGCCACCAAGATCACCGCCGACGCCGAAGCCTATGCCCGCGAAGCGGTGATCAAGGCGGACGGCGCGCTGCAACCCAAGCTCGATGCGCTGATCGCCATCAACAAGGTGTGGGCCGAGGCCGCCGCCCAGGCGCCGGTACCCAGCGTGATGATGGGCGCCGGGCAGAACGGCGCCAGCAGCCGCCAGGACGAGATCGGCCAGCTTATGGGCGTGCTCGCCACCAAGGCGGCCCGTGACCTGGCGCTGGACCTGAAAGTGAAGGACTGAGCCCTCCCCCGCCACAAAAAAAGCGCCCCTCGGGGCGCTTTTTTCATGTGGTGTCGTCGGCTCACTGGGCGACCGGCACGCCACTGTGGAAGCGGAACTCCTCGTCCGTGCTCTCGATCAGCTCGCGCTCCACGTCCCGGACCTTCTCGATCACCGCATCCACGTCCGCCGCTTCGCCGTATTGGTAGGCCAGCTTCAGGTAGCCCTGGTAATGGCGCGCCTCGCTCTTCAGCAGGCCGAAGTAGAACTTGCCCAGCTCTTCGTCCAGGTGCGGCACCAGCGCTTCGAAACGCTCGCAGGAGCGCGCCTCGATGAAGGCGCCCACCACCAGGGTGTCCACCAGCTTGGCCGGCTCGTGGTTGCGAACCACCTTGCGCAGGCCAGAGGCGTAGCGCGCGGCAGATACCGCGCGCAGCGGCACGCGACGCTTCTTCATGATGCGCAGGACCTGCTCGTGGTGGACCAGCTCCTCACGGGCCAGGCGCGACATGAAATTGATCAGGTCCAGGCGCGTGTTGTACTTGGCGATCAGCGCCATGGCGGTGGACGCCGCCTTGTACTCGTTGTTCTTGTGGTCGATCAGCAGGGTTTCCTGGTCCGCCAGCGCGGCCTCCACCCAGGCAGCAGGCGTGCGGCAGCCGAGGAAGTCGTGGATTTCCGGGAGGTTCATGGGCGAGGCGCTCCCTGGCGGGCGATGACGAGGGGAAACGGAACGGCGGGGATGGCGGACAAGGGCATGGCAATCTGGTCGGGCGGGCAATGGCGGAGCATTATACGGGGGCTGCAGGCCGCAGCCAGCTTGATGCACTGATATATGTCAAGAACGCGAAGCGTCCAGGGCAGCTACAGTGGTTCCAGCTATATGTCTTCCAGGGAGAGCACGACCATGCAAGCCATCCGCAGCATCCTCGTGGTAGTTGATCCGAACCACCCCGACGGCCTGGCGCTCAAGCGCGCCAAACTGATCGCCGGGGTGACCCAGTCGCACCTGCACCTGCTGATCTGCGACCGCAAGGCGGATCACGCCGCCTACCTCGCCGACCTGTCCGGCGCGCTCGCCAGCGAAGGCTACAGCGTGACCAGCCAGCAGGCCTGGAACGAGAACCTGCACCAGACCGTGATCGCCGTGCAGCAGGCCGAAGGCTGTGGCCTGGTGATCAAGCAGCATGTGCCGGACAACCCGCTGAAGCGCTTCCTGCTGACGCCGGACGACTGGAAGCTGCTGCGCTACTGCCCCGGCCCGGTGCTGATGGTGAAGACCGACACGCCCTGGACCGGCGGCATCGTTCTCGCGGCCGTGGACGTCGGCAACAGCGACGGCGAGCACCGTACCCTGCACGCCAGCATCATCAGCCACGGCTACGACATCGCCGGGCTGGCCAAGGGCACCCTGCACGTGATCAGCGCCCACCCCTCGCCGATGCTCTCGGCGGCGGACCCGACCTTCCAGCTCAAGGAAAGCATCGAGGCGCGCTACCGCGCCGAATGCCGCAGCTTCCAGGAGGAGTTCGACGTCAGCGACGAGCGCCTGCACGTGGAGGAAGGCCCGGCCGACGTGCTCATCCCCCATGTCGCCCACAAGCTCAAGGCGGCGGTGACGGTGATTGGCACCATCGCCCGCACCGGCCTCTCCGGCGCACTGATCGGCAACACCGCCGAAGTGGTGCTGGACTCGCTGGAAAGCGACGTGCTGGTCCTCAAGCCGGACGAAATCATCGCCCACCTGGAGGAACTGGTCGCCCAGCGCTGACCCGCCCCATGAAAAAGCCGCCTCGATGGGCGGCTTTTTCGTGCCTGGCGTTTCGCTGCCATGGAGGGAGGGCTCAGACGCGGCTCTCCATCCCCTCCAGCAGGAAGCGCGGCGCGATGTAGCGATCGTAGTGGGCTTCCGACAAAAGGAAGAACTCCCGATCGATGGCCTCGCGCAGCTCCGGCAGCGTCCAGCCGCGGAACTCGGGCATCAGCGCCACGCCGTAGGCATCCAGGCGGTTGATCATGCGTGAAGCGCGAGCGATGAGCTGGTAGGCCCAGCAATAGGCGGACTGCTCCGGCACGAAGCGGACCTGGCGCTGTTCCAGCTGCATGCGCAGGCGATCTTCGTCGAAAACCTCGAGTTTTGCGGCCATAACCTGGACCAGGAGGATTTCCAGACGGCGCCAGACGGCGCGTTTCTCCTCGTCGTTGTAGAGGTTCCAGTTCACTACTTCATGGTGGAAGCGCTTGCAGCCACGGCACACGAGATCCCCGTAGACGGTGGAGCAGAGGCCGACGCAGGGCGTCTTGATGCGCTGATTGGACATGACGGGAGGGTCTGGGAAAGCACGAACAGGCCGGCATCTTAGCCCTTTGTCTAGGCAGGGTCACCCCAAGAAACCCAGGGCTTTTGTCTTAACTTCGGCTCAGCTTTCCTTTAGAATTGGCCCGCCATTTTAGGCGCCAATGTCCGTTGGAAGCTGTTTTCAAAGCGTCACGAGCACAGTCCACCCGGCAGGAAAATTGGCGTTGGGCACTCCCCAGCGAGTGCCTTGCGCCAGCCCTCATCAGGCCTTCCTTCCGGCGTAAAACTTTGAAAACAGCTTCTGGATGGAACCAACGAAACCCTGGCCAGGCAGCTCACAAAGCTGCGCGGCGCACGTGTTCGCTGGATTCCTGGATGAGCGTCCCGGACAACTCCTTGGGACCACTGATGAGGGTAAAACTGTGCTTGAAGCCTATCGCAAACACGTACAAGAGCGTGCCGCCCAGGGTATCGTGCCCCAGCCGCTGAACGCCGAACAAACCGCAGGCCTGGTAGAGCTGCTGAAGAACCCGCCGGCCGGCGAAGAAGAATTCCTCGTAGACCTGATCACCAACCGCGTTCCGCCGGGCGTGGACGAAGCGGCCTATGTAAAGGCCGGTTTCCTCTCCGCCGTCGCCAAGGGTGAAGCCAAGTCCCCGCTGATCACCAAGCAGCGCGCCACCGAACTCCTCGGCACCATGCAGGGCGGCTACAACATCGCCACCCTGGTCGAGCTGCTGGATGACGCCGAGCTGGCCGCCGCCGCTGCCGAACAACTCAAGCACACCCTGCTGATGTTCGACGCCTTCCACGACGTGGCCGAGAAAGCCAAGGCTGGCAACGCCCACGCCAAGGCCGTGCTGGAGTCCTGGGCCGCTGGCGAGTGGTTCACCAGCAAACCCGCCATCGCTGACAAGTACAGCCTGAGCGTGTTCAAGGTCACCGGCGAAACCAACACCGACGACCTGTCCCCGGCTCCCGATGCCTGGTCGCGCCCGGACATCCCGCTGCACGCCCTGGCCATGCTGAAAATGGCCCGTGACGGCATCGTCCCCGAGCAGCAAGGCGCCATCGGCCCGCTGAAGCAGATCGAAGAGATCAAGGCCAAGGGCTTCCCGGTCGCCTACGTCGGTGACGTGGTCGGTACCGGTTCCTCGCGTAAATCCGCCACCAACTCGGTGCTGTGGTTCTTCGGCGACGACATCCCCTACGTGCCGAACAAGCGCGCTGGCGGCTTCTGCTTCGGCTCCAAGATCGCCCCGATCTTCTACAACACCATGGAAGACGCCGGCGCCCTGCCGATCGAGTTCGACGTATCGAACATCAATATGGGCGACGTGATCGACGTCTACCCGCACGCCGGCAAGGTGTGCAAGCACGGCACCGACGATGTCATCACCACCTTCGAACTGAAGACCCCGGTGCTGCTCGACGAAGTCCGCGCTGGCGGCCGTATCCCGCTGATCGTCGGCCGTGGCCTGACCGAGAAAGCCCGTGCCGAACTGGGCCTGGGTTCTTCCGACCTGTTCAAGAAGCCGGAACAGCCCGCCGACAGCGGCAAGGGCTTCACCCTGGCGCAGAAGATGGTCGGCAAGGCGTGCGGCGTAGCCGGCGTTCGCCCGGGCACCTACTGCGAGCCGAAGATGACCACCGTCGGTTCCCAGGACACTACTGGCCCGATGACCCGCGACGAGCTGAAAGACCTGGCGTGCCTGGGCTTCTCCGCCGACCTGGTGATGCAGTCCTTCTGCCACACCGCTGCGTACCCGAAACCCATCGACGTCACCACCCACCACACCCTGCCGGACTTCATCCGCACCCGTGGCGGCGTGTCCCTGCGTCCTGGCGACGGCATCATCCACAGCTGGCTGAACCGCATGCTGCTGCCTGACACCGTCGGCACCGGTGGCGACTCCCACACCCGCTTCCCGATCGGCATCTCCTTCCCGGCCGGCTCCGGCCTGGTGGCCTTCGCCGCCGCCACCGGCGTCATGCCGCTGGACATGCCCGAATCCGTTCTGGTGCGTTTCAAAGGCAAGCTGCAACCCGGTATCACCCTGCGTGACCTGGTCCATGCGATCCCCTACTACGCCATCCAGAAAGGCCTGCTGACCGTCGAGAAGAAGGGCAAGATCAACGCCTTCTCCGGCCGCATCCTGGAAATCGAAGGCCTGGACGACCTGACCGTCGAGCAAGCGTTCGAGCTGTCCGATGCCTCCGCCGAGCGTTCCGCTGCGGGCTGCACCATCAAGCTGCCGGAAAAGGCCATCGCCGAGTACCTGCAGTCCAACATCACCCTGCTGCGCTGGATGATCGGCGAAGGCTACGGCGATGCCCGCACCATGGAACGTCGCGCCCAAGCGATGGAAGCCTGGCTGGCCAACCCGCAACTGATGGAAGCCGACAAGGACGCCGAATACGCCGAGATCATCGAGATCGACCTGGCCGACGTGAAAGAGCCGGTTCTCTGCGCTCCGAACGACCCGGACGATGCCCGCCTGCTCTCCACCGTTGCCGGCGACAAGATCGACGAAGTGTTCATCGGCTCCTGCATGACCAACATCGGCCACTTCCGCGCTGCCGGTAAGCTGCTGGACAAGGTCAAGGGCTCGATTCCGACCCGCCTGTGGCTGTCGCCGCCGACCAAGATGGACCAGCACCAGCTGACCGAGGAAGGCTACTACGGCATCTACGGCAAGGCCGGCGCGCGCATGGAAATGCCGGGCTGCTCGCTGTGCATGGGTAACCAGGCACGCGTAGCGTCGAACTCCACCGTGGTTTCGACCTCCACCCGTAACTTCCCGAACCGCCTGGGCGATGGTGCCAACGTGTACCTGGCCTCCGCCGAACTGGCGGCTGTCGCGTCCATCCTGGGCAAGCTGCCGACCGTCGAGGAGTACATGGAATACGCGAAGAGCATCGACAGCATGGCTGCCGACGTTTACCGCTACCTGTCCTTCGACCAGATCGCCGAGTACCGCGAAGCCGCTGCGAACGCCAATATCCCGGTCGTTCAAGCCTAAGCCTCACCGGCCATGAAGAAGCCCCGCCCCGTGCGGGGCTTTTTTATGGGCGCGATTTGCGCCGAACACCACACTCACAAACCCCGTGGGAGCGAATTCATTGGCTCTGTCTGCGTTAAGTGTTGCTAGAAGAATTGAGCCCAGCTGATTGCCGAGTTTTGTTGGCGCTTCTGGTTTCGCCCCCCCGGGCGAGTCCCTTTTCCAATCGTTGAAAAGGAACCAAAAAACTTGCCCCATCATCCGCGGCCTCCTGGAGGGGCGTTGGCGGCTGCTCCACCTTTCTTCGTCCAGCGCATCGCCATGTGGTGCGCACGGGCTTTCGTAGGATGGTGTAGAGCGAAGCGAAACCCATGCGGTGGAGGTGGTACGAACTCTTGGGCGCCCGGAAATGGCCGTGCTTGAGCGCTTGCTTTAAAACCACAACAGCTAACGCAGACAGAGCCAATGAATTCGCTCCCACCGGGCCCGGTGCCTATCGGGGTGTAGGGTGGATGACGCTCTTTTCATCCACCAGGCGGGGTTGGGCGCGGCCACGGGCTGAAGCCCGGGCTACGGTGCTGTCCTGGGCAACGGAAGTCGCCCCTCTCCCGCAGGAGAGGGGCGGTGCGTCACTCCTGCGGCTGTGCCTTGCGACGGGCGCGGCGGGACAGCATGTTGAGCGCTTCGATGGCGGCGGAGAAGGCCATGGCGGCGTAGATGTAGCCCTTGGGCACATGGGCGCCGAAGCCTTCGGCGATCAGGGTCATGCCGATCATGATCAGGAAGCCCAGGGCCAGCATCACCACCGTGGGGTTGTTGTTGATGAAGCGCGCCAGGGGATCGGCAGCCAGCAGCATCACGGTGACGGCGGCGACCACGGCGATGACCATGATCGGCACATGCTCGGTCATGCCCACGGCGGTGATGATGCTGTCGACGGAGAACACCAGGTCCAGCAGCAGGATCTGCACGATGGCCGAGCTGAAGCCGATGGCGGCGACCTGCTTGCCGACGAACATGTCGCCTTCCGGCGCCGGGTCCACCGAGTGGCGGATTTCCGTGGTGGCCTTCCACAGCAGGAACAGGCCGCCGGCGATGAGGATCATGTCCTTCCAGGAGAACGCGTGGTCGAACACCTCGAACACCGGGTGCACCAGTTGCACGATCCAGGCCACGGTGCCGAGCAGGCCCAGGCGCAGGATCAGCGCCATGCCGATGCCCAGGCGGCGGGCCTTGGCGCGCTGGTGCTCGGGCAGCTTGTTGGTGAGGATCGAGATGAAGATCAGGTTGTCGATACCCAGTACCACTTCCATGACCACCAGGGTGGCCAGGGCGATCCAGGCGGTGGGGTTCGACACGAGTTGCAGGAGGTAATCCACGTCGGCTATCCGAAGATTCAGGGAGGCGCCATTCTGGAGATTCGACCGAACGGCGGCGATGGAGGAATAGCAACAAGTCTTTTCAAAGCGCACGCCGGCGCAAGGCGCTGTCCCGGGTTCCCGACAGGCGGTGCAGCGGCGGCGCCAATGGGGGCTCGGGCGGAGGCGGGAAATTGTTCGCAGACAGTGTCCCAGAGCCTGTTCATACTGCCCACACCCTCCCTCGGAACGACCCTGCCGCTGCATGAAGACCGTTGCCATCCTGCTATTCCCCGACCTGCTGATGCTCGATGTGGCCGGCCCCATGGATGTGTTTTCCATCGCCAACCGCTACCTGCCGTCGCAAGAGGCCTATCGCATCGTCACCCTGGCCGCCGGCGAGCGCACGGTGCGCGCCTCCAACGGCCTGGCCATGCAGGCCGACCTGCTGATAGAGGACGCCGAGCCGACCTATGACCTGTTGCTGGTGCCCGGTGGCCCGGGTGCCTACAACGACCGCCAGGATGAGGCCGTGCTCACCTGGCTTGGCCGGGCCGCCGAGGCGTCGCGGCGCTATGGCTCGATCTGCACCGGTGCCTTCATCCTCGGCGAGGCCGGGTTGCTCGAAGGCCGCCGCGTCACCACCCACTGGCACTACATCGAGCGCCTGGCCGCGCGCTGTCCGGGCGCCGAGATCGAGACCGACCAGATCTACATCCGCGACGGCAAGCTGTTCACCTCCGGCGGCGTCACCGCCGGCATCGACCTGGCCCTGGGCGTGGTCGCCGAGGACCATGGCCGCAAGCTGGCCCTGGACGTGGCCAAGGTGCTGCTGGTGGTGATGCAGCGCCAGGGCGGCCAGGCGCAATTCAGCCCGCTGGCGGCCGGCGTGGTGGGAGGTGATTCGCCCATTGCGCGGGTGCAGAACCACGTGCTGGAGCACCTGGACGAGCCCTTCAGCATCGAGCGCATGGCCACCCTGGTGGCCATGAGCCCCCGGCACTTCTCCCGGGTGTTCGCCCGCGAGGTGAAGATGACGCCCATGGAGTTCCTCCAGGGCGCGCGCCTCGACCGCGCCCGCCACCTGCTGGAAACCGGCGACCTGCCCCTGAAGACCGTGGCTTATCGCAGCGGTTTCGGCAGCGTGCGGCACATGAGTTTCCTCTTCGCCGAAAAGCTTGGCCTCAGCCCTGCACAGTATCGCCGCCAGTTCAGTTGACCCCGGGGGGCCGGGCCAAGGGCCTCGCCGGGGCCCGTGTCCGTCCTGGGCATCGCCTTGGCCGTTCTTATCCTCCCGTTGCCGTTGTCCTGTCGCATCAGGCTGGGATGATGGGAAGCATTCTCGAAAGGAGGGTGCACGGGCCCGGATCGGGGCCTTGCAGGCAGTTCGCAGGGTGCCCGCCGGTTGCCGGCATACAGTGACATGCACAATATCAGCACCACCCGGGATGAGCGGGTCCTGCGCTTCGGCGCGTTCCGCTTTCACGTTCAGCAGCGCCTGCTGCTCGAAGACGGCCAGCCGCTGCGTCTGGGCAGCCGAGCCCTGGACATCCTCCAACTGTTGCTGGAGAACGCCGGCCACCTGGTCGGCAAGGACTGCATCATCGCCCGCGTCTGGCCGACCACTGTGGTGGAGGAAACCAACCTGCGGGTGCACATCGCCGCCCTGCGCCGCGCCCTTGGCGATGGTCGCGACGGGCGCCGCTTCATCGCCAATGTGCCGCAGCGCGGCTACAGCTTCGTCGCCGAAGTAGCCTGTGAAGGCAGTGTCTCGACCCCGGCGGCGCTACCGGCACACAACCTGCCCATGCGGCTGACCCGTATCGAGGGGCGCGATGCCGTGGTCGGCACGCTGGTGAGCCAGTTGCCGGCGCGGCGCTTCTTCACCCTGGTGGGCCCCGGCGGCATGGGCAAGACCACCGTGGCCCTGCGCGTCGCCGAGTTGCTGCTGGAGCACTACGCGGACGGCGTGCACTTCATCGACCTGGCCGCCTGCGGGCCCGAAGGCGTGGCCGCTGCGGTGGCCACGGTGCTTGGCCTGGCGCCGGCCAACGGCGAACCCCTCGCCGCCCTCGGCTGCCAACTGCGGCAGCGCCACGCGCTGCTGGTGCTGGACAACTGCGAGCACGTCATCGATGCCAGCGCGCTGCTTGCCGAAGGCCTGCTGCGCCGTGCGCCGCGCCTGGCGATCCTGGCCACCAGCCGCGAACCCTTGCTGGCCGAAGGCGAGTGCATCCAGCGCCTGGCGGGGTTGCCGGTGCCGCCACCACCGGGCGACTGCGGCGTGGACGAGGCGCTGGGCTGTGCGGCCATCCGCTTGTTCGTCGCCTGTGCCCGTGCGCGCCAGGACGGCTTCCGCCTGCGCCCTGGGGACGTGCCGCTGGTGAGCGACATCTGCCGTCGCCTCGACGGCCTGCCCCTGGCCATCGAACTGGCGGCGGCCCAGGTGGATGGCCTGGGCCTCGAAGGCCTGCAACGGCTGCTCGATGGCCAGTTCCAGCTGCTGGCCCAGGGGCGTCGCACCGCAGCGGCCCGGCATCAGAGCCTGCGGGCGAACCTGGATTGGAGCTACGGTCTGCTCTCTGCCCTGGAGCGTGTCGTGCTGCAACGCCTGGCGCTGTTCAAGCAGGCCTTCACCTTCGAAAGCGCCGTTCGCGTCATCGGCTGCGAGCGCCTCAGCGAGACACGGCTGTACGAGGCCATCAGCCATCTGGTGGCGAAATCCCTGCTGCTGGCGGAGCCGGGAGTGGGGGCGGTGCGCTATTGCCTGCTGGAAACCACCCGCGCCTACGCCCTGGACAAGTTGCACAGCGGCGGCGAGCTGCTGGAACTGCCCCCCCCGCGTGCCCCCGAATGGCGCCAGGCGCTGCTGCTGCCCAGCCTCTGGCGCGGCGCACCGATGCCGGTAGTGCCCCATTGAGTCTGCAGGTTGAGCGAACCCTGCAGCGAGGCCGAACCTCGCACCGTTGGGCCTCGCTGCGCTCGGCGCCAACCTACGGCGCCGTGCCCCACCCGAACCACGGTGCCGACCGGTGTGGGTGGATGACGCTCTTTTCATCCACCGAGCGATGCCGCCAGGGGCACAGTGTCAGGGCAGCCTTGCGGCCTGCTTGGCGACTGAAGTCGCCCCTACATGGGTCGCGAGCCAGCCCGTAGGTCGAGCACGTAGGGCGGGTGAAACCCGCGGTGCATGGGCTGCGTCGCTGTCGGGTTGCACCCGACCTACATGAGGCACCAAGGGAACGAAATCATTGGGATCACTCGCCGATCAGCCGCCAGCTCATCGGGTTGACCCCTTCGGCGCGGGTGAAGAGGCGGGAGAAGTGGGCCTGGTCGTAGAAGCCGCATTCGAGGCCGATGCGGGTGAGGCTGAGGTCGGAGGTGCGGATCAGCTCCTTGGCGCGGGCCAGGCGTTGCTGGCGCAGCCAGTCCTGGGGCGTCATGCCGGTGCTGCATTTGAAGGCGCGGGCGAAGTGGCTGCGGGAGAGGGCGCAGGCCTCGGCCAGGCGGGCGACGGGGATGCCCTCGGCGAGGTGGTCGAGGAGCATCTGCTTGGCCAGGCGCTCGCGCCAGGGGGCGAGGCCGCCGGAAGTACCGGCATCGACGGGCTGTTCGTGCTCGCAGGTGCTGTCGTGGTGGAGGCTGGCCATGGCGTTCATCCCGGTTCGCGGTGGCTGGCCCGTGGCCTGGTGGGGCCACGGGAGGATCACCGGGATTGTTCGGGGCGCCGCCCTGGGGCGCGAGTTAAACGTTGTTAATTCGCCTCAGAGCCCGTCTTCGCTCATGAACCGCACGATCTGCGTGCGCAGCCAGCGCTCGGCGGTGTCGTTGTCCTGGGCACCGCGCCAGGCCATCGTCAGCTTGGCCGGGACGATCTCGAAGGGAGGTGGCTCGGCGCGCAGGCCGCCGCCGGCCACCAGTTCGCTGGCGGCGTAGTCGGGCACGGTGGCGATCAGCTCGGAGTTGGCCAGCAGCGCGCGCAGGCCGTTGAACTGCGGCACGGCCAGGGTCACGCGGCGCGAGCGGCCGATGCGCGCCAGGTCCTGGTCGATGTTGCCGCACAGGTCGCCGGAGAAGGAGATCAGCGCGTGGGGGCGGCTGCAGTAGTCGTCCAGGGTCAGCGGCTCGGGGCGCTTGTCGGCGCGCAGCACCATGGTCTGGATACGCCGCAGGGTGCGGCACTTGGCGTTGGCCGGCAGCTCGGTGGTGTAGCTGACACCAACGGAAATCTCCCCCGAGGCCAGCAGGCTTGGCATCAGCAGGAAGTTGGCGCGGCGTACCACCAGCACGATGTTCGGCGCCACCTCGCGCAGGTGGTTGAGCAGCGGCGGCAGCAGGCCGCACTCGACGTCGTCGGAAAGGCCGATGCGGAACACCAGGTTGCTGGTAGCCGGGTCGAACTCGTGGGCGTGGCTGAGGGCGTTGGACATGGCGTCCAGTGCCGGGCGCAGCTGCTGGAGGATCTCCACCGCGCGGGTGGTGGGCTCCATGGCGCGGCCGCTGCGCACGAACAGGGGGTCGTTGAAATAGTCACGCAGGCGCGACAGGGCGGCGCTGATCGCCGGCTGGCCGAGGAACAGCTTCTCGGCGGTGCGGGTCAGGTTGCGTTCATGCATCAGCGTCTCGAAGACGATCAGCATGTTGAGATCGACGCGGCGCATTTCGCTGCGGTTCATGCGTGGGTTCCTTTATCCGTGCAGAGGGGCCGCGGGCCGTCAGCCTTGCACAACGGCCGGTGGCCGGCTTGTACGCATGTGCGCTTGTGCAGCGCCTGCGCGAGGGGTCGCGCAGGCGCTGCGATCACACGCGGAAGCGCGCCACCAGGCCATTGAGGTCAATGGCCAGGCGCGACAGCTCCTGGCTGGCGGAGCTGGTCTGGTGGGCGCCGGCGGCGGTCTGCTGGGCCAGGTCGCGGATGTTCACCAGGTTGCGGTCCACCTCGCGGGCCACCTGGGCCTGCTCCTCGGAGGCGCTGGCGATCACCAGGTTGCGCTCGCTGATATGGCTGATGGCTTCGGTGATGGTGTCCAGCGCCTGGCCGGCGGCACGGGCCATTTCCAGGGTGGCGCGGGCGCGCTGGCTGCTGTTCTGCATGGCATCCACCGCCTGGTTGGTGCCCTGCTGGATGCCACCGATCATCTGCTCGATCTCCTGGGTCGACTGCTGGGTGCGGTGGGCGAGGGCGCGCACCTCGTCGGCGACCACGGCGAAACCGCGGCCGGCGTCACCGGCGCGGGCGGCCTCGATGGCGGCGTTGAGGGCCAGCAGGTTGGTCTGCTCGGCGATGGCGCGGATCACGTCGAGGACCTTGCTGATGCCCTGCACCTTGCCGGCCAGTTCTTCCACCTGGCTGGAGGTCTGGCCGACGTCACGGGCCAGGTCGCTGATGGAGTCCACCGTGCGGTTGACCTGATCCTGGCCGCCGCGGGCGGTGCGGTCGGATTCCCGCGAGGCCTCGGAGGTGGCGACGGCGTTGCGCGCCACTTCGTCCACGGCGGTGGTCATCTCGTTGACTGCGGTGGCGGCCTGCTCGATCTCCTGGTTCTGCTGGTGCAGGCCACGGCTGGAGTCTTCGGTCACCGCGTTGAGTTCCTCGGCGGCGGAGGCCAACTGGTCGGAGGAGCGGGCGATGTGCTCGATGGTGGTCTTCAGGCTCTGCTGCATGGTGCGCAGGGAGCCGAGCAGCAGGGCCGGTTCGTCGCTGCCGTGCACCTCGATGCGCTCGGTGAGGTTACCGGAGGCCACGGTGTCGGCCACCTTCATCGCCTCGTCCAGCGGGGTGACGATGCTGCGGGTGAGGATCAGGGCGAGCACGCCGGTGAGCAGGGCGGCGAGGATCATCACCGCGCTGACCACCAGTACCGCGTTGTCGTACTGGTCGATGGCGTGCTGCTCTGTCTCGGCGGCGTTGCGCTGGTTGATCTTCATCAGGGTTTCCAGCTGCACGCCCAGCTCGTCGGAGTACTTCTTGTACTCGCCTCCCAGCAGCGTGCGGAGCTCGTCGAGCTTGCCGGCATCGGAGAGCCGCACCAGTTGGTCGTTGACCCGGTAGTAGCCCTCCAGCACCGACTTGAAGCGGTTGTATTGGGCCAGCTCCTCGCCGTCGTCCACCAGCTTCTCGTAGTCGCCCTGGGCCTTGTGCAGCTGGTCGGTGAGCTCTGCCTGGCGCTGGTTGGTGGCGCGCAGCAGCGCCGGCTCGCGGTCCACCAGGATGCGGAAGGAGACGATGCGCAGGCGCAGCATCTTCTCGTTGATCGTGCCCAGTGCCGCGTAGCTGGGCATGCTGTTTTCGCTGAGCATCACGGTGGAGGCGCGGATGCCTTTCATCTGGTGCAGGGCGAACAGCCCGAGCAGGATCACCAGCAGCGCAACCACGGAGAAGCTGAAGATGGCGCGCGGCGCGATCTTCATACGGCGTAAAAGCATGGGGACGACTCCCGATTTGTTATGGATCGTTTTGGGGTAGCCAGTTGCAGACACGGCGCCGGCCCTGGGCTTAAGCGAAGCGCGTACCAGGCTATCGGCAGGGGCTGTGGGAAGCTGAAGGGCGAGGTGTGAGGTTGTTTACGGATGGGGGTGGCGTCTGGACGGTGTGATGCAGGGGGAGGGGGGTAGGGGCGACTTCAGTCGCGAATGACCTTCACCGTGACGCCCCGGATCAGCCGGCCCCGTCTACAGGCGGATGCACCCGGTCACGCCCGGCCGCCTTGGCGCTATAGAGTGCTTCGTCGGCGGCGCGCAGCAGGTGGCTGTCCGGGGTGTTGTCGTTGGGGACGGGGATGTAGGCGTAGATGCCGGCACTGAGGGTGACCAGCCCCAGGTCGCTGCCTTCGTGGCGGATGCCCAGCTCGCGCACGGCGAGGCGCACCTGTTCGGCGACGGCGCGGGTTTCCGCCTCGCTGGTGTTGGGCAGCAGCAGGGTCATTTCTTCGCCGCCATAGCGGGCAGCCAGGTCGCCGGCACGGCGGGCGAAGCTGCCCACCACCTGGGCGACGGCCCTGATGCACTGGTCACCGGCGGGGTGGCCGTAGCGGTCGTTGTAGCGCTTGAAGTGGTCGATATCGAGCATGACGATGCCCAGCGGCGCGCCCTGGCGTCGTGCGCGGTTGGCTTCGATGGGCAATACGGCGTCGAGGCGGCGTCGGTTGGCCAGGCCGGTGAGGCCATCGACCATGGCCAGTTGTTCGAGGGCGTCGTGGGCCAGGCGCAGCTCCTCTTCGGCCAGGGCGCCGGATTCGATGCGGCGTATCAGCGCCTGGGCGAACAGCACCAGGCCGACGATCATCGCCACCACCACCATGGCCGAGCGCGCCACCTGGTCCAGCCAGGGCGCGGTGATGGAGCGGGTGGCGATACCGGTTTCCACCACCAGCGGGTAGTCCGCCAACTGGCGGTAGCTGAACAGCCGCTCCATGCCGTCCACCTGGCCATGGAAGATCGCCGTGCCCGCCGGCGCCTCGCGCAGCAGCTCGCTGAACACCAGCCCCTTGGCAAGGCTGGCGCCGATGGATTCGGGGAGGAAGGGGCGGCGCACCAATAGGGTGCCGTCCTGCAGGGCGAGGATGATGATGCCCGAGTCGCCGACGTCGAAGCTGTCGTAGAAGCGCACGAAGTAATCCACCTTGAGCGTGGCCAGGGCGACGCCGGCGAAGCTGCCGTCAGGGTTGTCGATGCGCCGTGACACCGGGATGACCAGGTCGCCGGTGGAGCGGCTGCTGATCACCTTGCCGATGTACAGGTCGTTGTCTGCGTGTTCGCGGTGATGGATGAAGTACTCGCGGTCGGCGTTGTTGGCGCCGGGGGGGACGTGGTCCTTGTCGGTCACCAGCCAGTTGCCGTCCTTGTCGTAGATGAACAGGCCATGCAACTGGGGCAGGTAGCGCTGCTGGCGCTTCATCAGGCCGCGCATACGCTCCACCTGAAGCTTGTCGATGCCGTCCCATTCCACCCGTTCGATCAGCCCCACCAGCAGCGCGTCGGCCTGGCGTACCGCGTCGCGGGCATGCTGGGCGGCAGCGCTGGCGACGTTGGTGGCGTTGACCTCGGCGCGGCGGAACTCTTGCTGGTGGGCCTTCCATACCTGCCAGCTCTCCATGGCCAGGATCGCCACGATCACCAGCGCGGTGAAGCCGAACGCCAGGCGGCGTGCCTGGATATGGCCCTGGGGGTTCTCCATGGGGGGCGGCCTGTTCATGGCTGTCGGGCTCGACGATTACGCAGGGACGTCATGGTTGTGACCATGGTCGCGGGAAAACCTCCGAAGAGTCGGGACACAGGCAGCCTAGCAGCGCTGCGGTTAGAATGCCGCGCCTCTGAACCAGGACTCCCTTCATGACCCCCGCCGCCCTCGACACCCTCCGCCTCCAGCTGACTGCCGCCCTGGGCGACCTGCCCACCGAGACCCGCCGCCTGTTCCACGGCCGTGGCCGGCGCTGGCCGGGGCTGGAGCACCTGGTGGTGGATTGGCTGGAGGGCGTGGTGCAGGTGGCGCTGTTCCGCGAACCGGAGGACGAGGCCCTGGCCGCGCTGAAGGCGATGCTCGCCGAGCTGGTGGCCAGCGACGCCTGGCGTGCCGCACCGGTGCGCAGCCTGCTGCTGCAGCGGCGCTACCTGCCGGGCAGCGAGACCGAGCTGCTGTGGGGCGAGGCGGTGGCGCAATGGAGCATGCACGAGGACGGGCTGGCCTACCGCCTGGACCTGATGCGCAACCAGAACATCGGCCTGTTCCTCGACATGCGCTACGGCCGCCGCTGGGTGCGCGAGCAGGCCGCCGGCAAGCGCGTGCTCAACCTGTTCGCCTACACCTGCGGCTTTTCCGTGGCCGCCCTCGCCGGCGGCGCCGCGGCGGTGGTCAACCTGGACATGGCCCGCGCCGCGCTGAGCCGGGGCCGCGACAACCACCGGCTGAACGGACACGACCTGACCCAGGTGATGTTCCTCGGCCACGAGCTGTTCAAGTCCTGGGGCAAGGTGAAGAAGTGTGGGCCCTATGACCTGGTGATCATCGACCCGCCGTCGTTCCAGAAGGGCAGCTTCGAGCTGGACCGCGACTACCGCAAGATCCTCCGCCGCCTGCCGGAGCTGCTGACCGAGGGCGGCCAGGTGCTGGCCTGTGTCAACGACCCGGCCACGGGGGCGGATTTCATCGTCCGCACCATGG
Source organism: Pseudomonas sp. zfem005 (assembly GCF_032621735.1). Taxonomy (NCBI): domain Bacteria; kingdom Pseudomonadati; phylum Pseudomonadota; class Gammaproteobacteria; order Pseudomonadales; family Pseudomonadaceae; genus Pseudomonas; species Pseudomonas sp. zfem005. Next base: position 583,199 of record NZ_JAVYJE010000002.1, on the reverse strand, counting down.
CCGAGGAAGCGCCGGGGCTGGCCTTTCGCGAGCGCCTGGCCAACCCGCCGGAATTCGAGGACGTGGACCCGGAAGGCGGGCTCAAGGCCCTGGTGTTTACCCAGGGCGTGTAAGGCGTAGCCCGGACTTCAGCCCGGGAAGGCAGGGAATGCGGGATGCACGGGCCGTCCCTGCACCCCTGCCTGGCTCCGCTGGCGGCTCAGTGGCCGCTTTCCACCACGCGGTAGCAGGGCACGTAGGCCGCGCCGCCGGGGAGCTTCATGCGGTGTTGCTCGACGAAGGCCTGGAGCAGGCGGTCCAGCGGCTGCATCACTTGCGCGTCGCCGTGGATCTCGTAGGGGCCGTGTTCCTCGATCAGGCGGATGCCCTTGTCCTTGACGTTGCCGGCGACGATGCCGGAGAAGGCGCGGCGCAAGTTGGCGGCCAGCTCGTGGGGCGGCAGCGAGCGGCTGAGCTGCAGGCTGGCCATGTTGGCGTGGGTGGGGTCGAAGGGGCGCTGGAAGCCTTCGTCGATCTTCAGCAGCCAGTTGAAGTGGAAGGCGTCGTTGCGCTCGCGGCGGAAGCGCTTCACCTCCTTCAGGCCCTGGGCCATCTGCCGGGCCACTTCGGCCGGGTCGTTGATGATGATCTGGTAGCGCTTCTGCGCCTCCTCGCCCAGGGTGGCGCCGACGAAGGCGTGCAGTTGCTGCAGGTAGGGCTCGGCGCTGCGCGGGCCGGTGAGGATGACGGGGAAGGGCAGCTCGAGGTTGTCCGGGTGCATGAGGATGCCCAGCAGGTAGAGGAACTCCTCCGCCGTGCCCACGCCACCGGGGAAGATGATGATGCCGTGGCCGACGCGGACGAAGGCCTCCAGGCGCTTCTCGATGTCCGGCAGGATCACCAGCTCGTTGACGATGGGGTTGGGCGCTTCGGCGGCGATGATGCCCGGCTCGGTCAGGCCCAGGTAGCGGCCGCCGACGATGCGCTGCTTGGCGTGGCTGATGGTGGCGCCCTTCATCGGCCCCTTCATCACGCCCGGGCCGCAGCCGGTGCAGACGTCGAGGCTGCGCAGGCCCAGCTCGTGGCCGACGCGCTTGGTGTACTTGTATTCCTCGGTGCTGATGGAGTGGCCACCCCAGCACACGACGATCTTCGGCTCCACGCCCGGGCGCAGGGTACGGGCGTTGCGCAGCAGGTGGAAGACGTAGTCGGTGATGCCCTGGGAGCTCTCCAGGTCGATGCGCAGGCTGTCCAGCTCGCTGGCGGCGTAGACGATGTCACGCAGGGCGCTGAACAGCATTTCGCGGGTGCTGGCGATCATCTCGCCGTCGACGAAGGCATCGGCCGGGGCGTTGAGCAGTTCCAGGCGCACGCCGCGGTCCTGCTGGTGGATGCGCACCTCGAAGTCCTTGTAGGCGTCGAGGATGGTCTTGGCGTTATCGATCTGCGCGCCGGTGTTGAGGATGGCCAGGGCGCACTGGCGGAACAGCGTGTAGATGTTGCCGGAACCGGCTTCGCTCAGTTGCTGCACTTCGCGTTGAGAGAGGGTTTCCAGGCTGCCTTTGGGGCTTACTTCGGCGTTGACCACGTGTCTCGGGGGCATTCTCTATTCCATGAAAAGCGATGTCGGGCGGGCCGCTCGGCCCCCCGCATCGGGGTGATGAGCGCCGGGCGCGGATTCTGGCGTGGCACCGGCAGTCGTGTGACGCGCCGGGGGTGTGCTTCAGGCACTGTCGATCGGCGCACCGCAATCAGGTGGGTTCACGTAGATAGCGGGAACCCTTGGGCTCTGACAAGCATTTTGTGCGATCTGCTCCATGAGGAATGGGCACAATCAATGCCGTCGGGTTGCACCCGACCTACGGGGGCGCCGTACCTGTAGGGGCGAATTCATTGGCTCTGTCTGCGTTAAGTGTTGCTAGAAGATTTGAACCCAGCTGATTGCCGAGCTCTGATGATGTTTCTGGTTTCGCCCCCCCGGGCGAGTCCCTTTTTTCAGTCGCCAAAAAAGGAACCAAAAACGCTTGCCCCATCATCCGGCCCCGGCTTCGCCGGGGTTCCCTCACTCCATCGCCGCTCTGGGGGCCGGCGCGATGGGCCATCCATGGCCTGGCGCGCCTCTCGCGGCATCCATGCCGCTCGTCCCCCCGCACGGGCTTTCGTAGGATGGTGTAGAGCGAAGCGAAACCCATGCGGTGGCGGTGGCACGAACCCTTGGGTGCCCGGAAAAGGCCGTGCTTGAGCGCTTGCATTAAAACCACAACAGCTAACGCAAACAGAGCCAATTCATTCGCTCTGTCTGCGTTAAGTGTTGCTAGAGGATTTGAGTCCAGCTGATTGCCGAGTTCTGGTGATGCTTCTGGTTTCGCCCACCCGGGCGAGTCCCTTTTCCAATCGTTGAAAAGGAACCAAAAAACTTGCCCCATCATCCGGCCCCGGCTTCGCCGTGGTTCCCTCACTCCATCGTTGCTCTGGGGGCCGGCGCGATGGGCCATCCATGGCCTAGGGGCGTTGGCGGCTGCTCCAACTTTCTTCGTCCAGCGCATCGCCACGTGGTGCGCACAGGCTTTCGTAGGATGGTGTAGAGCGAAGCGAAACCCATGCGGTGGCGGTGGCACGAACCCTTGGGCGCCCGGAAAGGGCCGTGCTTGAGCGCCTGTATTAAAACCACAACAGCTAACGCAGACAGAGCCAATGAATTCGCCCCACAGGCTGTGGCCGGGGCGAGTCCGCTTGGTGGAGGTAAAACGACTCCACCCTGCGTGGGCTGGGAGGCCCTGCTAGGTCCCCGCCGTCATCTTGAAGATTCCCTGGGCGTTGCTGCTGTCGAAGGCGAGGTCGATGCGGCCGTTGTCCTCGTCGACCTTGCGCTGGATGAATTCGACGAAGGAACCGGGCACCTGGCGCTGCACTGTGGCGCCGGCCGCGTCGATGAATTCGCGCTCCACCTGCACCGCGCGGTAGGCGGTCTGCATCACCCGGCCGGAGCTGGAGACCTCGATGCTGGCCTTCATCGGCCGGCCCTTGGCGTTCTGCCCGGCGACCACCTGCTCCAGGTCGGCGACGCGGTCGGTGAGGTGGTTGAACATATTGCCCTCGGTGGCGATCCAGGCCATCTCGGCGCTTTCCTCGCGCAGCAGCTCGTAGTCGCTTTCCAGCGGCGCATCGTGCTGGCAGCCGAAGGCGTCGAACAGCGCCGGCAGCAGGTCGAGGGCCTGCTCGCGGCTGCAGTGGCGGGTGCGCCAGAGCTGGTCGAGGGTCGCCAGGTGGCGGGGCTGCAGCGGGTCGCGACTGCTGCCCACCACGCGGCTCACCGCCAACTGGAAGGCCTCGCCGAAGCGCCCGGGGTGCAGCTCGGAGACGAAGAACTGGGCGATGTCCTCGGGCAGGTCCAGTTGCCGGTAGGCGTAGCCCGTCATGTTCAGGCGGGTCAGCGGGTAGGTGCGCACGTCGGTGAAGCCCAGGGGCTCGAGGATGCGCACGAAGGCCTGGCGGCCCCGGGGCAGGGCGCCGTTGTCGGGCCAGTCCACGGTGCGGATGGCGCCGTGGTCGAACAGCACCTGGCGGCCGGCGGCCAGTTGTTCCTCGACGTAGGTGCGGCCGATGGGAACCGCCTCCACCAGTTTGTGGAACAGGCAGAGATTAAGCGCCTCGGCCAGCCAGGCGCGGTGGATGCGCGCCTCCTCGAAGGCGAAGCCGTCCAGGGCGGCGGGCACTTCGACGTGGGCGTCGACCCAGCGGGCGGCGGGCTCGCCGAGCACATGGGCGACCAGGGGCAGGAGGCGTTCACGGGTGTTCATCGGCACGGGCTCGGGGGTGGCTGTACAGGCCTGCTATCCAAGCAGCCGGGCGGGCGCGGGGCAAACGAAAAAATCCGGCGGGTTCATTCCGTTTTTTCCTGAATGAGCGGCTGGCGCTGCCTAGGCCTCGCTATCCAGCTGCTCCAGCATCCAGCGCACGAAGTCGCGCACCTTGGGCACCTCGGCGGCGTGCTCGGGGTAGGCCAGGTAATAGGCGTTGCGGCTGGGCATGGCGTGGTCCCAGGGGATCACCAGCTTGCCCTCGTCCAGCTCCTCTTCCACCAGGAAGCGTGGCAGCAGCGCCACGCCGCAGCCGGCCTGGGCCGCGCGGATGCACATGTAGGAGGTGTCGAAGCGCGGCCCGTGGTAGCTGTGCTCGGTGTGCCGGCCCTGGTTCTGGAACCACTCGTGCCAGGCCTCCGGGCGGGTGGCGTTCTGCAGCAGCACCAGGGTGGTGAGCTGGGCGGGGTCGGTGAAGGGCTCGGCGGGCAGGGCCGACGGCGCGCAGACCGGTACCACTTCCTCGCTGAACAGGCGGATGCACTCCGCCCCCGGCAGCGCGCCCTGACCGAAGAACAGCGCCACGTCGGCGCGGCCCTGGAGCAGGGCATCCGGCTCCAGCTCGTTGCGCACGTCCAGGTGGATATTGGGGTGGCGCAGGCGCCAGCCCTTGAGCCGGGGGATCAGCCAGCGCGCGCCGAAGGTGGGCGGGGTGGCCACGCGCAGCACTTCGGTTTCGCCGCCGTAGGACAGCATGTAGTGGGTGGACATCTCCACCTGGGTGAGGATCTTGCGCACCTCGGAGAGGTACAGCGAGCCCGCCGGGGTCAGTTGCAGGCGCCGGCGCACGCGGCGGAACAGCAGGTGCTGGAGCATCTCCTCCAGCTGCGCCACCTGCTTGCTGACCGCGCTCTGGGTCAGGGCCAGTTCCTCCGAGGCGCGGGTGAAGCTGAGGTGGCGCGCCACCGCTTCGAAGCACTGCAGGGCGGTGAGGGAGGGCATGTGGCGCTTGAGCATGATGGGGTCGCCGGGTTCATGAGCAAAAGGAATGATATGTGGAGCAAAGGTCGTTTGTTGGCAAGCCCCCCGTGCAGCTAATACTGGCGCCGACCTTTTTCCGAAGCGCTTTCCAGGAGTTCCAATGGTTGCTGCATTGCTAGACCGCCTAGGCGTCGACCCGAAGCTCTACCAACAGGGCGACCACGCCGTGCACACCCCCATCGATGGCAGCCGCATCGCCCGCGTGCAGCTGGAGGGCCGCGCCGAGGTCGAGGGCAAGATCGCCCTCGCCGCCGACGCCTTCCAGGCCTGGCGCAAGGTGCCGGCGCCGCGCCGTGGCGAGCTGATCCGCCAGTTCGGCGAAGTGCTGCGCGAGCACAAGGCCGCCCTCGGCGAGCTGGTGTCCTGGGAAGCCGGCAAGATCACCCAGGAAGGCCTGGGCGAAGTGCAGGAAATGATCGATATCTGCGACTTCGCCGTCGGCCTGTCGCGCCAGCTCTACGGCCTGACCATCGCCTCCGAGCGCCCCGGCCACCACATGCGCGAGACCTGGCAGCCCCTGGGCGTGGTGGGCATCATCAGCGCCTTCAACTTCCCCGTCGCGGTCTGGTCGTGGAACGCCGCGCTGGCGCTGGTCTGCGGCAACCCGGTGCTGTGGAAGCCCTCGGAGAAGACCCCGCTCACCGCCCTGGCCTGCCAGGCGCTGTTCGAGCGCGTGGCGAAGAACTTCGACGGTGCCCCGGCACACCTCAGCCAGGTGCTGATCGGTGATCGCGAGGCCGGCGAGGCGCTGGTGGACGACCCCCGCGTGGCCCTGGTCAGCGCCACCGGCAGCACCCGCATGGGCCGCGAAGTGGCCCCGCGCGTGGCCGCCCGCTTCGCCCGCAGCATCCTCGAGTTGGGCGGTAACAACGCGATGATCCTGGCCCCCAGCGCCGACCTCGACCTGGCGGTGCGCGCCATCCTCTTCAGCGCCGTCGGCACCGCCGGCCAGCGCTGCACCACCCTGCGCCGGCTGATCGCCCACGAGTCGGTGCGCGACGAAATCGTTCGCCGCCTGCAGGCCGCCTACGCCAAGGTGCGCATCGGCCACCCGCTGCAGGGCAACCTGATCGGCCCGCTGATCGACAAGGCCGGTTTCGACGCCATGCAGCGCGCCCTGGAACAGGCCCGCGCCGAGGGGGGCGAGGTGTTCGGTGGCGAGCGCCAGCTGGCCGGCGAATTCCCCGACGCCTATTACGTCTCGCCGGCCATCGTGCAGATGCCCGAGCAGAGCGCAGTGGTGCGCCACGAGACCTTCGCGCCGATCCTCTACGTGGTCGGCTACCGCGATTTCGACGACGCGCTGCGCCTCAACAACGAAGTGCCCCAGGGCCTGTCGTCCTGCCTGTTCACCACCGATGTGCGCGAGGCCGAGTTGTTCACCTCGGCGGTGGGCAGCGACTGCGGCATCGCCAACGTCAACATCGGCCCCAGCGGCGCGGAGATCGGCGGCGCCTTCGGTGGCGAGAAGGAGACCGGTGGCGGGCGCGAGTCCGGCTCGGACTCCTGGAAGGCCTACATGCGCCGGCAGACCGCCACGGTGAACTACTCCCACGAACTGCCGCTGGCCCAGGGCATCACCTTCGACTGACCGGGCCGCCGCCCTAAGGAATGCCGTCCATGCCCCTGCGCCAGGAGTGCCTCTGGGAGTATCTGACGCCGGCGCTGCCGAAGACCGAGACGCTGAACGGCGAGGTTCGCGCCGATGTCTGCGTCATCGGCGGCGGCATCACCGGGCTCAACGCCGCCATCCGCCTGCTGGAACAGGGCAAGCGGGTCTGCGTGCTGGAGGCCCATGAAGTGGGCCACGGCGGTTCGGGGCGCAACGTCGGGCTGGTCAATGCCGGGCTGTGGATTCCGCCGGACGAGATCGAAGCGGGCCTGGGCGAGCAGGTCGGTGCCCAGCTCAACCGCACCCTGGGCGGCGCGCCGGCGAAGGTCTTCGCGGTGATCGAGAAGTACGGCATCGAGTGCCAGTTGCGTCGCGAAGGCACCCTGCACATGGCCCACAACGCCCGGGGCCAGGCCGACCTCGCCAGCCGCTGCGAGCAATGGCAGCGCCGTGGCGCGCCGGTGGAACTGCTCACCGGCCAGGCCTGCCGGGATGCCACCGGCACCGAGCGTATCGCTGCCGCGCTGCTCGACCGTCGCGCCGGCACCCTCAACCCCATGGCCTACACCCGTGGCCTGGCCCAGGCGGTGCGCTACCTGGGCGGCTCGCTGTTCCAGCACAGCGCCGTGTCCCGCCTGGAGCGCCAGGGCGATGCCTGGTGTGTGGTCACCGAACACGGCAGCGTGATCGCACCGCAGGTGGTGATCGCCTCCAACGCCTACACCGAAGGCGAGTGGACCGAGCTGCGCCGCAACTTCTTCCCCGGCTACTACTACCAGGTCGCCTCCGAGCCCCTGCACGGCGAGGCTGCGGCGCGCATCCTGCCGGGCGGGCAGGGTTCCTGGGACACGCGCCAGGTGCTCAGCAGCATCCGCCGCGACGCCGACGGCCGCCTGCTGCTGGGCAGCCTGGGCAACGGCGCGCGCAAGCCCTTGTGGTTCCTCCAGGCCTGGGCCGATCGCATCCAGGGCCATTACTTCCCCTACCTGGGCAAGGTGCAGTGGGACTTCAGCTGGACCGGCTGTATCGCCTTCACCCCCGACCACCTGATGCGCCTGTTCGAGCCGGCGCCGGGCCTGGTGGCGGTGACCGGTTACAACGGCCGTGGCGTGACCACCGGCACCGTGGTCGGCCAGGCCTTCGCCGACTTCCTCAGCAGCGGTTCCGCCGCCTCGCTGCCCATGCCCTTCCAGCCGATGCGCGATGTCGGCGCACCGGCGCTGCGCAGTGGGCTCTACGAGCTCGGCTTCTCGCTGTACCACGCGGGCCAGTGCCTGCGCGTGGTGATCTGAAACGGGTTTTCTTCACACTGCATCGACATGGAGCGGCCGTCCTGGCCGCCATGCACTAGCCTGTATTGGTGCGTCAGCGCGCTTGCCGCGCACCAGCGGTGTGCACTTCGGTGACAGTGACGGTTACGGCAGGTTGCGCTTTTCGCGCAGTGGGTTGCTATTCCTTTGCGAGCCTGGCTTTGCGTTGGGTTGCGCTAGGTTGCACCAAGTGTTTTTGCCGGGTTGCACGTGCGCGCCGCTCCGCATTTCAGAGGGGGTGGGCGGGCTGCCCAGGGTTTTTTCCTACAACAAAAAATGAGTGGCACGACGCTTGCTCAAAGAACTTCCTGTTAGTTGAGGAACTTCCCGTTAGTTCGAGTATCGCGCCATCACATAACCCCTCAGGAGCAAAACTCCCATGCCTCACAAGACTTTCAAGAAAGGTATTTTGGCTGTTGCGGTTACCAGTGTTCTGAGCTTGTCCAACCTTGCTTTCGCTGACGTGGTCATCGGCGTCGCCGGTCCTCACACCGGCGCCAACGCCTCCTTCGGTGAGCAGTACTGGCGCGGTGCGAGCCAGGCCGCCGAAGACATCAACGCCGCCGGTGGGGTCAACGGCGAGAAGATCAAGCTGGTCAAGGCGGACGACGCCTGCGAACCCAAGCAGGCCGTGGCCGTGGCCAACCGCCTGGTGGACCAGGACAAGGCCATCGGTGTGGTCGGTCACTTCTGCTCCTCCTCCACTATCCCGGCGTCGGAGATCTACGACGAGGCCGGCATCATCGCCATCACCCCCGGTTCCACCAACCCGCAGGTCACCGAGCGCGGCCTGACCGGCATGTTCCGCATGTGCGGCCGTGACGACCAGCAGGGCATCGTCGCCGGCGACTACATCGTCGACGTGCTCAAGGCCAAGAAGGTCGCGATCATCCACGACAAGGACACCTACGGGCAGGGCCTGGCCGACGCCACCAAGGCGCAACTGGCCAAACGCGGCGTGAAGGAAGTGCTGTACGAAGGCCTGACCCGTGGCGAGAAGGACTTCAACGCCCTGGTCACCAAGATCCGCGCCACCGGTGCCGAGGTCGTCTATTTTGGTGGCCTGCACCCCGAAGCCGGCCCGCTGGTCCGGCAGATGCGCGAGCAGGGCCTGACCGCCAAGTTCCTCTCCGGCGACGGCATCGTCACCGACGAACTGGTCACCACCGCCGGCGGCCCGCAGTACACCAAGGGCGTGCTGATGACCTTCGGCGCCGACCCCCGCAAGATCGCCGACGGCAAGGCCGTGATTGAGAAATTCCGTGCCGGCGGCTTCGAGCCGGAGGGCTACACCCTGTACGCCTATGCCTCCCTGCAGGCCCTGGCTGCCGCGTTCAACGGCGCCGGTGCCAACGAAGGCGCCAAGGCCAGCGAGTGGCTGAAGGCGAACCCGGTGCAAACCGTGATGGGCAAGAAGGAGTGGGACGGCAAGGGCGACCTGAAGGTCTCCGACTACGTGATCTACGAGTGGGATGACCAAGGCAAGTACCACCAGCAGTAAGCGCGGGCTGGCTGCGCGTCGGCCGGACTGCGTTGGAAATGGCCTCGGGGTGCTCATCTACAGCTGTAGACTCCGCCCCCTCGGCCCTTTCCGCCTTGTCCGTCTCTAGCTCGCTCAGCCCGGGTCTTGCGTTTGCTGTACTGGCTCGGCCGGCCGGCCAGGTGCCACACGCGCCCGGCCAGCCGGTGTATTCCGGGTGGCTGCTGAAACCTCTCCCTGCTTGTGCCGCGCAGATGACTGCCGACGTAATCCAGTGATCCAGTTCAGTGGTACCCGTCTGATTCCACTCGCGGAGGCTGGCCGAACCCCAGGCCGGTCCCCCAGAAGACGAGACTGAATGATGGACGGTATCTTCCTGCAACAGCTGATCAACGGCCTGACCCTCGGGTCCGTCTACGGCCTGATCGCCATTGGCTACACCATGGTTTACGGCATCATCGGCATGATCAACTTCGCCCACGGCGAGGTGTACATGATCTCCGCCTACCTCTCTGCCATCACCCTGGCGCTGCTGGCGTTCTTCGGGCTCGAATCCTTCCCGCTGCTGATCCTCGGCACCTTGCTGTTCACCATCACGGTGACCGGCGTATACGGTTTCGTGATCGAACGCATCGCCTACAAGCCCCTGCGCAACTCCACGCGCCTGGCGCCCCTGATCTCCGCCATCGGCATGTCGCTGATCCTGCAGAACTACGTGCAGATCAGCCAGGGCGCCCGCCAGCAGGGCGTGCCCACGCTGCTCGACGGCGCGCTGAAGTTCCATGTCGGTGACGGCTTCGTCCAGCTCACCTACACCAAGGTGTTCATCCTGGTGGCCGCCTTCCTCGGCATGGGCGTGCTCACCTATGTGATCCAGCGCACCAAGCTCGGCCGCATGTGCCGCGCCACCCAGCAGGATCGCAAGATGGCCTCGATCCTCGGCATCAACACCGACCGGGTGATCTCCTACGTGTTCGTCATCGGCGCCGCCATGGCCGCGCTGGCCGGCGTGCTGATCACCATGAACTACGGCACCTTCGACTTCTATGCCGGCTTCATCATCGGCATCAAGGCCTTCACCGCGGCGGTGCTCGGCGGCATCGGCTCGCTGCCCGGCGCGATGCTCGGCGGGATCATCCTCGGCGTCGCCGAGGCGCAGTTCTCGGGCATGGTCAACACCGACTACAAGGACGTCTTCAGCTTCTCCCTGCTGGTGCTGATCCTGATCTTCCGTCCCCAAGGCCTGCTTGGCCGCCCGCATGTCGCCAAGGTGTAAGCATGTCCTCTGCCATTGCTAGAAAACCCATCGATATCAAGAAGAGCCTCCTCGACACGGTGCTCGCCGGGCTGCTGGCGCTCATCGTCTTCGGCCCCATCGTCGGCGTGGTGCTCGACGGCTACAGCTTCAACCTGGAGTTCGGTCGCGTCGGCTGGATGATCGGCATCGTCATGCTCGGGCGCTTCCTGCTCAGCCTGTACCTGCAGAGCGCCCGTGGCTCCGTGCTGCTGGAGCGCTTCGAAAGCAGCGGCTCGGGCGTGCACGTGCGTGCGCCGGACTTCAAGAGCAGCCTGCGCTGGGTGCTGCCGCTGATCCTGGTGGCGGCGGTGATCTTCCCCTTCTTCGCCAGCAAGTACCTGCTCACCGTGGTCATCCTCGGGCTGATCTATGTGCTGCTGGGCCTGGGCCTGAACATCGTGGTCGGCCTCGCCGGCCTGCTCGACCTCGGCTACGTGGCCTTCTACGCCATCGGCGCCTACGGCCTCGCGCTCGGCTACCAGCACCTGGGGCTGGGCTTCTGGTCGGTGCTGCCGCTGTCGGCCCTGGCCGCGGCGCTGGCGGGCGGGTTGCTGGGCTTCCCGGTGCTGCGCATGCATGGCGACTACCTGGCCATCGTCACCCTGGGCTTCGGCGAGATCATCCGCCTGGTGCTCAACAACTGGCTGAGCTTCACCGGCGGCCCCAACGGCATGCCGGTGCCGTCGCCGACCTTCTTCGGCCTGGAGTTCGGCCGTCGCGCCAAGGACGGGGGCGTGCCGTTCCACGAGTTCTTCGGCATCGCCTACAACCCCAACCTGAAGTTCCTGTTCATCTACGTGGTGCTGTTCCTGGTGGTGATGCTGGTGCTCTACATCAAGCACCGCCTGACCCGCATGCCCGTCGGCCGCGCCTGGGAAGCGCTGCGCGAGGACGAGATCGCCTGCCGTTCCCTGGGCCTCAACCACGTGCTGGTGAAACTCTCCGCCTTCACCCTGGGCGCCTCCACCGCCGGCCTCGCCGGGGTGTTCTTCGCCAGCTACCAGGGCTTCGTCAACCCGTCCTCCTTCACCTTCTTCGAGTCGGCGCTGATCCTCGCCATCGTGGTGCTGGGCGGCATGGGGTCGACGGTGGGCGTGGTCATCGCCGCCTTCGTCCTCACCGTCGCCCCGGAACTGCTGCGCAGCTTCGCCGACTACCGCGTGCTGCTGTTCGGCATCCTCATGGTGCTGATGATGATCTGGCGGCCGCGCGGGCTGATCCGTATCAGCCGCAGCGGCTTCACACCGCGTAAAGGAGTAGCGCCATGAGCGACGACAACATCCTCAGCGTCGAACGCCTGATGATGCACTTCGGCGGCATCAAGGCGCTCAACGACGTCAGCCTCGACATCAAGCGCCATTCCATTTCCGCCCTGATCGGCCCCAACGGCGCCGGCAAGACCACCGTGTTCAACTGCCTCACCGGCTTCTACAAGGCCACCGGCGGCAGCATCCGCCTCAACGCCCGGGGCACCTGCACCGACGTGATCAAGGTGCTGGGCGAGCCCTTCCAGGCCACCGACTTCGTCAACCCGGCGCAGTTCGGCAGCCGCGTCTGGTTCAAGATGTTCGGCGGCACCCACCTGGTGAACCGCGCCGGGCTGGCGCGCACCTTCCAGAACATCCGCCTGTTCCGGGAGATGTCGGTGGTGGAGAACCTGCTGGTGGCCCAGCACATGTGGGTCAACCGCAACCTGCTGGCCGGCATCCTCAACACCCCCGGCTTCCGCCGCGCCGAGGAGGACGCGCTGAACCACGCCTTCTACTGGCTGGAGGTGGTAGACCTGGTGGACTGCGCCAACCGCCTGGCCGGTGAACTCTCCTACGGCCAGCAGCGCCGCCTGGAGATCGCCCGCGCCATGTGCACGCGGCCGCAACTGATCTGCCTGGACGAACCCGCCGCCGGCCTCAACCCGGCGGAAACCGAGGCGCTCAGCCGGATCATCCGCAAGCTGCGCGACGAACACGAACTGACCGTACTGCTGATCGAGCACGACATGGGCATGGTAATGAGCATTTCCGACCACATCGTGGTGCTGGACCACGGCGTGGTGATCGCCCAGGGCGGCCCCGAGGCGATCCGCAACGACCCGAAGGTGATAGCCGCCTACCTGGGCGCCGACGAGGAGGAAGTGGCATGACTGCACCCCTCCTGGCATTCAAGGACGTCGACGTCTTCTACGGCCCCATCCAGGCGCTGAAGAAGGTCAGCCTGCACATCAACGAAGGCGAGACGGTGAGCCTCATCGGCTCCAACGGCGCGGGCAAGTCGACGCTGCTGATGTCGATCTTCGGCCAGCCCCGCGCCGCCGCCGGGGAGATCCTCTACGGCGGTGTGGATATCTCGCGCAAGTCCTCGCACTACGTGGCCTCCAACGGCATCGCGCAGTCGCCGGAAGGGCGCCGGGTATTCCCCGACATGAGCGTGGAGGAGAACCTGCTGATGGGCACCATTCCCATCGGCGCCCAGCACGCGGACGAGGACATGCAGCGCATGTTCGACCTCTTCCCGCGGCTCAAGGAGCGGCGCAACCAGCGCGCCATGACCATGTCCGGCGGCGAGCAGCAGATGCTCGCCATCGCCCGCGCGCTGATGAGCCGTCCCCGCCTGCTGCTGCTCGACGAACCCTCGCTCGGGCTCGCGCCCATCGTGGTCAAGCAGATCTTCCAGACCCTGCGCGAACTGGCGAAGAGCGGCATGACCATCTTCCTGGTGGAGCAGAACGCCAACCACGCCCTGCGCCTCTCCGACCGCGCCTACGTGATGGTCACCGGGGAAATCCGCATGAGCGGCACGGGCGAGGAACTGCTCGGCAACCAGGACGTGCGCAACGCGTATCTGGGGGGGCACTAAAGCAGCTGGAAGCTGGACGCCAGAAGCTGGAGGTAGGAGCCGCTCGCTTCAGGCTTACAGCTTCTGGCTTCCGGCTCATTCGGAGAATGTGAATGTCCCACCTACGTTTCTTCACCAACGCCGAGGTCGCCGGTGCCCTCGGTTATCCCGCCCTGATCGATGCGCTGCGGGTAGGCCTCGCCGAACCTTGCGCGGCGCCGATGCGGGGCTGTCATGAGCTGCCGGAGGGGGCGTCCCTGCTGACCATGCCGGTGTGGCAGGCGGGGCAGGGCGTCGGCGTCAAGCTGGTCACCGTGTTCCCCGGCAATGGCGCGCGGGGGCTGCCGTCGGTGGCGGCGTTGTTCACCCTGTTCGATGACGAGACCGGCCAGCCCCTGGCCGTGCTCGAAGCCTCGGAGCTTACCGCCCGCCGCACCGCCTGCACCTCGGCGCTGGCGGCCGCTCACCTGGTGCGCGAAGACGCCGAGCGCCTGCTGGTAGTGGGCAATGGCACCCTGGCCAGGCACATGGTCCGTGCCCATTGCCAGGTGCGTGATTACCGGCGTGTGGATATCTGGGGGCGTGACGCCGACAAGTCCGCCCGGCTGGTGGCGGCCCTGCGCGAAGAGGGCTACCCGGTGCAGGTCGGCGGCGACCTGCAAAGCTTGGTGCAGCAGGCCGACTCCATCAGTTGCGTCACCACCTCGCGCTCACCGCTGGTGCTGGGTGACTGGCTGCGTCCCGGGACCCACCTGGACCTGGTGGGCGCCTTCCTGCCGAGCATGCGCGAGACCGATTCCGCCGCCGTGGCCCGCGCGCGCATCGTCGTCGACACCCGCGAGGGAGCCCTGGAGGAAGCCGGCGACCTGCTCTTCGCCATCGCCGACGGCCTGCTCGACGAGGACGCGATCGGCACCGAGCTGCGCGAGCTTCTGCACGGCCGTGGCCACCGGCGTAACGCCGAGGAAATCACCCTGTTCAAGTCCGTGGGCTACGCCCTGGAAGACCTGGTGGCGGCACGCCTGCTGCTGGCTAGCGCCTGATCCAGGGGCTTTGTGGATGACGCTCTTTTCATCCACCAAACGGAGTTCGATCCCACTCCCACCTCACACCTGGATACGCCCTGTAGGAGCGAGCTCTGCTCGCGAAGCCTCTGGGCAGCGCTTTGTGCTGCCTGGGCGAATGAATTCGCCCCTACAGGTGCTGGGTGATGCGCTGGTTTCGGGGTGGGCATGGTGCCGTTGGGCCTCGCTGCGCTCGGCACCAGCCTACGAGGTTGGCGCGCGAGGTTGGTCGGCCATCGCGCCGTGAACCGAGCCGTGCCACTCACAAAATCTGTGGAGCGAACTGTGGAAAAGGTGTGGGCAGGTGGCTGCCAGGCCGGACCGGCGGTTGTCCGGGTGGTCTGGTCGAGATTCGTACAGTCATGCTTTTTTCAAGCGGAACAGTTACTTGCCAATGCCCCTTGAAGTGCCCTCGCAGTTATCCCCACGAGCTGTGGATAACTCTGTGGGCAAGCTCTGGAGTCCTGGCCAGGCGCCAGTATCGCCAGGGGCTGGCGCGGTCTGGTCGAAAATCGGCCATTCCCGTCCGGGGCGCTGGCCTGCAAGCGGCGCAGCTGCTGGGTTTGAGAAAAACAGGAAAAGCCTGCGCAGGCGTCCGCGCCATGCCCGGGCTTGTCCCCGATAACTGTGGATCAAGCTGTTATCGAGCTGTGGATAAGCTGGGTATGGATGGCCCGGATGCAGGCCTGGCAAGGGCTCTGCCGAACGGTGCGGCACGCGTCCGGCAACCGGCGCCCGGGCTAGGAGAGAGAGGCAGGTTTCTGGCACTGTGGACGCCTTCCTGCCCAACCGGCCGGGCGACGCCTGAAGGGCGTGCCGCCGCCATCGATTCGAGGAGATTCCCATGACGTCCACCCTGTTCATCACCGGCGCCACTTCCGGCTTCGGCGAGGCCTGCGCCCGGCGTTTCGCCGAGGCGGGCTGGTCGCTGGTGATCACCGGCCGCCGCGAGGAGCGCCTGAAGGCGCTGGCCGAGGAGCTTGGCGAGAAGGTCGAGGTGCTGCCGCTGGTGGTCGACGTGCGTGACCGCGCGGCGATGGAGGCGGCCATCGGTGGCCTGCCGGAGCGCTTCGGCACCTTGCGTGGCCTGATCAACAACGCCGGCCTGGCCCTGGGCACCGACCCGGCGCCCAAGTGCAGCCTGGATGACTGGGACACCATGGTCGACACCAACATCAAGGGCCTGCTCTACACCACGCGCCTGCTGCTGCCGAAGCTGATCGCCCACGGGCGCGGCGCCGGCATCGTCAACCTGGGGTCCATCGCCGGCAGCTACCCCTATCCGGGCAGCCACGTGTATGGCGGCACCAAGGCCTTCGTCCGGCAGTTCTCGCTGAACCTGCGCAACGACCTGGTCGGCACCGGCGTGCGCGTCACCGACATCGAGCCGGGACTGTGCGAGAGCGAGTTCTCCCTGGTGCGCTTCGGTGGTGACCAGGCCAAGTACGACGCGACCTACGCCGGCGCCGAGCCGATCCAGCCGCAGGACATCGCCGAGACCATCTTCTGGGTGCTGAACCAGCCGGCGCACATCAACATCAACACCCTGGAGCTGATGCCCGTGAGCCAGACCTGGGCCGGCTTCGCTATTGATCGTTCAGCGAAGTGATGCGGGTGGATCGCCCCAGCAGTTGCAGGGCGCGATCCGGATAGTCGGTGATCAGGCCGTGCGCGCCCATGTCCAGCAGGTGGCGCATGGCCGGTTGCTCGTTGATGGTCCACATCTGCACGTTGAGGCCGCGGTCGATGGCGGTGGCCAGCAGGCTCGGCGTGGCCACCTCCAGGCCGCTGCTGCGCTCGGGGATCTGCAGCGCCTGGTAGGAGGGTGACAGCAGGCGGCCGAGGCCCAGCCAGTTCAGCGCCACCAGCAGTTTCACCGAGCCCGGGCTGGCCGATGTGGCCACGTCCGGGCACTGGTCGCGGAAGCGTTTCAGGCTGCGCTCGTAGAAGCTGCCGACTATCACCTTGTCGCGCTGCTTCGCCTCCGTCAGCGCCTCGCAGAGGCGATCCTCCAGGCCCACGTCGGGCACCTTGATCTCGATGACCTTGGCCTGCTCCGGGAAGGCCTGCAGCACCGCGTCCAGGGTCGGGATGCGGATGCCCTGGCCGCGATACGGGTGGTTCTCATCGCCGTCGGCGGTCCAGTGGTAGCCGGCATCCAGCGCCTGGGCGCGTTCCAGGGTCAGCCCGGCGATGGGGCCGCTGCCATCGGTGGTGCGGTCCACGTCGGCGTCATGCAGGACGACCACCTTGCCGTCGGCGGTCAGGCGGATGTCCATCTCCAGCATGTCCACGCCCAGGGCACTGGCGCGCTCGAAGGCGAACAGCGTGTTTTCCGGCCACAGCCCGCGCCCGCCCCGGTGGGCGATCACCAGCGGCTTGTCGCCCAGCGCCTGGATCACCGCCGGTGGCGACGCCGGTTTGCTGGTGAGGACGAGGACCACCAGGGCGATGGCGACCAGCAGCAGGGGGACGAGCAGGAAACGGGCGAAGCGCATGGCGATATTCCGAGGAAGAGGGACGGGCGTGCCGAATCAGACGCGAGGACTATGACAAAAGCGTGACGCCAAGGCGATGCCCGCCGCTGCGCTTTCGTGCGGGTGGAGTCTTCGAGGGGAGCAGCGATGGGCGACCGGCCAGGGGAGGATGGGGGAGCCCCTGGCCGTCCGGTGCAACGCAGGGATTCAGCCCGCCAGCAGCCAGGCGCCGGCCACGGCGGAGGCGCCGCCGGCGATGCGTACCAGCGGGGCGGCGGCTTGCGGCAGCGCGCGCACCAGGCCGTAGCCGGCGGCGTGCAGGGCGGCGGTGGCGGCGACGAAGCCGGCGGCGTAGCCCCAGGGGCTGGACAGCTCGGGCAGCTCCAGGCCGTGGGCGACACCGTGGGCCAGGGCGAACAGGGCGGTCAGGCTGACGGCGACGAACATCGGCGGGCGCACGGCCACGGCCACCAGCAGGCCGAGGGCGAGCACCGAGGCGGCGATGCCGGTTTCCATGAAGGGCAGTTGCAGGCCTTCGAAGCCCAGCAGGCCGCCGAGCAACATGGTGCCAACGAAGGTCACCGGCAGCGCCCAGCGCGCGGCGCCCTGCTGCTGCGCGGCCCAGAGGCCCACGGCGAGCATGGCCAGCAGGTGGTCGAGGCCGGTGATGGGGTGGGCGACGCCGGCCATCAGGCCCGAGGAATCATGCCCGGGGTGGGCGAACGCCAGCGCCGGGGTGAGGAACAGGGCAAGGGCGTAGAGGGCTTTGCGAAGGGTCATGTGTGGCTCCTTGTTGTGCGGGTCAGGCAGCGCCGAGCAGGCCCTGCTTCTCGATGAAGGCGATGATCTCGTCGAGACCCTGGCCGACCTTCTGGTTGCTGAAGACGAAGGGCTTGTCGCCGCGCATTTTGCGGGCGTCGCGGTCCATCACCTCGAGGGAGGCGCCGACCATGGGTGCCAGGTCGACCTTGTTGATCACCAGCAGGTCGGATTTGCAGATGCCCGGGCCGCCCTTGCGCGGCAGCTTGTCGCCGGCGGAGACGTCGATCACGTAGAGGGTCAGGTCCGACAGCTCCGGGCTGAAGGTGGCGGAGAGATTGTCACCACCGGACTCGACGATGATCAGCTCCAGGCCGGGGAAGCGGCGGTTGAGCTGGTCGACAGCTTCGAGGTTGATCGAGGCGTCTTCGCGGATGGCCGTGTGGGGGCAGCCACCGGTTTCCACGCCGATGATGCGCTCGGGGTCCAGGGCCTCGTTGCGCACCAGGAACTGGGCGTCTTCCTGGGTGTAGATGTCGTTGGTCACCACGGCCAGGTTGTAGCGGTCGCGCAGGGCGCGGCAGAGGGCCAGGGTGAGGGCGGTCTTGCCGGAACCGACGGGGCCGCCGATGCCGACGCGCAGGGGTTGGCTGTGCATGTTGCTCTCCTAGGAACGGAACAGACGGCTGTACTGGCGCTCGTGCGCCATGCTCGCCAGGGCCAGGCCGAAGGCGGCGCTGCCCCACTGGTTTTCGGGAATCTCGCTGGCCGTCTCCTGCGCCTTCTGCAGGGCCGGCAACAAGCTGGACGTCAGGCGCTGGGCGGCTTGCTGGCCCAGCGGCAGGGTTTTCATCAGCACCGCCAGCTGGTTTTCCAGCCAGCCCCAGAGCCAGGCGGCGAGGGCGTCCTGCGGGGTGATGCTCCAGGCGCGGGCGGCCAGGGCCCAGGCCACGCCGAGCACCGGTTCGTCGAGGGCCGCGAGGGCATTGCGGCCGGCTTCGTCCAGCTCGGGCAGGCCTTCGAGCAACTGCTGCAACGAGTAGCCCATCTGCCGGTTTTCCAGCTGCAGTTCGCGGGTTTCACGGCTGGCGCGCTGGCAGCCGCCCAGTTGCGCGAGGCCGGCCCAGTCTTCCTCGGCGGCGGCTTCGCAAAGCGCCAGCAGCAGCGGGGCTTCGAAGCGGGCGAGGTTGAGACGCAGCTGGTCGGTGATCCAGCGTTCGGCGCTCGGTGCGTCATGCACCTGGCCCTGGTCCACCGCCAGCTCCAGCCCTTGGGAGTAGCTGTAGCCACCGATGGGCAGTTGCGGGCTGGCCAGGCGCAGCAGTTGCCAGGCGTTGTTCACGTACGCACTCCGAACTGGTGCAGGCGCGGGGCATAGTTGAAGTCGGCGTCGCCGTGGTGGGAGTGGTGGTGGCCGCCGCCGTACGCACCGTGCTCGGGCTGGAAGCCGGCTTCGATGCGTTCGACCTGGGCGCCGAGCTGTTCGAGCATGGCCAGCAGCACGTAGTCGTCCAGCAGGCGCAGCCAGCCGTCACCGATCTGCAGGGCGACATGGCGGTTGCCCAGGTGGTAGGCGGCGCGGGTCAGTTCGAAGGCATTGGCGCAGGTGACGTGGAGCAGCGCCTCGGGGCGGGCGCACACCCGCACCACGCGGCCGTCCTGGGCCAGCAGGCAGTCGCCATCGCGCAGGGGCGGTTGGCCGCGCTCGAGGAACAGGCCGACGTCTTCACCCTTGACGCTGAAGCAGCGCAGGCGGCTCTTGCTGCGCGCCTCATAGGTGAGCAGCAGTTCTTCGTCCCAGCGCGTGCGGGCTTCGGTTCTTTCCTGGATGACCAGCATGGGGTGGTTCCGGCAGTGTGCAATGCCGGTGCTAGAGCAAGGTGCTTGCCAAGACGCCCCAGAGCCCCGCAGCGCGGGCTCTGGGGCAGGGGCTGCCTGTTATCGGGGCGTGGTTCTGCGTTGTCCTGGTGCGCGCTGTTCCGTTTTGGTGCGCGCTGTCGGCTCGGTCAGCTTTTCGCCTTGCCGAGGCCCTGCCAGTGCTTGCCGCCGACCATGATGAAGCGCAGCTGCTGGATCATTTTCACCTCGGGGGTGAGGTGCGTGGGCAGGCCCTGGGCGGGCGGATCGATGAGCTCGGGCAGGGTGGCGAACACCGTCTTCACCACCAGGTCGGAAACCACGTCCAGCGCCGGGTCGTCCAGGTGCGGCATGCGGTTGATCAGCTTGAGGTCGGCGGCGAGGTCATCGGTGATGCGCTCGCGCAGTGCGGCGATGGCCTGCCGCACCGGTTGCGAGCCGCCGTACTGCTCGCGGGCGAGGAACAGGAACTGGCCGCGATTGGCCTTCACCGCGTCGAGGAAGATGCGCACCGAGGCGTCGATGATCCCGCCCATCTCGAACTCGTTGTGGCGGACCACGCGGATGGTGTCGCGGAAGGTTTCGCCCACCTCGCTGACCAGAGCCAGGCCGAGCTGGTCCATGTCGGCGAAGTGACGGTAGAAGCCGGTGGGCACGATGCCGGCGGTGCGGGCGACTTCGCGCAGGCTCAGGCTGCCGAACCCGCGGCCGCTGTCCATCAGCAGGCGCGCTGCATCCATCAGGGCCTGGCGGGTCTGCTGTTTCTGTTCCGAGCGTGGGGTCATGGAGCCGGTTCGCGGGGGTGTGGGTGCGCCGCACTCTAGCAAATGCCCCCTGCCGGCGCGAACCGCTTTCAGTGAACAGTTGTTGACTGAGCGCGGGGTGCTCATGCAGGCTAGTGCACAAGTGTTCACTGGTATTGTCGATGCCCCTCATTCCCCTGTCCCTCGCCCGCCACCTGGCGCCCGGCCTGAAGCCCTTGCGGGTGCTCGCCGAGCGTGCCTGGCTGCGTGAAGCCGAGGTCGATTTCTTCCTGGCCCGCGTGCACCCGTTGCTGCGTCTCAACCGGGTCTTCGCCCGCCTGGAGGCGCGCCATTGGGTCGCGGACGACATGCTGGCGTTGACCTTTCGCGTCAACGGCAATGCCCGGGGCTGGCGCCCCGGTCAGCATGTGCAACTGCACCAGACCCTCGATGGCGTACGCCTGGGGCGCAGCTACAGCCTGACCGCCGTGCACGGCGATGGCCGCGTGGAGCTGGCGATCAAGCGCCAGCCCGGCGGGCGCCTGTCCAACCGACTGCTGGACTTCCTCGAGGTCGGCTCGCAGGTCGAGATGGGCCAGGCCGAGGGCGAGCTGCGCTGGCCTCACGGGCCCGACGGCGTGCTGCTGCTGGCGGCTGGTAGCGGTCTCACGCCGCTGCTGGGCTTGCTGCGCGAGGCCCTGGCGCAAGGGTTCGCGGCGCCGGTGACGCTGCTGCACTACGTGCGGCAGCGCGGCCAGCGGGCGTTCGCCGAGGAGCTCCAGGCCCTGGCGCGTCGCCATCCGAATTTCAGCGTGCGTTGGGCGATAAGCGGCGAGCCGCCGGCGGCCGACGAGGTGGCCGGGCGATTCCAGGTGGACCATGTGCAGCACATCGACGCCAGCGACCTGCTGGCCTGTGGGCCCCACGGCTTCGTCTCCCGGGTGCGCCAATGGTGGCAGGCCGAACCCCGGCGGGGCGCTTTGCAACTGGAGGCCTTCAGTGCGCCGACGGTGAACCCGGATGAACCCGCGCGCCAGGTGCGCCTGGGCTTCGCCCGCTCGCGCAGCGAGATGCAGGGTGACAGCCGCTACAACCTGCTGGAACAGGCCGAGGCCCATGGCTTGCGCCCGGCCCACGGTTGCCGCCAGGGCGTGTGCACCAGCTGCACCTGCAAGCTGGTCAGTGGCACGGTGCGTGACTTGCGAACCGGCGCGCTGTCCGCCGAACCGGGCCAGCCGATCCGCCTGTGCGTCAGCGCGCCCCAGGGCGACCTGGTGCTCGACCTCTGAACCGGCGTCATGCCGACAACGCCTCCACGAGCGAGAACGAGATGCGTATCGACCGAGAACTGGGCCCTGAAGAGCTGCGGGCCTTCGCCGCCGAGCTGGACGCCCTGCGCCAGCGCACCCTGGACGACCTGGGAGAGGCGGACGCCCGCTACATCCGCCGCATCCGTGCCGTGACCCGCGCCTGTTGCTGGGCCGGCCGGCTGCTGTTGCTGCTCGGCTGGTTCCCACCCACCTGGCTGCTGGGCAGCGCCCTGCTGGGGCTGGGCAAGATCCTCGAGAACATGGAACTGGGCCACAACGTGATGCACGGCCAGTACGACTGGATGAACGACCCGGAATTCTCCGGGCAGCGCTACGAGTGGGACATCGTCGGGCCGGGGGATTTCTGGCGGCACACCCACAACCACATCCATCACACCTACACCAATGTGCTGGGCCGCGACGACGATGTCGGCTATGGCCTGGTGCGGCTGTTTCCCGAGCAGCGCTGGAAGCCCTTCTACCGCTGGCAGCCGTTGTGGGTGACCTTGCAGGCGCTGCTCTTCCAGTTTTCCGTGGCGGTGCAGCACCTGCGCCTGGACCAGTACTTCAAGGGCCGCATGAGCCGCGATGAGCTGCGCCCGCGCCTGCGCCAGTTCAATGCCAAGGTGCTGCGCCAGCTGGTCAAGGACTACCTGTTCTTCCCCCTGGTCGCGCTGGCGCTGGGTGCCAACGCCTGGGCGGTGGTGGCGGGCAATGCCCTGGCCAACCTGATCCGCAACCTGTGGACCTTCACCGTGATCTTCTGCGGCCACTTCACCGAGCAGGCCGTGGTGTTCCCCCCCGAGGTGCTGGAAGGCGAGACCCGAGGCCAGTGGTACCTGCGCCAGCTGCGCGGCTCCAGCAACCTCGCCGGCGGGCCGCTGCTGCATATCCTCACCGGCAATCTCAGCCACCAGATCGAGCACCACCTGTTCCCCGACCTGCCGGCGCGTCGCTATGCCGCCCTGTCGCGGGAGGTGAGGGAGATAGCCCGGCGTTACGGCCAGGTCTACAACAGCGGCCGGCTCTCGGCGCAGTTCGCCACCGTGCTCAAGCGCATCTGGATCTACCGTTCGCCACCGGCGGCCGTCCCGGCCTGACCCCAGAAATGCGAAAGCCCGGCGTGTGCCGGGCTTTCAGTCTGTGGAGGAGTGCCGATCGGGCGGCGTGCAGGTTTTCGCCTCAGTGAGCGACCCCACCTCAAACGGCGCGGAAGCCAGAGGTACGGTCGGAACCGCCTTCAGCGACGCGGAAGCCCGGGGTGCGATCAGCGCCGTCTTCGGCAACGCGGAAGCCCGGGGTACGTTCGGCGCCACCTTCGGCGACACGATTCAGGGTGCGTTCGGCACCGCCTTCAGCGACGCGGAAACCCGGGGTGCGATCGGAACCGTCTTCAGCAACGCGGAAGCCAGGGGTGCGATCAGCGCCGTCTTCGGCAACACGGAAGCCGGGAGTACGTTCGGCGCCACCTTCGGCGACACGGTTCAGGGTGCGTTCGGCACCGCCTTCAGCAACGCGCAGGCCGGGGGTGCGATCGGAGCCGTTTTCGGCAACCGGCTCGACGACCTGGATGAAGCCGCTGTTGTCGCGGGATTCGCCCAGAACCGGTTGCGGCTCGGAGGGCAGGGCAAAGGCGGTGGCGGAAAGGCTGGTCAGGAACAGGGCGGCAATGGCATGGGCTTTCATGATCTGTGGCTCCTCGTGGGGGGCTGGTAAGTGACTACGGAGCCAATGTTACGGAGCCCCCGGAAAGCCCAGAAGTGAAGGCGGGCGATAGTGAGCATCGATCTCTTTAATGGTTGAGTTTTCCATTCAAGATCAATGGGTTGAAGGTGTTTTTGGCGCTTCTCCCCAGGCCTGGAACAGGCTTTGCGGGCTTCTTATCGATGGCGGTGATGCGGGCCGTGGCAGTCGGTGAGTGATGGGCGCGCGCGTGTCGGGTTGCACCCGACCTACAGGTTCCGGTTACCGATGACGGGGGCGTAGGGCGGGTGAAACCCGCGTGTGTATCAGGGCAGGGCGTGCCAGGTTGGCGGCGGGGGAATGGCGGGCAATAAAAAGCCCGGCCGGTGCCGGGCTTTGACTGCAAGGTGAAGCAGGGGTGCTGTCAGACCACGCCGTGGGCTTGCAGCAGACGGTCGGAGCCACCTTCGGCAACGCGGTTCAGGGTGCGTTCGGCGCCGCCTTCAGCGACACGGAAAGCCGGGGTGCGTTCGGCGCCACCTTCGGCGACACGGTTCAGGGTGCGTTCGGCACCGCCTTCAGCAACGCGGAAGCCAGGGGTGCGTTCAGCGCCGCCTTCGGCGACACGGAAGCCAGGAGTGCGTTCAGCGCCGCCTTCGGCGACACGGAAGCCAGGAGTGCGTTCGGCACCGCCTTCAGCGACACGGAAGCCAGGGGTACGTTCGGCGCCGCCTTCAGCGACACGGAAGCCAGGGGTACGTTCAGCGCCGCCTTCAGCGACACGGAAGCCAGGGGTACGTTCGGCGCCACCTTCGGCAACACGGTTCAGGGTGCGCTCTGCACCGCCCTCGGCGACGCGGTCGATGACCATGTAGGCGCCTTCGCCTTCAGCGACCAGCGGATAGGAAACAGCGGATTGGACGACCGGGATGGCGAACAGGCCGGTGAGGAACAGGGTGGCGAGGGCTTGGGTTTTCATGTCGGTATCTCCTGGGTTGTGGGGGGTAGCAAGTGGCTACGGGGCCCATGTTACGGACGGCCAGGCGATTAAAAAGTGATCACTCGCGATAGTCGGCATCGACGCCGGTGATGATTGGAAAAGCGCTTTCGAATCAATCGTTTGCTTGTTTCCATGGCGCTTCCTGAGGGGGCCTTGGGCGGTTTAAGCTGCGCGCCCCGGTGAATTTCCGCCTGTATTTACCGGAGTCATCCGCCGCGTTTGCCAGTCGATAGATCAACAAGCCTCGTGTATCGAACCCGCCTCAGGGGCCCGATGCCGCCATAAGAAGGAGAAGTGCATGTCGCGTGGACGCAGGATCCTCGCCTGGACCACCGCCAGCCTGGTGCTGCTGTTGGCCGCGCTGGTGGTGTTCGTCGCCACCTTCGATTGGAACCGCATCAAGCCGACGCTCAATGCCCGGGTTTCCGAAACCCTGGGCCGCCCCTTCGCCATCAATGGTGACCTCAGCGTGAAGTGGCAGCGCGAGCCGGAGGAGGAGGGCCTGCGCGCCTGGGTGCCCTGGCCCCACGTTAAGGCCGAGGACCTGACCCTGGGCAACCCCGAATGGGCCAAGGAGCAGCAGTTCGTCACCCTCGCGCGCGTGGAGGCGAGCCTGTCGCCGCTGCCGTTGCTGTGGAAGACCGTGACCATCCCGCGCATCGACCTCACCGAGCCGCGCGCCGACCTCAAGCGCCGCGCCGACGGCAGCAACAACTGGACCTTCGATAAGCTCGCCAGCACCCCCGAGCAGGCCGACGAGAAACCCTCCGCCTGGACCCTGGACATCGGCGCCATCGGTTTCGACAAGGGCCAGGTGAAGGTGGACGACCAGCCCACGCAGACGCGCCTGGAAGTGCTGGTGGACCCGCTGGGCAAGCCGATCCCCTTCAGCGACATCGTTGGCGAGAAGGCCGCCGGCAAGGCGGCGGAGCAGGGCGACGCGCCCCAGGACTACGCCTTCGGCTGGAAGGTCAAGGGCAGCTACAAGGGCCAGGCGCTGGATGGCAGCGGCAAGATCGGCGGGCTGCTGGCGCTCCAGGACGCGCGCAAGCCCTTCCCCCTGCAGGCCGACCTGCGCATCGGTGCCACCCGCATCGCCCTGGCCGGTACCCTCACCGACCCGACGCACCTGGGCGCCCTGGACCTGCGCCTGAAGCTGGCCGGCAACAGCCTGGGCAACCTCTACCCGCTGACCGGCGTGACCCTGCCCGATACGCCGGCCTATTCCACAGATGGCCGCCTGGTGGCGCAGCTGCAGGACCCGGCGGGCCCACAGTTCCATTACCAGGGCTTCAACGGTGCCATTGGCGACAGCGACATCCATGGCGACCTGCACTTCGTCGCCCGCCAGCCCCGGCCCAAGCTGTCCGGTGCGCTGACCTCCAACCAGCTGCGCTTCGCCGACCTGGCGCCGCTGATCGGTGCCGACTCCAATGCCGAGAAGAAGGAGCGCGGCGTGGCCAGCAAGCAGCCGGCGGACAAGGTGCTCCCGGTGGAGGAGTTCCGCACCGAGCGCTGGCGGCAGATGGATGCCGACGTGCGCTTCACCGGCAAGCGCATCGTCCACAGCGACAAGCTGCCCTTCAATGACCTCGACACCCACGTGGTGCTCAACGACGGCAAGCTGAGCCTGGAGCCCCTGCGCTTCGGCATGGCCGGCGGCAGCCTGGACTCCACCATCCGCCTGGATGGCAGCAGCGTGCCCCTGCAGGGCAGTGCCCGGCTCAGCGCGCGGCACTTCAAGCTCAAGCAGCTGTTCCCCACCTTCGAGCCCATGCGCACCAGCTTCGGCGAGCTCAATGGTGACGCCGACCTGGCGGGCACCGGCAACTCGGTAGCGGCTTTGCTGGGCAGCGCCAACGGCAACCTCAAGCTGTTGATCAACGACGGTGCGGTGAGCCGTGGGCTGATGGAGATCGCCGGGCTCAACGTGGGCAACTACCTGGTGGGCAAGCTGTTCGGCGACGACGAGGTGAAGATCAACTGCGCCGCTGCCGACCTCAAGCTGACCAAGGGCCTGGTGACGCCACGGGTGTTCATCTTCGATACCGAGAACGCGCTGATCCAGATCGACGGTTCGGCCAACCTCGCCAGCGAGCGCCTGGACATGACCGTCACCCCGGAATCCAAGGGCGTGCGCATTTTCTCCCTGCGCTCGCCGCTCTATGTGCGCGGCACCTTCAAGAAGCCGGATGCAGGAGTCAAGGCGGTGCCGCTGATCGCCCGTGGCGCCGGCATGGTGGTGCTGGGCGCCGTGGTGGCCCCGGCCGCCGGGCTGCTGGCCCTGGTCGCGCCGAGCGGCGGAGGCGATGTCACCAACACCTGCACGCCGCTGCTGGAGAAGATGCGCAAGGCCAATTGAAGCCGCGCTCCGGTGCGGGTTGGGAATTCACGTAGGTTGGCGCCGAGCGTAGCGAGGCCCAACGCGGGTTGTCTGGCATCGCTGCGTTGGGTTTCGTGCCTCTACCCAACCTACGGGAGGCGCGTGCGCGGAATAGCGGATGCTCGTGACTCCCGGACTGAAGCCCGGGCTACCCGGTTGCGAAGTTAGTGCGCGGGCTGGCGGGGTGCCCGTGACCCGGGCTGAAGCCCGGGCGACGGGGTGGGGGAGGGGTTACTTCAGGTCGGCGAGGATATCGGCCATGTCGTCGGCGTGTTCTTCCTCCTGCTCGAGGATTTCTTCGAACAGGCGGCGGGTGGTCGGGTCCTTGTCGCCGAGGTACTGGATGATCTCGCGATAGCTGTCGACGGCGATGCGCTCGGCGATCAGGTCTTCGGTGACCATCTCGCGCAGGTTTTCTCCGGCGACGTATTGGGCATGGGAGCGGGCTTCCAGGCCGGCGGGGTTGAAGTCCGGTTCGCCACCCAGTTGCACGATGCGTTCGGCCAGGCGGTCGGCATGCTGCTGTTCCTGCTGGGCGTGTTCGAGGAATTCGCTGGCAGCGATGCTCGCCTTGAGCCCGGTGGCCATGTAGTAGTGGCGCTTGTAGCGCAGGTAGCAGACCAGCTCGGTGGCCAGCGACTCGTTGAGCAGGCGCAGCACGGTGGCGCGGTCAGCGTGGTAGCCCTCGGTCACGGCGCCGTCCAGCACGTTCTGCCGGGCGCGCTGACGCAGGGTGTTCACATCGGTCAGTTGCACATCACTCATCAGGGTTCTCCTTGGCTAATCAGGCCCGGGTGCCTGGCTCTGGCGGCCGGTGGCGTCGTGGGCCCTACCTGGGATGTGAGTGATACGCAGCGGGAAAAGTTTAGGAAATCTGCGCGGCCGGGGCGTCAGTCCAGGCGATCGCGCTCGACGTTTTCGCGCTGCCTGCAGGTCATGAAGCCCATGTGCTGGACACGGCCACTGGCGCCGAAGCTGACGTGGTAGGCCTGCTGGTGGCCCTCGTGATTGAGGATGTAGTTGTTGCAGGAGCCGGGGTGCACGCTGCGCTGGACGATGGAGGAGGGGCGCCCGCCGATGGCCTGTACCTGCTCCTTGGCCATGCCTTCTTCCACCTGCCGCACCAGGGGTTCGTTGCGGTAGGTGATGTAGTCGGTGGGGTTCTCGATCTTGCTGGCGCAACCGGACACCGAGCCCAGAGCGGCCGCGAGCAGGAGCGCGCGCTTGAACATGCTGATGGTCCTCGATGATCCGCTGTAAATAACAGCGCTTGGACATCAGCGAGGCGTGCCGGTTCGCTATTTATTTGCGCCGGGGCTGTGCGTGGGTTGGCAATTCTGGCATTTGGCCACTGCGGCGCCCGGTGATCCGGGCGCCGCAACGGATCAGATCTTCGCCGCCTCGGCTTCGTGTTTCTGCCATTGCTCGCAGGTCATGAAGCCCTTGCTGTCGACTCGGCCGGCATCGCTGAAGCTGACGTAGTAGGGCTGCTGGTGGCCCTCCTTGTTCAGCACGTAGTTGTTGCAGGTGCCGGGGTGCACGGTGCGCTGGATTTCAGTGGAAGGCGGGCCGCCGATGGTCAGCACCTGGTCCTTGGTCATGCCGTCCTCGACCTTTTCCACCAGGGGTTCATGGCGGTAGGTGACGTAGTCGGTGGGGTTCTCGAACTTGGTGCTGCAACCGGCTACCGATGCCAGCACGAACACTGCCGCGAGCGTTTCCTTGTACATGGTGGTTTTCCTCGTAGTGGCCGTTGAAGCCGTCACGACTTCTGAGTGGCGAATGGCCAGACGAGTTCGAAGAATTTGTCGCCCCGGGCTACTGGGCGGCCTTCTCGGCATCCTGCAGGCGCTGCTGGTTGACGGCGTTGGCCTGGTCGATCTGCTGCTTGAGCTGGTCCATCTGCTGCTGGGCCTGCTGCGCCTGCTCGGCTTGCAGCTTGGCCTGGGCCGCACCGGTGGCGGCGGTTTCGCCGAGGCCGCAGCCGGCGAGCAGGAGGAAGGGGAGGCAGGTCAGCAGGCGTTTCATGGCGGGGCTCCGCAGGTGGGCGATGCCGGCGAAGGTAATCCAGCGGCGGGGTCGCCGCCAGGGGCGCCGCACGAACGTCGTGGGGCGCCCGACGCCCGGCTCAGCCGTAGCGTTTGCGCGCCTCGATGGCCAGGCCGCTGCCGATGCTGCCGAAGGTGTTGCCTTCGACATGGCGGGCATTGGGCAGCAGGGCGGCGACGCTGTCACGCAGGGCGGGGATGCCGCTGGAGCCGCCGGTGAAGAACACCGTGTCCACCTGTTCCACGCCGATGCCGGCATCGGCCAGCAGGCGTGTGACGCTGTCACGGATGCGCTGCAGCAACGGCTCGATGGCGTCTTCGAACAGGTGGCGGGTCAGTTCCACGCGCAGGCCCGGCTCGATGCGTTCGAGGTCGATCACGCGGTGACGCGCTTCGGTCAGCTCGATCTTGCTGTCTTCCACCTGCATCGCCAGCCAGTGCCCGGCGCGTTGCTCGATCAGGCGGAACAGGCGGTCGATGCCGCGGGTGTCGACGATGTCGTAGCGCATGTTCTTCAGCGACAGCTGCGACTTCTGCGCATAGACGGCGTTGATGGTGTGCCAGGTGGCGAGGTTGAGGTGGTAGCTGGTGGGCATGAGGGCATCGCTCTTCATGCGGCTGCCGTAGCCGAACTGCGGCATCACGCCTTGCAGGCTGAGCTGCTTGTCGAAGTCGGTACCGCCCACGTGCACGCCGCCGGTGGCGAGGATGTCGCCCTGGCGGTCGGCCACGTCGCGACGCTCGGGGGACAGGCGCACCAGGGAGAAGTCGGACGTCCCCCCGCCGATGTCGACGATCAGCACCAGCTCTTCGCGCTCGATGCTGCGCTCGTAGTCGAAGGCGGCGGCGATGGGTTCGAACTGGAAGGAGACGTCCTTGAAGCCGAGCTTGTTGGCCACGGCCACCAGGGTCGCCTGGGCTTCCTGGTCGGCGGCCGGGTCGTCGTCGACGAAGAACACCGGGCGGCCCAGCACCACCTGGTCGAACTCATGGCCTGCGAGCGCCTCGGCGCGCTTCTTCAGCTCGCCGATGAACAGGCCCAGCAGGTCCTTGAAGGGCATGGCGCTGCCCAGGACGGTGGTCTCGCTCTTCAGCAGCGTGGAGCCCAGCAGGCTCTTCAGTGAGCGCATCAGGCGGCCTTCGTAGCCTTCAAGGTATTCGTGCAGGGCCAGGCGGCCATAGACCGGTCGGCGTTCTTCGATGTTGAAGAAGATCACCGAGGGCAGGGTGATCTTGCCGTCTTCCAGTGCGATCAGCGGCTCCACGTCCGGGCGCCACCAGCCGACGGTGGAGTTGGAGGTGCCGAAGTCGATGTCCAGGGCACGGGCTGCGGTGAGATTGCTCATGGCGCGAGAAGTCCGGTGGAAAAAACGGCCGCGCAGTGTACGCGAGCCGAAGGCGCTTTGCTCAGGCGGCGAGGCGCAGTTCGTCGCAGTGGCTAGACTCCAGCTGACGCTTCGTCATCCCCCCATGGACCACCCGGGAGACCGCCCATGAAGTCGATCCGCCTGCCCCTGCTCGTACTCGCGCTGCTGGCCGCCAGCCAGGGTTTCGCCGCGACCCAGCAGGAGAAGATGAAGAGCTGCAACGCCGACGCCACGGCCCAGGAACTCAAGGGCGACACGCGCAAGGCCTTCATGAGCAACTGCCTCAAGGCCACCCAGCAGGAGAAGATGATCAGCTGCAACAAGACCGCCAGCGAAAAGGCCCTCAAGGGCGACGAGCGCAAGGCCTTCCTCAGCGACTGCCTGAAGAAGAAATAGCCTCAGGCCAGGCCCAGGGTCAGCGCCGCCACCGCCAGGTAGCGGCCGGCCTTGGCCAGGGTCACCAGCAGCAGGAACACCCAGGGCGACTCGCGCATCAGCCCGGCCACCAGGGTCAGCGGGTCGCCGATCACCGGCAGCCACGACAGCAACAGGGTCCAGCGCCCGTAGCGGCGATAAGTGGCCTGCGCCCGCTCGATGGCGGATTCGGACACGGGAAACCACTTCTTGTGGCGGAAGTCCGCCAGGAACCGGCCGAGCACCCAGTTCACCAGGGAGCCGAGCACGTTGCCCAGCGTCGCCACCAGTAGCAACGCCCACACCGGCTGGCCACCCGCGAGCAGCAGCCCGGCCAGCACCGCTTCCGATTGCAGCGGCAGCAGGGTGGCGGCGCCGAAGGCGACAAGAAAGAGGCTCAGGTAGGGAATGAGTTCCAGCACGTGCGGCTGCTCCGACATGGACCGACAGCGGGGCGAGGTGCCGCGCAAAGCGAATTGAAAGAATGATCCCTTAGAATGACGCCACCCGTCTGCCCGACGGACCGGTCGATGTGACCAGGGGTGCGATACTTGCATCCTTCTCCTCGATCAACCTTGCATGCAGTCTGGATGTTCCCAATGAGAAGAGCTTCCCACCATGAATTGCGCACGGCCTTTCGTGCGCTGTTGAACTCGAAGACCTGCTATCACACCGCGTCCGTCTTCGACCCCATGTCCGCCCGCATCGCCGCCGACCTCGGCTTCGAAGTCGGCATCCTCGGTGGCTCGGTCGCCTCGCTGCAGGTACTGGCCGCCCCCGACTTCGCGCTGATCACCCTCAGCGAGTTCGTCGAGCAGGCCGTGCGTATCGGTCGCGTCAGCCGCCTGCCGGTGATCGCCGACGCCGACCACGGCTACGGCAACGCACTGAACGTGATGCGCACCGTGGTCGAGCTGGAGCGTGCCGGCATCGCCGCGCTGACCATCGAGGACACGCTGCTGCCGGCCCAGTTCGGGCGCAAGTCCACCGACCTGATCAGCGTCGAGGAAGGCGTCGGCAAGATTCGCGCGGCCCTGGAAGCCCGCGTCGACCCGGACCTGGCGATCATCGCCCGGACCCACGCCGGCGTGCTGACCACCGAGGAAGTGATCACCCGCACCAAGGCCTACCAGGCCGCCGGCGCCGATGGCATCTGCATGGTCGGCGTCACCGACTTCGAGCACCTGGAAACCATTGCCTCGCACCTCAGCGTGCCGCTGATGCTGGTCACCTATGGCAACCCGCAACTGCGTGACAACCAGCGCCTGGCCGACCTTGGCGTGCGCATCGTGGTCAACGGCCATGCGGCCTACTTCGCCGCCATCAAGGCCACCTACGACTGCCTGCGCGAGCAGCGCCAGATCGACTCCGCCGCCTCCGAGCTGAGCGCCACCGAGCTGACCCACAAGTACACCCTGCCCGAGGACTACATCATCTGGGCGCGGGAATACATGGACGTGAAGGAATAGCCCGGAACGACCTCCACTTGTCGCCCACCGGCCCGCGGCCTTGCAAAAGGCCGCCCGCCGCCCCCATAACCTTCCTGTGAGCGGAATGAGATCGGGAGGTCGACATGGCCAGTGGTTGGGCGGGAGACGGTGCCGTACAGGAACAGATCGACAGCACCATCGAAGACGCCATCCAGCGGGCGCGCAGCCAGCTGCCCAAGGGCGAGAGCCTGACGCACTGCGAAGAATGCGACGCCATCATCCCCCAGGCACGGCGCGAAGCCGTACCGGGCGTGCGCCTGTGCATCACCTGCCAGAGCGAGCACGACCGCGAGCAGTCCAGCCACGCGGGCTATAACCGCCGGGGCAGCAAGGACAGCCAGTTGCGCTGAGGCGTTAGACGCGGATCAGAACAGCGCGCCGATATAGACCGCACCGCCGGCACCGGCCTGGATGCCCAGGTTGGCGCCACCCATCAGCAGGGCGCCGCGCGCCGACTGCATCAGTTGGCGGGTCAGCATCGGCGAGACGGTGAGGCTGGTCACCGGGCTGGCGTTCATCAGCATCACCGCGGCCAGCAGCTTGGCATCGAGGCCGAACAGCATGGCCGTGCCGGATACGCCGACGGCGACGCCTGCGCCGATCTCCACGTACATGCAGGGCCCGGTGATGTCGTCACGGGTGAGGTCGCGGTCCACCAGGTCGTCGGCGACGAAGACCGCGCCGTCACTGGGGAAGGCTTCCGCCGCACCGGCACCGCCGATGCTCTTGCCCTTGATCTTGATATCCACCTTGCCGAAGCGCGGCAGCTTGGCGCCGAAGCCCACGCCGGCACCGAGGCCGCCATAGCGCAGGGCGACGTTCTCCCCCGAGGGCGAACGCAAGGTGATGGAGCCGCCACCGCCGGCGACGAAGGCGACCGTCAGGCCACCGCCACTGGCGGTGACATAGCCCCAGCGGCTCGGGTTGACGGGCAGGGGGATGGGCATTTTGGGCATTGCGGCTTCCTTGTGCGGCTCAGGCGATGTCGTAGCGGGGACGCCTGAAGAGGGTCATCAATCCGGTGACCGTGAAGATGGAGCCCAGCAGGCCGAGGAAGGCCGAGGTGCCCCAGAGAGCGCCGAAGTCATCGACCACGGCCGAGGTGGCCGGAGCGTCGGCCTGGTAGTGCACCTTCACCGGCATGCCGACCTGGTAGCCGTAGATCCAGCCCCCTTGGGGGTAGGAGATGCGCGTACCGGTGCCGTCGGTGAATTCGATTTCCGGGTGGGAGCCGCCGGCATTGAGCGCGACGACGCTGCCGTCTGCCTCCAGGGCCGACTGCAGGAATCCCACGCGGGAAGAGGTCTGTATGGCCATCGCAGCGAGCAGCGCGATGCCGATCAGGGCGAAGAGACCGCCCTTGAGGCGGGGAAGCGGGGTATCGGACATCCTGTGGCGTTCCTGATCATCCGTGGGCATGGCCGGGGGAACTCCCGGCCACTGCGCTGGGACAGGCGTCTGTCCCTGAGGTTCCCGTCAGGGCGACGGGAACCTGACCCATCAGGCCTTGGGGTTGGGGCCGTAGGCGTTGGTCTCCGGCACGCTGTCCTGAACCAGCAGGAACAGCAGGTACAGGCCGCCGAGGATCGGAACCAGGGCGATCAGCATCCACCAGCCGCTCTTGCCGATGTCGTGCAGGCGACGCGCGGTGACGCCCAGGGCCGGCAGCAGCACGGCGAGGCTGTACAGGTTCGCCAGCAGGGCCAGGTTCTCGTTGATCATGCCCAGGACCACGGACAGCACGACGGAGATCACGACGTTCACCAGGGTGAACATCCAGTACTCCTTGCGACGAGCGCGGCCGTTAAAGTCGAAGTAATGCTGCTTGATGCACTTCAAATACCATTCCATAACAAACTCCCTTTATTTGGCCGCGCTGAGCGGCACTCTCGTCTTCGTGGCAAGGCTTTGTCCTACACCGACGGTGTAGCTGGCTGACTATAGCGTTTCGTAACAAGGCATTGCGTGGGGGAGTTCACGACACGGCAAATTGCCATCGAGTCAATTCTGGTGGGGGTTACCCCCACTCCGGCACCCCATGTAGGTTGGCGCCGAGCGCAGCGAGGCCCAACGCAGCGATGCCTGGATGCGCTTCAGTGCCCGGCCGAAACCTCCGGTCCGACAGGCGGCATTAACCTTTCCTCCACGTTGCAAGGCTCCGGTTTTGATGGGCGCTCCCTAGACTGGCGATCTCTTCACTGTTCCAGGGACTGGACATGCGCTATCGCCGCAGCTTCGTGCCCGGTGGCACGTATTTCTTCACCGTCAATCTCGCCGATCGTTCCAGCGGGTTGCTGACTCGGCACATCGACCTGCTTCGCCTGGCCGTCAGGCAGGTGAGGGCTCGGCATCCCTTCGAGATTCCCGCGATGGTGGTGCTGCCCGACCACCTGCATGCCATCTGGAGCCTGCCTGAGGGCGATGCTGATTTTTCCCTTCGTTGGGCGCAGATCAAGGGCAGCTTTTCCCGATGGGTGCCTGAGCGGGGTTGGGTGAATCGCTCTCGGCGCGACAAGCGTGAGCGTGGCATCTGGCAGCGGCGCTTCTGGGAACACCAGATACGTGATGAGCAGGACCTCGCCAGGCATGTCGACTACATCCACATCAACCCGGTGAAGCACGGCCATGTGAGACGTGCGGTCGATTGGCCGTACTCGTCCATTCATCGCTTCATCCGGGATGGTCGGCTCCCGGCCGATTGGGCCTGCGACCCGCTGGACGGGCAATTTGGTGAAACTACCTAGCGACCGTTTGCACGGACCGTAGGTTGGCGCCGAGCGCAGCGAGGCCCAACGGAGCGGCGTTCGGGTCCGCTGCGTTGGGCTTCGTACCTCAACCCAACCTACGGTGTGCCGCGGTGTACTCGTAGGTTGGTGCCGAGCCCCGCGAAGCCCAACTACGCGATGCCGGGCCGCAGGCAGGGGCGTGCTCAGAACAGGAAATACCGCTGCGCCATCGGCAGCACCTCGGCGGGTTCGCACCAGAGCAGCTGGCCGTCGGCTTTCACCTGGTAGGTTTGCGGGTCCACGTCGATGTCCGGGGTGTAGTCGTTGTGGATCAGGTCCTTCTTCTGCACGGTGCGGCAGCCCTTGACCACTGCGATGCGTTTCTTCAGGCCGAGCTGCTCGGGCACGCCAGCCTCCAGCGCGGCCTGGCTGATGAAGGTCAGGCTGGTGGCGTGGCGGCTGCCGGCGTAGCTGGCGAACATCGGGCGGTAGTGCACCGGTTGCGGGGTGGGGATCGAGGCGTTGGCGTCGCCCATCAGGCTGGCGGCGATGGCCCCGCCCTTGAGGATCAGCGTCGGCTTCACGCCGAAGAAGGCCGGGCGCCAGAGCACCAGGTCGGCCCACTTGCCCACTTCGATGGAGCCCACTTCATGGCTGATGCCGTGGGTGATGGCCGGATTGATGGTGTACTTGGCGATGTAGCGCTTGACCCGGAAGTTGCTGTTGCCGGCACCGTCGCCGTCCAGCGGGCCGCGCTGCTTGTGCATCTTGTCGGCGGTCTGCCAGGTGCGGGTGATCACCTCGCCCACACGGCCCATGGCCTGGCTGTCGGAGCTGATCATCGAGAACGCGCCGAGGTCGTGGAGGATATCCTCGGCGGCGATGGTCTCGCGGCGGATGCGGCTTTCGGCGAAGGCCACGTCCT
Source organism: Pseudomonas sp. zfem005 (assembly GCF_032621735.1). NCBI lineage: Bacteria > Pseudomonadati > Pseudomonadota > Gammaproteobacteria > Pseudomonadales > Pseudomonadaceae > Pseudomonas > Pseudomonas sp. zfem005. The sequence continues at coordinate 547,602 of NZ_JAVYJE010000002.1, read as the reverse complement.
CGGCGATGCTCGGGTCCAGGTGGTGGCAGACCATGAGCATGTCCAGGTGCTCGTCGATGGTGTTGCGGGTGAAGGGCCGCGTCGGGTTGGTGGAGCTGGGCAGCACGTTGGCGAAGCCGCAGGCCTTGATGATGTCCGGCGCGTGGCCGCCCCCCGCACCTTCGGTGTGGTAGGTGTGGATGGTGCGGCCCTTGAAGGCGCCCAGGGTGGTTTCGACGAAGCCGGATTCGTTGAGGGTGTCGGTGTGGATCGCCACCTGCACGTCGTACTGGTCGGCCACGCTCAGGCAGTTGTCGATGGCGGCCGGGGTGGTGCCCCAATCCTCGTGCAGCTTGAGGCCGATGGCGCCGGCCCTGACCTGCTCGATCAGCGGTTCCGGCAGCGAGGCGTTGCCCTTGCCGGTGAAGCCGATGTTCATCGGGAAGGCGTCGGCGGCCTGGAGCATGCGCGCCATGTGCCAGGGGCCCGAGGTGCAGGTGGTGGCGTTGGTGCCGGTGGCCGGGCCGGTGCCGCCACCGATCATGGTGGTGACGCCGCTCATGAGCGCCTCTTCGATCTGTTGCGGGCAGATGAAGTGGATATGGGTGTCGATGCCGCCGGCGGTGAGGATCATGCCCTCGCCGGCGATCACCTCGGTGCTGGCGCCGATGGCGATGGTGACGTCGGGCTGGATGTCCGGGTTGCCGGCCTTGCCGATGGCCGCGATGCGCCCGTCCTTGAGGCCGACGTCAGCCTTGACGATGCCCCAGTGGTCGATGATCAGCGCGTTGGTGATCAGCGTGTCGACCACCTCGGCCGCCAGCAGCTGGCCCTGGCCCATGCCGTCGCGGATCACCTTGCCGCCGCCGAACTTCACTTCCTCGCCATAGGTGGTGAAGTCCTTCTCGACCTCGATCCACAGCTCGGTGTCGGCCAGGCGCACCTTGTCGCCGACGGTGGGGCCGAACATGTCGGAATATGCCTTTCTGCTGATTTTCATATCTCGGTTCCCGAATAGCTGGAAGCTTGAAGCCAGAAGCTGGAAGCATCAGCCGGCGCGGTCCGCTTCCAGCTTCGAGCTTCCGGCTTTCAGCGCCCTATCAAAGATCGCCCATCACCCTTCCGGCAAAGCCGAACACCCGGCGCAGGCCGGCGAGGTCCACCAGTTCCACCTCGCGGCTCTGGCCCGGCTCGAAGCGCACGGCGGTGCCGGCCGGGATGTTCAGGCGCATGCCGCGGGCGGCGGCGCGGTCGAAGGCGAGGGCGTCGTTGGTTTCGAAGAAGTGGTAGTGCGAGCCGACCTGGATCGGCCGGTCGCCGGTGTTGGCCACGCTCAGGGTCAGGGTGCGGCGGCCGGCGTTGAGTTCGATCTCGCCGTCCTGGATCTGGTATTCGCCGGGAATCATGGAAGTCACTCCAGGATGAGTTGCATGAAGGTGAGGTCCAGCCAGCGGCCGAACTTGCGACCGACCTGGGGCATCTGGCCGGTGATGGCGAAGCCGAGGCGCTGGTGCAGGCGGATGGAGGCGGTGTTCTCGGATTCGATGGCCCCCACCATCACATGCAGCCCGGCTGATCGGGCGCGTTCGATCAGTGCCTGCATCAGCTGCGGCCCGAGGCCCTTGCCGCGCTGATCGGCACGCACGTAGACCGAGTGCTCGACGGTGTGCTTGTAGCCGTCATGGGGCCGCCAGGCGCCATAGCTGGCATAGCCGACCACCTCGCCGGCAGCGTCACGCGCTACCAGCACCGGGAAGCCGGCGCCGCTGCGTTCGGCCAGCCAGGCACGGCGGTTGGCCAGGTCCACCAGGTTTTCGTTCCAGATCGCCGTGGTGTGCTCCACGGCGGCGTTGTAGATGGCCAGGATGCCGGGCAGGTCGGCTTCGCTGGCGTCACGGATCTCGTTGTTCATCGCGGTCATCACACAATCGGCTGGTGCACGGTCACCAGCTTGGTGCCGTCGGGAAAGGTGGCTTCGATCTGGATCTCCGGGATCATCTCCGGCACGCCTTCCATCACCTGGTCGCGGGCCAGCAGCGTGGTGCCGAAATGCATCAGCTCGGCCACGGTGCGGCCGTCGCGGGCGCCTTCGAGCAGGGCGGCGGAGATGTAGGCCATGGCTTCCGGGTAGTTGAGCTTCACACCACGGGCCAGGCGCCGCTCGGCGACCAGGCCGGCGGTGAAGATCAGCAGCTTGTCTTTCTCTCTTGGGGTGAGGTCCATCAGGTACTCCAGATTCGTGGCGGCACGGCGTCGCGGCCGAGCAGGGCAGGGCGCAACAGGCGCCAGAGGTCGATCAGCCAGGCGCGCGCGTGCAGGGCTTCGCTGGCCAGGCAGCGGGCCACCAGCAGGCCGGGCAGTTGGGTCAGGTCGCCGCGCACCGCCGAGGGCAGTTCGCGGCAGCGTTCCAGCAGCTCCGGGTCGAGCTGGCCGGTGGCGATCAGGGTGGCGAACACCGGTTGCCCGGCGAGGCCGATGGGCGAGTCGAGCAGGCCGTCGTCGCCGCTGATGCGCTGGCGCTCGTGCCACAGCGCGCGGCCGTCGCGGCGGATGTCCAGCTGTGCCTGGAAGTGGCCGCTGGCGAAGTGCTCGCCGGCGGCGGGGCGGCCGAGGGCGACCACGTCCCAGTAGAACAGCCGGGCGTCGGCGGCCAGGTCGATGCGGGTGCTCAACTCGGCCTGGGCGCCGGAGAAGACGATGGTTTCCTGGGGCAGCCACTCCAGGGTGGCGCCGGCCTCGACGCGCAGGGCGAGCGCCTGGAAGGCCGGGCCCCGGGCGCGGTACCACTTGGCCGCGCCGGGGCTGGTGAGTTGCGCCCAGGCGCCGTCGCCTACCTGGGCGGTGATGTCCAGGCGGTCGCCGCCGGCGATGCCGCCAGGCGGGTGCACGATGATGTGCTGGCACACCTCGGGGCCTTCGGCATGGAGGTGCTTTTGCACCCTCAGGGGGCCGAGGTGGCGGCGAAGCACCGGAATGGTGCGTTCGTCCCGGCGGGCGTAGCCCAGCTCCAGCTCGGCGTGCCAGCTCGGCGTGAACAGGGCTGCGGGCAGGTTCATGGCTGTGGAGGCATCCGCAAAATAGTTGACCGACCGGGCAAAGCAAGAGGCGTGCCCTGAACCCATTCGGTGCACGGGGCCGGGCCTGGGGTCAGATCGTCACCAGGCCGCGCACGCCTTCGGCTTCCATGTTTTCCCCGCGCCCCTGCTGGATGATTTCGCCCCGGCTCATCACCAGGTACTGGTCGGCCAACTCGGCGGCGAAGTCGTAGAACTGCTCCACCAGCAGGATGGCCATGTCGCCGCGCTCGGCCAGTTTGCGGATCACCGCGCCGATCTCCTTGATCACCGAGGGCTGGATGCCTTCGGTGGGCTCGTCGAGGATCAGCAGGCGCGGCCGGCTGGCCAGGGCGCGGCCGATGGCCAGTTGTTGCTGCTGGCCGCCGGAGAGGTCGCCGCCGCGGCGGTGCTTCATCTCCCGCAGCACCGGGAACAGCTCGTAGATGAACTCGGGCACCGCCTTGGCTTCCTTGGCGCTGAAGCGGGAGAGGCCCATGAGCAGGTTCTCCTCCACCGTCAGGCGCGGGAAGATCTCGCGGCCCTGGGGCACGTAGGCGATGCCGGCGTGCACGCGCTGGTGCGGCTTGGAGCCGGTGATCGGCTTGCCCTCCCAGTTCACCGCGCCTTTCTTCGCGGGGATCAGGCCCATCAGGCATTTCAGCAACGTGGTCTTGCCCACGCCGTTGCGCCCGAGCAGGCAGGTGACCTCGCCAACCTTCACCTCGAACGACAGGCCGCGGAGGATGTGGCTGCCGCCGTAGTATTGATGCAGCTGTTTCACTTGAAGCATGTCTAGTCCTCGGTGGAGGAGCTGGAAGCTCGAAGCCGGAAGCTGGAAGAAAAAGCGCATCGGAGCGGCTCTTGCTTCCAGCTTCAAGCTTCCGGCTTTCAGCTCAACGTCCCAAATAAACCTCGATCACCTGTTCATTCGCCTGCACGTCCGCCAACGAGCCCTCGGCCAACACATGCCCCTGATGCAGCACGGTGACGTGGTCGGCTATGCTGCCGACGAAGCCCATGTCGTGCTCCACCACCATCAGCGAGTGCTTGCCGGCCAGGCCCTTGAACAGCTCGGCGGTGAATTCGGTTTCGGCGTCGGTCATGCCCGCCACCGGTTCGTCGAGCAGCAGCAGTTGCGGGTCTTGCATCAGCAGCATGCCGATCTCCAGGAACTGCTTCTGGCCGTGGGACAGGAGGCCCGCCGGGCGGCGTCGCGAGTCCTGCAGGCGGATGGTGGCGAGTACCTCGTCGATGCGGTCCTTCTGCTCGTCGGAGAGTTTGGCGCGCAGGCTGGCCCACACCGATTTGTCGGTCTTCTGCGCCAGCTCCAGGTTTTCGAACACCGTCAGCGCTTCGAACACCGTGGGCTTCTGGAACTTGCGGCCGATGCCGGCCTGGGCGATCTGCACCTCGCTCATGCGGGTCAGGTCCAGGGTCTCGCCGAACCAGGCGCTGCCGGTGGTGGGGCGGGTCTTGCCGGTGATCACGTCCATCAGCGTGGTCTTGCCCGCGCCGTTGGGGCCGATGATGCAGCGCAACTCGCCGACGCCGATGTACAGGTTGAGGTCGTTGAGCGCCTTGAAGCCATCGAAGCTGACGCTGATGTCTTCCAGCGTGAGGATGGTGCCGTGGCGGGTGTTCAGGCCCTTGCCGGCGCTCTGGCCGAGGCCGAGGGCGTCGCGGCCGGTGCCGGCGTCGCTGTTGGGGTCGTAGGCGGGTTCGAGCATGAGTTCGGGTACCGGGGTCGCTCTCATTGGTCCTTCTCCTTGCGCAGCAGGCCGAACAGGCCCTTGGGCAGGAACAGGGTGACGACGATGAACAGGGCGCCGAGGAAGAACAGCCAGTATTCCGGGAAGGCCACGGTGAACCAGCTCTTCATGCCGTTGACCAGGCCGGCGCCCAGCAGCGGGCCGATGAGCGAGCCGCGCCCGCCCAGGGCCACCCAGACGGCAGCCTCGATGGAGTTGGTCGGCGACATCTCGCTGGGGTTGATGATGCCCACCTGGGGCACGTACAGCGCGCCGGCCAGGCCGCAGAGCACGGCCGATAGCACCCAGATGAACAGCTTGTAGCCGCGCGGGTCGTAGCCGCAGAACATCAGGCGGTTCTCGGCGTCGCGCAGGGCGGTGAGCACCCGGCCGAACTTACTCTTCGACAGGCGCCAGCCCAGCAGCAGGGCACTCACCAGCAGCGCCACCGTGGCCAGGAACAGCACGGCGCGGGTGCCCGGCGCGGTGATGTCGAAACCGAGGATGCGCTTGAAGTCGGTGAAGCCGTTGTTGCCGCCGAAGCCGGTCTCGTTGCGGAAGAACAGCAGCATGCCGGCGAAGGTCAGGGCCTGGGTCATGATCGAGAAGTACACGCCCTTGATCCGCGAGCGGAAGGCGAAGAAACCGAACACCAGGGCCAGCAGGCCGGGGGCGAGCACCACCAGGCACAGCGACCAGAGGAAGCTGGAGGTGCCGGTCCAGTACCAGGGCAGTTCGCTCCAGGCGAGGAAGCTCATGAAGGCCGGCAGGCCGTCACCGGCGCTCTGGCGCATCAGGTACATGCCCATGGCATAGCCGCCGAGGGCGAAGAACAGCCCGTGGCCCAGGGACAGCAGCCCGGCGTAGCCCCAGACCAGGTCCAGGGCCAGGGCGACGATGGCGTAGCAGAGGATCTTGCCCACCAGGGTGAGGGTGTAGGCGGAGACCTGCAGCGGGTTGTCGGCTGGCAGCAGGTGCAGCAGCGGCAGGGCGACGAGCACCGCCAGCACCAGGGCGCCGACACCGAGGGTGACTTTGGGGCCGGCCTTCTGCGCGGCGGTGAGGGTCAGGGGCTGGTTCATCAGTCGATCACCCGTCCTTTCAATGCGAAGAGGCCCTGGGGGCGTTTCTGGATGAAGAGAATGATCAGCGCGAGGATCAGGATCTTGCCCAGCACGGCGCCGATCTGTGGTTCGAGGATCTTGTTCGCCACGCCCAGGCCGAAGGCCGCCATCACGCTGCCGGCCAGCTGGCCGACGCCACCGAGCACCACCACCAGGAAGGAGTCGATGATGTAGCCCTGGCCGAGGTCGGGCCCGACGTTGCCGATCTGCGACAGGGCCACGCCGCCGAGCCCGGCGATGCCGGAGCCGAGGCCGAAGGCGAGCATGTCGACGCGGCCGGTGGGTACGCCGCAGCAGGCAGCCATGTTGCGGTTCTGGGTGACGGCGCGGACGTTGAGGCCCAGGCGCGTGCGGTTCAGCAGCAGCCAGGTCAGCGCCACCACGAACAGGGCGAAGCCGATGATGACGATGCGGTTGTACGGCAGCACCAGGTTGGGCAGCACCTGGATGCCGCCGGAGAGCCAGGCCGGGTTGGCCACCTCGACGTTCTGCGCACCGAACACCACGCGCACCAGCTGGATCAGCATCAGGCTGATACCCCAGGTGGCGAGCAGGGTTTCCAGGGGGCGGCCATAGAGGTGGCGGATCACCGTGCGCTCCAGGGCCATGCCGATGGCGGCGGTGACGAAGAAGGCCACCGGCAGCGCCACCAGCGGGTAGAGGGCGAGCAGCTCCGGCGCCAGGCGCTGGAACATCAGCTGCACGATGTAGGTGGAGTAGGCGCCGAGCATCAGCATCTCGCCGTGGGCCATGTTGATCACCCCGAGCAGGCCGAAGGTGATGGCCAGGCCGAGGGCGGCGAGCAGCAGGATGGAGCCCAGGGACAGGCCGCTGAAGGCCTGGCCGAGCACTTCGCCCAGCGCCAGCCGGCGCTTGACCTGGGCCAGGCTGGTTTCGGCGGCGGTGCGCACCGCGGCGTCGGTTTCCACTGCTGGGTCGAGCAGCGCCTCGAGGCGGGTGCGGGCCAGCGGGTCGCCGGTTTCGCCCAGCAGGCGCACGGCGTTGAGGCGGATGGCCGGGTCGGGGTCGACCAGCTGCAGGTTGGCCAGGGCCAGGCCGATGGCGTCACGCACGGCACTGTCTTCCTCGGCGACCATGCGCTGGTTGAGCAGCGGCAGTTGTGCGGGCTTGGCACTCTTCTGCAGCTGGCGGGCGGCGTCCAGGCGCGCGGCGGGTTCGGCGGCGAGTAACTCGTGGCTGGCCTGGGCGGTGATCAGCAGGCCGCGCAGGCGGTTGTTCAGGCGCAGCTTCTTCGGCGTGGCGGCGGGGGCGGCGTCGCCCTCGGCGGCCAGCCAGGTGCCGTCCTGTTCGAAGTAGGCCAGCTTGGCGTCGACGGCAAAGCGGTTCTGTTGCAGGGCATCGAGCAGGGGCTGGCGCGCGGCGTCGGGCTCGGCGGCCCAGTGTTCCAGCAGCTTGGCCTGCTGGCCCGGGTTGGCGGCAGCGAAGTCGTTGGCGTCACCGGCCTGGGCCGCCAGGGGCAGCAACAGGGCCAGGGACAGGAGGATTCGGAAAAGGCAGGTGGGCATGGAGGGGAGGCTCCGTTATCGGCGGGGACCGGAAGCTGGAAGCTAGAAGCTGGAAGTGAGGTACTTCCGGCTTCCGGCTCTCGGCTAAGACTTCCGGCTTAGTTCTTCACCGCATAGTCCGGCTTCTTGTCGTTGCCGGGGATGAAGGGGCTCCACGGCTGGGCGCGCAGCGGGCCTTCGGTCTGCCAGACCACGGAGAACTGACCGTCTTCCTGAACCTCGCCGATCATCACCGGCTTGTGCAGGTGGTGGTTGGTCTTGTCCATGGTCAGGGTGTAGCCGGAGGGCGCGGCGAAGGTCTGGCCGCCCATGGCTTCACGGACCTTGTCGACGTCGGTGGTGCCGGCCTTCTCGACCGCCTGGGCCCACATGTGGATGCCGACGTAGGTGGCTTCCATGGGGTCGTTGGTCACGGCGGTGCTGTAGTTGGGCAGGTTCTTGGCCTTGGCGTAGGCCTTCCAGTCGGTGACGAACTTGCTGTTCACCGGGTTATCCACGGACTCGAAGTAGTTCCAGGCGGCCAGCTGGCCCACCAGCGGCTTGGTGTCGATGCCGCGCAGTTCTTCCTCGCCCACGGAGAAGGCCACCACCGGGATGTCGGTGGCCTCGATGCCCTGGTTGGCCAGCTCCTTGTAGAAGGGCACGTTGGAGTCGCCGTTGACGGTGGAGATCACCGCAGTCTTCCCGCCGGCGGAGAACTTCTTGATGTTGGCGACGATGGTCTGGTAATCGCTGTGGCCGAAGGGGGTGTAGACCTCTTCGATGTCCTTGTCCGCCACGCCCTTGCTGTGCAGGAAGCTGCGCAGGATCTTGTTGGTGGTACGCGGGTAGACGTAGTCGGTGCCCAGCAGGAAGTAGCGCTTGGCGGCGCCGCCGTCTTCGCTCATCAGGTATTCCACCGCCGGGATGGCCTGCTGGTTCGGCGCTGCGCCGGTGTAGAAGACGTTGGGCGAGAGCTCTTCACCCTCGTACTGCACGGGGTAGAACAGCAGGCCGTTGAGCTCCTCGAACACCGGCAGGACGGACTTGCGCGACACCGAGGTCCAGCAGCCGAAGACTACGTCCACCTTGTCCTTGGTCAGCAGCTGGCGGGCCTTCTCGGCGAACAGCGGCCAGTTGGAGGCGGGGTCGACCACCACGGGTTCCAGCTTCTTGCCGTTGATGCCGCCCTTGGCGTTGATCTCGTCGATGGTCATGAGCGCCATGTCCTTGAGCGAGGTCTCGGAGATGGCCATGGTGCCGGACAGCGAATGCAGGATGCCGACCTTGATGGTCTCGGCGGCCTGCAGGGTGAAGGGGAACAGGCCGGTCAGTACCAGGGCGCTGGCGGCGAGGGTGGATTTCAGGAAGGGACGGCGTTTCATGTAAAGCCTCCTTGGCTGTCCATGCAATGACAGTGGGATGGGACCGAAATGGGGTCATCAGTACGGTCATCTGTACTGCTGTCAGTGCATTGGCAGCATCCGTGCCAACGGCGCTAAAGGCTTGATTTAGAGGGCTTTGCGGGATTCTTAGCAGGATTTCGGGAAAATCGCCGCGCTCCATTGCGGTGCGCGGCGACAAGCTGAACGGTCGGTCAGGTCACGGGGTGCACGCTTTCAGGGCGCCAGGTAGTTCTTCACCCCGGTGAAGATGATCTGGGCCGCGAGGGCGCAGACGAACAGGCCCATCAGGCGGCTGACGATCTGCAGGCCCTGCTCGCCGAGGATGCGTTCAATGCGGTTGGAGAGGTAGAGCACCACGCCGACGGTGACGCTGGCGAGGGCGATGGCGGCCAGGGCGGTGAGCTTGTCGTTCCAGTGGTGGTGCCCGGCGCCCATCACCAGCATGGCGCCGATGGTGCCGGGGCCGACGGTGAGGGGAATGGTCAGCGGCACGATGGTGACGTCCTGCTGCACGTTGTCCGACTGCACCGCCGGCTTGCCCTGGGCCATGCCGAGGGCGGAGATGAACAGCACGCTGCCGGCGCCGATGCGGAAGGCGTCGATGGTGATGCCGAAGACGTTGAAGATGCTCTGGCCGAACAGGTACAGCAGCACGCTGGCCACGAGGGTGCCGAGGGCGACCTTCCAGGCCAGGCGCTTGCGCTCCTTGACCGTGTAGCCGCGGGTCAGGCCGATGAAGCAGGAAAGGACGAAGAAGGGGCTGTAGAGCACCAGCATCTTCAGGTACAGGCTGAACATCATGGAGAGCATCGGACGGGCTCGTGATGGAGAGTGTTGTGAGTGTAGGAGCAGCCGAGGGTTGCGCCCGTTGATCCGGGTCGCCCTGGCGGCGGGTCATCATACGCGCGCGCGCGTAGATGGGCGTAGGGCTGGCGCAGGTGGTCGTGGGTGGATTTCGGTGAAGGCCGGGTGGTCGGGGTGGGCGTAGGGTGGGCTTCAGCCCACCGCTCTCCCGGAGCCAGGCACATTGGTATGCCAGACCCGACCCCGCTTGGTGGATGAAAAGAGCGTCATCCACCCTACATAGCGGTCATGTCCGCGCGCGGGCGTGAGGCCTTCGTAGGGGCGACTTCAGTCGCCAAGCGGTGCGCAGCGCCGCCGCTCTTGTAGGAGCGAATTCATTCGCGATGGGAATCCCGGGCTGAAGCCCGGGCTACGGGGGATCAGGAATGCAGGGCGTCGTCGGGTTCGTGCTGGCGGCGCATTTCCTTTTCCGCGACCCAGTGCTCGATCAGCTCGCGCAGCTGGGAGAGCTCGACGGGCTTGGCCATGTGGCCGTCCATGCCGGCCTGGCGGGCGCGTTCCTTGTGCTCGGTGAGGATGTGCGCGGTGAGGGCCACCACCGGGGTGCGCGGGCGCTGCTCTTCGCTTTCCCAGTTGCGCAGCATCTCGGTAGCGGAGAAGCCGTCGAGCACCGGCATTTCGCAGTCCATCAGCACCAGGTCGTACTGCTGGTTCTTCATCGCGCTGAGGGCTTCCTCGCCGTTGCTGGCGGTGTCCGGCTGCAGGTTGAGCTTGCTGAGCATGCCGCGGATGACCTTGGTGGAGATGCTGTTGTCCTCGGCCACCAGGATGCGGAAGTCGTTGGGCACGTTGAGCGGGGTGCTGACCTGGGAGCCGGGCAGGGCCGCCGCGCCACCGGCGGCGCGCTGGTTGAGCTCGTCGGCGAGGGTGGTCTTGAGGGTGTAGCCGGCCACCGGCTTGGCGAGGATGCGCTTGATGCCGGCGTTGCGGGCGATGATCTTGCTCGGCGCGTTGCTGATGCCGGTGAGCATGATGATCAGGATGTCGTGGTTGAGGCTCGGGTCTTCCTTGATCTTGGCGGCCAACTGCATGCCGGTCATGCCGGGCATGTCCTGGTCCAGCAGCACCACGTCGAAGTATTCGCGCAGGTGCGCCTTGGTGCGCAGCAGGGCCAGGGCCTCCTTGCCGGAGGGCACGGCGCTGACCTGCAGGCCCCAGGCGCTGCACTGCTGCATCAGCACCTTGCGGCAGGTGTCGTTGTCGTCCACCACCAGCAGGCGCGCGCCCTGCAGGGGGCCGTCGAAGTCGGAGGCGGGTTGCTCCAGGCGTTCGCTTTCCAGGGGCAGGGTCAGCCACAGGGTGCTGCCCTGGTTGCCGCCGGTCTGCACGCCGAACTCGCCGTCCATCAGGCGCACCAGCTGGCGGGCGATGATCAGGCCCAGGCGGCCACCGAGCTTGGTGGCGGAGAGGAAGTCCTTGCTGTGCAGCTCGGCGTTGAGCAGGGCGTCGCGCTCGGCGGCTTCCAGGGGGCGGCCGCTGTCCTGCACGGCGATGCGCAGGCGCGGTTCGTTGCCGCTGGTGTCCAGGGCCACCACCAGGAGGATCTCGCCTTCGTCGGTCTGCTTGAAGGCGTTGTCCAGCAGGCTCAGCAGGGCCTGGCGCAGGCGCGTCGGGTCGCCGCTGATGACGCGCGGCACCTGGGGCTGCATGAAGCTGATGAGCTCGACCTTCTGCTGCTCGGCCTTGGCACGGAAGATGTCCAGGCAATCGTCGATCAGGGCGTTGAGGTCGAACTGCACGTCATCCAGCTCGATCTGCCCGGATTCCAGCTTGGAGATGTCGAGGATTTCGTTGATCAGGGTGAGCAGCTCGTTGCCGGAGCTGTGGATGGTCTGCACGTAGTCGCGTTGCTTGGCCGACAGCGGGGTGCCGAGCAGCAGCTCGGTCATGCCCAGCACGCCGTTCATGGGGGTGCGGATCTCGTGGCTGATCTTGGCCAGGAACTCGCCCTTGGCCTTGAGCTCGGCGGAGCTGGCCGCCGCTTCACGGCTGACGCTGAAATCGTCGAGGAGGATGCGCCGCTGGCGTTCGCTCATGGCGATGCTCATCAGCACGCCGCTGATGGCGGTGACCGCCAGCAGGCCGAAGGCCAGCCAGTCGGACTGCACCGACCAGTAGCCGAACAGCGCCGGCAGGGCGCTGATGAAGGCGACGGTGTAGACCAGCAGCGCCAGGGTGAACATGCGCGCCGGGCGGTAGCCGCGCCGCCAGTGGTGCAGCGAGACGAAGAGGATGCTCACGCCGGTGAGCGCCGCCATGGCGTAGACCAGCTGGTTGAACATCAGGTCGGTGGCGATCATCAGCAGCATGCCGATGACGCCGATGAGCACGATCTCGCCGACGAGCACGCCATTGAGCGGGGTGCTGGGGCAGACCTTGCGGAAGAAGCTGGCGGTGAAGAACAGCGCGCAGAGCATGGCCAGCAGCATCGACAGGTTGGCGATCTGCGGTTGCGCGCTCTGCCAGCTGTGCAGCCAGGGTGCGCTGATGCCCAGCAGGCTGAGGGCGGTACCCACCAGGCACAGCTGGGTGGCGGCCAGCCACAGGCCGCTGGTGGCGCGGGCGTAGCCGAAACGCAGGAGGTTGTGCACCACCAGCATCAGCAGGCTGCCGATGAGCACGCCGAAGAGCAGTGGGCGGCTGTCGTCGGCGGCCATGCTCACGGCCGATTGCAGGGACACGGTGGGGCGCAGGGCGTGTTCGGAGGAGAGCCGCAGGTAGAGCTCCAGCGGCTCGCTGCGCATGGGCAGCGGCAGGAGGAAGTCCCGGCTGGGCAGCGGGCGGTCGCTGAAGGGCAGGCGGCTGCCGGTGCGGGTGTGGTCGATGAGCTCATCGCCACGGATCACATAGAGGTCGAGGAACGACAGGTAGGGCGCGAAGACCCGCAGCAGCTGTTCGTGATCGCCGGGGGGCAATTGGTAGTGCAGCCAGAGGGCGCTGTTGCCACCGGGGGTGTAGAGGCGTTCGAGGTCGACGGGGGTGAATTGCGAGGCGGACTGCTGGGCGCGGATGTCTTCGAGCTGCAGGCTGGCGGTGGGATCGAGCAGCATGCTCCAGTGCGCGCTATCCCTGGCTTGCGCCGATGGCAGGCAGAGCAGGGTCAGCAGCAGGCTGACGCTAAGACCGATGGCAATCCTGAGCCGGCGCACGGGCGAAGTCCCTTCGTGAGTGAGTGGCCGGATTATAGCCAAGCACCGGCCGGTGGAATATGACAAAGGCGGCCATATGGCCGCCTCTTCTGCAGGTTTACCGGTTTTTTACCTTCAACCTTCGCCGCGTTCGCGGGCGATGGCGCGGTAACCGATATCGGTGCGGTAGAAGCAGCCGTTCCAGCTGATCTTCTTCGCCAGGCGGTAGGCCTGCTGCTGGGCTTCGTGGACGCTCGGGCCGATGGCCGTGGCGCAGAGCACGCGGCCGCCGGCGGTGACCACCTGGCCATCCTTCAGCGCGGTGCCGGCGTGGAACACCTTGCCGTCCAGTTCGGCGGCGTCGGCCAGGCCTGAGATCACGTCACCCTTGGCGTAGTCGCCCGGGTAGCCGCCTGCGGCCAGTACCACGCCCACGGTGGGACGCGGGTCCCAGGTGGCTTCGACCTTGTCCAGGGCCTTGGCCAGGGCGGCTTCCACCAGCAGGACCAGGGACGACTCCAGGCGCACCATGATGGGCTGGGTTTCCGGGTCGCCGAAGCGGCAGTTGAACTCGATGACCTTGGGCGCGCCGGCCTTGTCGATCATCAGGCCGGCGTAGAGGAAGCCGGTGTAGACGTTGCCTTCCTCGGCCATGCCGCGGACGGTGGGGTAGATCACCTCGTCCATCACGCGCTGGTGCACGTCGGCGGTCACCACCGGTGCCGGGGAGTAGGCGCCCATGCCGCCGGTGTTGGGGCCGCTGTCGGCATCGCCAACGCGCTTGTGGTCCTGGCTGGTGGCCATGGGCAGCACGTTCTTGCCGTCGACCATGACGATGAAGCTGGCTTCCTCGCCGTCGAGGAACTCCTCGATCACCACGCGGGCACCGGCGTCGCCGAAGGCGTTGCCGGAGAGCATGTCACGCACGGCGTCCTCGGCTTCGGCCAGGGTCATGGCGACGATCACGCCCTTGCCGGCGGCCAGGCCGTCGGCCTTGACCACGATCGGTGCGCCTTTCTCGCGCAGGTAGGCCAGGGCCGGCTCGACTTCGGTGAAGTTCTGGTAGTCGGCGGTGGGGATCTTGTGGCGCGCCAGGAAGTCCTTGGTGAAGGCCTTGGAGCCTTCCAGCTGCGCGGCGCCGGCGGTGGGGCCGAAGATGTCCAGGCCGCGGGAGCGGAACAGGTCCACCACGCCCTTCACCAGGGGGGCCTCGGGCCCGACGATGGTCAGCTGCACATTCTGGGCGGCGAAGTCGGCCAGTTGTTCGATGGCCAGTACGTCGATGACGACGTTCTCGCACTTGGTTTCGGTGGCGGTGCCAGCGTTGCCCGGGGCCACGAAGACCTTGGCGACGCGGGAATCCTGGGCCACTTTCCAGGCCAGGGCGTGTTCACGACCGCCGCTGCCGATGATCAATACGTTCATATTCGATGCTCTCATCTGAAGAGCTGGAAGCTGGAAGCTGGAAGCTGGAAGCGCGCGGGCTTCAGGCTTCCAGCTTCGGGCTTCGAGCTATTAGTGCCTGAAATGACGCATGCCGGTGAAGACCATCGCAATACCCGCCTCGTCGGCGGCGGCGATGACTTCGTTGTCACGCATGGAACCACCCGGCTGGATCACCGCGGTGATGCCGGCCTTGGCGGCGTTGTCGATGCCGTCGCGGAAGGGGAAGAAGGCGTCCGAGGCCATGACCGCGCCTTTGACTTCCAGGCCCGCGTGCTCGGCCTTGATGGCGGCGATGCGGGCGGAGTTGACGCGGCTCATCTGGCCGGCGCCGACGCCGACGGTCTGGCGGTTCTTGGCGTAGACGATGGCGTTGGACTTGACGAATTTGGCCACTTTCCAGGCGAAGATCAGGTCGTGCACTTCCTGCTCGCTGGGTGCGCGCTGGGTGACGATCTTCAGGTCGTCGGCGGAGATCATGCCGATGTCACGGCTCTGCACCAGCAGACCGCCGTTGACGCGCTTGAAGTCCCAGCCCGGGGCGCGGTCCTTCGGCCACTCGCCGCATTCCAGCAGGCGCACGTTGGCTTTGGCGGCGACCACGGCGCGGGCTTCGGCGGAGACCTTGGGCGCGATGATCACTTCGACGAACTGGCGCTCGACGATGGCCTTGGCGGTTTCGGCATCCAGCTCGCGGTTGAAGGCGATGATGCCGCCGAAAGCGGATTCGGTGTCGGTGGCGTAGGCCAGGTCGTAGGCCTTGCGGATGCCGCCTTCGTCTTCCGGGACCACGGACACGCCGCAGGGGTTGGCGTGCTTGACGATGACGCAGGCCGGCTTGACGAAGCTCTTCACGCATTCCAGCGCGGCGTCGGTGTCGGCCACGTTGTTGAACGACAGCTCCTTGCCCTGCAGTTGCACGGCGGTGGAGATGCTCGCCTCGCCCTTCTTCGCTTCGACGTAGAAGGCCGCGCTCTGGTGCGGGTTCTCGCCGTAGCGCATTTCCTGCGCCTTGACGAACTGGCTGTTGAAGGTACGCGGGAAGGCGCTGCGCGCTTCGGTGGACAGGCTGTCGCGGGCCTGGTCGATGGTGCCCAGGTAGTTGGCGATCATGCCGTCGTAGGCACTGGTGTGCTCGAAGGCCTTGAGGGCCAGGTCGAAGCGCTGGGCGTAGGTCAGGCCGCCGGCCTTGAGGCCTTCGAGGACGCTGGCGTAGTCGCCGGCGTTGACCACGATGGCGACGTCCTTGTGGTTCTTGGCGGCGCTGCGGACCATGGTCGGGCCGCCGATGTCGATGTTCTCGATGGCGTCGGCTAGGTCGCAATCAGGCTTGGCGACGGTGGCTTCGAAGGGGTACAGGTTGACCGCGACCAGGTCGATCGGCTTGATCCCGTGCTGCTCCATGACCGCGCCGTCGAGCGCGCGACGGCCGAGGATGCCGCCGTGGATCTTCGGGTGCAGGGTCTTCACCCGGCCGTCCATCATTTCCGGGAAGCCGGTGTAGTCGGCGACTTCCACCGCGGCGATGCCGTTGTCCCGCAGCAGCTTGTAGGTGCCGCCGGTGGAGAGGATCTCGACGTTGAGGGCGACGAGTTCGCGGGCGAATTCGAGGATGCCGGTCTTGTCGGAGACGCTGATCAGTGCGCGGCGAACGGGGAGGCGGGTGGTCTGGTCGGTCATCTGAAGGCCATCGTGCAGGGGGATGTCAGTGGAGGAGCCGGAAGCTTGAAGCCGAGAGCTTGAAGTCAGACGCCCGAAGCCACGTGCATGCCAGCTTCAGGCCTTCAGCTTCCAGCTGCTTTTACAGGAGGTCGTACTGCTTGAGCTTCTTGCGCAAGGTACCGCGGTTCAGGCCGAGCATCTCGGAAGCCTTGGTCTGGTTGCCCTTGACGTAGTTCATCACGGACTCCAGCAGCGGCGCCTCGACTTCGGAGAGCACCAGGTTGTAGACGTCCGTGACCGCGGCGCCCTCGAGATGGGCGAAGTAATTGTGCAAGGCCTTCTCGACACTGCCGCGCAAGGTCTGGCCTTCCGCGGTCGGTGTGGTCAGGTGCTGTTTAAGGTTGGCGTTGTCGCTCACGGGTGTTGCCCCATCAAAAAAATTCTCGGTCATCGTCGTCATGCGGCCTGTTCTCCGTCGTTGTGACGTTCGATGAAAAACTCTCGAACGTTGGCGCACTGCGCGTCCGTGGACTCCAAACGATTGAACTGGGCGCGAAACTCCCTGGCGCCCGGCAGGGTTGCGAGATACCAGCCGACATGCTTGCGGGCGATGCGTACGCCCATCAGGTCGCCGTAGAAGGCGTGCAATGCGGCCAGGTGCTCCAGCAGGATCTGTTCAATTTCCTTCAAGCCCGGGGCCGGCAGGAGTTCGCCGGTTTCCAGGTAGTGCGCGATCTCGCGGAATATCCAGGGTCGCCCCTGGGCCGCTCGACCGATCAGCAGGGCATCGGCGCCGGTGGCGTCGAGGACCTCTCTGGCCTTCTGTGGCGAGGTGATGTCGCCATTGGCGAAGACCGGGATCGACACCGACTGCTTGATCGCAGCGATGGTGTCGTACTCGGCTTCACCGGTGTACAGATCGGCACGGGTGCGGCCATGCACGGCCAGCGCCTGTATTCCCGACTGTTCGGCGATCCTTGCCACGGCGATGCCGTTCTTGTTGTCCCGGTCCCAGCCGGTGCGAATCTTCAGGGTCACCGGCACGTCCACGGCGCCGACCACCGCTTCGAGGATCGCAGCCACCAGGGCCTCGTCCTTCATCAGCGCGGAGCCGGCGGCCTTGTTGCAGACCTTCTTCGCCGGGCAACCCATGTTGATGTCGATGATCTGCGCGCCGAGCGCCACATTGGCGACGGCGGCCTCGGCCAGCATCTGCGGATCGCCCCCGGCGATCTGCACCGAGCGCGGCTCGGGGTCGCCCTCATGGAGCAGGCGCAGTTTCGACTTGCGGCTGTTCCACAGGCGCACGTCGCTGGTGACCATTTCGGAGACTACCAAGCCGGCGCCGAGGCGACGGCAAAGCAGACGAAACGGACGATCGGTCACTCCCGCCATGGGGGCGAGTATCACTTGATTGGGTAGTGCGTATGGGCCGATGCGTACCGCCGACATGGGTCTTCCCTGCCTGTGGGGCCGGATCTTGGTCTTCGAAAAAGGGTGGGCATGATACCCGCTCTCGATGACCGGATAAAGGTTGTTTTGAACAAATTCTGAACAGTGATGAGCTTATCGCCGAAGGTTCTGGCGAGGCCCTCCAGCGGCGACAAGCCGCCGCTGGCGCTACTCGGGGGAGTGGAAGCTGAGACTGTAGTTCACAGCCTTGGTGCCTGGGTCGAGGATATCCAGGGAGATGTGGATGGGCGTCTGCGGCGGCATTTCCGACTGCCCGGCAAGCTCGCCGGCGAGGTATTCGCCCGGCTTGAACCGACGACTGGCCAGAAGCTGGCCGTTGATGTCGGCGAAGCGCAGCTCCAGCAGCGGGAAGGGCTGGGAGAAGGACGCGCGGTTGTAGAGGATGGCGTCCACCACCAGTGCGCCGGTGAAGTCCGGGTGGCTGCGCACCACCAGGTTGCTGCTCTTGATCAGGGCGATCTCGACCTTGGACGGCAGCTGGCAGCCGAGTTCCGGGCACAGCTGTTCGAACCAGGGGCGGTACTGGTCGGTGCGTGCCAGCTCGTCGAAGTGGTACCAGACGTATTGCCCGGCCAGGGCGATGGCGCCCAGCAGGTTCAGCGCCCCCCAGCCGATCCAGCGGCCCCAGGGTTTCTTCGGCTGTTGCCAGTCGAGCTGCAACGGCTCGTCGTCGATATCCAGCAGGTTGCCGCCATGCAGGCCCGGTTCGTTGCGCGGTGGCGTACGTGCCGGGGCGACCGGGGGCTCGTCGATCTCGTCGTCTTCTTCTTCGTCCGACGCGCCGATTCGAGCGCGCGCGGGCTCGTCCGTCGGCTCGTCATCGCGATCAGCGGCGGGGCCGAAGGCCGGGGCCGGGTCATCGTCCAGGTCGTCGTTGAGGGACAGCGCCGGTTCCTTGCGCTGCGGCGCAGGGGGCTCGATGGTGGCGGGGCGCTCGGCCACGGCGGGCGGTGTAGGGCGCGGTGCGCTGGGCGCGGCGCGCGGCGCGTCCTCGCGCAACAGGGCCTCGGCCCAGCGCTCGTCATGCTTGTCGGTGGATTCCACGTGCTGGCCGTATGACTGCTCGCCCGGTTTGGGCGCGGCCTGCAGAGCGAGGAATTCCTGGGAGAGCTTGAGTTCTTCCTGTTCCAGCTTGGCCAGTTCCTCGTCCAGGTCGAGGCTGTCGAGGTCCAGGTCGTCGTGGATCCACAGGGTGTTCTTGTCGGCCGTCTTGCCTGGCGGCACGGCGGGCGGCACCGGCGCGGGTGGGGGCACGGGCGCCGAGGCCAGGGGCGACTTGAGCAGGGTGGCGACGCTGGGTGCCGGGCTGGCCGGCTGTGCCGGGGCCACTGGCGCGACCGGGGCAGCGGGTTTCGGTGCTGCCGGCGCGGCAGGGCGCGGCGCCTGGGGCGCGGGCGTGGAGGGCTTTAGCTCGCCGGCCGACATGGCTCCCAGCAACTGCTTGGCTGCGTTGAACACGTGCAGGCAGGCCCCACAGCGCACGGCGCCTTGGGCAGCGCCCAACTGCGCGCGGCTTACGCGGAAGCTGGTCTGGCAATGGGGGCACTGGGTGACGAAGCTTTCGGTCATGCGGCGGTCCGTGTGAAACAAGGCGCCAGTCTACCAACTCGGTAGCACGCTGGCGCGGGTCTGCTCATGGGGCGTGGCTCAGCGACGTACACCGCTGATGCGCACCCAGCCGTCCTTGTCGGCGGTGGGGTCGAGCACGAAGGCGTCGGCATAGGCTGCGCGGACTTCCTCGGCCTGCTCGGCGAGGATGCCGGACAGCGCCAGGCGGCCGCCGGCCTTGACCAGTGCAGTGATCTGCGGTGCCAGGGACACCAGCGGGCCGGCGAGGATGTTGGCCACCACCACGTCCGCCTGCTGTTGCGGCATGTCGGCGGGCAGGTAGACGGGGAACAGGGCCGGGTCGATGCCATTGCGCGAGGCGTTGTCGCGGGAGGCTTCCAGGGCTTGCGGGTCGATGTCGGTGCCCACCGCCTGGCGCGCGCCGAGCAGCAGACCGGCGATGGCGAGGATGCCCGAGCCGCAGCCGAAGTCGATCAGCTCGCAGCCGTCCAGCTCCTGGCCGTCCAGCCATTCCAGGCACAGGGCGGTGGTCGGGTGGGTGCCGGTGCCGAAGGCCAGGCCCGGGTCCAGCAGCAGGTTCACCGCGTCCGGCTCCGGGGCTTGGTGCCAGCTGGGCACGATCCACAGGCGGCGGCCGAAGCGCATGGGCTGGAAGTTGTCCATCCAGCTGCGTTCCCAGTCCTGGTCCTCGATGCGCTCGATCTGGTGCTCGGGCAGCGCGCCGCCGGTGAGCAGTTCCAGGTGGGCGACCAGGTTGGTTTCGTCGGTGTCGGCTTCGAACAGCGCCAGCAGATGGGTGTGGGACCAGAGCGGGGTGGTGCCGAGGTCGGGCTCGAAGATCGGCTGGTCTTCGGCGTCCATGAAGGTCACGGAGACGGCGCCGACTTCCAGCAGCGCATCTTCATAGGTTTCCGCCTGATCCGGGGTGATGGCGAGACGGACTTGTAACCAGGGCATGGCGGAACCTCGATGCGACGTGAAAATGTGGCCCTTATGGGCACCTTGAAAACCTGTGCGATGGCAACGCAGGTAGTTTTTGGGATGCCTTCATGGGGCGGGCAAGCTTACTTGAGGCTCTGATGCCACGCCAGCCGGGCGTTCCGGGCGGTCCAGGCCGCGATAGGCGAGGTGGCAGGCGCCGCCGCCGAGCAGGGCGGGCAGCAGCAGGTTGAGCACCGGCACCAGCGCCAGCAGCAGGATCAGCAGGCCGAAGGCGATCATGGCGCCGCGCTGGCGGCGCACCGCTTGCATCTGCTCGGCGCCGCTGGCCAGACCAGACAGGGCGGCGGGCACCAGGAAGCGCACGTTGAGGTAGCCCAGCAGGATGATCAGCAGCACGCCGTTTATCAACGGTATCGCCAGGCACAACAGTGGGCCCAGGCCGATGCCCAGCCAGGGCCCCAGGTGGTAGCGCCCGGCGCGCAGCAGGTCGCTGGCCGCCGGGCTGCGCGAGGCCAGGCCCGGATAGGGCTTGAGGGCGCGCTCGCGCAGGCTGCCCATCAACACCCAGCGCAGGGCCAGGCGGATGCTGATGACGATGGCCGCGACGAACAGCACGCCGACCATGGCCAGTGCCAGGAGGGCGGAATACACCAGCATCAGCCCCACTGCCGGGGCGATGCCGGCCATGCCGCTGACGGTGGCCGGGCCGCCAGTGAGGCTGGGAATCAGACCGAACATGGCGGCGCCGGAGACGACGAAGAACGACAGCAGTCCGGCGGCCTTGAGGATGATTTCGGCATGGGCGTAGAAGACCCAGCTCCAGAACACCAGCGTCAGCAGGCAGAGCCCGGAGGAGCGCAGCAGGATGCCGGGACGCAGGCTGGAGCGCAGGGCCAGGCCGAGGCAGATGAAGGCTTCGCCAAAGGCCGGGCCGATGGCAAGAATGCGGGACTTCAGGGACATGGCGATCCTTCGCGTGAAATGCAGAAGGGCCGCATTATGCGGCCCTTCCAGGGTTGCCGGGCTTACTTCTTGCCCAGTTTGTGCTCGAGGTAGTGAATGTTCACGCCCCCCTTGCGGAAACCCTTGTCGCGGGTCAGGTCACGGTGCAGCGGGATGTTGGTCTTGATGCCGTCCACCACCAGCTCATCGAGGGCGTTGCGCATGCGCGCCATGGCCTCGTCGCGGTCCTTGCCGTAGGTGATCAGCTTGCCGATCAGCGAGTCGTAGTTCGGCGGAACCGAATAGCCGCTATACAGGTGCGAATCGACCCGCACGCCGTTGCCGCCGGGTGCATGGTAGTACTGCACCTTGCCGGGGCTGGGCATGAAGTTGTCCGGGTCTTCGGCGTTGATCCGGCATTCCAGGGCGTGACCACGGATGACCACGTCCTCCTGCTTGATCGACAGCTTGTTACCCGCGGCGATGCTGAGCATCTCCTTGACGATGTCGATGCCGGTGACCATCTCGGTGACCGGGTGCTCGACCTGGACGCGGGTGTTCATCTCGATGAAGTAGAAGTGGCCGTTCTCGTAGAGGAACTCGAAGGTACCGGCACCGCGGTAGCCGATCTCGACGCAGGCCTGGACGCAGCGGGCCAGCACTTCGGCGCGGGCCTTCTCGTCGATGCCGGGGGCTGGGGCTTCTTCCAGCACCTTCTGGTGACGACGCTGCAGGGAGCAGTCGCGGTCGCCGAGGTGGATGGCATTGCCCTGGCCGTCGGAGAGCACCTGCACTTCCACGTGACGCGGGTTGGTGAGGAACTTCTCCAGGTAGACCATGGAGTTGCCGAACGCAGCACCGGCTTCGGTACGGGTCAGCTTGGCCGACTTGATCAGCTCGTCGGCGCTGTGCACCACGCGCATGCCGCGACCACCACCGCCACCGGCGGCCTTGATGATCACTGGGTAACCCACTTCCTCGGCGATGGCCAGGGCGGTGGCTTCGTCTTCCGGCAGCGGGCCGTCGGAGCCCGGAACGGTCGGTACGCCGGATTTCTTCATGGCGTCCTTGGCGGACACCTTGTCACCCATCAGGCGGATGGTGTCGGCCTTGGGGCCGATGAAGGCGAAACCGGAGTTCTCCACCTGTTCGGCGAAGTCGGCGTTCTCGGCGAGGAAGCCGTAACCCGGGTGGATCGCCGTGGCGCCGGTGACTTCGGCGGCACTGATGATCGCCGGGATGTTCAGGTAGGACAGGGCAGCCGGGGCCGGACCGATGCATACGGTCTCGTCGGCCAGGGACAGGTGCATCAGCTCGCGGTCAGCCGTCGAGTGCACCGCCACCGTCTTGATGCCCAGCTCCTTGCAGGCGCGCAGGATGCGCAGGGCGATCTCGCCACGGTTGGCGATCAGGACTTTTTCCAGCATCACAGGCTCTCCGCGGTTCAGACGATGGTGAACAGCGGTTGGTCGTACTCAACCGGCTGGCCGTTCTCCACGAGGATGGATTCGATCACGCCGCTGGCTTCGGCCTCGATGTGGTTCATCATCTTCATCGCTTCGACGATGCACAGGATGTCGCCCTTCTTAACGGTCTGGCCGACTTCGGCGAAGTTTGCCGAGGTGGGCGAGGCGGCGCGGTAGAAGGTGCCGACCATCGGCGAGCGCACCACGGTGCCGTTGAGTTTCTTGGCGGCCGGGGCGGCGTCTGCTGCCGGGGCGACCGGGGCTGCTGCGACCGGAGCCGGTGCCGGGGCGGCCATCGGTGCGGCGTAGATCGGCTGGGCCATGGCGGCCTGCTTGCTGTGGCGGCTGATGCGCACGGACTCTTCGCCCTCGCGGATCTCCAGCTCGTCGATACCGGATTCTTCCAGCAGCTCGATCAGTTTTTTGACTTTACGGATATCCATTAATTATCAACTCCCAAGGGTGAGGTCAGGGGCGTTCAAGGTGTTCTAGCGCCGCGTCCAGGGCCAGGCGGTAGCCGGTGGCACCCAGACCGCAAATCACTCCCACCGCAACGTCGGAGAAGTAGGAGTGATGGCGGAAAGGTTCTCGCTTGTGCACGTTGGAGAGGTGCACTTCGATGAATGGGATGCTCACTGCGAGCAACGCGTCACGTAGGGCGACACTTGTATGCGTGAAAGCGGCGGGATTGATCAGGATGAAGTCCACGCCTTCGTTGCGTGCGGCATGGATGCGATCGATCAGTTCGTACTCGGCATTGCTCTGCAGATAAAGCAGGTGATGCCCCGCCTCGCGGGCTCTGCGCTCCAGGTCCTGGTTGATTTCGGCCAGGGTGGTGGCGCCGTACTTGTCGGGTTCGCGGGTGCCCAGCAAGTTGAGGTTGGGGCCGTGCAGGACGAGCAGGGTGGCCATGCGATGTCTTCCTTATTGGGGGCCAGGCGGGACTATGCAGGAAAGCCCGAGAGGCTGTCCATATGCCGGTAGTAGTCGACACGATGCCCGTAGTTTGCGGCAGATTTGTGAAAATCGGCTCAAAGCCGCTGGGCAGCGCCTTGCAGCTTGGCGGCGAAGTCCGTCGCGGTGATCTCACCTACGACACGCGATTCCGACCATTCGTCACCATTGGGGGCGAAGAACAGGATGGCGGGCGGGCCGAACAGCTTGTAGCGGTCCAGCAGCGCGCGCTGTTCGGGCGTGCTCGCGGTCATGTCGAAGCGCACCAGGTGGTAGGCGCCCAGTTGGCTGGCCACCTCGGGGGCGGTCAGCACTTCGCGCTCGATCACCTTGCAGCTGATGCACCAGTCGGCGTACCAGTCCAGCAGCAGCGGCTTGCCGGTGGCCTTGGCCTCGGCCTGGGCGGCGGCCAGCTCGGCCGGGGTGGTGATGGTCTGCCAGGCACCGGCCGTGCTGGCGGTGACGGCTGCAGCACCCGGGCGGCCCAGGGGGCGCAGCGGGTCCGACTCGCCCTTGAGGGCGCCGGTCCAGGCGGCCACCGCGTAGACCAGCAGCACCAGCCCGGCCAGTTGCGCCAGGCGCTGGCGGGCGGTTTTCGGGGTGAACTCCAGGGCGCCGAGGAACAGCGCCACGCCGCCGGCCAGCAGGCCCCACAGGGCCAGGGACAGCGGGCCGGGCAGCACGCGTTCCAGCAGCCACACCGAGACGGCCAGCAGCAGCACACCGAAGGCATTGCGCACCGCGACCATCCAGTTGCCGGACTTCGGCAGCAGCGTGCCGCCGCCCACGGCGAACAGCACCAGGGGCGCGCCCATGCCGAGGCCGAGGACGAACAGCTTGAGCCCGCCGCCCAGGGCGTCGCCGCTGGCGCTTATATAGAGGAGGGCGCCGGCCAGGGGCGCCGACACACAGGGCGAGACCAGCAGGCTGGAGAACACCCCCAGCGCCGCCGCGCCCCAGATCGAGCCGCCCCGGGTGTTGCCGGCCAGGCGATCCAGCGGGCCGCTGATGAACTGTGGCAGGCGCAGCTCGTAGAGACCGAACATGGCCAGGGCGAAGGCTGCGAAAAAGGCGGCGAAGGGCACCAGCACCCAGGCCGATTGCAGGCGTGCCTGCAGGTTGAGTTCGGCGCCGAACACGCCCATCAGCGCGCCGAGCACCGCGAAGCAGGCGGCCATGGGCAGCACATAGGCCAGCGACAGCACCAGGCCGCGGCTGCCGCCCACCTGGCCGCGCAGCACCACGCCGGACAGGATCGGCAGCATGGGCAGCACACAGGGGGTGAAGGTCAGGCCGAGCCCGGCGAGGAAGAACAGCGCCAGCTCGTGCCAGCTCCAGCCCTTGCCCTCGGACGGGATCGCACCGTCCAGCGCCGCCGGGGCGTCGCCGATCTGCAGGGTTTCGGTCTCCGGCGGGTAGCACAGGCCCTTGTCGGCGCAGCCCTGGTAGGTCACCAGCAGCTTGAAGGGACGATTGGACGGGTTGTTCAGCGGCAGGTCGACGTCGAGAACTTCGTAGTACACCTCCACGTCGCCGAAATATTCGTCGGTCTTGTGCTTGCCGGCCGGCAGCTGCGCGTCGCCCAGGGCGATGTCCGCCGGCTCGGTGCGGAACTGGAAACGGTGCTTGTAGAGGTAGTAGCCCTCGGCGTTGGCGAAACGCAGCTTGATCGAGGTCGGCGAGCTGTCCACCAGGCTGAGGCGGAAGGCCTCGCGCACGGGGAGGAAGTCCTTGCTGTTGTTCAGCGCGGCTCCGAGGGTGGAGCTGGGGCGGTTATCCAGCAGCCCGGCGCTGGCGGGCAGGGCGACCAGCAGCAGGATCAGGGTCAGCAGACGGCGCATGGAAGTCTCGGCAGGCGAAGGTGCCGGGCATGATAGCGGAGCCGGCCGCCGCCATGCAGCGCTGATCCTGTAAGCGGTTTTCTCGGCTGCCCGGGTGGTCGTGGCGCAGCGACCGTGCCCGCCCGGCGGCGACGCGCTTCGCTGTTGCGGGGCGCGACACGTCGCCGCAGGGGTCAGACGCGGAAGGCTTGCACCGCGCGGGTCAGGTCGCCGCCCAGCTGCAGCAGCTGTTCGGCCTGGTCGCGACTGCGGCCGATGCGCTGCAGGTTGTCGTCGCCGAGCTGGTGGATCTCCTCGCTGTAGCCACGGATCTCGGTCACCGCACCGCTCTGATTGGCGGTGGCTTCGGCGATCTGCCCGGCGGTGTCGGCGATGGTGCGGATGGCCGCGACTATCTCGTCCAGTGCGCCATCGGCGGCGGCGGCGCGGGCGGCGGTCGCCTCGGCGTGCTCCACCTGGGCGCGCATGCCCTGTACCGACTGATGGGCGGCGGTCTGCAGGCGGCCGATCAGCTCCTGGATTTCGCCGGTGGCGCCGGCGGTGCGTTGCGCCAGGGTGCGCACTTCGTCGGCGACCACGGCGAAGCCCCGGCCCTGCTCGCCGGCACGGGCGGCCTCGATGGCGGCGTTGAGCGCCAGCAGATTGGTCTGTTCGGCGATGCCGCGGATCACCACCAGCACGCTTTCGATGGTGGCGGACTCCTGGGCCAGGCGCTCGATGGCGATGGCGTTGCCCTGCACCTCGCCGACCAGGCTGTGCATGCCCTCCAGGCTCTGGCCGATGATGCGCTGGCCCTGTTCCACGGCGCGCCCGGCGTCGTGGCTGGCAGAGGCGGCCTGGCTGGCATCGCCCGCCACCTGCTGGATGGTCGCCTCCAGTTCGCCCAGGGCGTCGCGGATCTGCGCGGTGCCGCCGGCCTGGCGTTCGGCCCCTGCGTGCAGGCCACCGTTGAGGTCGGCCAGGGTGTGGCTGCTGCCGGCCACCTGCTCGGCATGGTGGCGGATGGTGCCCACCAGCTCGCCGAGGTAGGCGCGCAGGCGGCCCAGGGACTGTTCGATGCCGCGCAGGTCGTCGATCTTCGAATCCAGGGCGATGGGCTTGCTGAAGTCGCCGGAGGCCCAGGCGGAGAGGGACTGCACTAGGCGCCCGAGCACGCGGGTGAGGTTGCGCTGGATGCGGTCCACGGCCAGGGCGATGAGCAGGATCAGGCCGATCATCAGCCCTTGGATCACCCGTACCTCGCCCTGGATGCGGCCATGCTCGGAGCGCACCAGCGGCTCCAGCGCGGCCAGGGCCTGGCGCAGGGCGTCGAGGCGGGCGCGGGTGGTGCCGGCCAGTTCGGCGCGGCTGGTGATCAGTTGGCGGGTGCGCTGCAGTTCGGCCGGGTAGCGCTTGAGCAGGCTGGCCAGGTCGCGCTTGAGGGCGATGCCGCGATCCTCGGCCTGTTTCGTCTCGGTCGCGGCTTCGGTGGCGGCCAGGCCCATCATCGCGGCGAAATCATCGGAGGCGGAGCTGGAGGCGTCGGCCAGGCCCAGCAGCGGCAGGGCGTCGAGGCGCGCGGATTCCATGCTCAGGGCGGCCAGCTCGCGCTCGACGTCGGCGGCCAGTTCGTCGCGGCCGCTCTCCACCAGCTTGACCCGGGCGTGGGCCAGGCGGGTCAGGTGCTGGGCGGCAGCCAGCAGGGGCTTGCGGTAGTCGGCGGCCTGGCTGGGGTCGCCTTCGTCGGCGTAGCGGGCCAGCTGTTCCAGGGCTCCGTCGATCTCGCGTTCGGCCTGTAGCAGCAAGCCCTGCGGGTCGCCGGCCAGCTTGCCGGCGGCCAGCAGCTGGTCGCGGCTGAAGGCGCGCAGGTCGTCGATGCTGGCGCGCAGGGTGGTGGCCAGTTGCGGCGGCAGCTGGGCCATGCGCTGGTCCAGTTCATCCAGGCTCTGGGTGGCGGCGCTGTGGCGCAGGGCGTCGCCACTGCCGAGGTAGGCTTCGATGTTGGCGCTGACGTCACGCTGGAAGCGCTGGGCCAGGTCCATGTACTGCTCCATCACCTGGTAGGGACGCTCCAGGGCGCGTTGCGACCACCAGAGGGTGACGCCCAGGGCCAGGCAGACGGTTACAAGGAGCAGGGTGTTGAGATTGGTGAGCTGTTTCAGGCGCATCGGGGCCTCGACCGACTACATAACGGACAGGCCCTGAAAGATATTGCGGTTCGGTTTCAACCTGATGACAGCGTGAACTGCGTCACGCCCGCCGGTCGGCCTCAGGTGAACAGTTCGACGCGGTTGCGACCGCCGTGCTTGGCGCGATAGAGCGCTTCGTCGGCCTGCTTGGAGAGGGCGTTGCTGTCGAGGTCGTCGCGCAGCTCGGCGATGCCGGCGCTGAAGGTGCAGGACAGGTCGTGGGGCTGCGCCGGGTAGTGGATCTCGGCGAAGCGCCGGCGGATTTCGTCCAGCACGCGGTGGGCGGCCTGCAGGTCGGTATCGGGCAGGACGATGGCGAACTCCTCGCCGCCGTAGCGCCCGATATGGTCGGTCTTGCGCAGGCGTTGCTTGAGGAACAGCGCCAGGCTCTTGATCACCCGGTCGCCCATGGGGTGGCCGTAGGTGTCGTTGACCTTCTTGAAGTGGTCGATGTCGATCATGGCGAAGGTCAGCGGGCGACCGTCGCGGCGCGCACGGGAGCGGGCGTCTTCCAGCAGTTGCAGGGTGTGGGTGTGGTTGAACAGCCCGGTGAGGCTGTCACGCACCATCCGCGCCTTGAGGCTGCGGGCGCGCTTGGCGCGGTTGCGTACCGTGGCGATCAGGTGGCGCGGCTTGATCGGCTTGGTGAGGAAGTCGTCGCCGCCCTCGCTCATCGCATCCAGCTGCTTGTCCAGGTCGTCCTCGGCGGAGAGGTAGATGATCGGCACGCTGACGTAGCGCTCGTGCTGGCGGATCACCTTGGCCAGCTCGGTGCCCAGGCATTCGGGCATGTACATGTCGAGGATGATCAGGTCCGGCTGGAACTCGGCCAGCGCACCCATGGCCAGGGCCGGCTCGGTGATGGCCTGGGTGACGATGCCGGCGCTGTTGAGCACCATTTCGGTGTGCATCGCCTGGGCCTTGGAGTCGTCGACGATCAGCACCCGGTACGGCTCGTAGTGGGCGGTGCGGGTCAGGGTCTCGATCTTCTCCAGCAGGCTGGAGGCATCCAGGGCACCGGTGAAGTACTCCTGGCCCCCGGCGCGCACGGCGGCCAGGCGGGTCGGCGTATCGGTTTCCTCATGGCTGAAGAACAGCACCGGCAGCTTGTGCTCCAGGCCTTTCTGCGCCTCCAGGGCCAGCTCCAGTCCCGTGCCGCGACCGGCGAAATCCACTTCCATGACGATGGCGGCCGGATGGCGCTCGGCCATGGCGGCGCGGAAGGCATTGGCGCTGTCGCAGGTCTGTACGTAGAGGCCGAAGAAGTCCATCTGCTGGCCCAGGCGCTGGGCCCGCTCCTGATCCTGCAGGGCCAGGTACACCGGCTTGCGCAGGGGCGGCAGGAAGGTCTGTTCCAGTTGGTCGCCATGGCGCAGGCCGGTGCGCGACAGGCGCTGCATCAGTTGGCTGAGCTCGGTGATCAGGTCGCTGGAAAGACGACCGCGGTTGGCCTTGACGGCTTCCAGGCAGTGCTTGATGCCCTGGGCCAGCTGGGTGTGTTCGGGTTGTTCGAAGCGTTCCGCATAGCGCAGCAGGTAGCCGTTGGCTTCGGTCAGCTCGGCCAGGTCGGCGCTGGTCCACTCGGCGCGCTGCAGGCGTTGCCAGACTTCCAGAAGATGGCGCGCCTGGTGGATCACTCGTTGTGCAAAGTGATTCTTGAGGCGATCGCGGCTCGGATCTTCATGCTCGGTCATGGCGTTGCTTCTAATGCTCGACCGCAGGATTTTGAGTGGGCGGTCAGAATGGTGGCTCTATGCTAGCACTTGATAATGCGTACGCTAGTACCGCCGATCTAATGACGCCAGTATTTTTTCACGGAGAACCATTAGGTCACAGTTGTGCTGTGCGGCCCGTCTCAGGTTGCGGCCCACTCTTGGTTTGGCCATTTGTCGCTGGCAAGGCCCGGCGCTTCACTTATAGTGCAGAGCCGGATGGCACCCTCCTCGCAGGTTGCTGTCGAAACTGCCGAGCTGAACGAGTTTAAGGACATAGCCATGCTGGACTGGAAGAAGCGTGCGGGTCAGGCACGAGATCGCGTCGATGATTCGGTGGATGACGTGCGCAGCTACCTGGGCGGAATCTGGCTGAGCCGCGCCCTTGGTGCGCTGCTGGGCCTCTACCTGGTGGGTGCGATCATCGTGGGTTGGTACTGGAGCCAGGAACCCGGGCTGTTCCCGGTGCAGCAGAACGCCCAGGCTGCCGCCGAGCGTGCCCAGCGCAAGCTGGTGACCGGCTACACCACGGTCGAGACCCTCAAGCAGGTCGGCCAGACCCTGCTCGACAAGCCCGGTGGCTACCTCTCCAACGACCTCGCCCCGCCCGGCCTCTGGCTGGACAACATGCCCAGCTGGGAATACGGCGTGCTGGTGCAGGTCCGCGACCTGTCCCGCGCCCTGCGCAAGGACTTCGCCCGTTCGCAGTCGCAGTCCACCGAAGACGTCGACCTCGCCCGTGCCGAGCCGCGCTTCAACTTCGACAACAAGAGCTGGGCCCTGCCGGCATCGGAAACCGAGTACCAGGAAGGCATCCGCGCCCTGGACCGCTACCTGGCCCGTCTCTCCGACCCGAACCAGTCCTCTGCGCAGTTCTATACCCGCGCCGACAACCTCAACAACTGGCTGGGCGACGTTGCCACGCGCCTCGGCTCGCTGTCCCAGCGCCTCTCCGCCAGCGTCGGCCGGGTGCGCCTGAACACCGACGTGAAGGCCCTGGAAGCCCAGGAAGGCGTGGTGCCCAAGGTCAGCGAGGAGATCGTCGAGACGCCCTGGCTGCAGATCGACAATGTCTTCTACGAAGCCCGTGGCCAGGCCTGGGCGCTGTCGCACATCCTGCGGGCCATCGAAGTGGACTTCGCCGACGTGCTGGCGAAGAAGAACGCCACCATCAGCGTGCGGCAGATCATCCGCGAGCTGGAAGCCGCCCAGGAACCGCTGTGGAGCCCCATGGTGCTCAACGGCAGCGGCTTCGGCGTGCTGGCCAACCACTCGCTGGTGATGGCCAACTACATCTCCCGCGCCAACGCCGCCATCATCGACCTGCGCCAGTTGCTCGAGCAGGGTTGATGGCCATCAGCGAACGCGAGGCGGCGCACCGTGCCGCCTCCGATGCCGAGCGCATCGCCTGGGTCGACGAGGCCGATGGCCTGCTCGGCGAACTGCCCCGGGCCGAATTGCGCGAGCGCGGCCTGATCGGCCGTGGCACCTTCATCCTCCTCTTCGATTCCGCCGGGCGCCTCTGCGTGCACCGGCGCGCCCTGAGCAAGGCCGTGTATCCCGGCTACTGGGACCTGGCCGCCGGCGGCATGGTCGCCGCCGGGGAGGGCTACGCCGAATCCGCCGAGCGCGAGCTGGAAGAGGAACTGGGCATCGCTGGCGTGCCGCTGGTGGAGCACGGGCGCTTCTTCTTCGACGAGCCGGGCAACCGCCTGTGGTGCGCGGTGTTCTCCGCCGTTTCCGATGCGCCGTTGCGGCTGCAGCCGGAAGAGGTGCTCGAAGCCCGTTTCGTCGACCTGGCGGAAGCCGCTGCCTTGCAGCCCTGCTGCCCCGACTCCCAGCGCGCCCTGCAGCTCTACCTCGACACCTGACCCAGGCGCGACGGTATGCCCTGAGTAGGGTGGATGACGCTTTTCTCATCCACTGATCGGCGCCCCGGGTTACGAAGTGCCATCGCTGGCCGTAGGCTGGGCTTCAGCCCGCCGCTCTCGCTCGATGCCAACCTGTGGGCACCCCATTTTCCCCTGCCGAACCCGCGCCAGGCGCGGGTTTGTGCGATATTCCGGACCCTTTCGTGCGGGATGCTGCACAGCGAGGCGGGTAGGTCGCTATTCTGTCGATCAATGGCGCAATTTCGTACTTAGCATTCGCGCCGAATGCTGCTAAATTTCGCCGCCTTTCAAGCCCGGCTTCCCCGCCGGGTCTGCGCTGCCCCTGCCAGAGTGGGGCTTCGCGGTCGGTTCCCGCCGACCAGTCGCTATCCTGACCCCTACGAGGAAAGCCGGTGGTCAAGAAAGCTTCGTCCTTCGCCGCATTAAGCGGCCTGGTGTACTCCACCGACAGCGGCCGGCATTGCCCGGACTGCGCCCAGCCCATTGACGCCTGCGTTTGCAAGCGAGCCTCCGTGCCCGCTGGCGACGGCATTGCCCGT
Source organism: Pseudomonas sp. zfem005 (assembly GCF_032621735.1). Lineage (NCBI taxonomy): Bacteria > Pseudomonadati > Pseudomonadota > Gammaproteobacteria > Pseudomonadales > Pseudomonadaceae > Pseudomonas > Pseudomonas sp. zfem005. Next base: position 516,189 of record NZ_JAVYJE010000002.1, on the reverse strand, counting down.
GTTCGCCGGGAAACCAAGGGCCGCGGTGGCAAGACGGTGACCAGTATCAGCGGCGTGCCGCTCGACGAGGACGCCCTCAAGGAGCTGGCCAGCGCGCTCAAGCGTCGCTGCGGCACCGGTGGCGCCCTGAAGGACGGTGTGATCGAGATCCAGGGCGATCACGTGGACCTGCTGCTCGAAGAGCTCGCCAAGCGCGGCTTCAAGGCCAAGAAATCCGGCGGTTGATCACCGGCTTTCTAAACTGACTGCAGCTGATGCGGTCAACACCCCAACGTCACACGACCGAATTAATCTGCCCAAGCCCGCCCCACATGACCGGCGGGCCTGGCTCTTTTCTATCCCACAGGGGGAATCCGATGTCTGCACGACGCACGCGCAAGGACGATGGCAGCAGCTGGACCGTGGCCGACAGCCGCAGTGTCTATGGCATCCGCCATTGGGGCGCCGGTTATTTCGCGATTAATGACGCCGGCCGCGTCGAAGTCCGCCCGAGTGGCGCCGTCAGCGAGCCGATCGACCTGTTCGAACAGGTCGACGCCCTGCGCGAGGCCGGCCTGTCCCTGCCGCTGCTGGTGCGTTTCCCCGGCATCCTGCAGGACCGCGTACGCCAGCTGACCGGCGCCTTCGACGCCAATATCGAGCGCCTGGAATACCAGAACCGCTACACCGCGCTGTACCCGATCAAGGTCAACCAGCAGGAAGCGGTGGTGGAAAACATCATCGCCACCCAGGACGTCTCCATCGGCCTGGAAGCCGGCTCCAAGCCCGAGCTGCTCGCCGTGCTGGCCCTGGCGCCCAAGGGCGGCACCATCGTCTGCAACGGCTACAAGGACCGCGAGTTCATCAAGCTGGCGCTGATGGGGCAGAAGCTCGGCCACAACGTCTTCATCGTCATCGAGAAGGAGTCCGAGGTTCAGTTCGTGATCGAGGAGGCTGCCGAACTCAAGGTCGCGCCCCAGGTCGGCCTGCGCGTGCGCCTGTCGTCCCTGGCCTCCTCCAAGTGGGCTGACACCGGTGGCGAGAAATCCAAGTTCGGCCTCTCCGCCGCGCAACTGCTGTCCGTCGTCGAGCGCTTCCGCAAGGCCGGCATCGAGCAGGGCGTGCGCCTGCTGCACTTCCACATGGGCTCGCAGATCGCCAACCTGGCCGACTACCAGCACGGCTTCAAGGAAGCCATCCGCTTCTACGCCGAGCTGCGCAGCCTCGGCCTGCCGGTCGACCACATCGACGTCGGCGGCGGCCTGGGTGTCGACTACGACGGCACCCACTCGCGCAACGCCAGCTCCATCAACTACGACATGGACGACTACGCCGGCGTGGTGGTGGGCATGCTCAAGGAGTTCTGCGACGCGCAGGGCCTGCCGCACCCGCACATCTTCTCCGAGAGCGGCCGCGCCATGACCGCGCACCACGCCGTGCTGGTGATGCAGGTGACCGACGTCGAGCGCCACAACGACGAAGTGCCGAAGATCGCCAACCTCGAGGAGCAGCCGGAGATCGTCCGCTGGCTCGCCGACCTGCTGGGCCCGACCGACGCCGAGATGGTCACCGAGACCTACTGGCGCGCCACCCACTACATCAGCGACGCCGCCACCCAGTACGCCGAAGGCAAGCTGACCCTGGCGCAGAAAGCCCTGGCCGAGCAGACCTACTTCGCCATCTGCCGCCGCCTGCACAACCAGCTCAAGGCCCGCCAGCGTTCCCACCGCCAGGTGCTGGACGAGCTCAACGACAAGCTGGCCGAGAAGTACATCTGCAACTTCTCCGTGTTCCAGAGCCTGCCGGACACCTGGGCCATCGGCCAGGTACTGCCGATCCTGCCGCTGCACCGCCTCGATGAAGAGCCGGTGCGCCGCGCGGTGCTGCAGGACCTGACCTGCGACTCCGACGGCAAGATCAAGCAATACGTCGACGAGCAGAGCATCGAGACCAGCCTGCCGGTGCACGAAGTGCGCGAGGGCGAGGACTACCTGCTGGGCGTGTTCCTGGTGGGTGCCTACCAGGAAATCCTCGGCGACATGCACAACCTGTTCGGCGACACCGACTCGGTGAACGTCTACCAGCGCGAGGATGGCAGCGTGTACCACGGCGGCATCGAGACCCACGACACCATCGAGGACATGCTGCGCTACGTGCACCTGTCCCCCGAGGAGTTGATGGCGCTCTACCGCGACAAGGTCTCCGGCGCCAAGCTCAGCGCCCGCGAGCGCACCCAGTACGTCGACGCCCTGCGTCTCGGCCTGACCCGCTCGTCCTACCTGTCGTCCTGATCCATCGCACCATGAAAAAGCCCGGCCCAGCGCCGGGCTTTTTCATGGGCGGCTATCCGCCCTGCTTTTGTGGGAGCGAATTCATTCGCGATGAAGCTTCAGGCTCGACACCTCACCCACAGCTCGCGCGATCCCCTGTAGGGGCGAATTCATTGGCGCTGTCTGCGTAAAGTGTTGCTAGAGGATTTGGAGCCCGGTTGATTGCCGAGTCTTGCTGATGGTTTCTGTTTCGCCTTGCCGGGCGAGTCACTTTTCTCAATCGTCGGGATGCCGAACCACAGAAAAGTAACCAAAAGCGCTCGCCCCTGCATCCGGCCCGACTACGTCGGGTTCCCTCGCTCCATCATCGTTTCAGGGGCGCGCCGCGAAGGGCCATCCCTGGCCCATCGCGGCTCTCGCGACATCCATGTCGCTCAACCCCTGAAACGATGATTACGCTCGGCCTCCTGAAGGGGCGTCTGGCGGCTGCTTCAAGATTGGTGCTCAACTTTCTGCATTGATGTGCGCATCACCATTTGGCGAGCGCTGCGGCTGGCGGCTTTCGTAGGATGGTGTAGAGCGAAGCGAAACCCATGCGGTGGGTGTGCCATGAGTCCAGAAAAGCCCTAGAAGCACCGTTTTGAGCCTTTGCGTTGAGTCCACAACGACCAGCACAGCCAATTCATTCGCTTGGCTGCCCACAACCCTCCAACACCTCCCGCAACCTTCCTGCCAACCCCCTTGCCTCTTCCGCCGTGGCGACATTGGTGAAGCCCAGCAAGAGCCCCGGCGCGCCGCCGTCGCCCAGGTACCAGGGCGACAGCGCGATCACGGCGAGCCCCGCCGCCTGGGCACGCCCGGCGATGTGGCGATCGTCGCTACCCGCAGCGAGGCGGGCCAGCAGGTGCATGCCGCCGGCCTGCGGGTCCATGCGCAGCCATTCGCCGCAATGTTCCAGCAGCGCCTCGCGGGTGTGGGCTCGGCGGCGGGCGTAGAGGCTGCGCATCTTCTTCAGGTGGCGGACGAAGTGGCCCTGGTCGATGAAGTCGGCCGTCGTCGCCTGCAGCAGTTCGCTGCCGCCGCCGAGGAACAGCGCGGCGATGTCGCGGAAGCGCACCACGTCGCGCTCCGGCACCACCAGGTAGGCCAGGCGCAGGCCGGGGTAGAGCACCTTGCTGAAGGTCCCGGTGTAGAGCACGCGGCCGTCGCGGTCGAGGCTCTTGAGCGCGGGCAGCGGCCGGCCCTGGTAGCGGTATTCGCTGTCGTAGTCGTCTTCGATCACCCAGCCCTGCGTCTGCCGCGCCCGCTCCAGCAGTGCCAGGCGCCGGGGCAGCGACAGCGCCACCCCGGTGGGGCTCTGGTGCGTGGGGGTGACCAGGGCGAAGCGCGCTTCGGGTGCCAGGTGCAGGCCGTCCTCCACCCGCAGCCCTTCACAGTCCACCGGCACTGGCACGCCGCGCACGCCGAGCCCTTCCAGCAATTGGCGGGCATGGGGGTAGCCGGGGTCCTCCAGCCAGATGGCCTCGCCCGGCCGCATCAGCGCGCGCTGCACCAGGGCCAGGCTGGCGCGGTGGCCGGCGGTGATGAACACCTGCTCGGGCCGGCAGTGGATGCCCCGGGAGATGCCGAGGTAGCCCGCCAGGCTTTCGCGCAGGGCGAGATGGCCGGCAGGGTCCGGCACCATCAGTGCGCTACCGCCCAGCTCGCGCAGGCGCCGGGCCGCCAGGCGTGCCCAGAGCTTGCGTGGAAAGGCATCCAGGGCCGGCAGGCCGAGCTGGAAGGGCTGGGGCGAGGCCTCTGCCATGTGAGGGCTTTCGGCCCTGGCCGGGCGGGTGGCGCGCAAGGTGGGTCGGGGCGCCGGGGTCAGCCGGGGCGAGACGCAGGTCCCGGCGGGCCCGCGTGCCAGCAGGTAGCCTTCGGCGATCAGCATCTGGTAGGCCACCTCCACCGTGCCCCGCGCCAGGTTCAGTTCGCTGGCCAGGCTGCGCAGCGACGGCACCCGGGCGCCGGGCTGCAGCTGGCCCTGCTCGATGGCCTCGCGGAAGCGCTGGTACAACTGCAGGTACACCGGGGTGCCCAGGTCGCGGTCGAGGTGGAAGGGTAGGCGGCTGCTCGGCATGCTCATGTCCCAGTCATTTCGATGATTCTTGGCCCTGGTTGCTGGTCCATGGCCTGCCTAGAGTAGCGGCTCCCAGCGAAGAGGAAAGCGGCCATGCCCGATCAGCCCAGCCCCATCGAACTGTTGCACCTGGAGAGCGACCCACAGTTGCGCGCGGCCTTCCCGGTGATGCAGGCGCTGCGCCCGCAGTTGCCCGACCCCGAGGTGTTCATCCAGCGCGTGGGTCGCCAGGCGAAGCAGGGTTACCGTTTGCTGGGTGCCTGGCGTGGCGGCCAGGTGCTGGCCCTGGCTGGCTACCGCGAACTGGAGAACCTGATCCACGGCCGCTTCATCTATGTCGACGACCTGGTGGCCGACCCGCAACAACGCAGCCAGGGGCTCGGCGGCCAGTTGCTGGATGAGCTGGCATTGATCGGCAGCCAGCTCGGTTGCCAGCGCCTGGTGCTGGATACGGCACTGGCGAATTCCCTGGCGCAGCGCTTTTATTTCCGCCAGGGCCTGCTGTCCACCGGCCTGCACTTCAGCCGGCCATTGCCCACCCCCACGCTCCGTCCCGAGGAGGACTGATCATGCCCCGTGTATTGCTGATCGAATGCAGCCCCAATGAAGACGCGTCCCCTGGTGGCCAGCTGGCCCGGGAGATGGCTGAGCGCATCCACGCCAACGCCCAGATCACCGTGCGCAACCTGGTGCGTGAACCGCTGCTGCCCTTGTGTGGCGACTACGCCCGGGCGGTGACCGGCCGCGCCCACCGCGAGGACCCGGCCCTGGCGTTGTCCGAGCAACTGATCGGCGAGGTGGAGAGCGCCCACTACCTGGTGATTTCCACGCCCATGCACAACTACATGGTGCCGGCGGCGCTCAAGCTCTGGCTGGACTACGTGGTGCGCATCCAGCGCAGCTTCACCATGGTCGATGGCAACAAGGAAGGCCTGCTGGAAGACCGCCCGACCTTCGTGGTGGTCAGCTCCGGTGGCAACTACCTGGGTGCCAAGGCCAGCCAGGCGGACTTCCTCTCGCCCTACCTGCGCCACATCCTCGGTGTGATCGGCCTGCACCATGTGGAGTTCGTCCACCTGCAGGGCCTGGCCCAGGGCCCGGAGGTGGTGGCCGAAACCCTGCAGCAGGCGCGGGCGCGCCTGGCCAACAACCCCTATTTCGCGGCGGCGCCTTTCCCCGGCGTTCCCGCCTGAGCAAGGCGCGGCGCGAGCGACGTGACGATCAGGAGATCACGCCGAACCCGCGCGCCATCAGCGCGGCCAGCAGCGGGATGACCAGCGCCAGCAACAGCTCCAGGCGGATCGCCATGATCACCAGCTTGGCGGTCTTCGGGCTGACCTGGGGCACCTGGCCGGCCTTCAGTTCGTTGCGCCAGTTGAGGAAGACGAAGGTCGGCAGCGCGGACAGCAGCGCCACTAGGATGAACAGCCCGATCTTGGCGTGGAACAGGCTGTTCTTCAGGTAGTACTCGGTGCCCTTGCCGTACCACAGCACCCGTGCCAGGCCGGTGGCCAGCACCAGGCCGGCGCTCAGGCCGTAGGCGATGTCCACCCGGATCAGGCTGCGCGCGCGCTCCAGGTCCAGGGGCAGCTTGAACAGTCGGTGCTCCAGGACCAGCAGCGAGAACAGCAGGAAGATCGACAGGTAGTGCAGGTACGCGGCAATGGCTTGAGCCATGTGAACTCCTTCAGGTCATCAGGGGTGTTTCTTATAGGGGGCCGCCGCGTCAGTTGGCGCTCTCCACGCGGTTGCGGCCATTCTGCTTGGCCCGGTACAGGGCCCGGTCGGCCAGGTCCAGGGCTTCGTTCTGCGATTGCTCGGGGCTCACCAGCAGGGTGCCGGCGCTGAGGGTCTGGGCCAGTTCCTGGCCGGCGGCGCGCATCGGCTTCTCTGCGATGCAATGGCGCAGGCGCTCGGCGATATGGTTCAGTTCCTCGCCATCATGCACCGCCACCAGGGCGACGAACTCCTCGCCACCGATGCGCATCAGCAGGTCGTCGGGGCGCAGCGTCGCGGCCATGCGCCGCGAGCTTTCCCACAGCACCTGGTCGCCGGCGGCGTGGCCGTGTTGGTCGTTGACGCGCTTGAAGTGGTCGAGGTCGGCGTAGATCACCCCCAGGCGCAGCCCGGCCTTGTTCACCCGTGCCATTTCCTTGGGAAAGAACTGCGACAGGGCGCCCCGGTTCCACAGCTGGGTCAGCGGGTCGATCAGGGCTTTGCGCTGCTCGCGGTCCACCGCGCGGCGCAGGTTCTGCGTCTGCTGGGCCATGCCGCGCAGTTGCAGGTAGCCCTCGGCCAGGGTCGCCAGGTCGCGCAGGCGGAACAGCTCCTGCTGGTTCAGGGTGCGCGGCCTGGGGTCGAGCATGCACAGGGTGCCGATGGGCAGCGCATTGCTGGAGAACAGCGGCTGGCCGGCATAGAAGCGGATGAAGGGCCCCCCCACCACCAGCGGGTTGTCGCTGAAGCGCGCGTCGGTGCGCGCGTCGGGAATCAGCAGCGGGCCGTTGCCGAGGATGGCGTGGCCGCAGAAGGAAATGTCGCGTGGGGTTTCCGCGGCCTCGAGGCCGATGCGTGCCTTGAACCACTGGCGGTTGCGGTCCACCAGGCTGATCAGCACCGTTTCCACCTGGAACAGCTCCTGGGTCAGGCGCACCAGGGTGTCGAGGTAGAGCTCGGCGGGGGTGTCCAGGATGTCCTGTTCATCCAGGGCCTTCTGGCGTCGATCTTCTTCGGGGAAGCACGGAGCGGCGAGCATGGGATTCCTCCAGTCAGTTCTCATGCGTGAACCAGGCGTCGCTTCGGGACAGGCGCCAGGCGAATGCGCCAAGGCTCAGGCCGCGCAACAGCATAAAACAAAGGAACGCCAGCCATAGGCCATGGTTCCCCTGTGCCTGCAGCAGCCCCCCCAGGGGCAGGCTCAGTGCCACCGCCAGCAGCATGGCATCGCGCATCTCGCGGGCCCGGGTGGCGCCGATGAACAGGCCGTCCAGCAGGTAGCTCCACACCGCCACCAGCGGCAGCACCGCCAGATAAGGAAGATAGACGTGAGCGACCGCGCGCACCTCCCCTATGTCGCTCTGCATGTCGATGAACAGCCCCCCGGCCACGGCGAAGAACAGCGCGAAGGCCAGGCTCGCCAGCAACGACCAGGCACCGGCCACCAGCAGCGCGCGGCGCAGTTCCAGGCGGTTGCGCGCGCCGATGGCGTGGCCGCACAGGGCCTCCACCGCATGGGCCAGCCCGTCCAGGGCGTAGGCGGTCACGAGCAGGCCGTTGAGCAGCAGGGCGTTGGCCGCCACCGTGGCGTCGCCCATGCGCGTGCCCTGCACCGTCAGCAGGAAGAACACCAGTTGCAGCGCCAGGGAGCGGATGAAGATGTCGCGGTTCACCGTCAGCAGCGGGCGCCAGGCGCGCCACAGGCGCAGGGCCGGCCAGTCGATGCGCCCGGGGTGGCGGCGCAGGGCGCCACGGGTCAGCGCCAGGCCGATGGCCACCCCCGTCCACTCGGCGATCACCGCCGCCTGGGCCGCGCCGGCCACGCCCAGGTCGAGCCCGAGGACGAACCACAGCGCCAGGGCGATGTTGGTCAGGTTGGTGCCCAGCAGGATGGCCAGCGGCGCCCGGGCGTTCTGGGTGCCGAGGAACCAGCCCACCAGCGCGTAGTTGGCCAGGGCCGCCGGCAGGCCCAGCAGGCGCAGGTGGAAGAATTCCCGGGTCATGGCGTCCAGCTCGGCCGAGGGGTTCATCAGCCCCAGGGCCAGGCTGCTGAAGGGCACCGCCAGCAACCCCAGCAACGAGGCCAGGCCCAGCGCCAGGCCCAGGCCCTGCAGCAGCACCTGGCGCAGCGCGCCGCCATCGGCGCGGCCGGCGGCCTGGGCGGCGAAGCCGGTAGTGCCCATGCGCAGGAAGCCCAGCACCCCGAGCAGCAGCATATAGAGGGTGCTGCCCACCGCCACGGCGCCCAGCTGGTGGGCATGGGGCAGGTGGCCGACCACGGTGCTGTCCACCAGCGCCACCAGGGGCACGGAGATGTTGGACAGGATCATCGGCGCGGCCAGCGCCCAGACCCGGCGATGGGTGGGAACGTGCCGCCAGGCATCGAGAAAGGCGCGCATTCTGAGGCTCCGGAAGGGCTGCGCAGTATAGCGTTGCAAAAGCGTGAAAAAGGGGGCTTTACGGCCGCCGGGGCTCGTCTATAGTTGCCGCGCGCGCACCTGCGCGTCCCCTCCCCGGAGTCACCATGTCGTCGTACAAAGGATTGTTACTGGCCCTCTCGCTGGGGCTTCTTGCCGCCTGCGATTCCTCCACCCCCGAACACACCGCCGAGAAGCCACCCGCCCCGCCTGCCGCCGCCCAGGAGCAGCGCGCGCCGGCCGATGTCGGGGCGCTGGCCAAGCGTTTCGCCGGCCGCGAGCTCAAGGTGGTGGACGTCTCCGAAACCCAGCTCGACGGCTCCAGCACGCTGGCCGTGACCTTCTCCGTGCCCCTGGACCCGGAGCAGCCGTTCGCCGAGCGCCTGCACCTGGTGGACAGCGAGCGCGGCAAGGTGGATGGGGCCTGGGAGCTCTCCGACAACCTCATGGAATTGCGCCTGCGCCACCTCGAGCCCAAGCGCAACCTGGTGCTGACCGTCGACCCCGGCGTGCGCGCGGTCAACGACGCGCGCCTGGCCGCCGAGAGCGTCACCCACCTGCAGACCCGTGATCTGCAGGCCACGGTCGGCTTCGCCAGCCAGGGCTCGCTGCTGCCCACCCGCCTCGCCGAAGGGCTGCCGGTGATCGCCCTCAACGTCGACGCGGTGGACGTGGACTTCTTCCGCGTGCACGCCGATTCGCTGCCCGCGCTGCTGGCCCAATGGGGCCGCCGTGGCACCCTGGGCGTCTGGGAGGCCGACAACCTGCTGCAGATGGCGGACCTGGTCTACACCGGCCGCTTCGACCTCAAGCCGGCACGCAACACCCGCGAAACCCTGCTGTTGCCCATCGCCGGCCTCGAGCCGATGAAGCAGCCCGGCGTCTATGTCGCGGTGATGCGTCGCTCCGGCAGCTACAGCTACTACACCCCGGCGACCCTGTTCAGCCTCAGCGACATCGGCCTCTCCGCCCACCGCTACCAGGACCGCCTGGACGTCTTCACCCAGGCCCTGGAAGGCGGCAAGGCCCAGGCCGAGGTCGAACTGGAACTGCTCGGCGACAAGGGCCAGGTCCTCGCCAAGGGCAAGACCGATGGCCAGGGCCATACCCAGCTGCCGCTGACCGGCGAGGCCCGCGTGCTGCTGGCGCGCCAGGGCGAACAGACCAGCGTGCTGCGTCTCGATACCCCCTCGCTGGACCTCTCCGAATTCGACATCACCGGGCCCCAGGCCACCCCGCTGCAATTCTTCGTATTCGGCCCGCGTGATCTCTATCGCCCCGGCGAGACCGTGCTGCTCAACGCCCTGCTGCGTGACGGCGACGGCCGCGCGGTGGCGGGCCAGCCGGTGACGGTCGAGGTGCGCCGCCCGGACGAGCAGGTCAGCCGCCGCTTCGTCTGGAACCCCGACGAAGGCGGGCTCTACCAGTACCAGCTGGCGCTCTCCGGGGACTCCCCTACCGGCCGCTGGCAATTGCTGATGGACCTGGGCAACGGCCACAAGGAACTCTACGAATTCTCGGTCGAGGACTTCCTCCCCGAGCGCCTGGCCCTGGAGCTCAAGGGCAGCGACGAGCCCCTGGCGCCGGACGACGCGGCGCGCTTCCAGGTCGAAGGTCGTTACCTCTACGGCGCGCCGGCCTCGGGCAACCGCCTGCTGGGCCAGCTCTACGTCCGTCCCCTGCGCGAGGCGGTGGAAAGCCTGCCCGGCTATCAGTTCGGCTCGGTGACCGAGGAGGAACTGAACCAGGACATCGAGCTGGATGAAACCACCCTCGACGAAGCCGGCAAGGGCGCCCTGGAAATCGACAGCCGCTGGGCCAGCGCCCGCTCGCCCTTGCAGCTCACCCTCCAGGCCAGCCTGCAGGAAACCGGCGGCCGCCCCATCACCCGGCGCCTGCAGCAGCCGGTCTGGCCGGCACCGCGCATGCCCGGCCTGCGCACCCTGTTCGACGGTGAGGCGGTCGATACCGACAGCCTTGCCGAGGTGGAGCTGCTGGTGGCCGACCCGGCCGGCAACAAGCTGGAGGCCAAGGGCCTCAAGGTGCGCCTGGTACGCGAGCGCCGTGACTACTACTGGAACTATTCCGACGGCGAAGGCTGGAGCTACCACTACAACGAGAAGTTCTTGAACGTCGACGAGCAGCTGGTCGACGTCGCCGCCAACGGCACCACCAAGGTCAGCTTCCCGGTGGAGTGGGGCGCCTACCGCGTCGAGGTCGAAGACCCGCAAAGCGGTGTCATCAGCAGCCTGCGCTTCTGGGCCGGCTACCGCTGGCAGGACAACACCGACGGCGGCGCGGTGCGCCCCGACCAGGTCAAGCTGGCGCTGGACAAGCCCGCCTACGGCGAAGGCGAGGTGGCCAAGGTCACCGTCACCCCGCCCGCGGCCGGCAGCGGCTACCTGCTGGTGGAGTCGGCCGACGGCCCGCTCTGGTGGCAGAGCATCGAGGTACCCGCCGAGGGCAAGGCCTTCGAGATCCCCATTGCCCGCGAATGGGCGCGCCACGACCTGTACGTCAGCGCCCTGGTGGTACGCCCCGGCGAGCGCAAGGAGCGGGTCACCCCGCGCCGCGCCGTCGGCCTGTTGCACCTGCCCATCGACCGGGCCCAGCGCAAGCTGGCGCTGACCCTCAGCGCCCCGGAGAAGATGCGCCCCAGCCAGCCGCTGGCGGTGCATGTGCAAGCCAGGAACGCCGATGGCAGCCCGGCGCGCCAGGTGCGCGTGCTGGTCGCCGCGGTGGATGTCGGCATCCTCAATATCACCAATTACGCCACGCCGGACCCCTTCGCCGCGCTGTTCGGGCGCAAGGCCTATGGCGCCGACCAGCTCGACGTCTACGGCCAGCTCATCGAAGCGGGGCTGGGGCGCCTGGCATCCATCGCCTTTGGCGGTGACGCCGGCCTCACCGCCGGTGGCAAGCGTCCGCAGACCCAGGTGCGCCTGGTGGCGCTGCAAAGCGTGCCGCTGACCCTGGACGACCAGGGCGAGGGCGAGCTCAGCCTCGATATCCCCGACTTCAACGGCGAACTGCGCCTGATGGCCCAGGCCTGGAGCGACGACCGCTACGGCATGGCCGAAGCCAAGACGGTGGTGGCCGCGCCCCTGGTGGCCGAACTCTCGGCGCCGCGCTTCCTTGCCGGTGGCGACGAAACCACCGTGGCGCTGGACCTGACCAACCTCTCCGGCAAGCCCCAGGCACTGGATGTGCGCCTGGAAGCAGAAGGCCAGCTGCGCCTGTCCGACAGCCCCGGCAGCCAGACCGCACCGCTGCAACTGGCCGACGGCCAGCGCACCACTCTGCGCATCCCGGTGCGCGCCCTCGGTGGCTACGGGCAGGGCCGGCTCAAGGTCTCGGTCAACGGCATGGAGCTGCCCGGCGAAACCCTGCAACCCTTCGCCCGTGACTGGACCCTGGGCATCCGCCCGGCCTGGCCGGCGCTGGTGAAGAACTTCCGCGCGGTGCTCAAGGGCGACAGCTGGAGCCTGCCCGCCGGCACCCTGGACGCCTTCGAGCCGGCCGGGCGTGAAGCGTTGCTGGCCGTCTCCTCGCGCCCGCCGCTGAACATCGGCGAGCAGATCCGCGCCCTGCGTGCCTACCCCTACGGCTGCGCCGAGCAGACCACCAGCGGCCTCTACCCCTCGCTCTATGCGGACGCGGCGACCCTGTCGCGCCTGGGCATCGAAGGTGAGAAGGACGAAGCGCGCCGCCGCGCCATCGAAATCGGCATCGAGCGCCTGCTGGGCATGCAGCGCTACAACGGCAGCTTCGGCCTGTGGAGCGCGGAGAGCGAAGAGGAGTACTGGCTCACCGCCTATGTCAGCGACTTCCTCCTGCGCGCCCGTGACCAGGGCTTCGCCGTGCCCGCCGAACCGCTGAAGCGTGCCAACGAGCGCCTGCTGCGCTACCTGCAGGAGCCGAGCCTGATCGAGGTCTCCTACAGCCAGTACCCCGGCCACAGCCGTTTTGCCGTGCAGGCCTATGCCGGCTACGTGCTCGCCCGCAGCCAGCAGGCGCCCCTGGGGGCCCTGCGCAGCCTGTACGAGCGCCGCGCCGATTCCCGCTCCGGCCTGCCGCTGGTGCAACTGGCCGTCGCCCTCAAGGCCATGGGCGACCAGCCCCGCGCCGACCTGGCCCTGGACGCCGGGCTCGCCGTGCAGCGCGACGACACCTTCTGGCTCGACGACTACGGCAGCCGCCTGCGTGACCAGGCGATGATCCTCGCCCTGCTGGAAGAGAACGACCTCGCCGCTGATCGCCGCGAGGCGCTGCTGTTCGATCTCGCCGACCTGCTGGCCTCCAAGGAGTGGCTGTCGACCCAGGAGCGCAACTCGCTGTTCCTCGCCGGCCGCAGCCTGCTGGGCAAGGCCGAGCCGCAATGGCAGGCCAGCCTGGAGGTGGCCGGCCAGCGTCATGCCCTGGACAACAACCGGGGCGGGCTCAAGCTGGACGAGGCGCAACTGGCCGAACCGCTGACCCTGGCCAGCCAGACCAAGGCGCCGCTCTACCAGCGCCTGACCCTGTCCGGCTACCCGAGCCAGGCGCCCAAGGCGGGGGGTGAGAACTTCACCATCCACCGCGAGTACCTGGGCATGGACGGCAAGCCGCTGGATATCCGCAACCTGGAAAGCGGCCAGCTGGTGCTGGTGCACATCGGCATCGAGGCCAAGATGCGCGCGCCCGACGGCCTGGTGGTGGACCTGCTGCCCGCCGGCCTGGAGCCGGAGAACCAGAACCTGGGGCAGAGCGCCGCCAGCCTGCAGGACGCCAGCAGCGAGGTTAAGGAGTGGCAGGAAGCGATGCAGAACGCCGCGATCAAGCACCAGGAATTCCGTGACGACCGCTTCGTCGCGGCGGTGGATATCCGCGAGTACGAGCGCACCCACCTGCTGTACCTGGCCCGCGCCGTAACCCCCGGCCGCTACCGCGTGCCGCCGCCCCAGGTGGAGTCGATGTACCGCCCGGAATGGCAGGCACTGGGCGATGCGCCGGAGGAAATGGTGGTCAAGGCACGCTGAGGCTATTCGAGTAGGCCTCGTGTTCGCGAGGGTGACGGTCAGGTGCCGTCATTCCCGCGAACGTGCCGCTCATTCACAGGATGGGTAGAGCGAAGCGAAACCCATCATCAGGTCGCCTCGAAGCGGCCTGTCGCACGGTCCCATTTCGGAGCCCTCATTCTTGTCGTTCCCCTCCACCTTGCACCGTGCCCGTCGCCTGCTGAAGCGCCGCTGGGTTGTGCTGCCGTTGCTGCTCCTGGCGCTGCTCTGGTGCGCCGACCGATTGTTCCCGCTGCCCCTGCCGGCGGACGACCAGGCGCGGGTGGTGCTGGCCGAGGACGGCACGCCGCTGTGGCGCTTCGCCGATGCCGAAGGCGTGTGGCGCTACCCGGTCACCCCGCAGCAGGTCTCGCCCTATTACCTGGAGGCGCTGCTCGGCTACGAGGACCGCTGGTTCTACCGTCATCCCGGGGTCAACCCGCTGGCCCTGGGCCGTGCGGCCTGGCAGAACTTCAGCGATGGGCGCGTGGTGTCCGGTGGCAGCACCCTGTCGATGCAGGTGGCGCGGCTGCTGGACCCGCACCCGCGCACCTTCGCCGGCAAGCTGCGCCAGCTGTGGCGCACGCTGCAGCTGGAGTGGCACCTGTCCAAGGACGAAATCCTCACCCTTTACCTGGACCGCGCGCCGTTCGGCGGCACCCTGCAGGGGGTGGCTGCGGCGAGCTGGGCCTACCTGGGCAAACCGCCAAGCCAGCTGACCCGTGCCGAGGCCGCCTTGCTGGCGGTCCTGCCCCAGGCGCCGAGCCGCCTGCGCCCGGACCGCCACCCACAGCGCGCCACCGAAGCCCGGAACAAGGTGCTGCAGCGCCTCGCCGGCTACGGCATCTGGCCCCAGGTGGCGGTGGACGAGGCACTGGAGGAACCGGTGCTGCTGGCGCCGCGCCGGGAGCCGAGCCTGGCGCCGCTGCTGTCGCGACGGCTGAACCGGCCGGGCAGCCCGCCGCTGATCCGCACCACCCTGGACGCGACCCTGCAGCGACGCATGGAGGACCTGCTGCTGGGCTGGCGTGCGCGCCTGCCTGAGCGCACCTCGGCGGCGATCCTTGTGGTGGAGCACTCGACCATGGCGGTGCGCGCCTACCTGGGCTCGGTGGAGATGGACGACGCCCGCCGCTTTGGCCATGTCGACATGGTCGGCGCCCTGCGCTCGCCGGGTTCCACCCTCAAGCCCTTCCTCTATGGCATGGCCCTGGACGCCGGGCTGATCCACTCCGAATCCCTGTTGCAGGACGTGCCGCGCCGCTATGGCGACTACCGCCCCGGCAACTTCTCCAGTGGTTTCAGCGGGCCGGTGGCGGCCAGCGACGCCCTGGCCACCTCCCTCAACCTGCCCGCCGTGCAACTGCTGGAAGCCTATGGGCCGAAGCGCTTCGCCGGCGAGCTGCGCAGCGCCGGCTTGCCGCTGGTGCTGCCGGCGGGCGCGCAGCCGAACCTGGCGCTGATCCTCGGCGGTGCCGGCGCGCGCCTGGAAGACCTGGTGGGGGCCTATGCCGCCTTCGCCCGTCAGGGCCGCGCCGCTGCACCGCGCCTGCAACCCGACGACGGCCTGCGCGAAAAGCGCCTGCTCTCGCCCGGGGCGGCCTGGATCGTGCGGCGCATCCTCTCCGGCCAGGCGCAGCCCGAGCGTGACCCGCACGCGCTGCCGACCATGCGCCCGGCGCTGGCGGTGAAGACCGGCACCAGCTACGGCTTCCGCGACGCCTGGGCCATAGGCGTGGGGCCGCGCTACCTGGTCGGCGTGTGGATCGGCCGCCCCGACGGCACGCCGGTGCCCGGCCAGTTCGGCCTGGCCTCGGCAGCGCCCTTGCTGGTGCAGGTGCACGATGTGCTGCTCAACCGCGACGCCCAGCGCGGCCTCGCCCAGCCGCTGGATGAAAAGCCCGCCTCGGTGGGCATCGCCGCCATCTGCTGGCCCCTCGGGCAGGCGCTGCCCCAGGGCGACCCCAACTGCCGCCGCCAGCGCTTCGCCTGGACCCTCGACGGTACCGTTCCGCCGACCCTGCAGGCCGCCGACCAGCCCCTGGGCCTCGGCCTGCGCCAGCCGCTGTGGCTGGACGCCCAAGGCTTGCGCACCGCGCCGGACTGCCCGGGCGCCACGCGCCGCGACCTCGATCTCTGGCCCGCCCCGCTGGAGCCCTGGTTGCCCCGGCGCGAGCGGCGTTCGGCGCTGCTGCCGGCGGTTTCGCCCACCTGCCCGCCGCCCCTGCCGCCGGCGGCCGCGCCGCTGACCATCGTCGGCCTCCGCGCCGGCGGGCAGCTGCGGCGCCCGGCGGCCAGTGACGGGCCGCTGCGGGTGCGCCTCTCGGCCCTTGGCGGCAGTGGCCGGCGCTGGTGGTTCCTCGATGGCCAGCCACTGGGTGAAAGCGCCGCCGATGCCGCCTTCGACCAAGTGATCGAAGGCCTCGGCCGGCACCAGCTGAGCCTGCTGGACGAAGCCGGCGCTACCGCTCGTCTGGAGTTCCGCGTGATCGAATGAGTTTGGACTCAAGTAGGGATATCCCTTGGGCGATAACAGCTTGTACATTTCAGCCGGATTAATTGTCCGATTCTCTGTATACAATCTGCCGCCGTCCTCACCGAGCCCCTATAAAAACTCCAAGGAGACACCTCCATGCGCCTCTGGCAACGCAGTATTCAGTGGCAGCTGATCCTCAGCATGGGCGCAGCCCTGCTGGCCAGCATCCTTATCGTGGTCGGAATCTATTCCGCCGTGGTCAACCGCCTCACCGACCGCTACCTGGTGGGTGAAGCCTTGCCCAAAAGCACGCTGGCGATCCGCAACGACCTCGAGCGGGTACTGGCCGAGCCGCTCACCGCGGCCCAGGGCATCGCCCAGAACAGCCTGGTGCATGACTGGCTCAGCGCCGGCGAGGACGCCGCGCGGCAGCCGGACTTCGTCCGCTACCTGTCGGGCGTGCAGGGCCAGCAGAAGGCGTTGACCACCTTCCTGGTGGGGCTGGATTCGGGCAACTACTACACCGACAAGGGCCTGAACCGCACGCTGACCCGCGGCCCGCAGGAGAACAACTGGTTCTACGGCTTCGTCGATGGCAGCAAGGACCGCTCGCTGGACATCGACGTCGACGCCAGCACCCACCAGCCGACCCTGTTCATCAACCAGCGCGTCTCCGCCGGCGGCAAGACCCTGGGCGTCGCCGGCCTGGGCTACAGCCTCAGCGGCATGAGCGACCTGATCCGCAACTTCCGCTTCGGCCAGAACGGCCGCGTCTACCTGGCCAGCGCCGACGGCAAGGTGAAGATCCACCCGCAGTCCGAATTCAACGACACCCGCACCTTGCAGGAGCTGACCGGTGCCGATGCGGCCCGCCACTTGTTGCAAGGCGAGGGCAAGGCCGTGACCTTCGAGCGTGATGGCGAGAGCTTCCTGGCCCTGGCGCAGCCGCTGCAGTCCATCGACTGGGTGCTGGTGAGCGAGGTGCCCGAGGCGGAGATCTACGGCGAGGCGCGCCAGGCGCTGGTGATGACCAGCCTGGTGGGCATCGGCGTGGCGCTGCTGTTCCTGGTGCTGGTGGTGTTCCTCGCCCGTGGGCTGGTGCGGCCGATCCGCCAGGTGACCTCCGCGCTGGTGGAGATCGGCGGTGGCGGCGGCGACCTGACCCGACGCCTGAACGACAACCGCGCCGACGAACTGGGCGACCTGGCCCGGGGCTTCAACCGCTTCCTCGAAGGCCAGCGCAGCCTCATCGCCGAAGTCCTGTCCACCAGCCAGAGCCTGCGTACCGCCGTGGGCCAGGTGGCCACCGTAGTCGACAACACCGCCGGCCGCGCCGTGCAGCAGCAGGAGATGACCGATATGGTCGCCACCGCCGTGCACGAGATGGGCCTGACGGTGCAGGAGATCGCCCGCAACGCCGGCAACGCCGCCCTCAGCTCGCAGCAGGCCCGCGACGAGGCGCTGCAGGCGCGCAAGGTGGTGGGCGAATCCATCGGCCATATCGAGCGCATGTCCGGCGAGATCAGCGGCGCCGCGGGCGCGGTGACCGAACTGGCCACCCAGGTGGCGTCCATCGACCAGGTGCTGGCGGTGATCCGTGGCATCTCCGAGCAGACCAACCTGCTGGCGCTCAACGCCGCCATCGAAGCGGCCCGCGCCGGCGAGATGGGCCGTGGTTTCGCCGTGGTGGCCGATGAGGTGCGCACCCTGGCCAGCCGCACCCAGTCGTCCACCGACGAAATCCAGCAGATGATCCAGCGCCTGAAGTCCGGCGCCGAGACGGCCGTGACCTCCATGCATGCCGGCCAGTCGGCCACCGGCACCGGTGTCGAGGCCAGCCAGCGCACCGGCAGCTCCCTGTCGGCGATCACCGAGCAGATCGAGAAGATCAGCGACATGAACCACCAGGTGGCGGCCGCCACCGAGGAGCAGTCGTCGGTCACCGAGGAGATCAACCGCAACGTCCAGGGCATCGCCGACCTGGCGGGTGCCACCGCCGGTGAAGTGCGGTCCTGCCGCGAGGATTGCCAGGTGCTCAGCCGCCTGGCCGATGACCTGGCGCGGCAGATGGGCAGCTTCCGTCTCTGACGGGCCGCCCGGAGGAAGGGGTCAGGCCGTTTCCAGGCGGTCGCGGCCCTTTTCCTTGGCCTGGTAGAGCGCGTCGTCGACGCGCTTGAAGAAGGCCTCGGCATCACCGTCGCGCTGCGGGTCGTAGCAGCCGACGCCGAGGCTGGTGGTCAGCGGCAGGGTTTCGCCCTTCACCCCGAAGCCCTTGGCCGCCAGGTCGCGGCGGAAGTCCTCGGCCAGTTTCGATGCCTGTTTCAGCCCGGTCTCGGGCATCAGCACACCGAACTCCTCGCCCCCCAGGCGCAGCAGCGCATCGCTGTCGCGGCGGAATACTTCGCGCATGCGTTCGGCGAACTGCTGCAGGCACAGGTCGCCCATGGCGTGGCCGTGCTCGTCGTTGATGCGCTTGAAGAAGTCGATGTCCAGCAGCACCAGGGACAGCGGCGAGCCCTGGCGCGCGGCGCTGGCGACCATGGCGGGGAACAGGTTGTTGAACTGGTAGCGGTTGCCCAGCTGGGTGAGGCCATCGGTGCGGCTCAGGGCGTCCAGGCGCTGGCGCTGCTCCAGCAGTTGCAGCTCCAGTTCCAGGGTGCCCTGGTATTCGCGGTGGCTGCGCGACAGCGCCAGCAGCAGGTAGCTGAGGTAGAAGGCCAGGGTCACCAGTTCGGCGCGCATCGGCTCGGGGTGGAAGCCCAGGGCTACCAGGCCCGGCAGGTAGAGCAGCAGGATGGCGACCACGGCGCGGCCCCGGCGCATGGCGAAGTTGAAGGCCATGGCGGTGCTGAAGGCGATGGTGCTGAGGGTGGCGATGATCCGCGAGTCGCTGAAGTCCGGGTTCAGCAGCAGCCAGGCGTGGGCCAGGCCCCAGGCCAGGCAGGTGGCCAGGATCAGCGTCCAGTGGCGGTTGAGCCAGCCCAGCAGCTCCAGCTCGGCGGCGCCCTTGCGCGGGATGTGGGCGATGCGCGCCGCCAGCATCAGGGCGAAGAACAGGGTGCCGGCCAGGCCGATGCCGAGGTACTGCAGGGGCGTTGCGCTGAACAGCCAGGAAAGCAGCCAGGCCAGCAGGTAGTAGAGGCCGCCGAGGCGCGTGCGGATGCGGGTGTCCTGGATCTCGCGCCAGAGGGCGAAACCCTCCGGTTGTTGCGGCAGCTCTGCGTCAGTCATGTGCTGTGATCACAAATACGGCTGGATGCGCAGAGCTTATCGCGTTCCTCGGGCGATAGCAGCAAATGGCTATCGCAGTTCGTCAGCCGCGGCGGATCATCCACACGCCGCCGATGATCAGGGCCATGCCGGCGATCTTGCCGAGGCTGATGGGCGCTTCGCGGTAGCCGGCCCAGCCGTAGTGATCGAGCACCAGGGCCATGCTCAACTGGCCGGCCAGGACCAGGGCCATGAACAGCATGGCGCCGATGCGCGGCCCGGCGAAGGCGGCGGTGGCGATGAACACGGCGCCCAGCAGGCCACCGCTCCAGTGCCACCAGGTGAGCCCCTTCAGCGCCGTGAAGCTGGGCAGCTCGCGTTGCACGGCGGCCACCACGAAGAGCGCCACGGTGCCCACCAGGAAGGAGATCAGCGCGGCGCCCATGACGCTGGACACCTGCTTGGACAGCAGGCCGTTGATGCCGGCCTGCAAGGGCAGGAAGGCGCCGGCGATGAAGGGCAGGGCGAGCAGCCACCAGGCGCTGGGCATGTGAGTCTCCGGTTTTCGGCGGGCGCACAGTATGCCGTCGACGCCGGTGGCTGTCGTCGTCAGTGGATCAGGGCCACTGCATCTCGCCCTTGAGCACCTTGGCGCTCAGTTCGAGGTCGGCCTCGCCGGCCAGGCCCGGGTAACGCTTCTTCATCGCGGCGGTCAGCTCGGCGGCGTTCTTCGCCTTGGGCAGTTCCTGCTCCAGGGCCTTGAGGTAGCCACGGGTGAAGTGCAGGTCGCCGAGGCCGACGGCGCGCTCGCCCAGGTAGTGGCCGGGGATCACCTGCTCGGGCTTCAGCGCTTCGATGCGGTCCAGTGCGGCGATCCAGTTACGGCGCGATTCGACGCTCTGCGAGTCGGCGGTCCACACATGCATGTTGCCGCTCACCAGCACGCCGCCCAGCTGGGTGCGCAGGGAGGGGATCCACAGGCCGGTGTGGGCCGGGTCGGCGCCGTCCAGGCCGATCACGTCGATGCGCTGGCCTTCCAGCTCCAGGCTGTCGCCCTTCAGCGGCTGCGGCACTACCACGGCCTTGGGCGCGCCGTCCTTGAGGATCGGGCCCCAGTAGGCGAGTTTCAGGTCCTTGGTGGCCTTGATGTGCTCGATGGTCGGGGCGGTGGCCAGCACCTTGGCCTCGGGGAAGGCACGCAGCAGGGTGTCCAGGCCGAAGTAGAAGTCCGGGTCGCCGTGGCTGATGAAAATGGTGGTCAGACGCTTGCCGCTGGCCTGGATGCGTTTCACCAGTTCGTCGGCCTCGTGGCTGGAGAACTGCGCGTCCACCAGCAGGGCGTCGTGCTCGCCGAGGATCAGCGACGAGGTGACCGGGAACACGGCCTTGTCGCCGGGGTTGTAGACCTGCAGTTGCAGGGGCTGGGCCAGGGCGCTGCCGGTGGCGGCGATCAGGGTGGCGCCGGCCAGGAGGCGGCGCAGGAAAGCGATGGGGGCCATGATGGGGTCCTCGATGGAAAGGCATCAGGATAGTTGCTCGTTGTGCAGCTAAAAACGCCATAATCCGCGCATCTTTGTTGCACATTCCGAGCGTGTCATGGACCGAATAACCGCCATGCGGGTCTTCGTCGAGGTGGTGGAGCGGGGCAGCCAGACCGCCGCCGCCGACGCCCTGGAAATGTCCCGGGCGATGGTTTCGCGCCATCTCGCCGCGCTGGAGGATTGGGCCGGTGCGCGCCTGCTGCACCGCAGCACCCGGCGCCTGAGCCTGACCGGCACCGGCGAGCGGATGCTGCCGCAATGCCGCGAGGTCTGTGCCCTGGCCGAGGCCATGCAGGGGCTGGGGCGGGACAGCCGCGAGGCCCCCCGTGGGCGGCTGCGCATCACCTGCAGCCAATCCTTCGCCCAAGCCTGGCTGGTGCACGAGATCGGCCGCTTCCAGACGACCTATCCCGGCGTCAGCGTCGACCTGCTGGTGAGCAGCCAGGCGGTGAACCTGATCGAGGAGCGCATCGACCTGGCGCTGCGCATCACCAACCAGCTGGACCCCAACCTGGTGGCGCGCAAGCTCGCCACCTGCCGCTCGGTGGTCTGTGCCACCCCGGCCTACCTGGCCCGCCACGGCATGCCGCGCACCCCCGAGGACCTGGTCCGGCACAACTGCCTGACCTACTCCTTCTTCGGCCGCAGCCTCTGGGCCTTCTTCCGCGACGGCGAACCTTGCGCGGTGTCGGTGGACGGCAGCCTCAGCGCCAACGAATCCATGGTGCTGCTGGAAGCCACCCTGGCCGACCAGGGCATCAGCCTGCAGCCGCGCTACTCGGTTGCCGCGCAGCTGCGCTCCGGCGCCCTGGTGCACCTGCTGCCCGGCTACGAGCCCCAGGAGCTGGGCATCTACGCCCTCTACGGCACCCGCCGGCAGATGCCCACCGCCCTGCGTTTGCTGCTCGACCACCTGGCCGAACGCCTGCAGGACAACCCCGACTGGGACCTGTGAGCCTGCACGTCCCGGGCTGAAGCCCGGCTACATGGGCGTTGGCAGCGGGCTCTTGTGGGAGCGGATTCATCCGCGAATAAAACCGCCGGGTTGCACCCGACCTACGGTCCCGGTTCGTGCGGTGGCGGCATCCGTAGGATGGCGTAGAGCGCAGCGAAACCCATCGAGCGGAGTGGCAGGCTGCCCCTAGAGCCGCGCCGCCAGCTCCGCACCTTCCCTGATCGCCCGCTTGGCATCCAGCTCGCCGGCACGGCGGGCGCCGCCGATCAGGTGCAGGCGCAGGTGGTCGGAGCCCTGCACCGGTTGCAGCTCGCACAGGGGCTCCTGGCCGGCGCAGATGACCACGTTGTCCACCGGCAGCACCTGTTCCTTGCCATCCACTTCGATGTGCAGGCCGTCGTTGTCGATGCGCTGGTAGCTGACCCCGCCCATCATCCGTACGCCGTTGCGCGCCAGGTGGGCACGGTGCACCCAGCCACTGGTCTTGCCCAGGCCGCTGCCCAGTGCGCCGGGCTTGCGTTGCAGCAGCCAGATCTCCCGCTGCGGCCGTGCCGGCTCGGCGGGCACCAGGCCGCCGGGGGTGGTGGCGGCCAGGTCGATGCCCCAGTCCGCCAGCCATTGTTCTGCGCCCGGCGCATGGTCGTGGAGCAGGAAGGCGGCGAGGTCGAAGCCGATGCCGCCCGCGCCGATCAGCGCCACCCGGGGGCCCACCGGGGCGCCCTGCAGCACCTGCAGGTAGCTGAGCACCTTGGCGTGATGGATGCCGTCGATGGCCGGCAGGCGCGGGCGCACACCGGTGGCGACTATCACGTCGTCGTAGTGGCCGCTGAGTTCGCCGGGGGCGATGCGCCGGCCCAGCACCAGCTCCACCCCCAGGCGCTGCAGGCGCACGCGGAAGTAGCGCAGGGTCTCGTCGAACTCTTCCTTGCCGGGGATGCGCCGGGCCAGGTTGAACTGCCCGCCTATGCAGTCGGCAGCCTCGAACAGGGTGACCCGGTGCCCGCGCTCGGCGGCCACGCAGGCGGCGGAGAGCCCGGCCGGGCCGGCACCGACTACGGCGATGCGCTTGTGCTGGCGGGCGCGGGAGTAGCGCAGCTCAGTCTCGTGCACGGCGCGCGGGTTGACCAGGCAACTGGCGCGGCGGTTGGCGAAGGCATGGTCGAGGCAGGCCTGGTTGCAGGCGATGCAGGTGTTGATTTCGTCGCCCTTGCCGGCGGCGGCCTTGGCGACGAACTGCGGGTCGGCCAGCAGCGGGCGGGCCATGGACACCAGGTCCGCCTGGCCGCTTGCGACGATGGCTTCGGCCAGTTCCGGGGTGTTGATGCGGTTGCTGGCGATCAGCGGGATGCGCAGCTCCTTGCGCAGCCGCGCGGTGACCTCGACGAAGGCGCCACGGGGCACCGAGGTGACGATGGTCGGCACCCGCGATTCGTGCCAGCCGATGCCGGTGTTGAGCAGGGTGAGGCCGGCGTCCTGCAGGGCGAGGGCGATCTCGCGCACTTCCTCCCAGGTGTTGCCGCCTTCCACCAGGTCCAGCAGCGACAGGCGGTAGCAGAGGATGAAGCGCTCGCCGGCCATGCGGCGGATGCGCCGGACGATCTCCAGCGCCAGGCGCATGCGGTTCTCCAGGCTGCCGCCCCAGCGGTCGCGGCGCTGGTTGGTGCGCGGGCAGAGGAACTGGTTGAGCAGGTAGCCCTCGCTGCCCATCACCTCGACGCCGTCATAGGCCGCCGCCTTGGCCAGGCGCGCGCAGCGCACGAAGGCGCGGATGGTCTTCTCGATGCCGCGCTCGCTCAGCTCCCTCGGGGCGAACCAGCTGATGGGGGATTTGACCGGCGAGGCGGAGACCACCAGCGGGTGATAGCCGTAGCGCCCGGCATGGAGGATCTGCAGCAGGATGCGCCCACCTTCCGCGTGCACCGCCTGGGTCAGGCGCCGGTGCGCGGGCACTTCCATGCCGCCGGTGAGGCTGCTGCCCAGGGGCAGCAGCCAGCCCTCGCGGTTGGGTGCGAAACCGCCGGTGATGATCAGCCCCACGCCGCCCCGGGCGCGCTCGCGGTAGTAGGCGGCGAGCTTGCCGAAGTCCCACAGGCGGTCTTCCAGCCCGGTGTGCATCGAGCCCATCACCACGCGGTTGCGCAGCTGGACGAAGCCGAGATCGAGGGGGGACAGCAGATGCGGGTAGGGCGATGGGCTGTGCATGGGGGGCCGTCGAGGAGGGGGCGGACCCTCACCATAGAAAGATGCGCAGGCGCGGTGAACGGCCCGGCTGACGGCATCGCCGGGCATTTCGGTCAAGGCGCTTCACGCCCGTCGGCTAAGAGCAGCGGCGGGCGACACCACGCGCTGTGCGGCCTATCTTTTCCTGCAGGCCCTGTCGGGCCGTTGGCACTGGCAGAACTTTGCACCGCCGTATCGTCGTGAGCCCGGACCAGGGCGCCTTGAGTGGACGTTGCAGGGCAATCTTGCGAGTGGGTGATCAACCCCCAGCAAAAGGATGTGACACGCGATGACTCCCTATCTCTATGCCGGCGCCCGGGGCAACCTGATCCGCCAGCAGAAGAACGGCTGGCAGCAGGGCCTGACCGGCGCCGCCCGCTACTTCGTACACGGCACCGCGCTGACCCCTTCCGAGGTCCACCGGGGCGGAATCTCCCCGGACCACTCCACCGAATACCTGGTCGATGAAAACGACGCGGCCATCGCCGGCGGGCGGATGATCTTCACCTTCCCGGTCTGCGCCGGCGCCGGCCTGCCGGCCAATGCCGCCAAGTCCCCGGCGGTCGGCCAGCTGTGGGGCTTCAACGGTCATTGCTACGTATTCCTGGTACCGATCGGCACCACCTATTGGAGCCACGGCGGCACCCTCGGCAACGCCCAGGAAGTGGCCTTCCCCTATGAATTCGCCAGCGGCGACATCTACCAGTACTGGGCGCCGAGCAACAACTTCGTCAACCATGGCGGCGGTGGCGGGAGCCCCAGGACCAACTTCCAGAAGGTGCCCTGGAATGCCTACCTGGCATCGCGGGTCGCGGCGCTGGCCGCGATCTAGTCGGGTGGCATGGCGCCGTAGCCCGTGCTTCGGCGCTGGTCAGTCGACGTCCTGGCTGGGTCGCGCCCGTGGAACGACTGTCCTGGCCTTCATGCCTGGCCGTTGTGCACCCGGTTGCGCAGCGCCTCGAAGTAGTGCTCGTCAGCCGGGCCTTCAGGTGCGGAAGTGGCGCCTTCCAGCAGTAAGCCACGCAGGCGCTGGCGGTCTTGATCCTTACGAATCAGTTCGCATACGTATTCGCTGCTGGTGCCGTAGCCGCGTTGGCTGACCTGTTCATCGACGAAGCTCTTGAGGGCTTCGGGCAGGGAGATGGTCATGCTGCTCATTCGAGCTCTCCTTGTTGGCAAGTTTTGCCAATGAAGATTAATGCCAGGCTCTCCCGAACTATCTGCTAGCCAGGCATCAGTTGCCGATGATCCGAACGAGGTTGCCCAGCCCGAACATCAGGATGACGGTTATCCACAGGCCCTTGCAGAGGGGCGGCATGCGGCTGGGGCGCAGTTGCAGCAGCTGCCCCCTGGCGATCATCGGGTCGAAGGCGAGGGCGCTGAACAGGGCGATGCAGCCCAGCAGCTCGCAGAGGCTCTGCAGCATCGCCGCTACCTCGGTGAGGGCGAGGATGAAGGGCAGGGTGATCTGCACATAGGCCAGCACGAAACCGAGAAGGCAGATGACCGAGGCCCGCTGCCTGAGGCTGAGGGTGTTCCATTCCAGCATTGCGAAGAGCCTTGCACGCGCCTGTTTCCGAGGCGCCGGATCATACGTGAAGCGGGTCGGGGTGCGGCCGGGCGTGGTTCACCTTTGCGGAGCGTCCCGGGCTGAAGCCCGGGCTACGGTGCTATGGCCGGGTCTCGCAGGGCTCCAGGTAGGTGTTCACGACCTCCACGTTGGATTTGCCGATGTCGGGAACGGTTGTCCACGCAGGGCCCAAACTTTTGAAGTCGCCCGGGCTCGTCAGCTCGACGCTGGTGCCTGCATGGGGACCGCTGGTTATCAGTGCGCGAACGATGGAGACGTGGCCGGTTTCACCCTTGGGATAGTCGTAGAGGCCTGAAATCTTCATCTGGGTGCCCGGGTCTATCGGAGCGATCAGCGTCCGCTGTTTTTCGAACAGCGGCTTTTCCAGAAGCCGCTGATCCCATTTCTCCCTATCGCTCACGTAGTCGGCCCAGGACTTGGGAAACGCAAAGGGGGGTATGAAGCCGCTGGAGTAGATACGGGGTGGAGGATTGAACGCCTGGATGCCGGGGCAGAATTCACGCCCTCCAAGCCCGCCTGCCTTCAGGTCGGCGCAACGGGCCTCGAACAGAAACGAAGACAGCTTCACCGCGTAACAGGTGCTGGTGAGCACAGGTTGTTCAGCGGTGCGGTCGTAGACCCCATAGGCGGGGCAGCCTGACAGCGGGAGCGCTGCCAGCACTATCCAGTACGGTTTCATGTTCTTCACGTCCTTTGTGTTGTGGTACTCAGCCCTTCACCGGGCCGCCTTCATCGCCACCCTGTATCCCGCCCGCTTCATGCATGGCCGCCGTGGCGCGGCCGAGGATGGCGCCGACCACCTCGTCCTTGCCGGCGGTGTAGGCGTCGCGGTCGGTGGGGTAGCGCTCGGCGAGCTGGCGTTTGACCCGGGCGTATTCGGCGGCGTCCTCGGGGTGGGCGCGCAGGTGGTCGCGGAACAGCAGGTGACGCACGGCGTTGGCCTGGGTCATCACGTGCACATGGTGGGTGCGGCCTGTGCCCTTGGGTGGCATGCCCTTGACGAAGAACATGCGGTCGGTGGCCGGGTTGTCGCGCCAGAACTGGTAGCCGAGGGCTTCCAGCGGGGCGACCAGGCGCTGCCAGTCATAGTCGGGCGGGGGCAGCAGGAGAATATCGATGATGGGTTTGGCGGCGAGGCCGGGCACCGAGGTGCTGCCGTAGTGCTCCAGGCGCAGGCCGCGGATGCCCAGGGCGTCGCTGATGGCGGCGGCCTCCTCGTGGTAGCGCTGGGGCCACTCGGGGTTGGGGTCGACCACCTCGATGCGGTCGCTGTCGGCGTTGCTCCAGCGGGTGCCGTCGAAGGTGGGTTCATCGGTTTGCGGGGTCATCCCTGTTCCTTGTCTGGCGGTCAGTCGCCTGGGGTGAGTGCACGGTCCATCAGCACCAAGGCCACGCGCTGGCCGTCCGGGGCCTGGCGTTCGGCGATGCCGTTGAGTTGGTAGCCGAGGCGGGTGTAGAGCAGCAGCCCGGCGGCGTTGGCGTTGAAGCAGGAGATGCGCAGGCGGGTGGCGTGGTAGTGCTCGCGGGCGAGGTTTTCCATGACGCCCACCAGGTATTGGGCGACGCCATGGCCACGGGCCCAGGGGGCGACCATCAGGTTGCCCAGGGCACAGAAGTCGTTGTGCTGCCACTGGTAGAAGTTGGCGAAGCCGGCGACGCGGCCGTCCAGCAGCACCACGGTGTTGTCGCGGCGCTCGGCCATCACCGCGGCAAGCTGGCCGACGGTGAGCGGCCAGATGCCCTTGGGGTAGCAGAAGAACAGTTCGTCGCGGTCCTGGGGGAAGCCGACGACCTTGTCGAGGTCGGCGGCCTGGGCAGGACGGTGGCTGAGTACGGTGTCGAATGCGCTCATCGATGCTCGGTCAGTGCGGTGGGTATTGGGCGAGGACCTTGGCGACGGTCTCGCGGATGGCGGCCTCGCGCTCGGCCGGGGTCGGCGGGTCGGTGCGCATGATCTGCCCGGCGCTGCCGCGCCAGACGAGCTTGCCGTCCTTGCCGTCGTAGAGGTCGATCTGGATGGTGGCGACCTTGTAGTCGTAGGTGCGGGTCTCGGTCATGGCCGGGCCGCCCCAGTAGTTGCCCCAGTAACCGCCCCAGTAGCCGCCGTAGCCGGTGGTGACCTGCTGCTGGCGATCGTCGACGATCAGCCAGCTCTGCACCTTGAGGTCGCTGGCGGCGCCGTTGGCGGCAGGGCGCAGGCCGCGCTGGTCGAGCTGCTGGCCCACGGCCTCGCGGATGCGTTGTTCGGTGAGGTCGCTCTTGATGCGCGGGTCGTCGGGGCTGTACTGCAGCGCCGGCTCTTTCCAGCTCCAGCTGCGGTAGGCGGCGAAGTCGCGGTTGCGGTCGAAGTCGCGGTTGATCTCGTAGCTCTGGCAGGCGGCCAGGAGCAGGAGGGTGGAAGCGATGAACAGACGGCGGAACATGGTCATATCTCCTCTGCCGGAATCACTATCCAAGCGCAAGCCAGAGCGGCCGGCAAGAAGATTTCGTGCAAGCCCGCGACTGCTTCCATGTGGATCGTGACGGCGTGTTGCGGTTCCGTTCGTCGAGCGCCCGGAAAGGAACATGGTGCAGGGAGGGAGTGGTAGATCGCTCCGCCCACCCCCGGGTGAGGCGGGAGGGGCGGAGGCGCCGGGCGTTAAGGGTCAGCGGGGCGGGTAGTTGTCCAGGGCTTCCCTGATGGCTTCGCGCAGTGCGGTGGTGCGGTCGCTGCGGCTGCCGCTGGCGTCGCTCTCGGCGCTGCCGCTCCACACCGGCTGGTTGTCGCGGGCGTCGTAGAACTCCAGGTAGACCACCGCCACTTCCTGCTCGTAGGTGCGCACCAGGGGCACCGTGGCCCAGGCGCCGTACTGGTCGCGGTAGGGGCCATTGCCGTAGTAGGCGCCGCTGGAGTCGTTGTACTGGCGCAGGCGCTTCTCGAACCGCAGGCTGGCGGCGACCTTGAGGTCGGCGCTGGCCGGCTCGCGGGATTGGCGCAGGCCGTGCTGGTCCAGCCCGGAGTTGACGATGTCGACCATCTGCTCCGGCGTCGCCCAGCTGTTGCCGGCGGGCAGGCGGCCGTTGAGCCAGGTCCAGTTGCGGTAGCGGCCGAAGTCGCGCGGGGCCGCCGGGTAGGCGGAGCGGTCGAAGGTGGTGGCCGCCTCCGGCGGGGCCGGCGGCATCGGCTTGGATTCGGCCTTGTAGGGGTTCTGGCTCTGGCAGGCGGCGAGGGCCAGCAGGCCGAGGGCGGCAAGGGCGTTACGGGCAGCAGGGGCAGTGCGTTTCATGGGGCCTCCGTCGAGGCGAGCCTGTGGGGGCTCTCTTATTGGGGTCTGCAGATCCAGTGCAGGTACCGTCCCAGCCCCATGAAGCTTGGGTGGCGACGGTGGGCCAGCTCCATTTCCAGGAGGTCGACCAGCTCGGCCTTGGCCTGGAATTCACTCGGCATGTAGTCATGGAAAACCCGCACGCCGCTCTGGGTTTCGACCTTCCACAACCCCTCGAGTTGCCCGGCCAGTTCCCGTGGGTCCAGCGGTTGCTGCGGGGTCAGGCTCTGGCCTTCGCCGGCGAAGCGGTTGCGTCGCAGCTTGCGGAAATGGCCCTTGAGCAGGTTGCGGTAGATCAGTGCATCCCGATTGTAGAACGCCAGGGACAACCAGCCGCCCGGCGCCGTCAACTGGTGCAGCACCGGGAGGATGGCGTGGGGCTCGGCGAGCCACTCCAGCACGGCGTGGCAGAGCACCAGGTCGTAGGGCTCGGTGAACTGGCCGAGCAGGTCCTGCCAGGGCGCCTGGATGAAGGTGGCCTCGACGCCGGCTGCGGCGAAGCGCGCGCGGGCGCCTTCGAGCATGGGTTCGGCAGGTTCGGCGAGGGTGACCTGGTGGCCGCGCTGGGCCAGCCACAGGCTCATGTGGCCGAGCCCGGCGCCCACGTCGAGCACCCGCAGCGGGCGCTCGGGCAGGGCTTCGGCGAGGTCGGCCTGGAGCACCGCCAGGCGGATGGCGCCCTTGGCGCCGCCATAGATCTTCTCGGCGAAGCGCGTGGCGAGTTCGTCGAAGTGACGGTCGTCGGTGGTCGGGGCGCTCATTGGACGAAGCGCCTCTCGCTGTCGGCCAGCTTGGCGCGTACCGCCTGCTCCATGTCGATGCCCAGTTCGCTGCACATCAGCAGCAGGTAGAGGACGATGTCGCCCACTTCCTGGCCGGCGTGTTCGAGCGTGGCGGCGGGCAGCTGGCGGGACTGGTCCTCGCTGAGCCACTGGAAGATTTCCACCAGCTCGGCCATTTCGACGCTGGCGGCCATGGCCAGGTTCTTCGGGCTGTGGAATGGCCGCCAATCGTTGTGGTCACGGATGGCGTGCAGGCGTTGGGTCAGTTCTGCGAGGTTCATGCGGCTCTCCTGGAGCCGCATAGCTTGGTGCGCCGGCTGGCGCCGCGCAAGCCTCGGCCGTCAGCCCTGCAGCGGGCCCCAGCTGCCGGCCATGTGCGGCAGGTCATCCTTGCCGCGCAGGGCGAACTGGCCCTCGGCGGCGGGGGCGCTGGCCAGCAGGCGCACCTCGGCGGGCAGCAGCACCGGCTTCTGGAAACGCACCTCCACTTCGTAGGCGGCATCGGGCAGGCGCGAGGCGAGGGCGGCCAGGGTGCGCGCCTTGTTCCACAGGCCATGGGCGATGGCGCGGGGGAAGCCGAACAGCTTGGCGGTGGGCGCCGACAGGTGGATCGGGTTGTAGTCGCCGGCGACCTTGGCATAGCGCCGGCCGATGTCCGCCGGGGCGCGCCAGTGGTCGATCTCCTCCAGGGGCAGGGCTTCGCTTTCGGCGCGCTCGGGGGCGTTGCCGTCCAGGCGCATGCCACGGAAGAGGATGCGGCTGTCACCTTCCCAGAGCAGGCCGAGCTGGTCTTCCAGGCGGGTGATCAGGCTGAAGGTCACGCCCTTGTCGTGGGGGCGCAGGCCTTCCACCGCGACACTGACGCGGAAGGGGCCGAGGCCGCCGAGGGTGCGCAATACGCGGATACGATTTTCCAGGTGTACCAGGCCCAGCAGCGGGAAAGGGAAGCGCTTGTCGGTGAGCAGCTGCATCTGCAGCGGGAAGGCGAGGATGTGCGGGTAGGTGGGCGGCAGCTGGCCGTTGTCCTTGAAACCGCAGACCTGCCGGTAGCGCGCCAGGTGCCGGGCATCCACGTCCACCTGGCTGCGCAGGCCGAGGTCCGGCAGGGTGCGGCCGGTGGCGCCACGGCGCAGGGCCGCGCGGGCGAACAGGCCGGGCAGGGCGGGTGGGGCAGGCAGGTCGAGCCAGTCGGTGGCCATGGGCAGTCTCCTCGTTGCGGAACGGTGCAGCTTAGCCGCCCGCAGGCGGGGTGCATTGGCCGTGGGGCAAGCGCGGCTGGCAGGCGAGTCAATCCGTCTGCAATCGCTATCCGCGCCTTGAGCGGGGGGCCTGAAGATGCATAAGATGGCCCCCGCCCCGCATAACAAGAATATTCAGAAAATGATGCGTGATCTGACCGACGACGTGGCGCTAATGCGCCCGGTGATCGACGCCCTGCGAGCCAGCGGTGCCGACCCTGACAAGGTGCTGGTGCGTGTCGGCCTGCCGCCGGGCGGGCTGCCCGCCGGCCGTTTCCCCCATACGGCGCAGACCCTGTTCTGGAAAGCCGCCGCCGAGGAATGCGCCGAGGAGCACGTCGGCCTGCACCTGGCCGGGCACCTGCCGGCCTTCCACGGGCTGCTGCTCGAATACCTCTTCCTCTCCAGCGAGACCTTCGGCGAAGGCCTGCGCCACGCCCTGCGCTACGTGCGCCTGCTGTCCGACACCCTCAACGCGCGCCTGGAAGTCGAAGGCGAGCGCGCCGTGCTGTCCCTGGGGCAGGACGCCAGCATCAACCGCCATTTCCCGGAGATGCTCGCCGGCGCGGTGATCCGCCTGTTCGACGCCCTGACCGAAGGCGACTTCAAGGCCTGCGAAGTGCAACTGATGCACACCGAAGGCGCGGCTGCCGAGCGTTACCAGACGGTGTACGGCTGCCCCGCACGCCTGGGCGCCGAGCGCTATGCCCTGGTGTTCGACGCCGCGGTGCTGGACAAGCCCTCGCGCCACGCCGCCCCGGAACTGCTGCGCATGCACGAATCCCTGGCCCGCCGCCAACTGGCCGAAGTGGAGCGCCTGGACCTGGTGCGCAAGGTGCGTGAATTGATCGGCGAACTGCTGGTGGACGGCGGCGCGACCCTGGAACAGGTCGCCGCCCGCCTCAACATGCCCGCCCGCCGCCTGCGCGAACGCCTGGCCATGGCCGGCGTTCGCTTCAACGACCTGGTCACCGACTACCGCTGCCGCCTGGCCAAGGAACTGCTGCTGAAAACCGACGAGCGCATCGAAGTGATAGTCGAGCGCACCGGCTTCTCCGAACCGAGCACCTTCTACCGTGCGTTCAAACGCTGGGTGGGGGAGACGCCGGTGGAATTCCGCAGGCGGGGGAAGCCAGCGGGGAACTAGCTGGAAGCTAGAAGCCTGAAGCTGGAAGCTGGAAGCAGGGTTCTGCGCGTAGGGTGGGCTTCAGCCCACCGATCACACCGCAACGTCAAAGCCGGGCACACAGGTCCCGGCTTTTTTCTTGTCGCTTGTCGCCAGCTGGAAGCTAGAGGCCTGAAGCTGGAAGCGGGGGTCTGCGCGTAGGGTGGGCTTCAGCCCACCGGTTACATCGCTGGTGGGCTGAAGCCCACCCTACAAGTGACAACCAGCTCCCAGCCCCCAAAGCTCTTTCTTCCAGCTTCCAGCTTCCAGTTGCTTTTACGCTCCAAGCAGACTTTGCCCACACACCCTCATCACCTGCCCGGTCAACGACCCCGAGCTGGGCTGGGCGAACCAGGCGACGGCTTCGGCGACGTCCTGGGGCAGGCCGCCCTGGCTCATGGAGTTCATGCGGCGGCCGGCTTCGCGGATGGTCAGGGGGATGGCGGCGGTCATCTGGGTTTCGATGAAGCCCGGGGCCACGGCGTTGATGGTGATGCCGCGCTTGCCCAGGGCCGGGGCCCAGGCCTGTGCCAGGCCGATGACGCCGGCCTTGCTCACCGCGTAGTTGGTCTGGCCCATATTGCCGGCGATGCCGCTGATGGAGGCGATCAGCACCACGCGGCCGTTGTCGTGCAGCTTGCCGGCGTCGAGCAGGGCCTGGGTCAGCACCTGCGGGGCGTTGAGGTTGACGTTGATCACCGAGTCCCAGAAGGCATCGCTCATCTTCGCCAGGGTCTTGTCACGGGTGATGCCGGCGTTGTGCACCACGATGTCGAGGCCGTCCGGCAGCGCTTCTACCAATTGCGCGGCGGCGTCGGCGGCGCAGATGTCCAGGGCGATGCCACGCCCGCCCAGGCGTGCGGCCAGGGCGTCGAGGGAGTCCTTGGCCTGGGGCACGTCCAGCAGCACCACGTCGGCGCCGTCACGGGCCAGGGTTTCGGCGATGGCCGCACCGATGCCGCGGGAGGCGCCGGTGACCAGCGCCTTCAGGCCATTGAGCGGGCGGCTCCAGTCCTTGACCTGGGCGCTGCTGGCGGAGAGGCGCAGCACCTGGCCGGAAACATAGGCGCTCTTGGGCGAGAGGAAGAAGCGCAGGGCGCCTTCGAGCTGGTCCTCGGCACCCTTGCCGACGTACACCAACTGCACGTTGCCGCCCCGGCGGATTTCCTTGCCCAGGGAGCGGGTGAAGCCTTCCAGGGAGCGCTGCACGCTGGCGGCCACGGTGTCCTTCAGCGACTCCGGCGGGCGGCCCAGCACCACCACGCGCGGGCACTTGCCCAGGCCCTTGAAGGCCGGCTGGAAGAAGTTGCGCAGCTCGATCAGCTGCTCGAAGCGGGTCAGGCCGCTGGCGTCGAACACCAGTGCCTTGAGTTTCGGGCCGTGCTCGGCGGTCCAGCGGGTCAGGCCGAAGCGGCCTTCCTCGGTGGCGAAGGATTGGTCGGTGAGCTTGTTCAGCACGCCGCTGGCGGCTTCGGCCAGGGCCCCCTCACCGCCCAGCAGCAGGGCGCCATCCACCGGCCGGGTGCGGCCCGCCATCCAGCGCTCCAGGCGCATCGGCGCGGGCAGCCCGAGGGCGCCGACCAGGCGTCGGCCGGCGTTGGAGTTGGCGAAGGCGAGATAACGGTCGGACATGGGGGCAGGCTCCTGCACGCATAAATGAAGTGGGGCTCACTCTACGCAGACAACACAATCGCGCAATTGACCGTGTTGACCACTCTGTTGGCAAGGCGGCCAATGCGACGGCCAGGCGGGCGACTAGTCTTGTCGCCAACGTTGCGCACCGCAATCCATTCCCCAGGCAAGGAGTCACCCATGACCCAGCTGCGCCGGGTCGCCATCGTCGGCGGCAATCGCATTCCGTTCGCCCGTTCCAACACGGTGTACGCCACCGCCACCAACCAGCAGATGCTCACCAGCGCGCTGGAAGGCCTGGTGGAGCGCTACAACCTGCACGGCGAGCGCATCGGCGAGTTCGTCGCCGGTGCCGTGCTCAAGCATTCCCGTGACTTCAACCTGGCCCGCGAATGCGTGCTGGGCTCGCGCCTGGCGCCGGAAACCAGCGCCTATGACATCCAGCAGGCCTGCGGCACCGGCCTGGAGGCGGCCATCCTGATCGCCAACAAGATCGCCCTCGGGCAGATCGACAGCGGCATCGCCGGCGGCGTCGACACCACCTCCGACGCGCCCATCGGCGTGCACGAGGAGCTGCGCAAGATCCTCCTGGAAGCCAACCGCGGCAAGACCACCGGCGACAAGATCAAGAGCCTGCTCAAGGTGCGCCCGCGCCACCTGGCGCCGCACATCCCGCGTAACGGCGAGCCGCGTACCGGGCTGTCCATGGGCGAGTCCTGCGAGCTGATGGCGCAGACCTGGTCCATCCCCCGTGACGAGCAGGACGCCCTGGCCGTGGCCAGCCACCAGAAGCTCGCCGCGGCCTATGCCGAAGGCTGGCAGAACGACCTGCTGACCCCCTTCCTCGGCCTGACCCGCGACCAGAACCTGCGCGCGGACATCAATCCGGAGAAGCTCGCCACCCTCAAGCCGGTGTTCGACAAGGGCCCGCGCGGCACCATGACCGCCGCCAACTCCACCCCGCTCACCGATGGCGCCTCCGTGGTGCTGCTGGCCAGCGAGGAGTGGGCCAAGGCGCGCGGGCTGCCGATCCTCGCCTACTTCAAGGACGGCGAAGCGGCGGCGGTGGACTTCGTCGGTGGCAAGGAAGGCCTGCTGATGGCGCCGGTCTACGCGGTGCCGCGCCTACTGGCGCGCAACGGCCTGACCCTGCAGGACTTCGACTACTACGAAATCCACGAGGCCTTCGCCGCCCAGGTGCTCTGCACCCTCAAGGCCTGGGAAGACGCCGACTACTGCAAGACCCGCCTCGGCCTCGACCAGCCGCTGGGCTCCATCGATCGCAGCAAGATGAACGTCAAGGGCAGCTCCCTGGCTGCCGGCCACCCCTTCGCGGCCACCGGCGGGCGCATCGTCGCCAACCTGGCCAAGCTGCTTTCGGTGGCGGAAAAGGGGCGCGGGCTGATCTCGATCTGCGCCGCAGGCGGGCAAGGTGTGACCGCGATCATCGAAAAGTAATCCAATACCCGTGACCGCAATCCATCGCGGGTCACATGATGTATGCAACTCCGTGATTTAGGGCGGCCCACAGGTTGGGCCGCCCTTTTTTTCGCGTGCTTTTCGAGGGCGGGTGTCAGGCCGCGCTCGCCTGCGCCTGGCTCAGTTCGCGGCCACGGTTGGCATAGCGCTCGGCCATCACCGAGCAGACGATCAGCTGCATCTGGTGGTAGAGCATGATCGGCAGCAGGATCAGGCCCAGCGCCGGGTTGGCGCCGAAGATGATCGCCGCCATGGGCGCGCCGGCCGCCAGGGATTTCTTGGTGGCGCAGAACACCGCGGCGATCTCGTCCTCGTGGTTGAAGCCCAGCGCCCGCGCCGAGCGTGTGGTGGCCCAGAGCATCAGCGCCAGCAGCAGGGCGCTGCCGATGAAGGCGATGACCAGGGTTTCCGGCCCTTGTTGTTGCCAGATGCCGCCGGCCACCGAATCGCTGAACGAGGCGAACACCAGCAGCAGGATCACCAGCTTGTCGAACACCGCCGTGTAGCGCTTGTAGCGGGCGAAGAATTTGCCCCACAGCGGGCGCAGCGCCTGGCCCAGTACCAGCGGCAGGAGCAGCAGCAGGCTCAGGTCGATCAGCGTCTTGCCCAGGTCGATGCCGCCATTGGCGTCAGCCACCAGGCTGATCAGCCAGGGCGTCAGGAACACCCCCAGCAGGCTCGACAGGCTGGCATTGAGAATGGCCGCCGGCACGTTGCCGCCGGCGCTGCCGGTCAGCGCCACCGACGAGGAGATAGTCGAGGGCAGGGCGCAGAGGTAGAAGAAGCCCAGCATCAGGGCCGGCGGCAGTTGCTTGCCGAACAGCTTGTCCACCGCCAGCCAGGCCAGCGGGAACAGGGCGAAGGTGAAGACCTGCACCATGATGTGCAGGCGCCAGTTGCTCAGGCCCTTGCGGATCTGCTCGGTGGACAGGTTGATGCCGTGCAGGAAGAACACCAGGAACACCCCGGCGTTGATCAGGCTCTCGGCATGCAGCACGCCGCCGTGGCGGCCGATGTCCGGGAACAGCCAGGCCAGTGCCACGGCCACGAGCATGCCGCCGAGGAACCAGTCGGTGACCAGGCGCTTGAGGGGGTTGAGTGCCGACATGGGGCCTCCGTGCAGCGAACGGGATTGAGGCCGCAGGTTAACGGGCGCAGAATCCGACCGTCTAACGACAGCGGATCAGAAGATGTCGCCAAACGGACAGATCGACCTGCAACGCAGCATTCCCAGCCTCGACGTGCTGCCCCGGCCGCTCTATGCGCGGGTGGAAAGCCTGC
Organism: Pseudomonas sp. zfem005; assembly: GCF_032621735.1. NCBI lineage: Bacteria > Pseudomonadati > Pseudomonadota > Gammaproteobacteria > Pseudomonadales > Pseudomonadaceae > Pseudomonas > Pseudomonas sp. zfem005. The sequence continues at coordinate 479,777 of NZ_JAVYJE010000002.1, read as the reverse complement.
GCGCCGGCTCCTGGACGGCGCGCCACAGCCACGACTGGGTGCAGCTCTCCTACGCCATCAGTGGCGTGCTCGGCGTGCACACTGCCGCGGGCAGCTTCTTCGCCCCGCCGCACTGGGCGATCTGGGTGCCGGCCGGGCTGGAGCACGAAGTGGTCACCTCGATGAATGCCGAGATGCGCAGCCTCTACGTGCGCGGCGACGCCTGCGCCTGGGCACCGGACCATTGCCGGGTGCTGGAGGTGACGCCGCTGGCCCGCGAGCTGATCAAGGGCTTCTGCGAGCTGCCGGTGGAATACCCAGAGGGCGACTGCCCCGAAGCGCGCCTGGTGGCGGTGCTGCTGGATCAGCTGCGCGCCTTGCCGGAGGCGGGCTTCTCCCTGCCCATGCCCGCCGAGCCGCGCCTGCTGCGCCTGTGCAACGAACTGGTGGCGCAGCCCGACCTGGCCCGCCCCCTGGGTGAATGGGCCAGCCTGCTGGCCACCTCGGAAAAGACCCTGATGCGCGCCTTCCAGCGCGAGACCGGCCTCAGCTTCCGCCAATGGCGCCAACGCCTGCGCCTGCTCGCCGCCCTGCAACCGCTGGAGCAGGGCCACAGCGTCACCCAGGTCGCCCTCGGCAGCGGCTACGACTCGCCCTCGGCCTTCATCGCTGCCTTCAAGGGCCTGTTCGGCGTCACACCGGGCGAACTGTTCCGCTGAGGCTCGACGCCTCTCCCCTGTTCGGGGCTCTCCGGCTGGCTGGCGGCTTGTAGGGTGGACCCCGCTTCACCGGTCCACCGAGCGGAGTTGCAGGCGCGCTCGGGCGCTCGGCGCCACTGAACTCGGCACCTCACCTTTCCAACCCCCTGCCGCTGGCTAAGCTGAACTGCGGTGGACGAGCACAAGGAAAGACCCATGTTGCGTGCCTCTGTATGGCTGCTGCTGATGCTGCTGGCATCCCTGGCCCTGGGCGGAAACGAGCGGCTCGAGTTCGACGCCGACGAGGCCGCCTGGCTGCAGGACCATCCGCGCATCCGCGTGGGGGTGCCGCGCCATGGCTGGCCGCCCTTCGACCTGATGGAGTCCGACGGCAGCTACCAGGGCATCAGCGCCGACTTCCTGCGCCTGGTGGGCGAGCGCCTCGGGCTGGGTATCGAACCGGTCTATTTCGATGACTGGCAGCAAGCCCAGGACGCCCTGCGTGAGCGCCGCGTGGATGTGCTGCCGTCCATGGCCAGGCTCCCAGCGCGGCAGAGCTGGGCAGCCTTCAGCGAGCCCTACCTGATCAGCACCAGCCTGCTTTTCACCCGCCGCGAAAGCGCCCTCCAGGGGGTGGCCGACCTGGCCGGCAAGCGCGTTGCGGTGGAACGCGGCTATGCGGTGCAGGCCATGCTCCGTGAGCGTGCGCCGGGGGTGCTGCTGGTGGAGACCGCCGACACCGAGGCGGCGCTGCGGGCGGTGTCGTCCGGGCGTGCCGACGGCTACGTGGGCAACATGATCGTCGCCAGCTACCTGATCCGGCAGTTCAACCTGAGCAACCTGGAGCTGCGCGGCGAATCCGGCCTGGGCAGCAGCGAGCTGCATTTCGGCGTGCGCCGCGACTGGCCGCAGCTGGCCGGCCTGATCGACCACGCCCTGGCCAGCATCGACCGCGAGGAGCGCGAGGCGATCATGGATCGCTGGCTGCCGCCGCTCACCGAGTTCAACTGGCGCAAGGCCGCCGAGGTGGGCTGGCCGTTCGCCCTGGGGGTGATCGTCCTGGTGGGCTTCGTGCTGCTGTGGAACCGTCGCCTGGCGGTGCAGGTGGAGGAGCGCTGCCGTGCCGAAGCCGAGGCCGAACGCCAGCGCAGCACCCTGCTGGCGCTGGTCAATGCCATTCCCGACCCGATCTGGTTCAAGGATGCCGACGGCCGCTACCTGGGGGCCAACCAGGCCTTCGCCGATCTCATCGGCCAGAGCCGCGACGCCTTGCAGGGCCGCACCGATGCCGAGTTGCTGCCCACCGAGCGGGCGCGCATGCGCCTGATCCAGGACCAGGCGGCCCTGGCCCTGAGCCTGCCCTTCGAGAGCGAGGACTGGGTGGTGCAGCGCGACGGCCGCAAGGTGCTGTTCGACACCGTGCGCGCCACCTTCCACGACGACAAGGGCCAGTTGCTGGGCCTGGTGGGCGTCAGCCGTGACGTCACCGCGCGCAAGCACAGCGAGGAAGCCCTGGAGCAGGCCAAGGAGCTGGCCGAGGAAGCCGCGCGGACGAAGGCCGACTTCCTGGCCAACATGAGCCATGAGATCCGCACGCCGATGAACGCCATCATCGGCATGACCCACCTGGCCCTGAAGACCGACCCCGAACCGCGCCAGCGCGAATACCTGGGCAAGATCCAGCAGGCCAGCCAGCACCTGATGGGGGTGATCAACGACATCCTCGATTTCTCCCGCATCGAGGCCGGCAAGCTGAGCGTCGAGCGCATCGACTTCGACCTGCAGCTGGTGCTGGAGAACCTCTCCGGGCTGATCAGCGAGAAGGCCGCCTGCAAGCGCCTGGAGCTGGTGTTCAACATCGACCCGCAACTGCCCCTGCAACTGGTGGGTGACCCGTTGCGCATCGGCCAGATCCTCATCAACTACGCCAACAACGCGGTGAAGTTCACCGAACAGGGCGAGGTGGAAGTGATCGTCCGTGGCGAGCACCGGCGTGGCGATGAGCTGGAGCTGTACCTGGCGGTGCGCGACACCGGCATCGGCCTGGATGCCGAGCAGCAGGGACGGCTGTTCGAGTCCTTCCAGCAGGCGGACAACTCCACCACCCGGCGCTATGGCGGCTCCGGGCTGGGCCTGGCCATCTGCCGGCGCCTGGCCGAGGCCATGGACGGCGCCGTGGGCGTCGACAGCCGGGTGGGCATCGGCAGCCTGTTCTGGTGTCGCCTGCCGGTGCAGGTATCGGCCCGGCAGCCCAATGAGTTGTTGTTGCAGCCCGACCTGCTCGACCGCCGCGTGCTGGTGGTGGACGACAACGATGCCGCGCGCCAGGTGATCAACGACATGCTCGCCAGCCTGGCGCTGCGGGTGGAGGCGGTGCAATCCGGCGAGGAAGCGCTGCTGCGGGTGGCCGAGGCGGAGCGCGAGGACGACCCCTTCGAAATGGCCTTCATCGACTGGCAGATGCCCGGCCTGGATGGCGTCGAGACCGCCCGCCGCCTGCACCGCCTGGGCCTGCGCAAGCCACCGCGGATGCTGCTGGTCACCGCCCACGGCTTCGATGACCTGGGGGAGACCGCCAAGGCCGGCATAGACGAGGTCCTGCACAAGCCGCTCAACCCTTCGGTGCTGCTGGAGGCGTCGCTGACCAGCCTGGGGCGCCGTGGGGGCAACCCGCCGCCACCCAGTACCGCCGCGCTGCTGGACGCCATGCCGCGCTTCGACAACCAGCGTGTGCTGCTGGTGGAGGACCACGCGCTGAACCGCGAAGTGGCCACCGCCTTGCTGGAGGAAAGCGGCCTGCTCATCGACCAGTCGGAGAACGGCCTGGATGCCGTCGACCGCCTGCGCTGGCAGCCGCCGGGCTACTACGCGCTGGTGCTGATGGACATGCAGATGCCGGAGATGGACGGCCTGGAAGCCACCCGCGAACTGCGCCGCGAACCGCGCTTCCTCGACTTGCCGATCATCGCCATGACCGCCAACGCCCTGCCCGGCGACCGCGAGCGTTGCATCGAGGCGGGCATGAACGACCACGTCAGCAAACCCATCGAACCCCTGGAGCTGTGGGCCACCCTCAGCCGCTGGTTGCGGGGCTCACGGGGGCTGGGCGAGCCGCCCAAGCCGGTGGTGGCGAATCTGCCCGACTGGGTGTTGCCGGGGGTGGATATCGCCAGCGGCCTGCGCCGGGTGCTGGGCAAGCAGCAGGCCTACCTCGGCTTGCTCGGCAAGTTCGCCAGGGGCCAGCGGGCGTTCATCGCCAGCCTGCGCCAGGCACTGGGTGATGGCGATCGCGACAGCGCCGAACGCCTGGCCCACAGCCTGCGCGGGCTGGCGGGCAACCTCGGGGCGACGGCGCTGCAGGCCCAGGCCGAAGCCCTGGAGCGCAGCATTCATCAGGGTGCGCGCCTGGCCCAGCTGGAGCGCCAGATGCTGGAGCTGGAACCGCCGCTGCTGGCGCTGGTCCGAGCCATCGACGAGCTGCTGCGCGAGCAGCGACCGGAACCGGCCGCCGCCCCCTACGACCCGGCGCGCCTGGCGCCCCTGTGCAAGCGCCTGGCGCAGTTGTTCGAGGACGACGACCCGCGCGCCGGCAAGCTCTTCGAGGAACAGGCGGAATTGCTCCGCAGCGCCTTCAATGAAGGTTACGGGCCGCTGGAGTCGGCGGTGCGCAGCTACGATTTCGAGTCGGCGCTGGTGGTCCTGCGGGAGATGGCGGGGCAACGCGACATTTCACTTTGACGAGGTGCGGCAGATGGTCGGCATGCTGGACAGATCGGAGCGCGAGGTGATCCTGGTGGTGGACGACACCCCGGACAACCTCGAGCTGATGAGCGAGCTGCTGATGGACCGCTACCGGGTCAAGGTGGCCGGCAGCGGCGCCAAGGCGTTGAAGATCGCCGCCGGGCACATGCGCCCGGACCTGATCCTGCTCGATGTGATGATGCCGGAGATGGACGGCTACGAAGTCTGCGCGCGGCTCAAGGCCGATGCCGTCACCCGTGATATCCCGGTGATCTTCCTCACCGCCCGCAGCGAAATGGCCGACGAGCAGAAGGGCTTCGACCTGGGCGCGGTGGACTACATCACCAAGCCCATCAGCCCACCCATCGTCCTGGCGCGGGTGCAGGCGCAGCTGCAGCTCAAGGCCACGGCCGACTTCCTGCGCGACAAGAGCGAATACCTGGAGCTGGAGGTGCGCCGCCGTACCCGCGAGATCCAGCACCTGCACGACGCCACCATCGAAGCCCTGGCCGGCCTCGCCGACATGCGCGACAACCCCGACGGCAACCACCTGGTGCGCATCGAGCTGTACATGCGCCTGCTGGGCACGGCGCTGGCGCGGCAGCAGCCGGGCATGGCCGAGGAACTGACCGAGGAGCGCATCAACCTGATGGCGAAATCGGCCTTGCTGCACGACATCGGCAAGGTGGCGCTGCCCGATCGCGTGCTGCTCAACCCCGGGCAACTGGAAGGCGACGACCTGCGCCTGATGCAGAGCCACACCCGACTCGGCCGCGAAGCCCTGGAGCGCGCCGAAGCGCGGCTGGGCGGCCGCGAGCAGAGCTTTCTCGGCTACGCCAAGGAAATCCAGTACGGGCACCACGAGCGCTGGGACGGCTCGGGTTATCCACAGGGCCTGCGCGGTGACCAGATACCCCTCGCGGCGCGCCTGATGGCGGTGGTGGACCACTACGACGGGCTCACCAGTTACCACCCCTATCGCAGCAGCCTGAGCGGCGACGCGGCGGTGATGCGCATCAGCGCCGGCAGCGGCAGCGAGTTCGACCCGCTGGTGGTGATGGCCTTCCTCGAAGTGGCCGACGGCTTCGCCCTCATCGCCCAACGCCACGCCGACAGCCGCGCCGCCATCGACGGCGAACTGCAGCGCCTTGAAGACTCCATCGCTGAAAGCATCGAGCTGACGTTGCCGGAGTGAGGCTTAGCGCCAGTCGAGCTGCAGCGCCTCCTGCCAGGCGAAGCGTTCGAAGTGGCTGGCGATCACGTCCTTCATCTTTTCCAGGTTCGCCGTGTCGGCGGCTTCGACCTTGAGGGTCAGGCCGCCGGCTTCGGCGTGCAGCAGGCCGATGCCGAAGTCGAACTCGATGCGCCCCTGGTGCTCGTCGAAGCTGACCGGGATGCGGTGGGCGAAGTGCTTGCACAGGCGGCTGATGTAGCGCGCCGGGGTGTCGGTGACGACGTGCGCGGAGGCGGTGAGGCTCATGGGCTGCTCCTTGTGGATAAGGGGGTGCGGTGGGCCGCCGGAAGCGGGCCCACCCTGCGCCGGAATCAGTAGCCGACGGTGAAGCGCTGGCGGATGTGCTGCGGGTTTTCCAGCTCGTCGACGATGGCCACGGCCAGGTCGGCCACCGAGACGCTGGCCGGGTGGTCGCCGTCCATCAGCAGCTCGTTGCCGCCGATACGGAAGCGGCCGGTGCGTTCACCGGGCTGCAGCAGCGCGGGCGGCGAGATGAAGCTCCAGTCCAGGGCGGTTTCGGCCTGGATCAGGTTCAGCGCCTGGCGCGCGCCTTCGGCGCCTTCCTTGTATTCGGCGGGGAAGTGCGGGGTGTCGATCAGCTGTACGCCGGGGGCGACATAGAGGCTGCCGGCACCGCCGACCACCAGCAGGCGGCGGACGCCGGACTGATTGGTGGCGGCGAAGATCGAGCGGGTGCCGGCGATGAACTGCTCGCGGATGTCCTCGCGGCCCCAGCCGGGGTTGAAGGCGTGGACGACGGCGTCATGCCCGGCCAGTTGCGACGCGGTGGCGGCCGAGTCGTGGATGTCGGCCTGCAGCGCCTTCAGGTGTTGGTGGGCGGCGAGTTTTTCCGGGTGGCGCACCAGGGCGGTGACCTGGTGGCCGCGTTGCAGGGCTTCGGCGAGTACGGCGGAACCGACGAAACCGCTGGCACCGATAAGGGCGATCTTCATGGTGTTCTCCTGGAGCTGGGTGAGTGATTCGAGGTGCTGCATCATCGCTGCTGGATAATCGACGGAAAAAGTGGCAGAAAGCGCTTTCACAATTAAGCGGTGCTTACGAATGGAGCAGCTCAAGCGCATGGCGGTGTTCGCCACGGTGGTGGAGAAAGGCTCGATGGTGGCGGCCGGGGAAGCCCTGGGCATGAGCGCCTCGGCGGTCAGCCAGCAGATCCGCAAGCTGGAGGAGTCGACCCGGGTCAGCCTGCTCCACCGCACCACCCGCAAGCTCACCCTGACCGAGGCCGGCAGCCTGTTCTACCGCAGCTGTGCGCAGGTGCTGGAGCTGGCGCAACAGGCCGAGCAGCGCCTGGCCGAGCTGCGCGATGCGCCGGTGGGGGAGTTGCGCATCGCCGCCCCGGTGGGCTTCTCCGGGCGCTTCATGACTGACGCCCTGGCACCGTTGCTGGAGGCGCACCCCGGGCTGAGCCTGCGGCTGTTCTTCCATGACGAGCAGATCGACCTGGTGGAGCAGCGCATCGACATGGCGGTGCGTGTCGGCAAGCTGGAGGACTCCAGCCTGGTGGCGCGGCATATCGGTGATTGGCCGATGCTGCTGTGCTGCGCGCCGGCCTACCTGGCCCGCCACCCCGGCGTCACCCGCCCCGAGCAACTGCTGGCACTGGATTGGGTGAGCCTGGGCAGCGACCGCCAGCAGGGCCCGGTGACCCTGCACGGGCCGGGTGGCGAGGTGCAGCGCCTGCGCATCGAGAGCCGGGTGGTGTGCAACAACATCCTCTCCACCCGCAGCTTCACCCTGGCCGGCTTCGGCCTGTCGCTGCAGCCGGAGCCGGAAGTGCGTGACGAACTGACCAGCGGTCGCCTGCTGCGGGTGCTCCCGGATTGGCGCACCGACCCCGTCGGCATCCACATCGTCACCCCGCGCCGCGATGCCCAGCCGGCCAAGGTGCGCTATGCCATGGATGCGCTGCGCCACAGTCTGCAGCGCGGCGGATAGTCGCGGGGGCGCGCATGCCGTATAAAGTCGGACGATGTCCGCCCGTAAACAGAGGATTGGCTACAAAGCAGCATGAAGACTCCAAAACGCATTGAACCTTTGGTGGAAGACGGCCTGGTCGACGAAGTGGTCAGGCCCCTGATGAGTGGTAAGGAAGCGTCGGTCTACGTTGTGCGTTGTGGCAGCGAGTTGCGTTGCGCGAAGGTCTACAAGGAGGCCAACAAGCGCGGTTTCCGCCAGGCCGCCGAGTACCAGGAAGGGCGCAAGGTGCGTAACAGCCGCGACGCCCGGGCCATGGCCAAGGGCTCCAAGTACGGGCGCAAGGAACAGGAAGAGAACTGGCAGAACGCCGAGGTCGCGGCGCTGTTCCGCCTGGCTGCTGCCGGCGTGCGCGTGCCCAAACCCTATGACTTCCTCGATGGCGTGCTGTTGATGGAGCTGGTCACCGATGGCTACGGCGATGCCGCGCCGCGCCTCAATGACGTCGACCTGACGCCCGAGGACGCCCGCGAATTCCACGGCTTCATGATCGGCGAGATCGTCAAGATGCTCTGCGCCGGCCTGGTCCACGGCGACCTGTCCGAGTTCAACGTCCTGCTCGACCCCTACGGCCCGGTGATCATCGACCTGCCGCAGGCGGTGGATGCCGCCGGCAACAACCACGCGTTCCGCATGCTGGAGCGTGATGTCGGCAACATGGCCGCGTATTTCGGGCAGTTCGCCCCGGAATTGCTCTACACGCGCTATGCCAAGGAAATGTGGGCGCTCTACGAGGACGGCAAGCTGACCCCGGAAACACCGCTCACCGGCCAGTTCGACGAGCCGGAGGACGCCGCTGATGTCGACTCGGTGATGCGCGAGATCAAGGCCGCCCTGGCCGAGGAAGCGCGGCGCCAGGCGTTGCTCAACGAGGACGAGGACAAGGCCCGCGACGAGCCGCCGCCCCCGCCCTGGATGCAGAATTGAGGCTGCGGCATCGGCTCGCTTGACCGGGGCCGATCCGCGCAGGACCATTACGCGCTCGAATCACCGCGTTTGCAGGGGAGAACACACGAATGCAAGGGCAAGCCGAAGTAGTCGAATACCTCAAGGACCTGCTGCGGGGCGAGCTGGCCGCTCGCGACCAGTACTTCCTGCACTCGCGCATGTACGCCGACTGGGGCTTCACCAAGCTCTTCGACCGGATCAACCACGAGATGGAGGAGGAGACCGAGCACGCCGATGCCCTGCTCAAGCGCATCCTCTTCCTCGAAAGCACCCCGGACATGTCGCCCAAGCCGATCCACCCGGGCGCCACGGTGCCGGAGATGCTGCGCGCCGACCTCCAGCTCGAGTACGACGTGCGCGCCGCCCTGAGCAAGGGCATCACCCTGTGCGAGAAGCACAAGGACTACATCAGCCGCGACATCCTCGCCCTGCAGCTGCAGGACACCGAGGAAGACCACGCCTACTGGCTGGAACAGCAGTTGGGCCTGATCGACCGCGTGGGCCTGCAGAACTACCTGCAATCCCAGGGCTGATTGCGTCCGCACCGGGTCCCGGAAAGCCCCCGGCGGGGCGTCTACCCAGGTAGATGCGCCTCCGGGGGCTTTTTCATGGGCGCCGAGCCGCGCCGGCGCTCCTGTATCCCGCCATTAGCGGGCATCTGTATCCATACAAGCGGCCGATGACCTGCTAGCGTGGCCAGCCCGCTATACGAGTGCCCGCCATGCCCTTGCCGCACATCCTTCTCGCCCTGTTGGTGACCCTGGTCTGGGGCGTCAACTTCGTGATCATCAAGCTTGGCCTGGCGGAATTCCCGCCGCTGCTGTTCTGCGCCCTGCGCTTCGGCCTGGCGGCCACGCCGCTGCTGTTCCTGCGCGGGCCGATGCCGGCACCGCTGTGGCGCATCGTGCAGATCGGCCTGCTGCTGGGGGTGTTCAAGTTCGGCGTGCTGTTCATCGGCATGAAGATCGGCATGCCCGCGGGGCTCACCTCCCTGGTGCTACAGAGCCAGGTGTTCTTCACCATCCTCATCGCCGCCCTGTTGCTGGGCGAGCGGCCCAGCCGGCGCGGGGTGCTGGGCCTGGCGCTGGCGGCGTCCGGGCTGGTGCTGATCGGCCTGGAGCGGCCCATGGGCGACAGCCTGCTGGCCTTCGCGCTGGTGCTGGTGGCGGCCCTGGCCTGGGCGTTCGCCAACATCGCCACCAAGCGCGCGGGCGCCACCGACATGCTGCGGCTGATCTGCTGGGTGAGCCTGGTGCCGCCGCTGCCGTTGCTGGCGCTGTCCTGGGTGTTCGAGGGGCCGCAGGCGATGGCCGCAGCCTTCGAGCACGCCACCCTGGTGGGCTACGGCTCGCTGCTGTTCGTGGCCTTCGGCGCCACCACCCTGGGCTTCGCCATCTGGAGCTTCCTGCTCAGCCGCCACCCGGCGAGCCTGGTCACCCCCTTCGCCCTGGCGGTGCCCATCTCCGGGCTGCTGTCCGGCTGGTTGCTGCTGGACGAGGCGCTGAGCCCGGCGGGCTGGCTGGCCTGCGTCATCGTCTTCGTCGGCCTGGCGATCACCGTGCTGCCCAAGGGGCTGCTGGGCCGCCTGGTCAGTGGCAGCAGCCGCCCGACTCCAGGTCCTTGAGGATCGGGCAGTCGGGGCGGTGATCGCCCTGGCAGTGATCCACCAGTTCCTGCAGGGTGTCGCGCAGCCCCGCCAGCTCGGCGATCTTGCGGTTCAGCTCGGTGATGTGGTCGCGGGCCAGTGCCTTGACGTCGGCGCTGGCGCGGTCACGGTCCTGCCATAGCTGCAGCAGCTTGCCGACTTCCTCCAGGGAGAAGCCCAGGTCCCGCGAGCGGCGGATGAAGGCCAGGCTGTGCAGGTCCTGCTGGCTGTACTGGCGGTAGCCGCTGTCGCTGCGCCCGGCCTCGGGCAGCAGGCCGATGGATTCGTAGTAGCGGATCATCTTCGCGGTGAGCCCGCTCTTCTTCGCGGCCTGGCCGATGTTCATGCATCTGTCCTCTTGGGTTGAGGTGTCCGGGCGCCCCGTGGGGGGCGCTTGGCGAATGAATCCGCCCCTGCCAGAACAGCGTCCTGGCGTCAGTCTTCCTTGGGTTCGTCCCCGGCCGGCTTCCAGGTCTTCAGCAGCAGGGCGTTGCTCACCACGCTGACGCTGGAGAGTGCCATCGCGGCGCCGGCGACCACCGGGTTGAGCATGCCGGCGGCGGCGAGGGGTATGCCCACCAGGTTGTAGATGAAGGCCCAGAACAGGTTCTGGCGGATCTTGCCATAGGTGCGCCGGGCGATCTCCAGGGCAGCGGGCACCAGGCGCGGGTCGCCACGCATCAGGGTGATGCCGGCGGCATGCATGGCCACGTCCGTGCCGCCACCCATGGCGATGCCGACGTCCGCCGCCGCGAGGGCCGGAGCGTCGTTGATGCCGTCGCCGACCATCGCCACCACCGCGCCACCGGCCTTGAGCCGCGCCACTTCGGCGGCCTTGTCGGCGGGCAGCACTTCGGCATGCACGTCGTCGATGCCCAGCGCCTCGGCCACCACCCGGGCACTGCCACGGTTGTCGCCGGTGATCAGGTGGCTGGCGATGTGGCGTTCCCGCAGGGCCTGCACGGCGTCGCGGGCACCGTCCTTGAGGCTGTCGCCGAAGGCGAACAGGCCGATCACCCGCACCTCGGGTTGCAGTTCCAGCAGCCAGGAGAGGGTACGGCCCTGGGCTTCCCAGGCCGTGGCCGATTCCAGCAGGGCGCCGCCATCGAGCCCCTGTTCCTCCAGCAGTCGACGGTTGCCCAGTGCCAGCAGGCGGCCCTCGACCCCGCCTCGGATGCCGCGCCCGGTGAGGGACTGGCTGTCGTTCACCTCGGGCACCGTCAGCCCGCGCTCGTCGCAGGCGTCCAGCACCGCCTTGGCCAAAGGGTGTTCGCTGCCGCGCTGTAGGGCACCGGCCCATTGCAACAAGGCGGCTTCGTCGCCATCGGCGGCCGCCAGGTTGGTGATGCGCGGGGTGCCGGAGGTGAGGGTGCCGGTCTTGTCGAAGGCCACGGCCGTCACCGCGTGGGCGACCTCCAGGGCTTCGGCGTCCTTGATCAGGATGCCGTGGCGGGCGGCGACGCCGGTGCCGGCCATGATCGCCGTCGGCGTGGCCAGGCCGAGGGCGCAGGGGCAGGCGATCACCAGCACGGCGACGGCGTTGATCAGCGCGGTTTCCAGGGGCGCGCCGGCCAGCAGCCAGCCGCCGAGGGTGGCCAGGGCGATCAGCAGCACCGCCGGGACGAACACCTGGCTGACCCGGTCCACCAGCTTCTGGATCGGCGCCTTGGCCGCCTGGGCGTCTTCCACCAGGCGGATGATCCGCGCCAGCACCGTCTCGCCGCCCAGGGCGGTGGTGCGCACCCGCAGGCGCCCCTCGCCGTTGATGGCGCCGCCGGTGACGCGGTCGCCGGGGGCCTTGGGCACCGGCAGGCTTTCACCGCTGATCAGGGCCTCGTCGGCATGGCTCTGGCCTTCCAGCACCTCGCCGTCCACCGGGAAGCGTTCGCCCGGCTTCACCAGCACCTCGTCGCCCAGGCGCAGTTCGGCGATGGCGATCTCTTCCTCGCGGCCGTCGCGCAGGCGGATGGCGCGCTCGGGGCGCAGGGCTTCCAGGGCGCGGATGGCGGCGCTGGTCTGGCGCTTGGCGCGGCTCTCCAGGTACTTGCCCAGCAGCACCAGGGCGATGACCACGGCAGAGGCTTCGAAATACAGGTGCGGCACGTGGCCGGGGTGGGCGGTGGCCCACTGGTAGAGGCTCAGGCCGTAGCCGGCGCTGGTGCCGATGGCCACCAGCAGGTCCATGTTGCCGGCGCCGGCGCGCACGGCCTTCCAGGCGGCGCGGTAGAAGCGCGCACCGAGGATGAACTGCACCGGGGTGGCCAGGGCGAACTGCGCCCAGGCTGGCAGCATCCAGTGCAGGCCGAAGGGTTCCAGCAGCATCGGCAGCACCAGGGGTAGCGCCAGGGCCAGGGCGATGCACAGCGCCCAGCGTTCGCGGCGCAGGCGGCTGGCGCTGTCGTCGCCGGGCTGTGTGGCGGCATCCAGGGCGCGGGCGTGGTAGCCGGCCCGCTCCACGGCCTGCAGCAGCGTGCTGCGCTCCACTTCGCCGAGCAACAGCAGGTGGGCGCGCTCGGTAGCCAGGTTCACCGTCACCTCGCCCACCCCCGGCACCTTGGCCAGGGCGCGTTCCACACGGCCCACGCAGCTGGCGCAGGTCATGCCGTCGATGGCCAGTTCCAGGCGCTGGCCGGGCACTGCGTAGCCGGCACCTTCCACCGCTGCGCGCAGGGCCGGCAGGCTGTCGCCCGGTGCTTCTATGCGGGCGCGCTCGGTGGCCAGGTTGACGCTGGCGGCCTTCACCCCCGGCACCTTGGCCAGGGCACGCTCCACGCGCCCGGCGCAGCTGGCGCAGGTCATCCCGGCAATCGGCAGGTCGAACGAAACGGATGGATTCATGGGCAATTCCTCCTGGGTTGCCCATAGGATCGACCTTGACACGAGGGCAAGGTCAAGCGGCGAGTTGTCGCAGCGCTCCCTCTGTAGGGGCGAATTCATTGGCTCTGTCTGCGTTAGCTGTTGTGGTTTTAATGCAGGCGCTCAAGCACGGTGCTTTCCGGGCGCCCAAGGGTTGGTGCCAGCTCCACCGCATGGGTTTCGCTTCGCTCTACGCCATCCTACGAAAGCCGCCGCCACGTGCACGTTGGTTTGGTGCGCACATCAATGTGTGGATTTGAGCGAAGAAAGTTGGAGCAGCCGCCAACGCCCCTCCAGGAGGCCGAACGCAGTCGTTGCGCCGGGGGACGAGCGGCATGGATGCCGCGAGAGGCGCGCCAGGCCATGGATGGCCCATCGCGCCGGCCCCCAGAGCAACGATGGAGTGAGGGAACCACGGCGAAGCCGGGGCCGGATGATGGGGCAAGCCCTTTTGGTTTCTTTTGGGTGGTTCGGCACCCCGACGACTGCCAAAAGAGACTCGCCCGGGGGGGCGAAACCAGAAACATCACCAGAGCTCGGCAATCAGCTGGGCTCAATTCTTCTAGCAACACTTAACGCAGACAGAGCCAATTCATTCGCCCGGCGATCTCCCCATGAGCACATGCTTTTTGGTGGAAGCGGATTCACCCGTAATGGCCCGGCACCGCCGCATCGGGTAGCCCGGGCTTCAGCCCGGGACCGGGGCCTGGTTCAGGGATTGGACAGCGCTGGCGTCAGGTACAGGCCGGAGGTGTTCATCGCCAGGCGGTATTTGCGCACCTCGCCGGCTTCCAGGCTGATGGACTGCTGGCGCTGTTGCTCGATGCCGGGCTTGCAGCGGCCGGGGCCGAGCAGGCCGAGGCGGATGGAAACCGGGCCCGGTTGCAGGTTGACGGCGATGCTCTCGCCCTGCACCAGGCGCGCGGCGAGCTGGTCCTGCAGGTACAGGCCGACGTCGCAGCTGGTGGGCAGCTCGACCCGTTCGCGGGTGACGATCAGCACGCTGTAGTCGATGGGGGATTGCGCGCTGGCGGGGCCGGCGAGGGTGAGCAGGGCGAGCAGGCAGAAACGGCTGGGGGACATGGCGGCGACTCCGGAACGGCATGGCTTGAGTGTAGGGGATCACGGCCCGCTTGACCTTGCCACCGTGGCAAGCCCGAGACTGATTCCAGACCCATCAACTCAGGAGTTGAACCATGCAGATTCTCAAGGTAAGCGGCATGTCCTGCGGCCACTGCGTCCGCGCCATCACCCAGTCGCTGCAGGCCCGGGACCTGGCGGCGGAAGTCCAGGTGGACCTGGGCGCCGGCGAGGTGCGGGTGGCCAGCCGGCTGTCCCTGGACGAGGTCCTGGCGGCGATCCGCGAGGAGGGCTACCAGGCCGCGGCGGCCTGACCCGTCCTCAGGCGCCCTGGTCCCAGTCGCGGAACATGCCGCGGAACAGTGTGCCGACCAGGATGCCGGCCTCGCGCTGTGGATCGAACAGTTCGGGGTCGCGCGTCCAGTCGGTGAACAGCCCGATCACCTGCGCGTGCAACGCGCGCGAGGCCAGGCGTGGGGTGAGGCCGTCCATCAGCCGCTCGACGCAGCCGGGGCGGGCGAAGAGCTCCTCGCACAGGTCGATGAACTGATTGACGAAGGCGTTGTGGCGATCCTCCGCCTCGCGCAGTTCCTCGGTGAACTCGCAGCGGTGCAGGAGGATGTTGAAGATGCGATGGCGCTGCTCGTCCAGGGCCAGGCTGGTGATGGCCTCCACGCACAGCTCCAGCAGCGACTGCAACAGGTCGCGGCCTTCGGCGCCGTGCAGGCGCTGGGCCATTTGCTCCGGGGGCAGGCGCACCTGGTTGAGCATCTCGTGGAACAGGTGGGCCTTGTTCTGGAAGTGCCAGTAAACGGCGCCACGGGTGACGCCCGCCGCCCGGGCGATCTGCTCGAGGGACGTGTGGGCGACACCGTTCTCGAGGAAGAGCACCTCGGCGGCAGCCAGGATATCGCTGCGGGTTTTCTCCGCTTCTTCTTTGGTTCTGCGCATAGCAGTTGGACGAATACTGTCTAGGCTTCTGTTCGGGGGCCAGAGTTTACCGATTTTGCAGTCGGATACTGCTTTTACAAGCGTGAATGTATGTATCCAGCCTTGACCTGTTTCCTGTTTTTGCCAATCGGGCGCTGTCATGGAATGGAGACGCACTATGCCGCTTTCACCCTCTTTCACCCTTTCGCTGCGCGTCTTCGCTTTCGGCCTGATGTCCCTGGGCACGGTCGCCGAAGCGGCGGATGCCCCGGCCAAGGCGGCGCCACCGCCACCCGAGGTGCTGGTGGAAACGGTGAAGACCGCGCCACTGCCGATGACCCTGGAATACGCCGGGCGCACCGCCGGCTACCGCGAAGTGGAAGTGCGCGCCCAGGTCAGCGGCATCCTCCAGGAGCGCACCTACCAGGAGGGCAGCAAGGTGCAGCGCGGCCAGGTGCTGTTCCGCATCGACCCGCGCACCTACCAGGCCGCCCTCGGCAGCGCCAAGGGCGCCCTGGCCCAGGAGCAGGCGCGCTACCGCCAGACCGAGCGTGACCTCAAGCGCATCCGCGAACTGCAGAAGAAGGGCTTCGCCAGCGAGAGCGAGCTGGACAATGCCGTCTCCAACTACGAGCAGAGCAAGGCCAACGTGCAGGCCGCCGAAGCCAACGTGCAGGCCAAGCAGATCGACCTCGACTACACCACGGTGAAGGCGCCCATCACCGGCATGACCAGCAAGGAGACCCGTTCCGAGGGCAGCCTGGTGGTGGCCGGTGATCCCAATTCCAGCCTGCTTACCCAGCTCACCCAGCTCGACCCCATCTACGTCAACTTCGGCTACCCGGACACCGAAGCCGAGCGCATCCGCGAGGACGTGCAGACCGGCAAGCTGACCCTACCCGAGGGCGGCAAGATGGCCGCCGTGCTCAAGTTCGGCGATGGCTCCACCTACCCGCTGGAGGGCCGCGTCGACTTCACCGACAGCTTCGTCAACACCGGCACCGGCACCGTCAGTGCCCGCGCCGTGGTGCCCAACCCCGAGCAGAAGCTGCTGCCCGGGCAGTTCGTGCGGGTACTGGTCAAGGGGCTGAGCCGGCCCAAGGCGATCACCGTGCCCGAGCGCGCCCTGGCCCAGGGGCCGCGCGGCACCTTCGTCTACGTGGTGGACAAGGACGGCGTGGCGCGCATGCGCGAGGTCAAGACCGGCGACACCTCCGAGGGGCGCTGGGTCATCGAGTCCGGCATCGCCGAAGGCGACCGGGTGATAGTCGAGGGCCTGCCCAAGGTCAGGCCCGATTCGCCGGTCAAGGCCGTCGAAGCGAAGGACAAGCCCGCCGACCAGCCGAAACAATCCTGAGGAGCGTCCGCCGTGATCTCACGCTTCTTCATCGACCGCCCGGTGTTCGCCGCGGTCATCTCCATCGTCATCATCCTCGGCGGCCTCGCGGCCATGCGCGCGCTGCCCATCGCCCAGTACCCGGAGATCCTGCCGCCGCAGGTCTCGGTCACCGCCAGCTACCCGGGCGCCAGCTCCCAGGTCATCGCCGAAACCGTGGCGGCGCCGCTGGAGCAGGAGATCAACGGCGTGCAGGGCATGATCTACCAGCTGTCCAACTCCGACAGCAACGGTGCCATGAGCCTGACCGTGTACTTCCAGGTGGGCACCGACCCGGACCAGGCCACCATCGACGTCAACAACAAGGTCCAGGCCGCCCTGGCCAAGTTGCCCGAGGAGGTGCGCCGGCAAGGGGTGAAGGTGGAGAAGAAATCCTCCGACATCCTCCAGGTGGTCACGCTGTTCTCCCCGGATGACTCCCGCGACCCGATCTACATCAGCAACTACGCGCTGATCAACGTGATCGACGAGCTCAAGCGCATCCCCGGCGTCGGTGACGCCAGCCAGTTCGGTTCCAAGGACTACTCCATGCGCATCTGGCTGCGGCCGGACAAGCTGGCGCAGTACGACCTGACCCCCAGCGACGTGGTCAAGGCCATCCAGGAGCAGAACTCCCAGTTCGCCGCCGGCAGCTTCGGCAAGCAGCCCCTGAACCAGCCCCAGGACTTCACCTACACCGTCACCACCAAGGGCCGTTTCACCGAACCCAAGGAGTTCGAGAGCGTCATCCTGCGCACCGACTCCACCGGCGCCAGCCTGCTGCTCAAGGACGTGGCGCGGGTGGAACTGGGCGCCCAGGACTACTCGCTGATGACCTCGCTGAACGGCCAGCAGAACGCCGCCTTCGGCATCTACCTGCAACCCGGTGCCAACGCCCTGGACACCGCCGAGGCGGTGGAGAACACCATGAAGCGCCTGGAGAAGCGCTTCCCCGACGGCATCGCCTACAAGATCCCCTACGACACCACCAAGTTCGTCAAGGTCTCCATCGAGGAGGTTATCCACACCTTCGTCGAGGCCCTGGTGCTGGTGATGCTGGTGGTCTTCATCTTCCTGCAGAACTGGCGCGCCACGCTGATCCCGGTGCTGGCCATCCCGGTGTCGCTGATCGGCACCTTCGCCGGCATGTACATGCTCGGCTTCTCCATCAACCTGCTGACCCTGTTCGGCATGGTGCTGGCCATCGGCATCGTCGTCGACGACGCCATCGTGGTGCTGGAGAACGTCGAGCGGGTGATGCGCACCGAGAAGCTCAGCCCGCGCGATGCCTCGATCAAGGCCATGGAGGAGGTCACCGGGCCCATCGTCGCCATCGTCCTGGTGCTCTGCGCGGTGTTCGTCCCGGTGGGCTTCCTCGGCGGCCTGGCGGGGCAGATGTACAAGCAGTTCGCGATCACCATCGCGGTGTCGGTGGTGATCTCCGGCATCGTCGCGCTGACCCTGTCACCGGCGCTCTGCGCCCTGCTGCTCAAGCCCACCCACGAGGAGCCGGCGGCGCCGTTCCGCTGGTTCAACCGCTTCTTCGACCGCGCCACCGACGGCTACACCGCCGGCGTGCGCTTCTTCCTCAAGCGCAGCGTCATCGGCCTGCTGCTGTTCGGCGGGATGATCGCGCTGATGGTGGTGCTGTTCGGCCGGGTGCCCGGCTCGCTGGTGCCGGATGAAGACCAGGGCTATGTGATCAACGCCTACTTCCTGCCGCCGGCCGCCTCCCTGACCCGCACCGAAGAGGTCACCAGCGCGGTGACCGAGCAACTGATGAAGCACCCGGCGGTGCAGGACGTGGTCACCTTCGCCGGTTTCGACGTGCTCACCTTCGGCACCCGCAGCAACGCCGGGGTGTCCTTCGTGCCGCTGAAGGACTGGAAGGAGCGCACCACCGATGAGCTGGACGCGCGCAACCTGCCGCCCAGCTTCATGGCCATGGGCGCCGGGCAGAAGGACGGCGTGGTGATGACCTTCAACCCGCCGCCGATCACCGGCATGAGCACCACCGGCGGCTTCGAGGCCTACATCCAGGACCGCTCCGGCGGCAGCGTCCAGCAGTTGGAAGAGACGGTCACCAAGTTCATCGGCGCCATCTCCAAGCGCCCGGAACTGGTGGGGGTGAACACCACCTTCAACGCCAACGTGCCGCAGTACTACGTCGACCTCGACCGCACCAAGGCCCGCGCCCTGGGCGTGGCGGTGAACGATGTGTTCACCGCCATGCAGTCCACCTTCGGCAGCTACTACGTCAACGACTTCACCCTCTACGGGCGCACCTGGCAGGTCAGCCTGCAGGCGGAGTCCGAGTTCCGCCGCAAGCCCGAGGACCTCAGCCAGGTCTACGTGCGCTCGGCTTCCGGCGACCTGGTGCCGCTGTCGTCCCTGGTGCGGGTGCAGCGCATCCTCGGCCCGGACTCCTACGCGCGCTTCAACGTCTACCCGGCGGCCAAGATCCTCGGCGGCCCGGCGCCGGGCTACAGCTCCGGCCAGGCCCTGGCGGCCATGCAGGAGGTGGCGGACGAGGTGCTGGGCGAGGACTACAGCATCGGCTGGATCGGCTCGGCCTACCAGGAACTGGCCACCCAGGGCTCGGGCAGCAAGGCCTTCATCTTCGGCCTGGTGCTGGTGTTCCTCATCCTCGCCGCCCAGTACGAGCGCTGGACCCTGCCCATCGCCGTGGTCACCGCGGTGCCCTTCGCGGTATTCGGCGCCATCCTTGCGGTGTGGATGCGCGGGCTGTCCAACGACGTGTACTTCCAGGTGGGGCTGGTGACGCTGATCGGCCTGGCGGCGAAGAACGCCATCCTCATCATCGAGTTCGCCGTGCTCTGCCGCGAGGAGGGCAAGGGCATCTTCGAGTCCTCGCTGGAGGCGGCCAAGCTGCGCTTCCGCCCCATCGTCATGACCTCGCTGGCCTTCATCCTCGGCTGCGTGCCCCTGGCCATCAGCACCGGTGCGGGCTCGGCGAGCCGACATTCGATCGGTACCGGGGTGATTGGCGGTATGCTTGCCGCCACTTTGCTGGCAACCTTCCTCATCCCGATGTTCTATCTGCTGGTGGAATCCGCCGCCGACAAGCTGGGGCGCAAGAAGAAGGCGCCGGCGGCCGAGTGACGCGCCCGCCTCGCTGAACATCGAACCGCGCGATCGCTCCACGGTCTTTTGCAGTCCACGGCGCCGCCCTCGGGGCGGCGCCCTGTTTTCAGGTGAACCATGAATTTCCGCATCCTGCTGATCCTCGGGTCGCTCAGTGCCTTCGGCCCCATGGCCATCGACTTCTACCTGCCGAGCTTCCCGGCACTGGCCCAGGCCTTCTCCACTGACGTCGAGCACGTGCAGCTGAGCCTGGCGTCCTATTTCATCGGCCTGGCCATTGGGCAGCTGCTCTACGGCCCCATCGCCGACCGCTTCGGCCGGCGCATCCCGCTGCTGGTGGGGGTGAGCCTGTTCACCCTGGCCTCGGTGGCCTGCGCCCTGGCGCCGAGCCTGGAATGGCTGATCGGCGCGCGTTTCGTCCAGGCCCTGGGCGGTTGCGCGGGGATGGTGGTGTCACGGGCGGTGGTGCGCGACCTCTGCGACCCCATCACCTCGGCCAAGGTGTTCTCGCAACTGATGCTGGTGATGGGCCTGGCGCCGATCCTCGCGCCCCTGGGCGGCGGCCTGCTGCTGGACCTGTTCGGCTGGCCGTCGATCTTCTTCGGGCTGACTCTGTTCAGCGCCCTGGTGCTGACCGGCGTCTACCTCTGGCTGCCGGAAACCCTCACCAGCGGCGACGAGCGCCCGCCGTTGCGCGGCGCCCTGGGCCAGTACAAGCGCCTGCTGGGGGATGGGGTGTTCATCGGCTACGCCATGACCGGCGGGCTGTCCATGGCCGGCATGTTCGCTTACATCGCCGGCTCGCCCTTCGTCTTCATCGAGCTCTACGGCGTGCCGGCGGAGCACTACGGCTGGCTGTTCGGCGGCAACGCCCTGGGCTTCATCCTGGTGGCCCAGGTCAACGCCTGGTTGATGCGCTTCGGCGGGCCGGCCTACTGGATGCGGCGGGTGGTGTGGTTGTACCTGGCGTGCGCGCTGGCGCTGCTGGCGGTGGCCCACGCGCATACCGAGGCGCTGTGGCCATTGCTGGTGCCGCTGTTCGGCTGCATCGCCAGCCTCGGCATCATCATCCCCAACGCTTCGGCCAGCGCCATGGCCGGCCAGGGCCGCCATGCCGGCAGCGCCTCGGCGCTGATGGGCAGCCTGCAATTCAGCGTGGCGGCGGGTGCCGCCGCGCTGGTGGGGGTGTTGCACGATGGATCGGCGATGCCGATGGCGATGGTGATCTGCCTGTGCGGCGTCGGTGCCGTGTGTGCGTCGCTGGTCACCTGGCGGCTGACCCGGGGCCAGCCGTCGGTGCTCGGCTAGCCCGCAGCCCGCTGTTTCAGCTCGGGCAGCACGTGCGGCGCCTTGAGCCGCGCCTCCAGCGTGGCAACGAAGCGTTGCGCCTCGGCCTCGCTGCGGAAGCTCACCGCGTGCTGGTCCATGCAGACCTGCCAACTGTTGCCCTGGGTGGTACGGAGTGGTCGGACTATGACGTTCATGGTGCCCTCTCCCTGAGAAAGTGAGCCCCCAGTGTAGACCCGGGTAGATGACAGAAAATGACCCGGATCAAATTGCCGACTGGTGGTGGACGACCGTTCGGCGGAGGGCGCTGGGCCGCTTCCTGTGGCTCAGCTGTCGCCAGGCTTGTCGCTCGTCATCGTCGTTCTGCAGGTGGCGTTTGCTGCCCCGCCTTCATTGCTCGATGGTCATGGCGAGGTGCGCATCGGCTTGCTCGGTGCGCGCGGCACACCCTACGGGCGGACACTGGCGTTTGAAGGGTGGCTCGGCGCTTCTGTAGGGGCGACTTCAGTCGCCAAGCGGCGCGCAGCGCCGCCGGTGGGAGCGAATTCATTCGCGATGGGGCGCCCAGGTGGACACCCCATCGGCAGGCGACGCTCTCAGAACCCCTCGAGCACGATCTTGCCCTTGGCCTTGCCGCTTTCCAGCAGCGCGTGGGCGCGCTTGAGGTTGGCGGCGTCGATGCGGCCGAAGTGTTCGCCGAAGGTGGTCTTCAGCACGCCGGCGTCGATCAGCTCGCTGACGCGGTTGAGCAGCCTGTGCTGTTCGATCATGTCGGCGGTCTCGAACATCGAGCGGGTGTACATGAACTCCCAGTGCAGCGAGATGCTCTTGCGCTTGAGCTTGAGCACGTCGAGGCCGGCCGGGTCGTCGATCAGCGCCAGCTTGCCCTGGGGCGCCAGGGCTTCCACCAGCTGTTCCAGGTGCTGGTCGGTCTGGGTCAGGCTGGCGACGTGGGTGACGCTGTCGAGGCCGATGCGCTTGAGTTCGGCGGCCAGGGGCTGGCTGTGGTCGATCACGTGGTGGGCGCCCAGCTCGCGGACCCAGGCCTGGGTTTCCGGCCGCGAGGCGGTGCCGATCACGGTCAGGCCGGTGAGCTGGCGGGCCAGCTGCACGAGGATGGAGCCGACACCGCCGGCGGCGCCGACGATGAGCAGGCTCTGGCCCTGGTCGGCCTTGCCTTCGGCGATGCCCAGGCGGTCGAACAGCAGCTCCCAGGCGGTGATGGCGGTCAGCGGCAGGGCGGCGGACTTGGCGAAGTCCAGGCTCCGGGGGCGCTTGCCGACGATGCGCTCGTCAACGAGGTGCAGCTCGGCGTTGCCGCCCGGGCGGGTCAGGGCGCCGGCGTAGAACACCTCGTCGCCCGCCTGGAACAGGGTCACGTCGCTGCCCACGGCCTTGACCACGCCGGCCACGTCCCAGCCCAGCACCTTGGCCTGGCCGTTCTCCGGCTGCACGTTGCGGCGGATCTTGGTGTCCACCGGGTTCACCGAAATGGCGCGGACCTCCACCAGCAGGTCACGGGCGCCCGGGGTGGGGGCGGGCAGTTCGACGTCCTGCAGCGCATCGACGTGGTCGATGGGCAGGGACTGGTAATAGGCAACGGCTTTCATCGTGGGCTCCTGGGTTCAGGCGAGGCGATCGAGAAGGGTGAGGGTGACGCCCTTGAGGCGGCTGCCATGGGCATCGCCGAAATGGCGGTAATGGGCGGTGGCCTTATGGGCCTCCAGGGCGGCGTCGTCGCGCCAGGTTTCCAGCATGACGAAGCGCAGCGCGTCGGCGCGGTCGCGGTGCAGGTCGTACTGCAGGCAGCCGGGTTCGCTGCGGCTGGCGGCCACCAGCTCGCGCAGGGCGGCTTCCACCGCCTCGGCCTGGCCGGGGAGGGCATCGATATGGGCGATCAGGTGGAGCGAGGGGGTCATGGCGGCTTCTCCGGGGTCGATGGCGCATAGGTTGAGCCATTTCGCGGCGAAGAAAAATCAGCTAGAAGACGACAGTCTTTCAAAGGATTTTTGAAAATGCTGCGCCTCGACGACCTCACCGTCTTCGTCCGTACCGCCGACCGTGGCAGCCTTTCCGCCGCCGCCCGCGAGCTGGAGATCTCCCCGGCCGTGGCCAGTGCCGCCCTCAAGCGCCTGGAGCAGCGCCTCGACGCCCGCCTGTTCGCCCGCTCCACCCGCAGCCTGCGCCTGACCGCCGAGGGCGAGCAGTACCTGGTGCACGCCCGCGCCGCATTGCAGAGCCTGGACGAGGGCCGCCAGCAGCTGGCCGGCGGCAAGAGCGACATCGGCGGGCTGCTGCAGCTCTCGGCGCCCTCGGATTTCGGCCGCAACGTGCTGCTGCCCTGGCTGGACGAATTCCAGGCCGAGCACCCGCGCCTCAGCGTGCGCCTGTTCCTCAGCGACCAGGTGGCCGACCTGTTCCGCCAGCCGGTGGACATCGCCATCCGCTCCGGCGAGCCGGAGGATTCCAGCCTGGTGGCGCTGCCCCTGGCACCGGGCAATCGCCGCGTGCTCTGTGGTGCGCCGGATTACTTCGCCCGCCATGGCCGGCCGCGCACGCCGGAGGAACTGCACCGGCACAACTGCCTGCTGTACCTGCTCGGTGGCCGCGTGCATGACCAGTGGACCTTCCACGAAGGGCGCCGCAGCCAAGTGGTTACGGTGGCCGGCGACCGGGTCTGCGATGACGCCGACGTGGTGCGGCGCTGGGCGGTGGCGGGGCAGGGGCTGGTGTACAAATCCTGGCTGGACGTGGCCGCCGACGTGCGTGCCGGGCGCCTGCAGCTGGCCCTGGAGGATTACCTCGGCGAGCCCACGCCGCTGAACCTGATCTGCCCGCACCGCGCCCAGTTGAGCAAGCCGGTGAACCTGCTGCGCGAGTTCCTCCGCCAGCGCTGCGGCGAGCTGCTCCTCGGCGCACCCTGGCAGGGGGTGGCCCAGACGCCGCGCTGAGCGTCACAGCCCGCTGTTGTGCGGGGCGCGCCATTCGCTATTGTGATGGAGCGTCCCCGACGAATCGCAGACTGCCCGGAGATGAGCCGTGCTCACCAGCTGTCCAGCCCCATCCGCTTTCCGATGCGCCCGGCCTTGAGTACCGCCCCGGTCGTTCCCGGGCGCTTCGGCGCGACCCTGCTGCTGGTGTTCCTCGGCTACCTGCTGCTGGCCCTGGGCGCCGTGTGGCTAGCGCGGCAGCCGGGCACCATCGCCACCCTCTGGTACGCTAACGCCTTCGGCATCACCTTCCTCTGGGCCCAGCCGCTGCGGCGCTGGCCGGCGCTGCTAGGGGCGATGCTGGTGGCCAACATGATCGCCGGGCAGCTGATGGGCGACACCCTGGCCATGTCCGCCAGCTTCCTGCCGGCCAACACGCTGGAGATGATTCTCGCCGCCACCCTGCTGCGACGCACCGGCGTGGCGCTGAACATGAGCCGCAGCCCGTCGGCCTTCCTCCGCTTCATCCTGCTCGGGGCCATGGTGCCGCCGCTGGTCAGCTCCACCCTGGGTGCGCTGATCGTGCAGAGCATCGGCTATGCCGGCTTTGGCCGGGTTTGGCTGTCCTGGTACGAGGGCGCGGTGCTGGGCACCTTGTCGATCCTGCCGCTGACGGTGCAGTTGCAGCAGCACGGCCTGCAGTCCCTGCGCTCGCCGAAGCGCCCTAACGAACTGTTCTTCTACGTGCCGCTGGTGCTGCTGGTGACCCTGGTGGCCCTGCGCCTGCTGCCTTCGCCCTTCGTCTACCTGTCGTTGCCGCTGCTGCTGGCGGCGGTGCGGCTGCCCTTCGCCGGCACGGCGCTGCTGGTGACCCTGACCTCCTTCAGCGGCGGCCTGATGGTCGCCATGGGCGGGCTGGAGCTGCCGCCGGTAACGCCGTTGTGGCAGGAAATCACGCTCTACCTGCCGCTGCTGCTGTCGTTGCTGCCACCGTTGCTGCTGGCCGCCGCCGTGGAGCAGGGCCGGCGACGCCAGCGCGAACTGGCGGCCAGCGAGGCGCGCTTCCGCGATGCCATGGAGCACTCGGCCATCGGCATGGCCCTGGTGGGGCTGGATGGCCGCTTGCAGCGGGTCAACCGCGCCCTGTGCGAGATGCTCGGCTACTTGCCGGACGAGCTGAGCGCGCAGAGCTTCCAGGGCATCACGCATGCCGATGACCTCTCCGGCGACCTGGAACTGGTGCAGGACGCACTCGCCGGCCGTCGCGACAACTATCGGCTGGAGAAGCGCTACCTGCGCCGCGACGGCTCCGCAGTCTGGGCACTGCTGGCGGTGTCGCTGGTGCGCGATGCGGAAGGGCGGCCGCTGTACTTCATCGCGCAGATCGAAGACATCGACCGGCGCAAGCGCGCCGAGGCCGAACTGGCCGAGCTGGCCCAGCGCTATTCCCTGGCCACCGGCGCCAGCGGCGTGGGTGTCTGGGACTGGGACCTGATCAGCGACGACATGATCTGGGACGACAGCCTGTTCCGCCTCTACGGCATGCGTCCGCTGGGGCGGCCGGTGAGTTACGAGGAGTGGGCGCGCTTCGTCCACCCCGGCGATATCGACGCCATGCAACGTGAGCTACAGCGTGTGCGCGAAGGCCTGGCGCAGCTGGACGTGGAGTTCCGCGTCACCCTGCCCAATGGCGATGTCCGCGCCTTGCGTGGCCACGGCAGCCTGGCCCTGGACGCCGAGGGCAAGCCCACCCGGATGATCGGCACCAACTGGGACGTGACCCAGTTGCGCGAACTCACCGAACGCCTGAACGACGAGCGCGAGCGCCTGCAGGTGACGCTCAACTCCATCGGCGACGGGGTGATCACCACCGACCTGGACGGCCGTGTGCGCTTTCTCAACCCGGTGGCCGAACGCCTCAGCGGCTGGAGCACCGCCGCGGCCCGTGGCCAGGCCATCGAGCGCGTGCTGCCCCTGGAAAGCGAAGAGGGGCGGCCGGTGGCCAGCCCGGTGCGGCCCTGCCTGGAACTGGGCACGGTGGAAAGCATTCCCGGGCACTCGTCCCTGCGCCATGGCGCCGGTGGCCTCATCGCCCTGCGTGGCCAGGCGGCCCCGGTGCGCAGTGCCGAAGGCGAGCTGCTCGGCAGCGTGCTGGTGTTCACCGATGTCAGCGAGGCGCGGGCCATGCAGAAGCACCTGCGCTACGCCGCCACCCACGATGCCTTGACCGGGCTGCTCAACCGCCCGGCCTTCGAGGACGCCCTGGCGGAGAGCTGCCGCGAGGTGGAGCAGAACGCCGGGCACAGCGTGCTGTTCTTCATCGACCTGGACCACTTCAAGCAGGTCAACGACAACGCTGGTCACGCCGCCGGAGACGAACTGCTGCGGCGCATCTCGCGATTGATGCAGGACCTGGTGCGCAGCGGCGACCTGCTGGCGCGCCTGGGCGGCGACGAGTTCTCGATGATCCTGCGCAGCTGCCCCCTGGTCCAGGCGGAGATGCTCGCCGCGCGGCTGATCGAGCACATCCAGGCGCTGCGCTTCGAGTGGGAGGGGCAGGTCTTCCAGGTCGGCGCCAGCGTTGGCCTGGCCACCCTGCGGGCCGGCAACAGCGAGCCGGCCGAGCTGCTGCGCCAGGCCGATATCGCTTGCTACCAGGCCAAGAACGGTGGGCGCGGTCGCCTGGCGGTGTACGCCGAGGCGCTAGCGCACGGCTGAGGCCCGGCCGCCGACGAAAGCACTGGCTCGACGTCTTTTTTTGACGCGCGGGTCAAGTTAGAATGCGCGCCGTCGTGGCCATGGGGCTGCGACATGGGTTCCCTAACCCCATCGGCAAAAAGGATGTGAATCACCATGCCCGCAGCTCTTCCCACGGTCTGGCGCCCCGCGCTGACTGGCCTCATCGCCTTCCATATCCTGATCATCATCGCCAGCAACTACCTGGTGCAGCTGCCCATGACCCT
Source organism: Pseudomonas sp. zfem005 (assembly GCF_032621735.1). Taxonomy (NCBI): domain Bacteria; kingdom Pseudomonadati; phylum Pseudomonadota; class Gammaproteobacteria; order Pseudomonadales; family Pseudomonadaceae; genus Pseudomonas; species Pseudomonas sp. zfem005. Next base: position 453,011 of record NZ_JAVYJE010000002.1, on the reverse strand, counting down.
GTTCGGTTGGCAGACCACCTGGGGCGCGTTCAGCTTCCCGTTCATCTTCCTCGCCACCGACCTGACCGTGCGCCTGCTCGGCAAACAGGCCGCGCGCCAGGTGATCGCCCGCGTGATGCTGCCGGCGCTGGCGGCCTCCTATGTGGTCTCCGTGCTGTTCCAGGACGCGGCCTTCCAGGGTTTCGCCGCCCTGGGCGAGTTCAACCTGTTCGTCGCCCGCATCTCCCTGGCCAGCTTCCTCGCCTACGTGCTGGGGCAGATCCTCGACATCCAGGTCTTCGACCGCCTGCGCAAGATGCGCCAGTGGTGGATCGCCCCGGTGGTCTCCACCATCGCCGGCAACCTGCTGGACACCTTCACCTTCTTCTCGGTGGCCTTCTGGCACAGCGACAACCCCTTCATGGCCGAACACTGGGTGGAGATCGCCACGGTGGACTACGGCGTCAAGCTCAGCGTCAGCCTGGTGCTGTTCGTGCCGCTCTACGGCGTGCTGCTCAACGGCATCCTGCGGGCCATCACCCCGCGCAGCGAACGCCCGGCCTAAACCCTCGCAGACACTGCGAAAACGTTCGGGTCGAGTCGAGTAGGTGATGGCTTTCGCTGCGCTCTGCTCCATCCCGCGGTGTGGTTCTGAATCTTCTGAATGCATTTTTCTTTGCTTCGGATAGAGGCACTACCGGCCATGCTTTCAGTGTTGTTGTGCGGGTGAGCGGGCCGGGCAGCCCTGGTTCATAGGGCTTCGTTGGCGCGCCTGAAGGGCCCCCGGCTCTTCTGCGGGCAGAAGATGTGCCGTGTTTCCACGGCCCAGAAGCAATCACCCAGGGGCTCCATGCGGATTCGTGAGCCGCGTTGGTTGCTGTAGAGCAGGTTGAGCATCACCTCGTCATCGTTGCCGCTGGTCTGCAGGGCATCGGTCGGGCCGCCACTCTCGACCAGCAGGCTGAGGTGGCCGATGAGGTCGCGCTCCACCCGCCCGGATGTTTCCAGCAGGCTGCGTCCGTAGCGGGTCATCGTATAAAAGCGGCCGTCGCGGAAGAGGGTCCAGTGGACGATGTCCAGCACCTGGCCACTTTCGAGCACCACCTGGCCGTTGGCGGCGTACTGGCCGTCGATCATCTGGGTCGAGTGCGTGCCATACCACAGCGAAGCTGGCGCCAGGCCCGAGGCCAGCACCGAGAGCAGCACCAGCAAATGGCGGCGGGGCCGCTGGCGAAGACGCTGAAGCGTCATTGCAGGCACCTCGCCAATTGGGCCTCGGGGACCGAGTCCACGATGTTGCGTTGCACCATCAACCTAACTGGCGCTGCGCCCATCGTGCAGACAGACGATCTCGTAGAAGTCGGCGCTGCGAAACACCAGCAAGTGAGAGGAAGCGCTGACCAACGATTGCAGGCGCGGGTTGAGCACGGCCGTGTCGCGGACCAGTTCGCGGAGCGCCTCTTCGCGCTCATCGAGGTAGGTGATGGTCAGCGTTCCCAGTTGCATGTCCTGGGTATGAAGCCGCTGCTCGGAGAGCTGGAAGCACAACAGCCCGGTGATACAGAGCCCTATGGCGATGGGGGAGCACAGGGCTATCAGCCAGGGTCGGGTCCAGTCTGGCGTCGGCTTGCCCCCGGTGGCATAGGGTGGCGTGGCAGCTATCGGCAGGAGTCGTTCTTCCTGCGTGTCACTGGTCGCAATGCCGCTCGCGGTGCTGATCAGGAATAGTGGATTGAACCTGTAACCACGCCGTGGCAGCGTCTGAATGATTTCGTGCTGCGTCTCGTCCGCGAGCACCTGGCGCAGTGTGTCGATCTGCTGGGTTAGGCTGCCCTGGCTGGCGATGCGATCTGACCAGGCATGGTTGAGCAGCGCTTCGCGCGGCACCACCTTGCCGGGCGCGTTGAGCAGCAGTTCGAGCACGCGGCTGCCGGAAACCCCGAGGTCGATGCGCTCCTCCGCGCCATTCCCGTACAGGTCCAACTGGAATCGCGAGGGGTAGAACCGGGCGTAGCGATTCGTTCGACCGGTTCTGATGGTCATGTACGGCATAGGGGGGCTCCTGTCGCCTGGTGGCGGGGCGGGCTCGCGCTCTATACGTGCAGGCTGACCCCGGGGAGAAAAGCAGGGAGAGGATAGGGGTAGCCAAGCGGGGCGGATCTGCCTGGACTGCTGTTTTGGCGTAGGAGGAATTTGCGCCAAACCTGTTGAAAGTTCTTGGCCCGGTAGGTTGCACACGAGGCCTTTCTCAGGGGCACCGCTGCTTATATTCGGCGTACGACCTGCGTGCCACCGATGGCGGGTGAGGGGTAGCATTCCGGTTTTCCAACCCGCTCCGGAGCCCGCCATGAAGGCCGCCGTCGTCCATGACTTCAACCAAGCACCGCGCTACGCCGATTTCGCCACCCCCGAGGCGGGCGAGGGGGAAGTTCGGGTGCGGGTCCGTGCAGCAGCGTTGAGCCAACTGGTGAAGGCGCAGGCTTCCGGCCGGCACTACAGCAGCGGCAAGGTGCTGCCGCTGGTGCCGGGCGTGGACGGGGTCGGGGAGCTGGAGGATGGGCGGCGGGTGTACTTCGCCTTCCCGCGCCCGCTTTACGGCGCCATGGGCCAGTACAGCGTGGTGCCTGCAGCGAACCTGGTTGAGGTGCCCGATGGGGTGGATGACGTCACTGCCGCCGCCATCGCCAACCCCGGCATGTCGTCCTGGGCGGCGCTGATCGACCGGGCGCATTTCCAGCCCGGCGAGAGCGTGCTGATCAACGGCGCCACAGGTGCCTCCGGGCGCCTGGCGATCCAGGTGGCCCGTCACCTCGGTGCTGGTCGCATCACCGTTACCGGGCGCAACGCCGACAGCCTGCGCACCCTGGGCGGCCTCGGCACCGATGCGGCCATCCCGCTGGACCTGCCGGCGGACGAGCTGAAGGCGCGCTTCCGCGAGGTCATCCAGGGCGATGGCGCCAACGTGGTGCTCGACTACCTCTGGGGCGCCTCGGCCGCCACCTTCCTCGCCGCTGCGTCCGGCCACGGCAGCCGCGAGGCCGAGCCGCGCGTGCGCTTCGTGCAGATCGGCTCGATCTCCGGCAACAGCATCGACTTCCCCGGCGCCGTGCTGCGCAGCTCCGGCCTGGAACTGATGGGCAGCGGCCTGGGCAGCCTCTCCAACGCCGGGCTGGTGCGGGTGGTCGGCCAACTGCTGGCCGCTGTACCTGCTGCGGGCCTGACCATAGACGCCGAGGCCGTGCCGCTGGCCGAGGTGGAATCCGCCTGGAACCGGGCCACGGCATCGCGGTTGGTGTTCACCCTCTGATGTGGGCTTAGAGCCCTTCCGGGCCAGCAGCCACTGCCGGCCCGTTCTCCCTTATGCCTGTGTCGTTGTCGTTCCTGAAATAGAACGCTAGAGCTGATTTTTGGAGTCTGGCGGTGAAGGGGTGCCGAATTTAATCTTTCCTCCATGCAGTCAGCCACTGCAACGAAGCGAAAGAAACCAACGCCGAACCGGCACCCAAACATCGAAAAGCGAGGAACGCACCATGACCAACTTCACCTACAACCGTCTCGACAAAGACAACGCCGCCGTCCTGCTGGTGGACCACCAGGCCGGCCTGCTCTCCCTGGTTCGCGATATCGAGCCGGACAAGTTCAAGAACAACGTCCTGGCCCTGGCCGACCTCGCCAAGTTCTTCAAGCTGCCGACCATCCTCACCACCAGCTTCGAAACCGGCCCCAACGGCCCGCTGGTTCCCGAGCTGAAAGAGCTGTTCCCGGACGCGCCCTACATCGCCCGCCCCGGCCAGATCAACGCCTGGGACAACGAAGACTTCGTCAAGGCGATCAAGGCCACCGGCAAGAAGCAGCTGATCATCGCCGGCGTGGTGACCGAGGTCTGCGTGGCCTTCCCGGCCCTCTCCGCCCTGGAGGAAGGCTTCGARGTGTTCGTGGTGACCGACGCCTCCGGCACCTTCAACGAGATGACCCGCAACGCGGCGTGGAACCGCATGAGCCAGGCCGGTGCGCAGCTGATGAACTGGTTCGGCGTGGCCTGCGAACTGCACCGCGACTGGCGCAACGATGTGGAAGGCCTGGCCGCCCTGTGCTCCAACCACATCCCGGACTACCGCAACCTGATGACCAGCTATGCGGCGTTGACTGGGAATAAGTGATGGGGTGAAGCAGGACTGAAATGAAGAGCGGGAGCCTTTTGGGGCTCCCGTTTTTTTGCTTTTGGGGTCAGTCGATATCGTTTTCCTGACGCCTGTCGAATTGATCGAGCAGCGGCTGAATCTCTCGCAAAAGCGCAAAGGGCTCCGCACCGAGGCTCTGTACGACCAGCAGGAACTCGACCACATCGAGCCGCCTTTCGCCGCGCTCGTATTTGGATACGTACGACTGAGGACGCAGCAGCTTCTCTGACAGTTGCTGCTGAGTCATACCCGACTCATTGCGCGCTGCTATGAGCAACTCGAGCAGACGTTGGTAGGGCGGGGAGTTGATGGTTTTCATGGGGTCACCGGAACGAGGGCCGGTGGTTTGAATAAACCTATTTCAGGTTTATCCCAAAATGGGTTATTTCTGTGCTGGAGGCGCTGCTGCAGATATATGGCCAAACCAAGGAGGTTTCGCAGTGAACGATCCCGATTCGCTCTCACTGACCCATCAGCAACGTCGCCTTCGCGAACTGCGTGAGCGACTAGAGTCGCGGTTGCACACGGTTCAGGTGATCGCCGAGATCATTCTGGATAACGCCGCGTTTCGGGAAGGCTTCCCCGGGCCCTGGTTCGGCGAGTACCGGGAGGGGGCACTGATGGATGCGGTGGTGCAGCTGTCGCGTAGCAATCTTGAAGATTTTTCGCGGTTGCTGGAGATGCAGAGGGAGCAGGAGGAATGACGGGCGGTCGGGGTCGATGGATTACCCCTTCGCTGATCGCCCATACGGAGGAGGGCTGATCGATGGCTAGAAAATTCCAAGCGTTACGCTCGAAGCTGGGGCCCGAGGCCAATGAGCGTATTGAACTCAGGGCCCGAGAAATGCTCGCTGAAATGCCATTGCACGAGCTTCGCCATGTGCATGCGCCTATGCACCCGGGTATAGAGATGCCGTCCTTGGTGACAGAGAATTCTCCGAAGCCATCTACCCGCTCTCGCCCTGGCACTTCCTCTGTGCTGTCCTCCACCTCAGGAAAAATCGGAGGTACATCACGTGCAATTACATGAAGGTGTCTGCCGGTCGGGCGATGTGGTGTCGATCAACCTACTCGACGGGCAGCTGGGGACGCAGGTGATGCGACTGTTGCTGACCCAGGGGATTGAGGTCGAGGTGCTGGAGGTTCGGGGCGATTCGGTGAAGCTGGCGGTGAGAGCGCCAAGCGGGATGCTGATTGTGGAGGAGCTGGGTTTTTCCCCGTATTCGCGACTTCTTGCTGTCGCGATAGGTGGGCTTGTCGACTCCCAAAGAAAAGCCCCTGGAGATCTCGCGATCTTCAGGGGCTTTGCGCTTGGTGGGTCGAGGTCGTTTGAGGCCGGCCAATAACCAGTTGATATCTAGGGATTATTCATTGCAGTTTCGCGGGGTAAGGGGTGGGGTACAACGCGCGCTACGTTTTCATGATTTGGGTATTTTAATGCCGATTTATGGCTTTAAAGATGTTTTTAGGCATTAAATTGCCTTTTATTGGCATAACACCTAAAGTTTTCGGCATCAAAATGCCGGTGATGGATATGCACAACCTCACACTCCAGATTCATACAGACGGCCAATGGCGTGATGCCATGGAGCTCTGCTTCGAGCAACCGGACGAGGGGCTGGAGGGCAGTTGTGCCTACGGATATCGGCAGGATTATCTGGTCGACTCGTTAGAGGCCGTCGGCAGCCGACTGAACACATCCGTCAGCGCGACGTGCCCCGTTGGTTGGGACTCTTGGAGAGGCAGGAAGGCCCCTGCTTTTCTCTTCGACATCCTGCCATCCGGTGCTGCGAGACGCTTTCTGCTCAAGCGTTTGGGAAATAAGCGGCCAGAAGGCTTGAGCCTGGACCTGTATCTATTGGGGCGCTGTGTGCCCGCACCTATTGGCAACCTGCGTATCAAGGAGTCTGTCGAGGCTATCGCCGGCAGCCCGGTTTTGGGCTTTGCGCGAGACGAGGTCGTCACTCGGGATGCGAAATTCCTTGAATACGCATACGAGCAAGGCGCTGCCATTGGTGGTGCGACGGGGGCGGGTGGTGAAGCCCCCAAGCTGCTGCTGACGGAGGATAGGCATGGCGCCTTGCACCCGGATGCGGTGTTGCCGGATGCAGAGGCTATTCAGCACTGGTTTGTGAAGTTCGCACGTAACAACGCCGGCCAGACCGATCAGGACATCCTGCGTAGCGAATACTGCTTTTATCGGGCTATCCAGCAACTGGGTATGAATACGATTGCCGTGGAGGGGCTGGCGTTGGAGGAGGGCGACAAGCCCAGCCTCTGGATGCACCGTTTCGACCGGGAGGTCAATGCTGAGGGTGTTGGCCGAATTGCGGTGGAGTCGATGTATTCGTTATCTGGAGTGACCGAGGCGGGGAGCTACATGCGGCACTCCGAGGTACTGCGGAATCTGGTTGAGCTATGGCGGGGCGTGGGTCAGGAGCAGCACGTTGGAGAATTGGTATTTGAATACCTTCGACGTGACCTGTTGAACCAGATTCTGGGCAATTCGGACAACCATGGGCGCAACACTTCCATTCTCAGAACCGCTCAGGGCGTCCAATTGGCCCCCATCTATGACCTGGCGCCCATGGTCATGGATGAGGAAGGCATAACCCGTACGACGAAATGGCCGAAAAGCGTCGAGCTGGCTGGGGAGGTCGACTGGAGAGCGGCTTGTGCCGAGGCGTCGGAGTGGCTTGATCCGGATGAGCTGTTCCAGAGGCTGAGAGTTGCGGCGCAGGAGTTTCTGGCGCTGCCTGATCTGCTGAATGCTGAAGGGCTTCCTGCGAAGACCATGAATCACCCTCGGATAGCGCTGAAGAACCTCCAGCAGCGGCTGGCTAAATGGGGGCTTGTCTAATGGATATCCTCGAACGCAATCGCATCTTGAATGAGCTGCAGCAGCAACTGGCTTCCGGTGAGATCACCATTGGGAAAGCTGTCCGGCGCCTGCGAAAGGAGGTGACCGGGTTGCAGCAGGCTAGATTTGCGCAGATGTGCAAGTTGTCGTTGCGAGCCCTGCGGCAACTGGAGCACGACGAAAGTAATCCCACGTTGCAGACGCTCAACAGTGTGTTCAATCCATTCGGCATGCAGGTCGGAATAGTGCCGAAGGCTTCCCGGATCGGCACTCGGGCTACGGAGGAGTTGGGTTGATCCGCGCCCAAAGAAAAGCCCCTGGAGATCTCGCGATCTTCAGGGGCTTTGCGTTTGGTGGAGCCGGGGGGATTTGAACCCCCGTCCGCCAGTGCGCCGCTTTCGGGACTACATGCTTAGCCAAGTCTACTGAGTTAGCTCTTTGCGGCCCGACTGGCAGGGTGCTCAGAGCGAGCTGTATAAGTTTTAGCCGTTACGTCTACAGCGAACTTGGCGGCGATCCTGTTCTATCTGACAGTCATTTCGGGTTTACAGGCATCCCCTTATGACTGCTGGCGGCCGAAGCCACCAGAAGGGTTAGGCCGCGAGGGCCGCCCCGTAGTTGTCGTCGTTGGCAACTATAAGTTTGCAGCAGCTGATTTACGAGGTCTGCTACCAGCTCGGCATGCCCCTAGAGTTTTGTTACCGGCGTCGAATCCTAATCGGCCCCAAAAGCTTCTAGTGGTAAAGCTAGACGGGCGATGGTACGCCAAAGGCGTTGCCGCGTCGACCTTCAGTGCACAATTGGGCTGTCCGCCGGCTTCGCTTATGATTGCCAGCTATTGTCAGGATGTCCCTCAAACGAGTCCTCCGAATGCCGCGCTCCCCCCGTTATCCGTTGCGCCAGTGGATTTGGCGTGCGTTCGTGCAAAGCGCGCTGATCCCACTGATTCTGGTGGAGTCGGTGCTGATCGCCATCTATCTGCTGACCAACAGTGCGATCCGTGATGCGCAGGTCGATTACCTGCAGCAGAGCGCGCTGGAGGACCTGGGCAGCGCCGTGCGCCGCGAGGGCAAGATCATCGATGGGCGGCTGCAGAGCATCGAGGTGCTGGTGCGGTTGTTCCGTGACAGCGCCAGCCGCGCGCTGCTCGATCGCAGCTACCAGCCGGATGCCCTGGAGCATTCGCGCCATCGCCTGAGCGAGGATGGGGTGTTCTACACCCAGAGCGACGATGGGCGCTCGGCGTCCTTCTATGCCAACAGCACGCCGGTGGAGCGCCAGGACCACGAGAAGGCCCTGCGCCTGTCGCAGCTGGACCCCTTGATGCGCTCGATCCGCGAGAGCGACCCGCTGATGGCGGCGGTGTATTTCAACAGCTGGGACAGCTACAACCGCATCTACCCCTTCTTCATGACGCCCGAGCAGTATCCCCATGACATGGTGATACCCGATTACAACTTCTATTACCTCGCCGACGCCGGGCATAACCCGGGGCGCAAGGTGGTCTGGACCGACGTCTACCTCGACCCGGCCGGGCAGGGCTGGATGATGTCGGCGATCTCGCCGGTGTACCGCGATGACTTCCTCGAAGGCGTGGTCGGCCTGGATATCACCGTGGGGCAGATGCTCGGCGCCATCAGCAATCTCAAGGTGCCGTGGCAGGGCTACGCGATGCTGGTGAGCCGCGATAACAGCATCATGGCGCTGCCGGCGGCGGGGGAGCGTGATTTCGGCCTGCGCGAGCTGACCCGCTATTCCTACGAGGAGGCGGTGCGCCGCGAGGTGCTCAAGCCCGAGGACTTCAACCTGGCCAAGCACGCCGAGATGCAGCCCATCCTGCAGGCGATGAAGTCCGGCGAGGGCAACATGAAGGAAGTGTTGCTGGGCGGGCGCAAGCAGCTGGTGGCCTGGACCGAGATCCCGCAGACCGGCTGGCGCCTGATGATGGTGGTGGACGAGGCCAACATCTTCCGCGAGACCAACCGCCTCGCCGAGCGCTACCTGCAGATCGGCTACCTGCTGATCGCCGGCCTGGCCTTCTTCTATGCCCTGTTCTTCGCCTGGATGTGGGCCCGTTCGCGGCGCCTGAGCGACGAGCTCTCGGTGCCGCTGGCCGGTATCTCCGGGATGATGCAGCGCATCGGCCAGGGTGACTTCAGCCCCGATGCGCCGAGCAGCCGGATCATGGAACTGGAGTCCATGGCCCTGGCGGTGCAGCAGACCGGCGACCAGTTGCGCGCCAGCGAGGAAGAACGCGTCGAGGCCCAGCGCAACCTGGAGCTGGTGCTGGAGAGCACCACCGAAAGCCTCTGGGAAGTGGACGCACGCACCCTGTCGATCAAGATGAGCGGGCGCTTCGTGAAACGCTTCGGCCTGCCTTCCGACGAGCTCAGCTTCAACGACTTCAACGACCGCGTGCACCCCGACGATGTGGAGCGCGTGCGCCGGCTGCGGCTGTTCTTCGCCGACAGCGACCAGGACAACTTCGATGCCGAATACCGCTTCGCCGATGCCGATGGTCAGTACGCTTGGCTGCTGAGCCGCGGCAAGGTGCTGGAGCGTGACAGTGAAGGCCGCGCCCAATTGGTGGCGGGCACCCATGTGGACATCACCCGCCTCAAGCAGGTGGAGGATGAGCTGCGCCGTGCCAGCCGCGAGGCCATGGCTGCGAGCCAGGCGAAGAGCCGTTTCCTGTCCAGCATGAGCCACGAGCTGCGCACACCGCTCAATGCCATCCATGGCTTCGCCCAGCTCATCGGGCTGGAGACCGAGGGCAAGGAAGAACGTCGCGAGGAGGCCGAGTACGCCCAGGAGATCGTCAACGCCAGCCGCCACCTGACCTCCCTGGTCGACGACATCCTCGACCTGTCGAGCATCGAGAACCGCCGCCAGCAGCTGCAGCTCAAACCGGTGGAGATCGGCCCCTTGCTGGCCGGCTGCGCCGAGCTGATCCAGCCCGAGCTGCAGACCCGCCAGCTGCACCTGCAGATGATGGCGCCGCCGGAGCCGCCGCTCTTCGTGCTGGCCGATGCCCGACGCTTGCGCCAGGTGCTGCTCAACCTGCTATCCAACGCGGTGAAGTACAACAGCCCGCAAGGCATGGTCAGCCTCGGTTACGAGCTGCGCTCGGCCGGCGTGCGCCTGTGGGTGGCGGACAGCGGCTCGGGGCTCAGCGAGGAGCAGCAGGCCATGCTGTTCCAGCCCTTCCAGCGCCTGGGCCGGGAGAACTCCACCATCCCCGGTACCGGCATCGGCCTGGTGCTGTGCCGCGAGCTGGCGGAGCTGATGGGCGGGGAGATCGGCTTCAGCAGCACCCGCGACATCGGCAGCCGCTTCTGGATCGACCTGCCCAGCGCCGCGCCGCCGAACCAGGCGGACGCCGGCATCCAGGAAAGCCCGCCGGCGCCGGTGCTGGCCCAGGTGCTCTGCGTCGAGGACCACCCGGCCTGCCTCAAGGTGCTCAAGGAAGGCCTGCGCGACATGGCCGAGGTGCGCGGAGCGGGGTCGGTCGGTCGTGCCTTGTCGACCCTGGAGGCACAGACGCCGGCGCTCCTGCTGCTGGACCTGGACCTGCCGGATGGCGATGGCCTGGAAGTGCTCGATTACGTGCGACGCACGCCGCGCCTGCGCAGCATGCCGGTGATGGTGGTGAGCGCCGCGGTGGATGAGGCGAGCCTTTCGGAAGCGCGCCGTCGCGGTGCCGATGCCTGCCTGACCAAGCCGGTGGACCTGCAGCAGGTGCGCCGCCTGGCGCTGTCGCTGCTGGAGCGGGAGCCGCCGGCCTTCTGAGGTGGGTGAGCTGCTCCCGGGCTGAAGCCCGGGCTACCAGGGCTGCGCAGGCCATGCGCAGCCCTTTTTCATTTGAGCGTGAGAAGCCACGTCCTTAGAACGTGGTCATGGTCATCCTGCTGGTGATAATTCGAGCTGAGAGCTGACAGGATGAGCTCGTGCCGTAGGGGGGGCCGCGCGCACCGCCGCACGGTGCTTCCGGTCAGCTCCAGGTGCGCGCAGCACACCCTACGTCCGGACTGAGCGGCGGCTGCATGCTCCGAGGTCTCGTTGCGCCCCTTTACCGGTGACTAAAAGCAAAGCCACGTTCCAAGCGCGTGGATGTATACGGGTGGCGGGCCAGGCTCATTCGCTGGCTTGCAGCATGTCGATGGCTTCCTTGAGCACCTTGGCCGATTCCTCGTGGTTGCCGGCCTTGTGCAGCTCTTCGCCTTCCGCGCGCAGACGCTGGACTTCCGCCAGCAGGGCGGCATCGGAGGGCGGGTCGGTCTTGAGCATTGCGTCGATCCTGGCCATGTCCTGGGGGCAGTGCATGGCCCAGAGCGGGGTGCTGATCAGGGCGGCGGCGATAAAGGCGGCGAGGCGGCGCATGGCGAGGCTCCTGGCGGGGGTGTCCAGGAGTATAGGCAGGGGCGAGGCGTTGCGCGGGGCATGAAAAAGCCAGCACGAGGCTGGCTTGTTCACGCGGGGCGGGTCACTGGCTGGCGCCGTCGCTACCGCCTTCCTTGTTCGGCCCTTGCAGGCGCTGCAGCGCCATGTTGGACGAGTTGATGCAGGCTTCGGTGTCACCGGCGGTCTTGGCCTGTTCGGCCTTCATGCGCAGGTCTTCCACTTCTTTCTTCAGCGGGTCGCCCAGGGTGGTGTTGGTGGCCATGGTGTCGCTGATCTTCTGCAGGTTGATGGTGCAGAGGTCATCGGCGAACACCGGGGAAGCCATCAGGGCGGCTGTGATCAACAGGGCGGTGCGTTTCATGAGGGGAGTCTCCTCTCTCGTTCTTTGGCACTCGGATAGGCCCTTTGTAGAGGCCGAGTGGAGCAATGACGTCCGAGACGGATAAGCCCGGGCTTGCCGACGGGCTTGTAAGGATGGACTGCCCGGTGAAACGCACGGTTCAGTGTTTTTCTAGAGCAGGCCGCCTCAGGCCCCGGGCTGAAGCCCGGGCTACGGCAGAGAGGATCGACGGGGCCGCCCCGGCGCCGAAGCCCTGCCCACGAGATGGGGTCACATGGGCCGGGCTTCAGCACGGGAGCGGATTCGGGGCGTGGCGTCAGAGGACCTTGAACACCACTTGCAGGTTGACGTAGGCGTTGTCCTGGTCGGAGCGCACCTTGGTCAGGGGCACGCCGAGGGTCACCTCGCCACTCAGGCGCGAGGTGGCCTGCCAGTTGAAGCCGCCGCCCACGCTGTCCAGTTTCTCCGGTTGGCGGAACGAGGAGTCGATGCGCCCGTAGTCGTAGAAGCCGAAGCCGGTGAGGGCCTGGGTGATGCGGTAGTTGGCCTGCAGGTTGGAGTACAGGCCGCCGTCGCCGGCCAGCTCGCCCTGGCGGTAGCCGCGCACGGTGGAGGCGCCGCCGATCTGGAACAGCTGGCTGGAGGGCACGCCCTCGCGGTTGGCGTACTGCCAGGCGCCCGTGGCGTTCAGGTACCAGTCCGCGCTGAGGGCCTGGTAGAACTGCCAGTAGCCCACCCAGAGGCCGTAGTTCTCGCGGATCGCGGTGCCTTCCAGCTCGCTGCGGGCATCCTGGTAGCCCAGGCCCACGCGCAGGGAGCGGCCCGGCGCCAGGTACAGCGCGGTGAGGTCGGCCTGGGTGGTGCGCACGCGGTTTTCGTTGAGGAAGACATCGGCGATGTAGTTCTTGGTGCGCTGCTCGCCGTAGGTCAGCTGGCCGGTGAGCAGCCAGTCCTGGTTGCTCCACAGCGGGTGGCTGATGAACAGCGAGCCGTTCTTCGAGTCGCTCTCCGAATCCAGGCTGCGGAAGGGCCCGTAGATCACCTTCGCCTTGCTCTTGCCCAGGCGCCCGCCGATGCGCCCGCCCAGGGTGTTGAAGGGCGCGTCGTAGGACAGCATGCCCACGCCCGAACCCCGCGAGCCGGAGAGGAAGGCGGAGAACACGTCGTCGCGGCCGAGGGCGCCGTAGTGGCGGTACATCATGCCGCCGGTCTCTTCACCGGTGGATTCGTAGCCGTGGTTGTTGGCGAACAGGTCGAGGCTGTTCTGCGGCGGCTCGTTGACGTTCACGTAGACGTCGGTGAGGCCGTAGCCCTTGCCCGGCTGCAGCGAGGCGGAGAGGGTGCCGTTGCTCACCCGGTTGAAGCGCGACAGCTCGGCCTCCAGGCGCTTGGGGTCCACCAGCTCGCCGTTGCCGATGTCCAGGCGCTCGCGGATGAAGTCCTCGTTCATGTAGCTGTTGCCTTCGAGCACCAGCTCGCCGACGCGGCCTTCCACCAGCTGGATGCGCACGCGGCCCTGCTCGATGCGCTGGGGCGGCAGGATGGCGCGGGCGGTGACGTAGCCCTTCTCGTCGTACAGGCGATTCACCGCCGAGATCAGCTGCTGAAGGTCGGCGAAGCCCACCTTGCGGCCGAGGTAGGGCCTGGCGATCTCCTGCAACTGCTGGGCGTCGAGGATGGCGGTCTCGCTGAACACCACCGCGTCCAGCTGGAAGGCGACGTTGGGGTTGTCCGGCAGCTTCTGGTCGCCCACCACCGGCACGTCGAGCACCGGCGTGTCGTCCTGCGGGCGGGCTTCCTGGCGCTCCTGGGCGCGCTGCGGCTGGCGCAGCAGCTCCGAGCTGATGGCGCCGGGCAGCGCACCGGAGGGCAGCGCCTCGGCGTTGGCGCAGGCGGCGAACAGCAGCCCGGCGGCACCGAGCAGGAAGGGCGCGCGGCTGGCGACGGCCCGCAGGCCGCCGCTGGTGAGGGTCTTAGATGGAGTCATCGTCACTGCTCTGGGTACCGAGGTTGACCGCCAGGGGGGCGGTGGAGATGGCATTGGCACGCTGCAGCGCCGGGCGCACGGGGTAGGCCGCGGAGAAGGCGGGCATCGCCTCCCCGCCGGCCTGGCGCAGGTCGGTGCTGAAGTGCGGGCGGGCCAGGTCGAAGGTGGCGTGGCCGCTGGTGACCATGTTGCGGGTGAACACGCCACGGGCCGAGTTGAACCACATGGGCGCGCGGGAGCCGGTGGCGCCGCGGGTCTCCAGGTCCAGCGAGAAGCCCTTCCAGGGGATGTAGTACTGGAAGTCGCTGGCGTAGCGCAGCGCCGGGGTGGTGTTGTCCATCAGCGCGCTGACGTAGCCGGTGGTGAGCTTCAGCTCTTCGCCGATGTGGCCGTTGACGATGTTGAAGCGCGTGGCGTTGGAGCGGATGTCCGCGACGCGGGCGGCCAGTTGCTCGTTGAGCACGTAGGGCGCGGCGGTGATGCCCAGGTCGATGCGGTCGGCCACGCCGCCCTGCAGGTTGGTGGCCCACAGGCGCAGCGGGGTGGCCTGCACGGTCTGGGTGACCTGGCCACGGATGCTTTCGGCGCGCAGCTCCAGGTCACGGGCGATGCGCACGTCGGCCAGGTCCAGGTCGGTGGTGCCGAGCACGCCGTCGCCGTCGCCCACCAGGTGGGCGGAACCGGTCAGGGCGTGCACGCGTTCGGCGCGGGCCTCGCGGTGCAGGTGCAGGTTGACGTCGCCCACCGGGGTCTCGGCGTTGAAGTGGCCGGTGTCCAGGCGGATGGCGGCGCCGGTTGCACCGATGCCGGTGGCGGCGACCAGGTCGACCTGGCCGGTGCCTTCGTCGGTGGTGCGGATCACCGAGTCCTCGTCGTCCATGAGGATCGAGCCGAAGCTCGAGGTGAGCGACACCAGGCCGTCCAGTACGCCATTGGACATCACCAGGTCGTTCTGCGTGGCGACCACGTTGGCGCCGAGGCCGAACAGGCCCAGGGCGCCCTGCTTCTGCACGACGTTGAACGGGTTCAGCGTGGTGCCGATGTAGCCCGAGGTCAGGCCGTTGCCGTCCACGGCGCGCAGGTTGACCAGGCCGCCATCGAAGGTGGCGTGGTCGCCCAGGGAGTAGAAGTCGCCGTTGTTGGCCACCAGGTTGGTTTCGCCCTTCACGTCGATCTTGCCGACCACCACGTTGCCGTTGAGCACCACCACGTTGGCGGTGCCGGGGGCGACCAGGCGGTACACGGTGACCGGGTCGGTGCCGTTGTTGGTGACCTGGATGGGGTTGTCCGGCGAGCCGATGTTGCGGCCGGCGTCGATGTACAGGCCGCCGGTGACGGCGCCGGCGACGCCGGTGGCGGTCTGGTTGATCACGTCACGGCCGGCGTAGACGTAGAGGGTGCCGCCCACGGTGATGTCCTTGAGGATCACGTCCTGGGAGGTGCCCACGTGGTAGTCGCCCTTGGCGTCGATGACCACCGGGTCCTTGGCTTCCACCGCCAGGTCGTAGCGCGGGCGCAGGGTGATGCGCACGGTGTCGCCGTCCACCTGGTCGGCCTGCAGCGTGCCCGGCTTGGCCTCGGCGAGGAAGGCCATCAGCTGGCTGGAGCTGTAGCTGTTGCCTTCCGAGGAGGAGAGCTGGGTGACGATGGGCAGGTAGCCGTCGGTGCGCTTGAGGGTGAAGACCAGGGTCTCCGCCTCGGGCAGGGCCTGGGTCGGGTCGTTGTTCAGGCGGATCGAGCCCTGGGTCGCGGAGACGTTGGGCAGCGCGCCGGTGGAGGGACGGTCGCCCGCCACCGAGCCGGCGTTGATCACCGTGCCCAGCATGCTCTTGTCCCAGACCGCGCCGTGGGTCATCTGCGCGTACAGCTCGGAGCCGGTGTCCAGGCTGTACTGGAAGTCGGCCGCACGGGTCTGCAGCAGGCCCTGGTCGACGCCCGGCGCGCCGGCCAGGAAGCTCTTCGCCTCCAGGTAGCGGGCCCTCATGGTGCTGTTGATCTCGGCGTCGCTGGCGCTGTGGCCGAGGCTGGCGCTGACCTGTTCGCGGTAGAGGTCCAGGCCCGCGCTGGTCAGGCTGAAGCTGCCATCCGGGTTGCTGGCGCGCTCGCGAATGGTCCAGTAGTCGCTGTAGTAGCGCTCCACCCGATTCTCGTAGCCATTGATGGTGCTCTGCGCGTGGTTGGCGTCGGTGAGGCCCATGGCCTCCCATTCGGCGATCTTCTCCTGCAGCTTGGCGTCCTGGTCCTCGCCCTTGGGCGCGGCGCCGAGGATCTGCCCGCTCGGGGTGTTGAGCTCGACGTTGCCGAACAGCGACTCGATGTAGCCGACGTTCATGTTGCCGCTGCCCTGGGTGAGGGTGACGCTGCCCGGGGCGGAGGCGTTGATCTCGTTGCTCTGGGTGACCAGCGGGCTGTTCACGCCGCCGATGGAGCTGCCCGAGCCCGAGTGCAGGTTGAGCACATCACCACCGATGGAGACGCCCACGGCATTGGCGTGCTGGTAGATGCCGCCGACCGCGTTGACGGTGACGTCGCCGGTGGTCTGGATCGACTTGGCGTAGAAGTCGCCGCTGCTGGCCAGGAAGATGTCGCCCTGGCTGCTGGCGCTGACTGAGGCACCGGCGACGCGGGAGTCGATCAGCTTCAGCGCGTCGCTGGCGCTGCCGATGCCGGCGCTGGCGTTGAGCACCAGGTCCTTGCCTTGCAGCGAGCCGCCGGCCTGCAGCAGCGAGCCGGTGACGTCGAAGGTGCTGGTACCGACGTCGTTGCGGATGGTGCCGCCGATCAGCACGTTGGAGCCGGAATCCACCTGCAGGCGCGACTCGCTGTTGCCGACGAAGCGGATCGGGATGGCGTGGTCGGCCTTCACGCTGTTGGTGACGGTCATCTGGATGTCGGTGGCCAGGTCGAAGGTGGCGCCGGCGTAGTAGCCGCCCCACTCGTCGCCGTTGGAGGTGGCGCGCACGGTGGTGTAGCCGATGTTGGCGTCGGCCCACTGCATGAAGGCCTTGTCGTCACCGGTGACGGCACGGACCACCACGTCGCCGGCGCTGGTCAGGTAGGCCTTGCCGTCGGCGGTGGCGATCTCGCTCACCCAGTTGCCCAGGTTGCCGGGGATCTCGTCGCTCTTGCCCGAGATGCTGGTGGGGCCGGTGTAGGTGCGGGTGATGTGGTAGTCCTGGGTCCACTCGTAACGGGCGCCGGCCTGCGGGTTGTAGGTGAAGTCGCGGCCGATCACGCTCGCCAGGCTGGCGCCGGTGAGGGCGGTGGCGCCGTTGGCGTTGTTGTAGACCGAGACGCTGTCCTGGCCGGCCTGGTTGACGTACCACCAGGTCTGCGCGCGACCGTCGCCCCAGTGCTTGAGGGTGTCGGTGATGCGCACCACGCTCTGGCCACCGTTGCCCAGGTCGATGTCGGTGAGCATCAGGTCGCGGCCGGTGGTGTTGTTGATCTCGACATCGCCGTAGCCGGAGTTGACGACGATGTTGCCCACCGTGTTGGTGTTGATGATGTTGCCGGTCAGCGACACCGAGCCGCCGCCGGCGGCGTTGATGCGCTGCACCTGGATGCGCTGGTTGTCCGAATCCCAGTACACCACCGGCACCTCGTCGGCACCGTTGCCGTCGGCGATGCCGCTGACGTTGTTCAGGCGCACCAGGCCGTTGCCGTTGGCGATGCTGGCGATCTCGGCGGCCGCGGCGGCGCCCAGGTTCAGCGACCAGTCGGTGCGCGCGCCCACTTCGATGCCGGCGTTGATGTTGATGTTCTTGGCGTTGATCGCCAGGGCGCCGCCCACGCGCAGGGCGCTGGCGGTGGAGCCGCTGGTGTCGGACTGGCCCAGGGCCGCACTGTTCTGCGTCTTGTAGGCCTGCATCATGGTGTAGCGCCAATCCCACACACCGGTGTTGTTGGTCAGCCAGTTGTGGTCGCTGGCCGACATGTTGCCGCTGTACTCGTACCGGGTGTCCTTGTACCAGACGCGGTTGGCGGTGTTGTCGTCGTCGGTTTCCCAGTAACCGCGGACCATGCCGTCGAGGATGATCTGCTGGTCGGTGCCGTTGCCGCTGCCGTAGTTGCGGATCAGGTAGTCGGTGAAGGCTTCCTTGCTGGTGAAGGCATAGGAGCCGTTGTAGACCACGTTGGCGGCGAACTCGGCGATGGAGTCGGGCACGTTGCGGCCGCTGAGGCTGCTCGGGTTCAGGCCGTTGATGACGTTGGCCCACTCCGACTGCACCGAAGCCAGGTTCCAGCTGCGGCCCGGCAGGCTGACGAACAGGTCGCCGTTGGGCACGTTCATGCTCAGCTGGTAGCTCTCGATGGTGGCGAACTGCGAGACGTTGCCCGAGGTGTTGCTCAGCGAGGTGTTGCCCTTGAGGTTCTCGATGTCGCCGAGCACCAGGATGCCCGGGGCCGGGCTGGTGTTACCCGCCAGGTTGGTGTCGTAGGTGTTCTCGATGACGATCGAGGGCACGCTCGGGCGCTGGGTGGCGTCGTAGTAGTCGGACTGCGAGCGCTTCACCTCGGTCAGGGTGGCGCCGCTGTTGGCCAGCTTGGCGGCGCCGGTGGAGGTGATGCTGCCGGTGCCCGCGGCGGAGACCAGGATGCCGTTGGTCACCAGGTAGTCGTCGGAGCTGTTGTGGATGATCACCGTCGGCGCGCCGTAGGCGGTCAGGTTGGCACCGGACTGCTGGATGCGGTCGGCACCGACGCGGATGTCACCGGCGCCGGCGATGATATCGCCGATCACCAGGGTGTCCACGGTGGTGTTGCCGTTGGCGCCGGCGCCCAGGGACTGCGCGGTGCTGGCGCGCATCTGGGTGTAGAGGGCGATCTGGTCGCTCAGGCTGGTGTACGCGGCCGAGCCCGGGGTGAGGCCGGCGAGCTGCTGGTTGAGGCTGGCCAGGGTGGCGTCGATCTCGGCCAGCGGGCGGAACGCGTTGGCGCTGCCGGCGGCCTTGTACTGCACGGTCAGGTCGTTCAGCGAGGACACGGTGCGCAGCTGGTTGCCGTCCCAGTAGACCTCCTGGCGGTTGCCCGCGCCCGCCACCACACGGCTGTTGGCGAGGTTCAGGCTGGCCAACTGGTTGACCCGGTCGGAGCGGGTGGTCTGCTCGCTGGAGAACAGCGCCAGGTAGGGGTTCTTGCCCACGCCGCCGCCGCTGGCGCTGACCGCGCCGTTGGTGGCGATCAGGTCGACGTTGCGCACCGAGCGCAGCAGGGCGCCGGTGCCGAACACCAGGTCGTTGGTGGTGGTCGCAGTGGCATCGGCATCGAGAACCGCAGTCACCGGGATCAGGGTGTTGTTGACCACCACCGTGCTGGCGCTGGCGCGGATGTCGTTGGCCAGGTTGCCATCGGCGCTCTGGCCGGCGCGCAGGCCGAGGTTGCCGTAGCCAAGCAGGTTGGCGTTGGCGCCGAAGCGGATCAGCTGCGCAGCGGTCAGGTCGATCTTGGAGTCGCCGCCGCCGGCGCCCACCAGACCGTAGACGTCCACGCGGGCATTGGTGCTGGCGCGGGTGTCGCTGTACGCGCCGACCTGCAGCAGGCCGCTGCTCGTCATGCTCAGGTTGTCGCCGAAGGTCACCTGGTTGGTGACGTCCACGTCCATCTCGGTGCCGGCGTAGGGGGCGGCGATGGCGCCACCGGCGGACAGCTTGCCGGTGTCGGCGGCGCGCATGGTGTTGTGGGCGCTCAGGCGCAGGTGGCCCTTTTCGATGTCCAGCGGGCTGCCCACGGTGGCCAGGCCGACGTTGTTGCCGACCTGGATGCGGGTGGTGTCGCGGATGGTGTTGTCGACCAGCACGGCGCTGCCGCTGATCACGCCGCCCGAGCCGGAGAAGGCCTCGGCGCCGCCCTGGGTGATGGTGTGGGCTTCGATGTCGAGGCCGTCGAGGGCGGCCACGCGAGCACCGTCGCGCACCAGCACCTGGGTGGTGGCACCCAGGTCGAGGTCGATGAAGGTGCCCGAGGCACCGACCATGGCGGCCTGGATCGAGTCGCTGTCGGCGGCGTAGTCGAGGCGGTGCTCGGCCAGCACGTCGGTGCGGCCGGTGAGGATGTTGGTGTTGCCCAGCACGTCCACGGTGGTGGCGCTGGTGGCGTCGAGGTTGAGGGTGGAGGCGCTGCCGGCGACCACGCCGCCGCTGCCGGCCACCGCATCACCGCTGATGCCGTTGCTGCCGGTGGCGGAGAGGGCCAGGGTGCCGCCCACCAGGCCGGTGGCGCCGAAGCGCACGCGCTGGGTGGCGTCGATGTCGGCCAGGCCAACGTTGGCGCCCACGGCCAGCAGGCCGCCGACGGCTATGCCGGTGGCGTCGGTCTTGACCCGGGTGGCGTCGCTGGCCTTCACCGCGGCGTTGCCGGTGATGGCGAGTTGGGTGCCCTGGCCGATATCGGCGAGCACGTTGGTGTCCAGGTTGGCGCTGGCAACGGTAGCGTTGAGGCCCATCAGGGCACCCCCGCTGGCGCCCACGGCTTGGGCTTCGGCGCTCTGGCTGCGGGTGCGCTGGGCGGCGGCGTCCACGTCCAGCGAGCCGCCGGTGAGGTTCACCGCGCCGGTGCCGGCCTGCACGCTGTTGTCCACCGAGGCGGTGGCGACGCTGGCACCGATGGCGCCGGCGCCCACGGAGGCGCCAATGGCGAAGGCGCGGGTCATCGGGTCGGTGCTGGCGCGGATGCCGATGGCGCCCTGGGTGGTGACGCGGCTGCCATCGTCGACCCAGGCGCGGGCGCTGGTGCGGTCGCTGGCGGTGGCGACCACCGCGTTGCCGGCGACGATGCCGCCGCTGACGCCAACGGCGTCGACGTTGTTGCTGGAGCGCGCGCTGGCATCGACGGCGAGGCTGCCGGCGTTGACCTGCACGTTCTTGCCCACCAGCGCCTGGGCCTGGCCGGTGCTGCTGGAGGTGGCGATGCTGGCGCCCACGGCCACGCCGCCGGCACTGAGGCCGATGGTCTGCGCCTTGAGCGCGTGGTCGAGGTCGGCGTCGACGCTGAGGGCGCCGCCGGCAGTGATGTTGGCGCCGTCGAGGATGCGCGCAGTGGTCTGGCTGGATTTCTCGCTCACCGCCACGGCGGCGCCGAGGCCCACCAGGCCGCCACCGCCCGCCTGGGCGAGGGCCTGGGTGGTGCCGTCCTGGCCGTCTTCGGCGCTGATGCGCACGTTGCCGCCGGCACGCAGGGTGCCGCCCAGTTCGGCGAGGCTGCGGTCACCGACGTTGATCACCGAGACGCCGGCGCCGGCGCCCACCAGGCCGCCGGCTACACCGGCTGCCTCACTGAGGGCATCGGTGCTGTTGTGGGCGCTGACGGTGACGTTGCGGCCGGCGTCCAGGGTGGCGTTGCCGACCCGCGCAGCGGCGGAGTAGGCGGTGCCGTCCGGGGTGCTGAGGAAGGTGTCGTTGGGGCTGATGGATTGCTGGTTGGCGTTGATGTCGGCCTGCAGCTGGCTGGAGCCGGCGAAGCCGTTGCCCATCTGGCCGTTGAGGCCGGAGTTGCGGGCGACGCCCTGGGCGTTGCGGATGCTGTTGTCGAGGCTGCTGGTGGCCTGGGAGGAGGCGCCGGACGCGACGCTGACCACCGAGACGCCGGCGCCCGCGCCGACGTAGCCACCGCCGGCGGCGGCGATGGAGACGGAGTCGATGTCGCGGCTGTTCTCGGCTTCGACGGTGATGTCGCGGCCGGCCTTGACGGTGGCGCCGTCGCCGACGCTGGCGATGGCGCCACTGCGCACCACCTGCACGTCGGCACCGGCACCGACGCCGGCCACGCCGCCGACACCGGCGGTGCCGAGCACGTCGGTGGTTTCGAGGCTGTCCTGGGCGTGCACGCGCACGTCCTGCTGGGCGCCGCCCAGCTGGGTGTTGATCTGGCTGCCCGCGCCGACACCGGCGAGGGTCTGGCCCTTGGCGACCAGCACGTTGACGGTGCCGGCCACGCCGGCGGTACCGCCACCGGCGCCGGTGAAGCCGACGATGGTCACGTCCTGGGCGGCGCTGGCGTCGATGGCGGTGAGGCCGCTGGCGTCCAGGCGGGTGGCGCCGAAGGTGGAGGCTTCGGTGCGCTGGTTGAGGTCGGTGACGATGATGGTGGCACCGACGCCGGCCACACCGCCGCCTGCTACGCCACCGGCGATGATGTCGAGGTCGTTGTCGGCGTCGGCGGCGATCTCGATGCCACCGGCGTCGCTGCGCAGGTTGGAGCCCTGCACGTTGCTGCGCACGGTGCCGGCCAGGGTGGTGACGGCCACCGAGCCGTTGACCCCGGCGGTACCGCCGATGGCGGCGCCGACGACCACGGCGTTGAGGTCGTGGGTGGCGCGGGCGTTCACGCCAATGCCGGCGTCGCTGCCGAGGGTGGCGTTGGCGACCAGGGCCTGGGTGTCGTGGTCGAGGATGTTGGTGGTGGTGGAGACGCCGACCCCGGCGGTGCCACCGCCCGCGCCTGCACCGTTGCCGGTGGTGGCGCGGGTGTGGTGGTAGGCGCCGACCTGGGTGGCGGCGTCGCTGTCGAGGGTGGCGCCGCTGACCTGGGCCAGGGTGGCGCCGCCGACCCTGTTGACGGTGACCGCGCCGGCCACGCCGACGCTGGAACCGCCGC
This sequence comes from Pseudomonas sp. zfem005, assembly GCF_032621735.1. Lineage (NCBI taxonomy): Bacteria > Pseudomonadati > Pseudomonadota > Gammaproteobacteria > Pseudomonadales > Pseudomonadaceae > Pseudomonas > Pseudomonas sp. zfem005. The sequence goes on along the minus strand of NZ_JAVYJE010000002.1, from coordinate 430,668 downwards.
CGACGCTGACGGAAACGGTGTCGATCTCATCGGTGCTGCTGGCGACGACGCCGATGCCCTTGATGCTGTCCAGCAGGGTGCGATCACGCAGGTCGCTGCCCATGTTGCCGTTGAGCTGGCCGTTGTCGATGGCGCGGGCGGCACCCTGGCCGTCGGCGCTCAGGTGGGTGGACGCACCGGTGACCCGGGCGGTGGTGGTGCCTTCGAGCTGGTTGACCGCCACCGCGCCGGACAGGCCGACGCCAGACAGGCCCACGCCCAGGGCGCCGGCCACGGTTTCGATGTCGCTGTCGGAGCGTGCGGTCAGCAGCAGGCTGCCGTCGCTGTGGACCTGGGCACCGTCACCGATCTCGGCCAGGGTGGAGCCGCCGACCATGTTGACGGCCACCGAGCCGGCGACGCCGACGTTGTTGCCCACTGCGGCGCCGGCGGCCAGGGATTGCAGCTGCTGGTTGCGCAGGGCACTGACGCGCAGCAGGTCGCCGGCCTGGAGGTTGCCGCCGTTGATGCCGGCATAGACCGCGCCGGAGATCTGGTTGTAGGAACCGGCGATGCCGATGCCTGCACCCTGGCCACCGTAGGCCAGGGCACCGGTGAGGCTGCGGATGCGCGAGGCGTCCTGGGCGTTCACCAGCAGCGAGCCGTGGCTGGTCAGGCTGGAGTCGTCGGTACGGGCGCTGGTGCGGTTGTCGATGGTGTTGATGGCGATGGAGCCGGCCACGGCGGAGGAGCGTGCGGCCACGGCGCCACCGGCGACCAGGGCGTTGATGTCGCTCTGCTGGTTCGCCTGTACGGCGATGCTGGCGGCTTCGGCGTCGCTGTCGAGGATCTCGGCGCTGACTCGGTCGCTGATGGTGTTGTAGCCGAAGCTGGCACCCATGGCGCCGTCGTTGCCGATGGCGGCCGAACCGGAGGCGGTCCAGATGCTGCTGGTGTTGCCGGCGTTCACCGCCAGGGCGCCACCGAGGTTGAGGTCGTGGCTGCCACGCAGGGCGGCGAGGGTGTCGTGGTCCAACTGGTTGATGGCCACGGCACCGTCGAAGGCGTACTTGTTGGAGTAGCCCATGGCGGCGGCCACCGAGACCAGGTCGGCGTCGCTGCTGGCGTTGAGGCTGAGGCCGGCGTTGCTGTCTAGGCGACGCAGGCCGTCGGCCACGGCTTCGGTGGCGCCGTCGATGCTGTTGATCGACAGGCCCGCACCGACGCCGGCCTTGCCACCGAAGCTGGCGGCGCCGGCCACGGCGTGGATGCTGGAGTCGTCGCGGGCGCTGACGGTGACGCCGTCGACGGCATCGATGGCGCCGTCGGCGAGGCGCGCGCGGGTGGTGCTGTCGATCGAGTTGACGCTCACCGAGCCGGCCACCTGGTAGCTGCTGGCCGAGGCGCTGGCGGATACGCCGGCGGAGATCGACAGGGCGCTGGCTTCGTTGTCGGCGCTGATGTCGAGGCGGCGCGCGGTGACGTCACCGGTGGCGGCCAGCTCGGCCTCCACCAGGGAGTCGACTGTGTTCTGGGTGTAGGCACCGGCCAGGCCGACGCCGTTGCCGGTGTTGCTGGAGACCGCGGCGCCGCCGGCGATGGCGTGCAGCGCGGTGTCGTCGCTGGCCTGCACGTTGACCGCGCCGGCATCGATGTCGAGGTTGTCGGTGATGCGCGCGCGAACCAGGTTGTCCAGGGTGTTCACCGCCGCCGAACCGGAGACGTTGATGCCGAAGGAACCGGTGCCCTCGCGGGACTGCGCGGCGGGCTGGGTGCTGGGTGCCGGCGGTGCGGTCAGGGCTACGGACAGGGCGTAGTTGCCGATGCGGCCATCGGCGCTGGCACCGACCTTGAGGCCGCCGGACGCGGCCACGGAGCCGGCGGCGAGCTGGGTGTCGCGGCTGCCCAGCCAGGCTTCGGTGGTGCGGTCGAAGGCGTGCACGCCGACGGCGACGCCGGCGGCCTTGCTGGTGGATTTCACCACGCCGCCGGTGATGGTCAGGCTGTCGGTTTCATCGCTGGCGTTGATGGTGATGTCGCCGCTGCCGCCGTTCTCGTCGGTCACCACCAGGTGGGCGCCGTCGTCGATGCCGGCGCGGGTGACGTTGTCCAGCACGGAGACGGAGACCGAGCCGCTGAGGGCGTTGGTGCCGCCCTTGGAGCCGGCCACCGCGTAGTTGAGGATGTCGACGTCGGTGACGGCGTTGACGTTCAGTTCGCTGGCGTAGAGGTTCACCGCGCCGACGGTGGCCTGGGCGCTGTTGTTGTAGATGCCGGCGATGAGGCCGGCGCCGAAGCCGTTCTTGCCGCCTTCGTTGTTGAACAGGCCCGGGTCGGCCGCGACGTTGACCATCTGCGACTCGGTGCGCGCTTCGATGTCGACGGTCTGCTCCTGGCCACGGTAGGCCAGGTCCTGGTTGATGTTGACGCCGTCGGCGACGTCCACCTTGGCGTTGAGGCCGACGTGGTTGATGTCGACCATGCCGCTGAGGGTGGTGCCGCTGTCCTGGGCGCCTTCGCCGGAGACGGCGGTGGCGGCGTTGACCCAGGTGCTGAACATCTGGCCTTCGTTGATGGTCTGCAGGAAGTCGCTGAGGTTGTCGGCGCTGAAGGCCTTGATCAGGTTGGACAGGCGGCTCTGGTCCAGCCACGGCAGGCTGGTCTTGGCGTTGAGGCTGAGGGCCTGCATGGCGTCCAGTTCGGCGCCCGGGCGCACGGTCAGCACCGCGTCGTTGTCCTGGTTGCTGATGAGGATGGCGACGCCCACACCGTTCTTCTTGCCGGTGCTTTCGGTGCTGAAGTCGAACGGCTTGTCGGCGTTCTTCTTGTCGGAGATCACCGAGGACACGGTGGAGTCCAGCAGGTCGGTGACCTCGGCGTTGAGGCTGGCATCCTGGCCGGCCTTGACCTTGGCCTGGCCGCCCAGGTTCAGCAGCGCCTGGTTGTCGTGGTTGATGTAGGCCAGGGCACCGGCGGCGCCCAGCTCATCGAGGAAGCCCTTGCTCTGCTCGCTGCCGCCTTTCTCGCCTTCTTCTTCCTCACCCTTCTCGACGAGCTTCTTCAGCAGCTCCTTGATGCCGTCTTTGGTCTTGGCCTGGAGCAGCTCCTTGGGGTCTTCGCCGGCTTCGCCGATCTTCTCTTCCAGGGTGGCGACGATCTTGTTCTCGTCGCCGAGCATCACCGAGGCTTCGTGGCTGTTGGACTGGGTGTCCACCTTGGCTTCCAGGGTGGCGTTGCCGCCGGCCTCCAGGGTGCCGTTGAAGTCGTTGCGGGCCTGCAGGTCGGAGAGGGCGACCAGCGCCGAGACGCCGATGGCGCCCTCGGCGTCGCCGGCCTGGGCGCTGACGTCGAACACCTTGACCTGCTCGGCGCTGACGCTGGCGTCGAAGGCGGCCTTGATCAGGCTGCCGCTGCCGACGGTGGTGGTGGCGCGGCCCTTGGCCGAGGTGACGTTGGCGGTGAGGGTGATCGGCAGGCCTTCGAGGGCGCCGGCTTCCACCGCGGTTTCCACGGTGGTGTCGGACTGGCTCTTGAGGTTGACGTTGCCGCCCAGGGATTCGATGCGGACGTTCTGGCCGACGTTGAGCTGGGCGTCGGTGTTGGTCACCGAGACCACGGCGCCCACCGGCAGGTCGGCGACCTCGGCCTGGGCGTTGGTGCTGGCGTGGGACGAGATGTTCACATCGTTGCTGCCGATGATGCTCACGCCGTTGCCGATGTTGACCTTGGACTGGGCGTCGAGCACCTGCACCGAGGCCAGCAGGCCGCTGCTGGCGAGGGTGTCGAGCAGGCCGCCGAAGAAGTCGCTGCCGCCGTCGTCATCGGTCTGCACACCGGCATCGGCCAGGGCCTGGCGCTGTTCTTCCAGCTCGTCGTCGTCGAGGACCTGGGCGATGGGGTGGCCGTTTTCATCGACGCCGTTGTACAGGCCGTCGCTGGACAGGCTGTCGGTCAGCGCGGTGGAGGATTCGGCGCTGAGGGTGACCTGGCCGCCACGGATCTCGGCGCCGGCGCCCAGGGTGATTTCGGTCTTGTTGCTGCCCACGCCGACGAGGATGCCGGGGGTGAGCAGGGCGCCCTCGGCGGCGATGGCCTTGAGGGTGACGTCGCCGGCCTCGAAGGCGGCGTTGTTGGTGTGGGCGTAGAGCTTGGCGTTCTGGCCGAGGACGATGGTCGGCGCTTCCAGGGTGATGTCGCCGGAATCGCCGACGGAGACTGCGTCGCGGTGTTCCTGCTGGCTGGCGGTCTGGTAGTTGGCGATGTTGCGGGTGGAGATCATCACGCCGTCGGCGACGTTGATCTTCTCCGAGGCCTGCAGGCTGTAGTTCGTGCCGCCCAGGCGCTGGTCCTGGGTGAGGTTGATTTCGCGCGGGTCGATCAGCACGTGGCCGACGGCGCCGCCCTGGCCGGCCTTGGCTTCCAGGGTGCCGGCCCAGGTCACGCTTTCGTCGGCGGAGAGCTCGACCTGGCCGCCGTTGCCGCTGGTGCCGGCGTTGGCCGCCACGGTGCCGCCCTTGGCCAGGGTGCTCTGCTGCTTGGCCTTGATCACGACCTTGCCGCCGTCGGAATGGGCGCCCTGGCCCGAGGCGGAGACCTTGCCGCCGTCGGCGATGGTGATGTCGTGGCCGGCGCGGATTTCGATCTCGCCGGCGGACTTGCCGGCGACACCGTCGGTGTTCACCTGGCCGGCGATCAGCACATCGTTCTCGGCGATGATGCGGATCTCGCCGTTGACCTCGGTGATGGCGGCGGCGCTGTCGAGGCCGTCGATGTTCACCAGTTGCTCGATGCGCGGCATGGCCTGCTGGCCGGCGGTGACGCGACCGCTGGCGCCGATGCCGACGTCGCGGGCGCTGAGGGTGACGGCGCCCTTGGCGTTGACCTGGCCACGGATGGACACCAGGCCGGATTCGGAAAGGGGCAGGTTGCCGGACTTCAGCTGGGCCACGGCGAGGTCGTCGATCTTGCCGTCGGCGCCGATCAGGCGCTCAAGGGAGGCGCTGTCGGGGGTGGTGACGGTAAGGGAGCCGACGTTGATCACGCCGGACTCGCCCACGACCATGCCGTGGGGGTTGGCGAAATAGATGTCGCCGCCGATCTGGCCGTTCTTGTAGCCGTTGAGGATGCCGTTGATCTCGCTGCGCTGGTCGCGAACGATGTTGATCAGGGCGTTGGCCGAGTCCGGTACATAAAGGTTGGCGGTTTCGCCGCTGGCCACGTTGAACTGCGAGAAGGAGTTGAAGCCATTGCCGTTGCGGATGGTCTCGGTGCGGATGTCGGTGACCGCGCCGTTCTGCACGACGCTGGTGGCCGTGCGCCCGTCCGTGACTATGCCCTGGGCATAGAGGCCGGGGCTCAGCAGGGCGCCTATGGCCAGCAGGCCGGCACCGCTGGCGGCCTTGCTCGATTTGGTCTTGCCCTGTCGCGTGGTGTGCTCCCCAACGACTTGCCAGACACCTTTGGCGTGGTTCCAGATGGTGCGATAGACGTGGTTCATGGCGCGATCCTTGATGAGGGCCACAGCGGCCTGCCGAGCGGGTGTCGGGCAGTGCCAGCGGAGTGCGGGCCAGGGAAAGGGTTTGGGCGCGAGTATATGAGCGGGTCCCTGGGCCGAAACTGAGCAATGCTGACAATTGGCCATCATTTTTCGAAGCCATGATGGCCAGGCTGGAGGCGCCGTGCTAGATGGGCTGCACGGTGTTTTCAGGGGTTTTCGCGTACCGGGTTTCGCGGGCTCCAGGGCTGACATTTCGTCGGGAAGGGGAGGCGGGATGAAACCGAGTGCGGATTGCGCCCGGGTTGCCGTTTCGCTTGCCGTTGCGCTTGGCCGGGAGACGGGGGGAGGCGTTTTTGCCGGGCAAAAAAAGCCCCGCACTGGGCGGGGCGCAATCCGTGCGGTGCACGGCAGCTTGAGGTTCAGATGGCCCGTGGGCGGGTGACGCGGTCCACCAGGTAGACCAGGCCGTGGTAGTCGATGCCGCCGTGCTGGGTGAGGCCGATTTCGCAGGTGCGGCTGGTGGAGATGCCTTCCTCGCAGATTTGCACGGCGTCCTTCAGGCTGCGCAGCGAGTGGGCGTTGAGTTCCGGGGTGGTGAAGCCCTTGTCGCCGGCGAAGCCACAGCAGTGGATGCCTTCGGGCACCACCACTTCGCGGGTGCAGCGGCGCACCAGGTCGATCAGGCCCTGGGCCTCGCCCAGGTGCTGGGTGCTGCAGGTGACGTGCACGGCGATGGGCTTGTCCTGGGGGGTGAACTCCAGGCGCTCGAGCAGGTGGGTGCGGATGAAACGCACCGGGTCGAACAGGTCCAGGCGCGAATCGAGGCCGTCCTGCACCAGGCGCAGGGTGCAGGGGCTGGTGTCGCAGTAGATGGGGTCGAGGCCGCCGCGGCTGGCTTCCAGCAGGGCGTCGATCATCTCGCGGCGTTTGCTTTCGGCCTGCTCGGCGTAGCCCTTGGAGGCGAAGGGCTGGCCGCAGCAGAGGCTCTCCAGCTGGCTGGGGAAGACCACCTGGTAGCCGGCCTTTTCCAGCAGCATGCGGGTCTTGTCCACCAGCGGCACCTGTTCGCCATCGCTGGCGGCGGGGCCCATGGCGCGGGATACGCAGGCGGCCAGGTAGACCACGCGGGGGCGGGCGTCGTTGGCCGGTGGGGTGAACTGGATGGGCTTGGCGGCCTGGGGCAGGGCGGGCGTCCATTGCGGCAGGCGCCCGGCAGAGAGGCGGCGCAGGGTGCCGGAGGTTTTTTCCAGCAGCGGCGCGCCGAGCAGGCGGCGGGCGCCGTCGGCCAGGCGCAGGGTAAGGCGTGCGCCCTTGAGTGCGGTGGCGAAGTGGCCGGCGAGCCAGTCGGCACTGCCGGCGTGGTGGGCCGCGTTGCCACGCAGCTTGCGCACCAGGTCGCCGGTGTTGATGCCGACGGGGCAGCGCTGGGCGCAGAGGCCGGTGGCGGCGCAGGTGTCGACGCCCTGGTAGGCGAAGGCTTCTTCCAGCTCGCGGGTGTCGATGCCGGCGCGCTTGCGGGCCTGGATGTCGCGCCAGATGACGATGCGCTGGCGTGGGCTGAGGGTCAGGCCCTTGGAGGGGCAGACCGGCTCGCAGAAGCCGCATTCGATGCACTTGTCGACGATTTCGTCGGCGGCGGGCAGCGGCTTGAGGTTCTTCAGGTGCAACTCGCGGTCCTCGCTGAGCACCACGTCGGGGTTGAGGATGCCGCGTGGGTCGAGCAGGCGCTTGAGCTGCCACATCAGTTGATAGGCGTCGCTGCCCCATTCCAGCTCGACGAAGGGCGCCATGTTGCGCCCGGTGCCGTGCTCGGCCTTGAGGGCGCCACCGAATTCCACTGCCACCAGTTGGGCGACGTCCTGCATGAAGGCGTCGTAGCGGGTGACCTGTTCGGGGCTGTCGAAGCCCTGGGTGAAGACGAAGTGCAGGTTCCCTTCCAGGGCGTGGCCGAAGAGGATCGCCTCGTCGTAGCGGTGCTTGTCGAACAGCTCGATCAGGCGGTTGACCCCGGCGGCCAGCTGTTCGACGGGGAAGGTGACGTCTTCGATGATCACCGTGGTGCCGGTCTGGCGCACGGCGCCGACGGCGGGGAAGGTGTCCTTGCGGATCTTCCACAGCTGGTTGTAGACGATCGGGTCTTCGCTGAAGTCGACCTTCTGCTCCACCGGGAAGTCGGCGATGGAGGCCGTGATCTGCGCGAGCTGCTCGTGCAGCAGGCTGCCGCTGGCGGCGCGGGATTCGATGAGCAGGGCGCAGGCGCTGGCGGAGAGGCCCTTGACCCAGGCGGGCATGCCGGGCTTCTCCTGCACCGAGCGCAGGCTGCGGCGGTCGAGCAGCTCGACGGCGGAGACGGGCTGGGTCTTGAGCACGGGCACGGCGCGGCAGCAGGTTTCGACGTCGGGGAAGACGATGAGCGCCGAGGCCTTGTGCGGGTGCTCGGGCACGGTGTCGTAGGTCACCGCGCTGATGAAGCCGAGGGTGCCTTCGGAGCCCACCAGCAGGTGGGTGAGGATGTCCAGCGGCTGGTCGTAGTCCACCAGGGCGTTGAGGGACAGGCCGGTGGTGTTCTTGAGGCGGTACTTGTGGCGGATCTTCGCGGCCAGTTCGGAGTTGGCGCGGGTCTGCCGGCCCAGTTCGCCGAGTTGCTCCAGCAACTCGCCGTGGGTGGCATGGAAGGCGGCGACGCTGACCGGGTCCTCGCTGTCGAGCAGGGTGCCGTCGGCCAGCACCAGGCGCAGGCCGGCGAGGGTGTGGTAGCTGTTCTGGGCGGTGCCGCAGCACATGCCGCTGGCGTTGTTGGCGACGATGCCGCCGATCTTGCAGGCGTTGATCGAGGCCGGGTCGGGGCCGATCTTGCGGCCGTAGGGGGCGAGCCAGGCGTTGGCCTGGGCGCCGATGACACCGGGCTGCAGGCGGATCTGCGCGCCGCCCTGGCGGATGTCGCGGCCGTTCCAGTTGTCACCGAGGACGATCAGCACCGAGTCGCTGATGGCCTGGCCGGAGAGGCTGGTGCCGGCGGCGCGGAAGGTCACGGGCACCTGTTCTGCGTGGGCGGCCTTGAGCAGGGTGATGACTTCGGCTTCGCTCTCGACCCGCACCACCAGCTTGGGGATGAGGCGGTAGAAGCTGGCGTCGGTGCCGAAGGCGAGGGTGGAAAGCGCATCGTCGAAGCGCCGGTCGCGGGGGATCAGGCGCTCGACGGTGTGCAGGAAGGCGGCGGGCAGGCTCATCGGTCGGGTCCTGTCATCAACGGTGGGTGCGGGCCGCTCGGGCGGCCTCGTCGGTTCTCTATCAGGTGCAGCGGGTCAGCGACCGAGCTCGCGTACCAGCGAGTCGGCGCTGATTTCGGCGATGCTCTTGGCGCCGGTGAGCACCATGGCCACGCGCATTTCCTTGTCGATCAACTCCAGCAGGTTGCTGACGCCAGCGCCACCGGCCGCGGCCAGGGCGTAGACGAAGGCGCGGCCGAGCATGACGGTGTCGGCGCCGAGGGCGAGCATGCGCACCACGTCGAGGCCGGTGCGGATGCCGGAGTCGGCGAGGATCTTCAGCTCGCCCTTCACCGCGTCGGCGATGGCCGGCAGGGCGCGGGCGCTGGAGAGCACGCCGTCGAGCTGGCGGCCGCCGTGGTTGGAGACGACGATGCCGTCGGCACCGAAGGTGACCGCGTCGCGGGCGTCCTCGGGGTCGAGGATGCCCTTGATGACCATGGGGCCGTCCCAGAATTCGCGGATCCATTCCAGGTCCTTCCAGGAAATGGACGGGTCGAAGTTGGCGCCGAGCCAGCCGATGTAGTCGGCCAGGCCGGTGGGGTCGCCACGGTAGGCGGAGATGTTGCCGAGGTCGTGGGGCTTGCCCAGCAGGCCGACGTCCCAGGCCCAGGCGGGGTGGGTCATGGCTTGCAGCACGCGGCGCAGCGGGGCGTTGGGGCCGCTCATGCCGGAGTGGGCGTCGCGGTAGCGGGCGCCGGGCACGGGCATGTCGACGGTGAACACCAGGGTGGTGACGCCGGCGGCCTTGGCGCGCTCCAGGGCGTTCCTCATGAAGCCGCGGTCCTTCAGCACGTAGAGCTGGAACCACATGGGGCGCTGGATGGCCGGGGCCACTTCCTCGATGGGGCACACCGAGACGGTCGAGAGGGTGAAGGGGATGCCCTTGTCCGCCGCCGCCTTGGCCGCCTGCACTTCGCCGCGACGGGCGTACATGCCGGTGAGGCCCACCGGGGCCAGGGCCACCGGCATGGCGAGGGTCTCGCCGAACAGCTGGGTCTCGAGGCTCAGCTCGGACATGTTCTTCAGCACGCGCTGGCGCAGGGCGATGCCGGAGAGGTCCTCGACGTTGCGCCGCATCGTGTACTCCGCGTAGGCGCCGCCATCGATGTAGTGGAACAGGAAGGGCGGCAGCTTGCGCTGGGCGGCGGCGCGGTAGTCGGTGGAGGCGGAGATGATCATGGGGTCCCTACCGTTGAATGAAAGAAGCGTGGCACGTTGCGAGGGTCGAGCGAGCTAGAGCGAGACAAGGCGGAAATGGCCGAGGGAGCGGAGCCTACGACTGTAGGTGAGCATCTCCGAGGCCATTTCCAACGCCGTATCGCCGACGCGCAGCCGATCCGGCTTAGTGGACCAGCATGCCGGTGAAGACATAGGCCTGCGCCAGGGTGATCAGGCCGACGAAGGCGGCGAAGATCAGGCTGTGCTTCAGGGTGAAGCGGAACAGGTCCGATTCCTTGCCGACCATCCCGGTGGCGGCGCAGGCCACGGCGATGGACTGCGGCGAGATCATCTTGCCGGTCACGCCGCCGCTGGTGTTGGCGGCCACCAGCAGGGTGTCGTTGACGCCGATCTGGTGCGCAGTGGTGGATTGCAGGGAGCTGAACAGGGCGTTGGACGAGGTGTCCGAGCCGGTCAGGAAGACCCCCAGCCAGCCGAGGAAGGGCGAGAAGAACGGGAAGGCCGCACCGGTGCCGGCCAGGACCAGCGCCAGGGTGGTGGACATGCCCGAGTAGTTGGTGACGAAGGCGAAGGCCAGCACCATGCCGATGGACAGGATCGGCCACTTCAGCTCGACCAGGGTTTCACCAAAAGTGGTCAGACCATTTTTAACATTGACTTTGAGTACCAGCATCGACAGCAGCGCGGAGAAGAAGATCGCGGTGCCGGTTGCGGAGATCGGGTCCAGCTTGAACACCGCCGGCATGGCCGTGGTGGCGGCAACGATCGGTGCGCCCTTGAGGACCAGCTGGTCCAGGTGCGGGATGGCGAACATGAAGACGAACTGCTCCAGCGCGCCACCCGGGGCGAACATCGCCTTGAAGGGCTTGAGGGTCCAGATGGTCACCAGCACGGTGAGGATCAGGAAGGGCGACCAGGCCTTGAGGATCTCGCCGAAGCTGTAGGGCGAAGGCTCGGTGCTGCGCGGGTCGCCGAAGCCGCCGAGAACCGCTGCGCCGCCGGATACGCCGGCCACTTCGGCGCTCTGCGCGCCGGCCGGCTGCCAGACCTTGAGGAACAGGGTCAGGGAAACCAGGCTGACCAGGGCGGAGGTGATGTCCGGCAGTTCCGGGCCGATGAAGTTGGAGGTGAAGTACTGGGTGATGGCGAAGCTGCCGCCGGCCACCAGGGCGGCGGGCCAGGTTTCCTTCACGCCGCGCCAGCCGTCCATCATCGCCACCAGCCAGAAGGGCACGAGGATCGACAGGAAGGGCAGTTGGCGGCCGGTCATGGCGCCGATCTTGAACGCGTCGATGCCGGTGACCTGGCCCGCGACGATGATCGGAATGCCCAGGGCGCCGAAGGCCACCGGTGCGGTGTTGGCGATCAGGCACAGGCCGGCGGCGTAGAGCGGGTTGAAGCCCAGGCCCACCAGCAGCGCGGCGGTGATGGCCACCGGGGCGCCGAAGCCGGCCGCACCTTCGAGGAAGGCGCCGAAGGAGAAGCCGATAAGCAGCACCTGCAGGCGCTGGTCGCCGGTGATCGACAGCACCGAGCTGCGGATCACTTCGAACTGGCCGCTCTTGACCGTGAGTTTGTAGAGGAACACCGCCGCGACGATGATCCAGGCGATCGGCCAGAGGCCGTAGGCGAAACCGTAGCCGGCCGCGGCGAAGGCCATGTCGGCGGGCATGTTGAAGGCGAAGATGGCAACGGCGATCGCCAGGGCAAGGGTTATGGTGCCGGCGATATGGCCCTTGAGGCGGAACACCGCGAGGGCGAGGAAGAAGAACACGATCGGGATCACGGCGACGGCAGCGGACAGGCCGAGGCTGCCGAGAGGGGTGTAGATCTGTTGCCATGCTTGCATGGTGGTTGGCTCCGTAATTGTTTTTGGAGTGCCTGTGGGCCGTCCGGGTGGGCGCGATGCTTTTGGCGTCGCAGCAGGCATTGGCCGGATCTGGCGTACTTCGTCGAAATTGGTAATACCAATTTACAAAATCGACGGCTCAGGGTAAAAGTCTTACCGTGCGCATGTCAATTTCCTGTCCTACAACTTTGGTCGAGAGGGCGGCGATCGAGCTTTTCTTGTGCGCCGGACGGGGGCTGGTTAGGCTGCCGCCGGATATGCGCGGACTGCCGCGCCAGACTGCCCGGATGGGCTGTGGAAAAGAGGCGGGAGGGGTATGGGATTTGGTAAGGTGCGTCAGCGCCGTCTGTCGGATGACATCGTCAGTCACCTGGAGTCGATGATCCTCGAGGGCACCCTGAAGGCCGGTGAGCGGCTGCCGGCGGAGCGCCTGCTGGCGGAGCAGTTCGGGGTGTCCCGGCCGTCGCTGCGCGAGGCGATCCAGAAGCTGGTGGCCAAGGGTTTGCTGATCAGCCGCCAGGGCGGGGGCAACTATGTGTCCGCCGAGCTGGGCTCCACCTTCAGCGACCCGTTGCTGTCGCTGCTGGAAGGCAACCCGGATGCCCAGCGCGACCTGCTGGAGTTCCGCCACACGCTGGAGGGTTCATGCGCCTTCTATGCGGCGCAGCGCGCGACCTCGGTCGATCACGAGCGCCTGCGCGACGCCTTCGAGACGCTGCAGGCCTGCTACATGCCCGGCAGCAAGGCGACCCGGGAAGAAGAGGGCGCCGCCGATGCGCGCTTCCACCTGGCGATCGCCGAGGCCAGCCACAACGCCGTGCTGCTGCACACCATCCGCGGCTTGTTCGAACTGCTCAAGCACAACGTGGTCACCAATATTGGAGGCATGTACCTGCAGCGCGGCGAGACCCGCGACATGCTGATGAGGCAGCACCGGGCCTTGTTCGAGGCGATCGTCGAGCGACGTGCCGAGGAGGCGCGGGAAATCTCGCACCAGCACATCGATTACGTGCAGGAGGTCCTGGCGGAAGGGCAGCTGGAGGCGCTACGGATGGAGCGCGCGCAACGCAGGCAGGGAATCTGAAGCATCAGCCTTGCGGCTGGAGCGGTGACCGGCATGGGTCGGCGCTCAGTCTTCCTTGCCTTTGGTGCGCATGACGCGGGCGATCTCGCGATCGGAGTCGCGTTCCTTCTCGGTGGCGCGCTTGTCGAATTCCTTCTTGCCCTTGACCAGTGCGATCTCGCACTTGACCAGGTGGGCCTTCCAGTAGAGCGACAGTGCCACGCAGGCATAACCCTTCTGCTGGACCGCGCCGATCAGCTTGCCCAGCTCGCGCTTGTGCAGCAGCAGCTTGCGGGTGCGGACCGGGTCGGCGATCACGTGGGTGCTGGCGGTTTTCAGGGGCGTGAAGTGGCTGCCGAGCAACCAGGCTTCGCCGTCCTTGAGCAACACGTAGCTGTCCACCAGTTGGGCTTTGCCGGCGCGCAGGCTCTTGACCTCCCAGCCTGCGAGCGCCATGCCGGCCTCGAAGCGCTGTTCGACGAAGTAGTCATGCAGAGCCTTCTTGTTCTGCGCGATGGTGCCTTGGGGATGTTTCTTTTGCTTAGCCATAGGCGCGGCATTATAGGGAGTCCCAGGCGAGGCCGCTACGGCGGCGTAGGCTTGAGCGCGAGGGGTGAATCCCTGACAATGCGCGCTCTTTTTTTGACCAGCCGTGTTGCTCGCTCCGGCGCAGCCGACTGACCGACGTTCAGAGGCCCAGATGACCACCCATATCCAGCGCTCCGCTCTGCTGCCGTACCCTGCGCAGGCGCTCTACGATCTGGTCAACGACGTGGCGAGATACCCCGAGTTCCTGCCCTGGTGCTCCTCCAGCGAAGTGCTGGAAACGAGCGAAACCGAGATGGTGGCCAGTCTCGGCGTGGCCAAGGGCGGGCTCAGTCAGCGCTTCGTCACCCGCAACCGGCTGGTGCCGGGGCAGGTGATCGAAATGAACCTGGAAGAAGGCCCATTCAGCGAGCTGCATGGCGTGTGGAACTTCAAGGCGCTGGGTGAGAAGGCCTGCAAGATCAGCCTGGACCTGTCGTTCGATTACGCGGGGCCCATCGTCAAGGCGACCCTCGGGCCGCTGTTCAATCAGGCTGCTAACACCCTGGTCGATGCTTTCTGTCAGCGAGCCAAGCAGCTTCATGGCTGAGTCGATCGGTATCGAAGTCGTCTGCGCGCTGGCCGATCGTCAGCGCTTGCTGAGCCTGGAGGTGGCCGTGGGCGCTACGGTGCGTACGGCGGTGATGGCGTCAGGGCTGGCGGCGGAGTTTCCCGAGCTGGATCTGGCCACCTGCCCGCTGGGCATCTTTGGCAAGGCGTTGGCCAATCCCGAGGCGCGGGTGCTGGAGGAGGGGGATCGCATCGAGATCTACCGCCCGCTGCTCGCCGACCCGAAGGAAGTGCGCAAGCTTCGCGCGGCCCGTGCCGCCCAGGCGCGGTCGGGAGAGGAATAACGCGGCGAGTTGCATGGCAGGCGCCCATGAAAAAGCCCGGAACCAGTCCGGGCTTTTTTCTGCGCAGTGATTACTGCGGCGAGGTTTCCAGCGGCTCGGGCGTGGGCACCGGTACGGTTTCCACCTGGTCCACTTCCTTCTGGATCTGCTCGAGCAGCGAGCCGGGCTTCGGCTTCTCTTCCTGCTGTTGCTGGGCAGGCTTCTCGCTTTTCACTTCGGTGCTGCCGTCGCTGCCGAGAATGGCTTCGTCGCGGCTCACGCCAGGCATGAAGTCACCGGCCAGGCCGACCAGTTGGTCGCTGCCGTCGAACACCAGGCTGACGCGCTCCTGCTGGCGTTCACCGCCGCCGGGCTGGATGCTGTAGAGGTAGTCCCAACGGTTGGCGTGGAAGGTGTCGGTGATCAGCGGGTTGCCCATGATAAACCTCACTTGCCGCCGGGTCATTCCGGGCTTCAACTGGTCTATCATGTCCTGCGTCACGACATTGCCCTGCTGGATGTCGATTTTGTAAACCCCGGGGAATGAACAGCCGGCGAGTGCGACCAGACCTGCGAAGGTGAGGCTGGTCAGCAAGAGCTTGGTGTTTTGCATCGGTGGGTGACTTCCACTATCTTGGCTGGGCAACGAAAATCCGATCATACCCGCATTAAGGGAAGCTGCGAAGCAGCGTCCACGAGAAAGCTGACCATGGTTGAAAATAACGAACTTCGCAAAGCCGGCCTCAAGGTGACCCTGCCTCGAGTCAAGATCCTGCAGATGCTTGACTCCACCGAGCAGCGCCACATGAGTGCCGAAGATGTCTACAAGGCGCTGATGGAGGCGGGTGAGGACGTGGGGTTGGCGACTGTCTACCGCGTGCTGACCCAATTCGAGGCTGCCGGTCTCGTGGTGCGCCACAACTTCGATGGCGGTCATGCCGTCTTCGAGCTGGCCGATGGCGGCCACCACGACCATATGGTCTGCGTCGATAGCGGTGAGGTGATCGAGTTCTTCGATACCGAGATCGAGAAACGCCAGAAAGAGATCGTCAAGGAGCATGGCTTCGAGCTGGTCGATCACAATCTGGTGCTGTACGTGCGCAAGAAAAAATAAGCACGCTGCCAGCCAGAAGCGAAAGAAGGCGACCCTCGGGTCGCCTTCTTCGTTTTCGCTTGCCGGAAATCAGCCCTGGGCGCTGGTGACCATCTTCCTGGCGTGGGCGATGGATTCGTCGGTGAGGTCGAGTCCGCCAAGCATGCGCGCGATCTCCTCGATACGCGCGGCTTCGGTGAGGTTGGAGACGGCGGTGCGGGTTTCCTTGCTGCCGCGCAGCTTGTGCACGAATAGGTGGTTGTGACCCTGTGCTGCTACCTGCGGCAAGTGGGTGACGGTGAGCACCTGGCCGCGCTCGCCGAGGCGGCGCAGCAGTTGCCCGACCACTTCGGCGGTGGGACCGCCGATGCCCACGTCCACTTCGTCGAAGACCAGGGTCGGTACCCGTGAGGTCTGGGCGGTGATCACCTGGATGGCTAGGCTGATACGCGAGAGTTCGCCACCCGAGGCGACCTTCGCCAGTGCCTTGAGGGGTTGGCCGGGGTTGGCGCTGACCAGGAACTCGACCTGCTCCATGCCGTTAGCCTGCGGATCCTGTGCCTGCAGCGGGTGCAGTTCGATGGTGAAGCACCCGCCGGGCATGCCCAGGCGCTGCATCTCGACTTCCACGGCCTTGGCCAGCTTGCCGGCGGATTTGCCGCGCAGCTTGCTCAGCTCCGCCGCCTTGGTCTGGTAGTGGCGGGTGTAGGACTCGAGCTCCTCGGTCAGGCGCTCGACGGCTTCGTCGTCGGCATTCAGTGCTTCGATCTCTTCCAGCAGGGATTGCTGCAGGTTGGCCAGCTCGCTCGGGTGTACGCGGTGCTTGCGTGCCAGCGTATAGATGCTGTCGAGGCGCTCTTCCAGTTGCTGCTGGCGCTGCGGGTCGGCGTCGAAGTGGTCGATGAAGCGGTTGATCTCGCCAACCGCTTCCTCCACCTGGATCTGGGCGCTGGCCAGCAGGTTGACGGCTTCGGCGATGGCGCCCTGCTGGGTGTTGAAGGCGGTGAGGCGGTTGAGGCTGGAGGTGAGCGCGCTGAGTACGTTGCCGGCGTCGCTTTCGCTGCACATGTCCAGCACCTGGCGGCAGCCGGCGAGCAGGCTTTCGGCGTTGGAGAGGTTCTTGTGCTCCTGCTCCAGTTGGTCGAGTTCGGATTCGCCGAGGGCGAGGTTTTCCAGCTCCTCCAACTGATAGCTGAGCAGCTGGTGGCGGGCGCGCTGTTCTTCGCCGCTGCGGGACAGGCGCTCCAGCTCCTGGCGGGTCTGCTTCCAGCGCTGCGCGGCGAGCTGGACCTGGCGGGCCAGTTCGCTGGCACTGGCGAACTCGTCGAGCAGACGGCGGTGGGTGTCGAGCTTGAGCAGCGACTGGTGCTCGTGCTGGCTGTGGATGTCGATCAGCAGCTCGCCCAGGGTCTTGAGGTCGCCCTGGGGGCAGGGGGTGCCATTTATATAGGCGCGCGAACGGCCTTCGGCGGTGATGACCCGGCGCAGGATGCAGGGGCCGTCGTTGTCCAGGTCGCGCTCGGCGAGCCAGGTGCGGGCCTCGGGGATGTCGTGGAGGTCGAAGCTGGCGAGGATGTCGGCCTTGTCCGCGCCGGGGCGCACCACGCCGCTGTCGGCGCGGTCGCCCAGGGTCAGGCCGAGTGCGTCGAGCATGATCGACTTGCCTGCACCGGTCTCGCCGGTGATCACCGACATGCCGCCGGCGAGTTCGAGATCGAGGTGTTCGACGATGGCGTAGTTGTGAACGGAAAGGTGGACCAGCATGGCGGCACTCCCAGGGCGATGGCTGGGTATTTATACAGTGTTTGTTTTCCGCCTGACAATCACCTCTCCCCCTTGAACCGACAAATTGCGACCCCATATAGGCGGACAGATCGCCGGGTTATGCCCCGGCCCGTTTTTGAAAGGAGGAACGCATGGCTGACGAACAGACCCTGGATAATCAGAACCCTGAAGCGAACGCTGCTGCCGAAGGCGCCGCTGGCGACGATCTGGCGGTTCGTGTGCAGACGCTGGAAGAGCAACTGGCTGCCGCCCAGGATCAGTCCCTGCGCGTTGCCGCCGAATTGCAGAACATCCGCCGCCGTGCCGAGCAGGATGTGGAAAAGGCGCACAAGTTCGCGCTGGAAAAATTCGCCAATGACCTGCTGCCGGTGGTGGACAGCCTCGAGCGTGGCCTGGAGCTGACTGCGGCCGACGACGAGTCGATCAAGCCGGTGCGCGAGGGCATGGAACTGACGCTCAAGCTGTTCCACGACACCCTCAAGCGCTACCAGCTGGAAGCGGTCGACCCGCACGGTGCGCCGTTCAATCCGGAGCACCACCAGGCCATGGCAATGCAGGAAAGCACCCACGTGGAGCCCGGCAGCGTGCTGAAGGTGTTCCAGAAGGGCTACCTGCTGAACGGTCGCCTGCTGCGCCCCGCCATGGTGGTGGTCAGCAAGGCTCCGAGTGAAGCGCCGCCGTCCATCGACGAGCAGGCTTGAAATCCGGCCTCCGGCCCCCATTTGTTAGTTCAAGCGTTTTTATGCTGCCGCGGCCAGTGAAACGGGGCCTCGGCAAATCCAAAGTTTCGGGAGAGAGAATATGGGCAAAATCATCGGTATCGACCTGGGGACCACCAACTCCTGCGTGGCTATCCTGGAGAACGGTAACGTCAAGGTGATCGAGAACGCCGAAGGCACTCGCACCACTCCGTCGATCATCGCTTACACCAACGATGGCGAGATCCTTGTCGGCCAGTCCGCCAAGCGCCAGGCGGTAACCAACCCGCACAACACCCTGTACGCCGTGAAGCGCCTGATCGGTCGTCGCTTCGAAGAAGACGTCGTGCAGAAAGACATCAAGATGGTTCCCTACAAGATCGCCAAGGCCGACAACGGTGACGCCTGGGTCGAAGTGAAGGGCCAGAAGATGGCGCCGCCGCAAATTTCCGCGGAAGTGCTGAAGAAGATGAAGAAGACCGCCGAAGACTACCTCGGCGAGACCGTGACCGAAGCGGTGATCACCGTTCCGGCCTACTTCAACGACAGCCAGCGCCAGGCTACCAAGGACGCCGGTCGTATCGCCGGTCTGGACGTCAAGCGCATCATCAATGAACCGACTGCGGCTGCGCTGGCCTATGGCATGGACAAGGCCAAGGGCGACCACACCGTGATCGTCTATGACCTGGGCGGCGGTACCTTCGACGTGTCGGTGATCGAGATCGCCGAAGTCGACGGCGAGCACCAGTTCGAGGTTCTGGCCACTAACGGCGACACCTTCCTGGGTGGTGAGGACTTCGACATCCGCCTGATCGACTACCTCGTCGACGAGTTCAAGAAAGAGTCCGGTATGGACCTGAAGGGCGATCCCCTGGCCATGCAGCGCCTGAAAGAGGCTGCCGAGAAGGCCAAGATCGAGCTGTCCTCCAGCCAGCAGACCGACGTCAACCTGCCGTACATCACTGCAGACCAGACCGGTCCGAAGCACCTGAACGTGAAAATTTCCCGCGCCAAGCTGGAAGCCCTGGTCGAAGACCTGGTCGCTCGTACCATCGAGCCGTGCCGTATCGCGCTGAAGGATGCTGGCCTGGATGTGGGTGATATCCACGAAGTGATCCTGGTCGGCGGCCAGACCCGCATGCCGCTGGTGCAGAAGCAGGTTGCCGATTTCTTCGGCAAGGAAGCACGCAAGGACGTCAACCCGGACGAAGCCGTGGCCATCGGTGCCGCCATCCAGGGCGCCGTACTGTCCGGTGACGTGAAGGACGTGCTGCTGCTCGACGTTTCCCCGCTGACCCTGGGTATTGAAACCCTGGGTGGCGTGATGACCGCGCTGATTGAGAAGAACACCACCATCCCGACCAAGAAGTCGCAGGTGTTCTCGACCGCCGACGACAACCAGTCCGCCGTGACCATCCACGTGCTGCAGGGCGAGCGCAAGCAGGCCGCGCAGAACAAGTCCCTTGGCAAGTTCGACCTGGCCGAGATTCCGCCGGCTCCCCGTGGTGTGCCGCAGGTCGAGGTGACCTTCGACATCGACGCCAACGGCATCCTGCACGTGTCCGCCAAGGACAAGGCCACCGGCAAGCAGCAGTCCATCGTGATCAAGGCCAACTCCGGCCTGTCCGAGGACGAAATCCAGCAGATGGTGCGTGACGCCGAGGCCAATGCCGAGGAGGATCGCAAGTTCGAGGAGCTGGCCGCCGCCCGTAACCAGGGTGATGCGTTGGTCCATGCGACCCGCAAGATGGTCACCGAGGCGGGCGACAAGGCCACTGCCGACGAGAAGGCTGCCATCGAGAAGGCACTGGGTGAGCTGGAAGTTGCCGTCAAGGGCGACGACAAGGCCGACATCGAAGCCAAGATGAACGCCCTGTCCCAGGCTTCCACTCCGCTGGCGCAGAAGATGTACGCCGAACAGCCCCAGGCTGGCGAAGGTGCTCCGGCCGGCGACGACAAGGCATCCGACGATGCCGTCGACGCCGAGTTCGAAGAGGTCAAGGACAACAAGTAAGCATCAGGCTTGCTTGCTCTCCTGCCTGCGGGGCCTGGCCCCGCAGGTTGATGCGCCGCGCGGGAGCTTGCTCCCGCGTCGGCGTGTCTGGAGGGCGCAAAATTTGAAGAGTGTGAGAACCAATGGCTAAACGTGACTTTTACGAAATCCTCGGTGTCGAGCGGGGCGCCAGCGAGGCTGAGCTGAAGAAGGCTTATCGTCGTCTGGCCATGAAATACCACCCGGACCGCAATCCGGATGACAAGGCGGCTGAAGAGAAATTCAAGGAGGCCAACGAGGCCTACGAAGTGCTCTCCGACGCCAGCAAGCGTGCCGCGTACGACCAGTACGGCCACGCCGGCGTCGATCCGCAGATGGGGGCAGGTGGTGGCGCAGGCTTCGGCGGCGCCAGCTTCTCCGACATCTTTGGCGATGTGTTCAGCGACTTCTTCGGCGGCCAGCGCGGTGGTCAGCGTGGCGGTGCCCAGCGTGGCAGCGACTTGCGCTACACCCTGGAGCTGGACCTGGAAGAAGCGGTTCGCGGTACCACCGTCACCATTCGCGTGCCGACCCTGGTCAACTGCAAGACCTGTGAAGGCTCCGGCGCCAAGAAGGGCACCAGCCCGGTGACCTGCACCACCTGTGGCGGTATCGGCCAGGTGCGGATGCAGCAGGGCTTCTTCTCGGTGCAGCAGACCTGCCCGCGTTGCCATGGCACCGGCAAGATGATTTCCGACCCCTGTGGCAGCTGCCACGGCCAGGGGCGTGTGGAAGAGCACAAGACCCTGTCGGTGAAAGTGCCGGCTGGCGTCGATACCGGCGATCGCATCCGTCTTTCGGGTGAAGGCGAGGCGGGCGCAATGGGCGGCCCGGCTGGTGATCTCTATGTCGTGGTCAATGTGCGCGAGCACCCGATCTTCCAGCGCGACGGCAAGCACCTCTATTGCGAAGTGCCGATCAGCTTCGCCGACGCCGCCCTGGGTGGTGAGCTGGAAGTGCCGACCCTCGACGGTCGTGTGAAGCTGAAGATTCCCGAGGCGACCCAGACCGGCAAACTGTTCCGCCTGCGCGGCAAGGGCGTGGCCCCGGTGCGCGGTGGTGGTGCGGGCGACCTGATGTGTCGCGTGGTGGTCGAAACGCCGGTGAACCTCGATAAGCGCCAGCGCGAGCTCCTTGAAGAGTTCCGCAAGAGCCTGCAGAACGACGGCTCCCACTCGCCCAAGGCCAGCAGCTGGTTCGAAGGCATGAAGCGCTTCTTCGGCGATCTTTGATATCCCGGCCCCAGCTGCAGGCGCAGGCTCCAGGGGCGGCGCCTGCGGCTCGGGGCTTGCAGCTTGGAGCTTTGGTTATGCGACGTATTGCAGTGATGGGCGCCGCCGGGCGCATGGGCAAGATCCTGATCGAGGCGGTGCAGCAGACCGGCGGTAGCGCTGGTCTGACCGCGGCGATCGATCGCCCGGACAGCACCCTGGTGGGTGCCGATGCCGGCGAGCTGGCCGGCCTGGGCCGTATCGGTGTGCCGCTGTCGGGCGACCTGGCCAAGGTGATCGACGAGTTCGACGTGCTGATCGACTTCACCCACCCGACCGTGACCCTGAAGAACCTGGAAGTCTGCCGCAAGGCGGGCAAGGCCATGGTCATCGGCACCACCGGTTTCAGTGCTCAGGAAAAGGAACTGCTGAGTGTTGCGGCGAAGGAAATCCCGATCGTCTTCGCCGCCAACTACAGCGTGGGCGTGAACCTCTGCCTGAAGCTGCTCGACACGGCTGCCCGGGTGCTGGGTGACGATGTGGATATCGAGATCATCGAAGCCCACCACCGGCACAAGGTGGATGCGCCGTCCGGCACCGCGCTGCGCATGGGTGAGGTCGTCGCCAGTGCATTGGGTCGTGATCTGGAAAAAGTGGCCGTTTACGGTCGCGAGGGTCAGACCGGTGCCCGTCCGCGCGAAACCATCGGTTTCGCCACCGTGCGCGCCGGCGATGTGGTCGGTGATCACACCGTGCTGTTCGCCGCCGACGGCGAGCGCGTGGAGATCACCCACAAGGCCTCGAGCCGCATGACCTTCGCCCGTGGCGCGGTTCGCGCGGCCGCTTGGCTGGAAGGG
Organism: Pseudomonas sp. zfem005; assembly: GCF_032621735.1. NCBI lineage: Bacteria > Pseudomonadati > Pseudomonadota > Gammaproteobacteria > Pseudomonadales > Pseudomonadaceae > Pseudomonas > Pseudomonas sp. zfem005. Next base: position 408,735 of record NZ_JAVYJE010000002.1, on the reverse strand, counting down.
CGGGAAGCGGGCCTCTACGATATGCAGGATGTACTCGGCCTGCGCTGAGACTGCCGAAAGGTCCTACTCCACGGTGGACCGTAAAAGGCCTTTCCTGTAAGCTGCAGCTTTAGTGTGTCCACTAAAAGTTACGCAGAATGGCTCAGATAAAAAAGCGGGGTGACGGTTCAAAACGTCATCCCGCTTTTTTACAACCTGCGTTTGCTTCAGCCTTGATCTACGGGAGGTCTTCTTGACTAAGCCAGCCATACTCGCGCTTGCCGACGGCAGCATTTTCCTCGGTGAATCCATCGGGGCCGACGGCCAGACCATCGGAGAGGTGGTGTTCAACACCGCCATGACCGGCTACCAGGAAATCCTCACCGATCCTTCCTATGCCCAGCAAATCGTTACCCTGACCTATCCCCATATCGGCAACACCGGCACCACGCCGGAAGATGCCGAGTCCGATCGCGTCTGGGCTGCCGGCCTGATCATCCGTGATCTGCCGCTGCTGGCCAGCAACTGGCGTAACAAGCAATCGCTGCCTGACTACCTGGAAGCCAATGGCACCGTCGCCATCGCCGGTATCGACACCCGCCGCCTGACCCGCATCCTGCGCGAGAAAGGTTCGCAGAACGGCTGCATCCTCACCGGTGAAGGCGCCACTGCCGAGAAGGCACTAGAGCTGGCGCGCAGCTTCCCTGGCCTGAAGGGCATGGACCTGGCCAAGGTGGTCAGCTGCACCGAGCGCTATGAGTGGCGTTCCGGCATCTGGGACCTGAAGACCGACAGCCACCCGGAAATCCCCGCCAGCGAACTGCCCTACCACGTGGTGGCGTTCGACTACGGCGTGAAGCTGAACATCCTGCGCATGCTGGTCGACCGTGGCTGCCGCCTGACCGTGGTCCCCGCGCAGACCCCGGCCAGCGAAGTGCTGGCACTGAATCCCGATGGCGTGTTCCTGTCCAACGGCCCTGGTGACCCCGAGCCCTGCGACTACGCCATCGCGGCGATCAAGGAAATCCTCGAGACCGAGATTCCGGTCTTCGGCATCTGCCTCGGCCACCAGCTGCTGGCCCTGGCGTCCGGCGCCAAGACCCTGAAGATGGGCCACGGCCACCATGGTGCCAACCACCCCGTCCAGGACCTGGACAGCGGCGTGGTCATGATCACCAGCCAGAACCACGGTTTCGCCGTGGACGAGACCAGCCTGCCGGCCAATGTCCGCCCCATCCACAAGTCGCTGTTCGACGGCACCCTGCAGGGTATCGAGCGTACCGACAAGGAAGCCTTCAGCTTCCAGGGACACCCGGAGGCGAGCCCCGGCCCCCACGATGTGGCCCCGCTGTTCGATCGCTTCATCGAAGCCATGGCCAAGCGCCGCTAAGCCTGCCGACTGACCCAAGGATTCGAGTGAGTAAAAATGCCTAAACGTACAGATATCAAAAGCATCCTGATCCTCGGCGCCGGCCCGATCGTCATCGGCCAGGCCTGCGAGTTCGACTACTCCGGCGCTCAGGCCTGCAAGGCCCTGAAGGAAGAGGGTTACCGCGTCATCCTGGTGAACTCCAACCCGGCCACCATCATGACCGACCCGGCCATGGCCGACGCCACCTACATCGAGCCGATCAAGTGGGCCACCGTGGCCAAGATCATCGAGAAGGAGCGTCCCGATGCGCTGCTGCCGACCATGGGTGGCCAGACCGCGCTGAACTGCGCGCTGGACCTGGAAAAGCACGGCGTACTGGAGAAGTTCGGCGTCGAGATGATCGGTGCCAACGCCGACACCATCGACAAGGCCGAAGACCGCTCGCGCTTCGACAAGGCGATGAAGGACATCGGCCTGGCCTGCCCGGTTTCCGGCATTGCCCACAATATGGAAGAAGCCTACGGCGTGCTGGAGAAGGTGGGCTTCCCCTGCATCATCCGTCCGTCCTTCACCATGGGTGGCACCGGCGGCGGCATCGCCTACAACCGTGAAGAGTTCGAGGAAATCTGCGCCCGCGGCCTGGATCTGTCGCCGACCAGCGAGCTGCTGATCGACGAATCGCTGATCGGCTGGAAGGAATACGAGATGGAGGTGGTCCGCGACAAGAAGGACAACTGCATCATCGTCTGCTCCATCGAGAACTTCGACCCGATGGGCGTGCACACCGGTGACTCCATCACCGTGGCTCCGGCCCAGACCCTGACCGACAAGGAATACCAGATCCTGCGCAACGCCTCCCTGGCCGTACTGCGCGAGATCGGCGTCGAGACCGGTGGTTCCAACGTCCAGTTCGGCATCTGCCCGAACACCGGCCGCATGGTCGTGATCGAGATGAACCCGCGCGTATCGCGTTCCTCGGCACTGGCCTCCAAGGCCACCGGCTTCCCGATCGCCAAGATCGCCGCCAAGCTGGCCGTCGGTTACACCCTGGACGAGCTGTCCAACGACATCACCGGCGGCCGTACCCCGGCGTCCTTCGAGCCGGCCATCGACTACGTGGTCACCAAGGTGCCGCGCTTCGCCTTCGAGAAATTCCCCAAGGCCGACGCCCGCCTGACCACCCAGATGAAGTCCGTCGGTGAAGTCATGGCCATCGGCCGTACCTTCCAGGAGTCCATGCAGAAAGCCCTGCGCGGCCTGGAAGTCGGCGTTGCCGGTTTCGATCCGAAGCTGGACCTGAACGACCCGGAAGCCGAAAGCACCCTGCGTCGCGAACTGACCGTGCCCAGCGCCGACCGTATCTGGTACGTGGCCGACGCCTTCCGTGCTGGCAAGACCATCGCCGAAGTGTTCGAGCTGACCCGTATCGACGAGTGGTTCCTGGTGCAGATCGAGGACCTGGTCAAGGATGAGGCGACCGTGCAGACCCTCGGCCTGTCCGCCATCGACCGCGACCTGATGTTCAAGCTCAAGCGCAAGGGCTTCTCCGATGCGCGCCTGGCCAAGCTGCTCGGCGTTTCCGAGAAGAGCCTGCGGGCCCATCGCCACAAGCTCAAAGTGCTGCCGGTGTACAAGCGCGTGGACACCTGCGCCGCCGAGTTCGCCACCGATACCGCCTACATGTACTCGACCTACGAGGAAGAGTGCGAAGCCAACCCGTCGAGCCGCGAGAAGATCATGATCCTCGGTGGTGGCCCCAACCGTATCGGCCAGGGCATCGAGTTCGACTACTGCTGCGTACACGCGGCACTGGCCATGCGTGAAGACGGTTACGAGACCATCATGGTCAACTGCAACCCGGAAACCGTCTCCACCGACTACGACACTTCCGACCGCCTGTACTTCGAGCCGGTGACCCTGGAAGACGTGCTGGAAATCGTCCGTGTCGAGCAGCCGAAGGGCGTGATCGTCCAGTACGGCGGCCAGACTCCGCTGAAGATCTGCCGCGCCCTGGAAGAAGCCGGCGTGCCGATCATCGGTACCAGCCCCGAGGCCATCGACCGTGCCGAGGACCGCGAGCGCTTCCAGCAGATGGTCCAGCGTCTCGGCCTGCGCCAGCCGGCCAACGCCACTGCCCGCAGTGAAGACGAGGCCCTGGCCCTGTCGAAGAACATCGGTTACCCGATGGTGGTGCGCCCGTCCTACGTACTGGGCGGCCGGGCGATGGAAATCGTCTACCAGGAAGAAGAACTCAAGCGCTATATGCGTGAAGCGGTGAAGGTCTCCAACGACAGCCCGGTGCTGCTGGATCGCTTCCTCAATTGCGCCATCGAAGTGGACGTGGATGCGGTGAGCGACGGCGAGAGCGTCGTGATCGGCGCGATCATGCAGCACATCGAACAGGCTGGCGTGCACTCCGGTGACTCCGCCTGCTCGCTGCCGCCTTACTCGCTGCCCAAGCACATCCAGGACGAAATCCGTGACCAGGTCAAGAAAATGGCCCTGGAGCTGGGTGTGGTCGGCCTGATGAACGTGCAGATGGCCGTGCAGGGCGAAGACATCTTCGTGATCGAAGTGAACCCGCGCGCTTCCCGTACCGTGCCGTTCGTCTCCAAGTGCGTGGGCGAGTCCCTGGCCAAGGTGGCTGCACGCGTCATGGCGGGCAAGAGCCTGGCCGAGGCCGGCTACCAGGAAGAGATCATCCCGCCGTTCTTCAGTGTCAAGGAAGCGGTCTTCCCGTTCGCCAAGTTCCCGGGCGTCGACCCGATCCTCGGCCCGGAAATGAAGTCCACCGGTGAAGTGATGGGCGTAGGCGACAGCTTCGGCGAGGCCTTCGCCAAGGCGCAGCTGGGTGCCAGCGAGATTCTGCCGAACTCCGGTTGCGCGTTCATCAGCGTCCGCGAAGACGACAAGCCGGAAGCCGTTCAGGTGGCGCGTGACCTGGTCGCGCTGGGCTTCGAAGTGGTCGCGACCGCCGGTACCGCCAAGGTGATCGAGGCTGCCGGCCTGCCGGTGCGCCGTGTCAACAAGGTGACCGAGGGTCGTCCCCATGTCGTTGACATGATCAAGAACGATGAGGTTACCCTGATCATCAACACCACCGAGGGGCGCCAGTCGATTGCTGACTCCTACTCGATTCGTCGTAACGCCCTGCAGCACAAGATCTACTGCACCACCACCATCGCGGCGGGGCAGGCGGTCTGTGAAGCGCTCAAGTTCGGTCCCGAGAAGACCGTTCGCCGGCTGCAGGATCTGCATGCAGGGATCAAGGCATGAACAAGTACCCCATGACTGTCCAGGGCGCTCGCGCCTTGGAAGAGGAGTTGGCGCATCTGACCAAGGTCATGCGCCCGCAACTGAGCCAGGCTATCGGTGAAGCGCGCGAGCTGGGCGACCTCAAGGAGAACGCCGAGTACCACGCCGCGCGCGAGCAGCAAGGCATGGTCGAGGCGCGTATCCGTGATATCGAGGGGCGCCTGCAGAACTCGGTGATCATCGACGTCACCACCATTGCCCACACCGGCAAGGTGATCTTCGGTACCACGGTGGATATCGCCAACGTGGAAACCGACGAGACCGTGACCTACCAGATCGTTGGTGAAGACGAAGCCGACATCAAGCAAGGCAAGCTGTCGGTGGGCTCGCCCATCGCCCGCGCGCTGGTGGGTAAGGAAGAAGGCGACATCGTCGTGGTGAAAACCCCGAGCGGCCTGATCGAGTACGAGATCGTCGAGGTCCGTCATATCTGATCGTCGGCGGTTTCGCGCGGCTTCAGCCAGTTGGCAGCTGGCCCAGACATTCTGGGTCGGCGGCCTCTGGCTTTTGCACTTCGTCGTGATACCCACCCTGGAGCGCGTTGGTCTTGCGCCACTGCTGGTGGAGGAGGTCTCGCGCAGCCTCACGCCGTTGCTGGTGGCCTTCACCGCTTTCTGCGTGCTGGTTCAGGGTGTGGTTCTGGTCCAGATCGAAGGTGTGCGCAGTCTGCAGCGTGACTCCCGTGGGCAGCTGCTGATAGCCGTTCTGGCGATGTCGGTGGTGTTCATGCTGGTGAACCAGGTGCAACCCGGCGCCATGCGCTGGTTGGCGTTCAACTACCTGGTGCTGGCATTTTGCGGCGCCTTGCTGGTCATCCAGCCGGTGCCGGGTGATAAAGCTCGGGCGCGCTGAGCGCGCCACGGGCATCAGCCTGGGCTATCAGAGCCCGCTGTAGCGGCTGATATTGGAGAGGTTGCGGTTCGGCTTGGGGTTGCGGCGATAGACCAGCGCCATCTTGCCGATAATCTGGACCAGCTCGCATTTTCCAGTGCTGCAGAGTTCTTCGATCAGCGCGCGGCGATCGTCACGCTCAGTGATGCGGAACTGCACCTTGATCAGCTCGTGATCGTTGAGTGCGCGATCCAGCTCGGCGAGCACGCCTTCGGTCAAACCATTTTCAGCCACGATCAATACCGGTTTCAGGTGGTGGCCGATAGATTTGTATTGCTTCTTGTGCTCCTGAGAGAGCGCCATAATCAGACCCCTGCGAAAAAAGGCTGCCAGTTTACCCGAGTGACTTCGGGGCGCACAGCCGAATGCGAGTCTCCTGTGGCCCGCTCCAAGACTAGTCAGCGTTGGCTGAAAGAGCATGTTGCCGGTTTGGGGCATTTCCACTGAAGGTGTGGCTTTCCCGGAAGCCCCGGGTTGGTGGGAAAGTCTCCGGCGGGCCTTGTGATTTTCGTTATGGCCCCAATATCGGGTGCAGGGTCGTGGCGCTGCGCTTGAGGTGCATCTGTCTCGACGTCCGCCTACGGGTGTTGAGGTAGTTGGCAGTGGGTGGACGTGCAAGCGGCTTTTGTCGTGTCGGCGCTCCAGTGAGCAATAGGTGCTCGCGCGCGGCTTTTGCGGGGAATAGACTGCAACGGTCGGCCTGTTTTTCGGTCTCAATGCACGGGCTCGGGTGTGTGACGAGCGCCATGGCTTCATAAAGGGTTACAGACGGCGCCTGCCAGGGGTGGGGGTTGTATAGTAAGTTAGGCCGGTTGATAACCAGCCGTCATGCGGGGCGCGTCCCAGGACGGGATCTGCTCCAGAGGGTAGCTAATTGAACGATATGGCAAAGAATCTCATCCTGTGGCTGATCATCGCCGCCGTGCTGGTCACGGTGATGAACAACTTCTCCAGCCCGAGCGAACCGCAGACGCTGAACTATTCCGACTTCATCGGTCAGGTGAAGGAAGGCAAGGTCGAGCGTGTCACGGTCGACGGCTTCGTCATTACCGGTAAGCGGAATGACGGCGACTCCTTCAAGACCATTCGTCCGGCCATCCAGGATGGCGGGCTGATCGGCGACCTGATCGACAACAACGTGATCATCGAAGGCAAGCAGCCCGAGCAGCAGAGCATCTGGACCCAGTTGCTCGTTGCCAGCTTCCCGATCCTGGTGATCATTGCGGTATTCATGTTCTTCATGCGGCAGATGCAGGGCGGTTCAGGCGGCCGCGGCGGCCCCATGAGCTTCGGCAAGAGCAAGGCGCGCCTGCTCTCGGAAGACCAGGTGAAAACCACCCTGGCCGACGTCGCTGGCTGCGACGAAGCCAAGGAAGAAGTGGGCGAGTTGGTCGAGTTCCTGCGTGACCCGGGCAAGTTCCAGCGCCTGGGTGGCCGTATCCCCCGCGGCGTGCTGATGGTCGGCCCGCCCGGTACCGGTAAGACCCTGCTGGCCAAGGCCATTGCGGGTGAAGCCAAGGTGCCGTTCTTCACCATCTCCGGTTCCGACTTCGTCGAGATGTTCGTCGGCGTGGGTGCATCCCGTGTCCGCGACATGTTCGACCAGGCCAAGAAGCATGCTCCCTGCATCATCTTCATCGACGAGATCGACGCAGTCGGTCGTCATCGTGGTGCTGGCCTGGGTGGCGGTCATGACGAACGCGAGCAGACCCTCAACCAGTTGCTGGTAGAGATGGACGGCTTTGAGATGAACGACGGCATCATCGTGATCGCCGCGACCAACCGCCCGGACGTCCTGGACCCGGCGCTGCTGCGCCCGGGCCGTTTCGACCGTCAGGTGGTGGTCGGCCTGCCGGACATCCGTGGTCGCGAGCAGATTCTCAAAGTGCACATGCGCAAGGTGCCGATGGGCGATGACGTCGACGCTGGTGTAATCGCTCGTGGTACTCCCGGTTTCTCCGGCGCTGACCTGGCCAACCTGGTCAACGAGGCCTCGCTTTTCGCTGCGCGCGTCAACAAGCGCATCGTCGAGATGAAGGAATTCGAGCTGGCCAAGGACAAGATCATGATGGGCGCCGAGCGCAAATCCATGGTCATGTCCGAGAAAGAGAAGCTCAACACTGCTTACCACGAGGCTGGCCATGCCATCGTCGGGCGTGTGGTTCCCGAGCATGACCCGGTCTACAAGGTTTCCATCATCCCGCGCGGTCGTGCCCTGGGTGTGACCATGTTCCTCCCGGAGGAGGATCGCTACAGCCTCTCCAAGCGTGCACTGATCAGCCAGGTCTGCTCGCTGTTCGGCGGTCGTATCGCCGAGGAGATGACCTTGGGCTTCGACGGTGTGACCACGGGTGCCTCCAACGACATCATGCGCGCCACCCAGATCGCCAAGAACATGGTGACCAAGTGGGGCCTGTCCGAGAAACTCGGCCCGCTTATGTATGCGGAAGAAGAGGGTGAAGTTTTCCTCGGCCGTAGCGCGGGTGGCCAGCACTCCAGTGTGTCGGCGCAGACCGCGCAACTGATCGACCAGGAAGTGCGCAGCATCATCGACCACTGCTACGCCACGGCGAAGCAGATTCTCGTGGAGAACCGCGACAAGCTGGACATGATGGCCGAGGCGTTGATGAAGTTCGAAACCATCGATGCCGAGCAGATCGACGACATCATGGCGGGCCGTCCGGCTCGTGAGCCCAAGGATTGGGAGGGTGGCCCGGGTGCCTCCTCCGGCAAGCCTGCTCCCCGTGAGGAAGCGCCGCGTCCGGAGAACCCGATCGGCGGCCCTGCTGGCGAACACTAAGGTTCCTAGATGAGCTCCACGCAGTACCTGACCCGGTTGCCTTGCGGCAGCCGGGTTCTTGATTTGAGCCGCCCGCACGTGATGGGCATTCTCAATGTCACCCCTGATTCCTTCTCCGACGGCGGGCGCTTCAGCCAGCGCGATGCGGCGCTGCGCCACGCTGCCGAGATGGTGGCGGCCGGTGCTACGCTCATCGATGTGGGTGGCGAGTCGACTCGGCCGGGCGCGCGGGCGGTATCACCGTCCGAGGAGCTGGAGCGTGTCGCCCCCGTGGTGGAGGCGATATCCCGCGAGCTGGACGTGGTGGTTTCCCTGGATACCTCCACGCCTGCAGTCATGCGCGAGGGCGCGCGGCTTGGCGCTGGCCTGATCAACGATGTGCGTTCGCTGCAGCGTGATGGGGCGCTGGATGCGGCGGCCGATACCGGCCTGCCGATCTGCCTCATGCACATGTTGGGCGAGCCGGGCACCATGCAGCAGAATCCTCAGTATCGTGATGTGATCGGCGAGGTGGGTGAGTTCCTTGCTGCGCGCATGGCGGCCTGTGCGGCGGTGGGCATCCCTGCTGAGCGCATCGTGCTGGACCCGGGTTTCGGCTTCGCCAAAACCTTTGAACACAACCTGAGCCTGTTCAAGCACCTCGAAGAGTTGCTGAGGCTCGGGCGCCCCCTGCTCGTCGGCGTTTCGCGCAAGAGCATGGTTGGGCAGGCGCTGGGTCGAGATGTCGACCAGCGGCTTTACGGCAGTCTGGCCCTGGCCGCCCTGGCGGTGGCCAAGGGTGCATGCATCCTGCGGGTGCATGATGTGGTCGAGACTGTCGATGTCGTACGTATGATCGCCGCGGTAAGTTCGGCGGAATAAGAAACACGGAGCATTCATGAGCAGAAAGTATTTCGGCACCGATGGTATTCGTGGCCACGTTGGCCAGTTCCCCATCACCCCTGATTTCATGCTCAAGCTTGGCTGGGCGGCGGGCATGGCGTTCCGCAAGCAAGGCAAGTGCCGCATCCTGGTGGGCAAGGACACCCGTATTTCCGGGTACATGTTCGAATCGGCCCTGGAGGCTGGTCTTTCCGCTGCTGGTGCAGACGTGATGCTGCTGGGGCCGATGCCGACTCCGGCTATCGCCTACCTGACCCGCACCTTCCTGGCTGAGGCGGGGATTGTTATCAGCGCCTCGCACAACCCGCATAACGACAACGGCATCAAGTTCTTCTCCGGGCAGGGTGTGAAGCTCTCTGACGAAGTTGAGCTGATGATCGAAGAGCTGCTCGACCAGCCCATGGTGGTGGTCGAGTCGGCCAATCTCGGCAAGGTTTCGCGTATCAACGATGCTGCCGGCCGCTACATCGAGTTCTGCAAGAGTACGGTGCCCATGAGCACCGACCTGGCCGGCCTCAAGATCGTTGTGGACTGCGCGCATGGCGCTACCTACAAGGTCGCTCCCAGCGTCTTTCGCGAGCTCGGCGGCAATGTCTCGGTACTGGCTGCCCAGCCGAACGGCCTGAACATCAACGACAAATGCGGCTCGACGCACATGGAGTCGCTGCAGGCCGAAGTGGTGGCCCACCATGCCGATATCGGCATTGCCTTCGATGGCGATGGCGACCGCGTGCTGATGGTCGACCATACCGGCGCCGTTGTAGATGGCGACGAGCTGCTGTTCATCATCGCTCGTGACTTGCATGAGCGAGGCAAGCTCCAGGGTGGCGGTGTGGTTGGAACTCTGATGAGCAACCTCGGGCTCGAGCTGGCCCTGGGTGAGCTGGGTGTGCCCTTCACGCGGGCCAAGGTCGGCGATCGCTATGTCATCGCGGACATGCAGGAGCGCGGCTGGAGTCTGGGCGGCGAGAATTCGGGGCATATCCTCTGCAGTCATTTCACCACGACAGGGGACGCCCTGATTGCCGCGCTTCAGGTGCTGCTGGCGCTTCAGCGTCGTGGCCAGTCGCTGGCGGAGGCTCGTCAGGGGATGCGCAAATGCCCGCAGGTGCTGCTGAACGTGCGCTTCGCTGGTGGTGATATCGATCCGGTCGAGCACCCGGCGGTGAAAGATGCCTGCGCTCGTGTCACCGAGAAGATGGCGGGGCGTGGGCGTGTGCTGCTGCGCAAGTCCGGTACCGAGCCGCTGGTCCGCGTGATGGTCGAGGGTGATGATGAAAACCAGGTCCGTGGCTACGCGGAAGAGCTGGTTAAAGTCGTAACCGAGGTATGTGCTTGATTTCTCTTGCTACTTCAAAAAACCTTGGGTAACATCTGCGCCCACTTTGATCGACGAGGTAAAGCATGCGTCGCCCCCTGGTAGCTGGTAACTGGAAAATGCACGGTACCCGCGCCAGCGTCGCAGAGCTGATCAAAGGGCTTCGTCAGTTGGCATTGAATGCTGGCGTCGAAGTCGCGGTATTCCCGCCCTGTCTGTACATCAATCAGGTGATGCAAGGCCTGGATGGCAAGTCGATTGCCGTCGGTGCGCAGAACTGTGCAGTCGAACCCGTTCAGGGTGCGCTCACGGGTGAGGTTGCTGCGAGTCAGCTGGCTGATGCCGGTTGCACCCTGGTTCTCGTTGGTCATTCCGAGCGCCGCCTGATTCTTGGTGAGCGTGACGAAGTGGTTAGTCGCAAGTTCGCTGCGGCTCAGTCTTGTGGTCTTGTTCCGGTGCTCTGCGTCGGTGAGACCCAAGAGCAGCGTGAAGCGGGCAAGACTCTTGAAGTTGTCGGGCGTCAGCTCGGTAGTGTGATCGAAGAGCTTGGTGTGGGAGCATTCGCGAAAGCAGTGATCGCATACGAGCCGGTCTGGGCTATCGGTACAGGGCTCACGGCAACTCCGCAGCAAGCACAAGAAGTGCATGCTGCAATACGGGCGCAACTGGCGGCGGAAAATGCCGAGGTGGCGCGCGGTGTAAGGATTCTTTATGGCGGCAGCGTCAAGGCCGCCAGTGCGGCCGAGTTGTTCGGCATGCCGGATATCGACGGGGGGCTTGTTGGTGGCGCCTCCCTGAATGCGGATGAGTTCGGTGCGATCTGTCGCGCCGCAGGAAGCTGACGAGATGCTGGAAACTGTCGTTATCGTGGTTCACCTGCTCGGCGCCCTTGGTGTCGTTGCTCTGGTGCTGCTGCAGCAAGGTAAGGGTGCGGATGCTGGCGCCTCGTTCGGTGCTGGAGCTTCGGGTACCGTTTTCGGTAGTCAAGGTTCTGCTACCTTTCTGAGTCGAGTTACTGGTATACTCGCCGCGGTTTTTTTCATAACCAGCCTGGGCTTAGCGTTCTTCGCTAAAGAAAAGGCTGAAGCTCTGAGTCACGTAGGTCTGCCGGATCCGGCCGTTCTCGAGGTTCAGCAGCAAAAGCCGGCAGCTGACGATGTGCCGGTGCTCGAAGAGCAAAAGCCTGCTGAAAGCGCAGGTGATATACCTCAGGCTCCAGAGCAGAAGTAAAAAGGCAAGTTTTGCCGAGGTGGTGGAATTGGTAGACACGCTACCTTGAGGTGGTAGTGGCCATAGGCTGTAGGGGTTCGAGTCCCCTCCTCGGTACCATACAATGCAAGAAAGCCCGCTGCATGCGGGCTTTTTTGCTGGCGGAGTGTTCGGTTGACCGTTAAGGCGCGTAGGCCGTATACTTCCGCCCCAGCTTTGACGCGGGGTGGAGCAGCTTGGTAGCTCGTCGGGCTCATAACCCGAAGGTCGTTGGTTCAAATCCAACCCCCGCAACCAGTAGTAGCGGAGCCCCTTTTTAGGGGCTTTTTGCTAGCTGGACAGTTAACCAACGGCTTTTGGCCGACTGGTTCGAATGGATGGGCGTTTCGCCCATTTTTTATTTGCACAGCATGCGAGGGCAATCAGGTGTCGAGCAAGCTAGAACAGTTGCAGGCCTTGCTGGCCCCGGTAGTCGAGGCCCTTGGCTATCAATGCTGGGGTGTCGAGTTCCTGTCCCAAGGGCGGCATTCGCTGCTGCGGGTATACATCGATCATGAGAATGGCATCCAGGTCGACGACTGCGAGAAAGTCAGTCGTCAGGTCAGTGGTGTTCTCGACGTGGAAGATCCCATCGCCAGTGAGTACACCCTCGAGGTGTCTTCGCCCGGCATGGATCGACCGCTGTTCACTCTTGAGCAGTTCGCGGCGCACGCTGGCGAACTGGTGAAGATCAAGTTGCGCTCTCCCTACGATGGGCGACGCAATTTCCAGGGGCTCCTCCGCGGGGTGGAGGAACAGGATGTGGTGGTTCTTGTTGAGGATCACGAGTACCTGCTGCCGATCGATCTGATCGACAAGGCCAACATCATTCCCCGTTTTGACTGAGACGCGGATCCCGCGGATCCAATGGATTGCGAAAGGCGAGGCGTACGATGAGCAAAGAAGTACTGCTGGTTGTTGAGTCGGTATCCAACGAAAAAGGCGTACCGGCTGGCGTGATCTTCGAAGCACTGGAGCTGGCACTGGCCACTGCTACCAAGAAACGCTTCGAAGAAGAAGTCGAGCTGCGTGTGGAGATCAATCGCCACACCGGTAGCTATGACACCTACCGTCGCTGGGCGGTCGTCGAAGAAGACGATCAGGTAAACCCGGCGGCCGAACTGACCGTCGAAGAAGCCCAGGAAAAACAACCGGGTGCCAAGGTCGGTGATTTCGTCGAAGAAAAGATCGAATCCATCGAGTTCGGCCGCATCGCTGCACAGACCGCCAAGCAGGTGATCGTGCAGAAGGTTCGCGAAGCCGAGCGTGCCCAAGTGGTCGAAGCCTATCGCGAGAAGCTGGGCGACATCATTTCCGGCACCGTTAAGAAGGTCACCCGCGATAACGTGATCGTCGACCTGGGTAACAACGCCGAGGCGTTGCTGGCCCGCGAAGACATCATCTCCCGTGAGACCTTCCGCGTAGGCGCTCGTGTTCGTGCGCTGCTGAAAGAAATCCGCACCGAGAACCGTGGCCCTCAGCTGATCCTGTCGCGCACTGCGCCGCAGATGCTGATCGAGCTGTTCCGCATCGAAGTGCCGGAAATCGCCGAAGAGCTGATCGAAGTGATGGCCGCCTCCCGTGACCCGGGTTCCCGCGCCAAGATCGCCGTTCGCTCCAAGGACAAACGTATCGACCCGCAAGGCGCCTGCATCGGCATGCGCGGTTCGCGCGTCCAGGCCGTCTCCGGCGAGCTGGGTGGCGAGCGTGTCGACATCGTCCTGTGGGATGACAACCCCGCTCAGTTCGTGATCAACGCCATGGCTCCGGCCGAAGTGGCCGCGATCATCGTCGACGAAGATGCCCATGCCATGGACATCGCCGTAGGCGAAGACAACCTGGCCCAGGCCATCGGCCGTGGCGGTCAGAACGTGCGCCTGGCGAGCCAGCTGACCGGCTGGACCCTGAACGTGATGACCGAGGCCGACATCCAGGCCAAGCAGCAGGCTGAGACCGGCGACATCATGCAGGCCTTCGTCGACGAGCTGGAAGTCGATGAAGAGCTGGCCCAGGTACTGGTCGAGGAAGGCTTCACCAGCCTCGAAGAGATCGCCTACGTACCGATGGAAGAGATGCTGAGCATCGACGGCTTCGACGAAGACATCGTCAACGAGCTGCGTGCCCGCGCCAAGGATCGCCTGTTGACCAAGGCTATCGCCACTGAAGAAAAACTGGCTGACGCTCAGCCGGCGGACGACCTGCTTGCTCTCGAAGGCATGGACAAAGAGCTGGCTGTTGAGCTGGCAGTACGTGGCGTAGTCAACCGCGAAGACCTGGCCGAGCAGTCTATCGACGACCTGCTCGACATCGACGGCATGGACGAAGAGCGTGCCGGCAAGCTGATCATGGCCGCCCGAGCCCATTGGTTCGAGTAAGCAGTCGCGGCCTGAGGAGAGAAGTGCATGACGCAAGTCACGGTGAAAGAACTGGCCCAAGTGGTCGACACACCGGTGGAACGCCTGCTGTTGCAGATGCGTGAGGCAGGGTTGCCGCACACCAGCGCCGAACAAGTTGTGACTGACAATGAGAAACAAGCGCTGCTGGCGCATCTCAAGGGCAGTCACGGCGAGCGGCTGGAAGAGCCCCGCAAGATCACCTTGCAGCGCAAGACCACCACTACGCTGAGAGTTGCCGGTAGCAAGACCATCAGTGTTGAAGTACGTAAGAAGAAGACTTACGTGAAGCGCAGCCCCGACGAGATCGAGGCCGAGAAGAAGCGCGAGCTCGAAGAGCAGCGCGCTGCCGAAGAAGCTGCACGCCTGAAGACCGAGGAAGAGGCCAAGCGCCGCTCCGAGGAAGAGGCCCGTCGCCAAGCCGACGCCCGTGCTCTCGAAGCCGCTCGCGGTGGTGAAGCCGGCGCGCCTGCTGCCGCTGCTGTCGGCGAAGCTGCCGCACCGGCTGCCGCTGCGAACGCCGCCGCCGCTCCTGCTGGCGCCGATGATCGCAAGAAGGAAGAGCCGCGTCGCCCTGAAAAGGCCCGCGACGAAGACGAGCGCCGCGATCGCAAGCACACGCAGCACCGTCCTTCGGTCAAAGAGAAGGAAAAGGTTCCCGCCCCGCGCGTGGCACCTCGCAGCACCGACGAGGAAAGCGATGGCTACCGTCGTGGTGGTCGTGGCAAATCCAAGCTCAAGAAGCGCAACCAGCACGGGTTCCAGAGCCCGACAGGACCGATTGTGCGTGATGTGAATATCGGCGAGACCATCACCGTGGCCGAACTGGCTGCTCAGATGGCCGTCAAGGGCGCAGAGATCGTCAAGTTCATGTTCAAGATGGGCACCCCGGTGACCATCAACCAGGTACTGGACCAGGAAACTGGCCAGCTGATCGCGGAAGAGTTCGGCCACAAGGTCAAGCTCGTCAGCGAGAACGCGCTGGAAGAACAACTGGCCGAATCCCTGAAGTTCGAAGGTGAAGCCATTCACCGCGCGCCGGTCGTGACCGTCATGGGCCACGTCGACCACGGTAAAACCTCGCTGCTCGACTACATCCGTCGTGCCAAGGTGGCTGCTGGCGAAGCCGGCGGCATCACCCAGCACATCGGCGCCTACCACGTCGAAACCGACCGCGGCATGGTCACCTTCCTCGACACCCCCGGCCACGCTGCGTTCACCGCAATGCGTGCCCGTGGTGCCAAGGCGACCGACATCGTCATCCTCGTGGTGGCAGCGGACGACGGCGTGATGCCGCAGACCGAAGAAGCCGTACAGCACGCGAAAGCGGCTGGCGTGCCGATCGTGGTCGCGGTGAACAAGATCGACAAGCCCGAAGCTGACCTCGACCGCATCAAGAACGACCTCGCCGGTCGCGACGTGATCCCGGAAGAGTGGGGCGGCGACACCCAGTTCGTACCCGTCTCGGCGAAAGTCGGTACCGGTGTCGACGAACTGCTGGAAGCCGTACTGCTGCAGGCTGAAGTCCTGGAACTCAAAGCCACCCCGTCGGCCCCTGGCCGTGGTGTCGTGGTCGAGTCCCGCCTGGACAAGGGCCGTGGCCCGGTGGCTACCGTTCTGGTTCAGGACGGTACCCTGCGCCAAGGCGACATGGTTCTCTGCGGCGTCAACTTCGGTCGCGTCCGTGCCATGCTCGACGAGAACGGCAAGCCGATCAAGGAAGCCGGCCCCTCGATCCCGGTCGAGATCCTCGGCCTGGACGGCACCCCGGATGCGGGTGACGAGCTGACCGTGATCGGCGACGAGAAGAAGGCCCGTGAAGTGGCCCTGTTCCGTCAAGGCAAGTTCCGCGAGGTCAAGCTGGCCCGCGCGCATGCCGGCAAGCTGGAAAACATCTTCGAGAACATGGGCCAGGACGAGAAGAAGACGCTCAATATCGTCCTCAAGTCCGACGTTCGTGGTTCGCTGGAGGCCCTGCAGGGCGCGCTGGCGGATCTTGGCAACGACGAAGTCCAGGTGCGTGTGGTCGGTGGCGGCGTCGGTGGTATCACCGAGAGCGACGCCAACCTGGCGCTGGCCTCCAACGCCGTACTGTTCGGCTTCAACGTGCGTGCCGATGCGGGCGCCCGGAAGATCGTCGAGCAGGAAGGTCTGGACCTGCGCTACTACAACATCATCTACGACATCATCGAAGACGTTAAGAAAGCACTGTCCGGCATGCTCGGCAGCGACGTCCGGGAGAACATCCTGGGTATCGCCGAAGTGCGCGACGTGTTCCGCTCGCCGAAGTTCGGCGCGGTCGCAGGCTGCATGGTTACCGAGGGCATGGTCCACCGTAACCGTCCGATCCGCGTACTGCGTGACGACGTGGTGATCTTCGAAGGCGAACTGGAATCCCTGCGCCGCTTCAAGGACGACGTGTCCGAGGTGCGTGCCGGCATGGAGTGCGGTATCGGCGTGAAGAGCTACAACGACGTCAAGGTCGGCGACAAGATCGAAGTGTTCGAGAAGGTCCAAGTGGCTCGCAGCCTCTAAGCGCGAGCTGCAATACGCAACGCCCGGTCCAGCTTCCGCTCGGCCGGGCGTTTGCCGCTTTTGAACCCTGTGGTTTCTGGCCCCGGGGGAGAGTGCAGGTAGCAGGAAATGGCAAAAGAATACAGCCGTACCCAACGTATCGGGGATCAGATGCAGCGTGAGCTGGCCTCGCTGATCCAACGTGAAATCAAAGATCCGCGTCTTGGCCTGGTCACCATCACCGGCTGCGACGTGGCCCGTGACCTGTCCCACGCCAAGGTGTTCATCACCGTGATGGGTCAGGACGACAACCCCGAAGTCATCAAGCAGAACACCGCCATCCTCAACGATGCCGCCGGGTTCCTGCGCATGCAGCTGGGCCGCGCGATGAAGCTGCGCACCGTGCCGCAGTTGCACTTCAACTACGACGCCAGCATCCGTCGTGGTGTCGAGCTGTCGGCGCTGATCGAGCGCGCCGTGGCCGAGGATCGCAAGCACCAGGACGACGGCGAGGAATAACCGTGGCCCAGGTGAAACGCATCCGCCGCAACGTCAGCGGCATTCTGATCCTCGACAAGCCTCGCGGCATGAGCTCCAACCAGGCCCTGCAGAAGGTGCGCTGGTTGCTCAACGCCGAGAAGGCCGGCCACACCGGCAGCCTCGATCCCCTGGCCACCGGCGTGCTGCCGCTGTGCTTCGGCGAGGCGACCAAGTTCTCCCAGTACCTGCTGGATGCCGACAAGGGCTACGAGACCCTGGCGCAGCTGGGCGTCACCACCACCACGGGCGATGCCGAGGGCGAGATTCTCGAGCGCCGTGAGGTGACCGTCGGTCGTGCCGATATCGAAGCGCGTCTCGACGACTTCCGTGGCGAAATCAAGCAGATACCGCCCATGTACTCGGCCCTGAAGAAAGACGGGCAGCCGCTGTACAAGCTGGCGCGTGCGGGCGAGGTAGTGGAGCGCGAAGCGCGTTCTGTTACTATTGCGCGCCTGGAATTGCTGGCCTTCGAGTCCGCCCAGGCGAGGCTCGCCGTGGCCTGCAGCAAAGGCACCTACATTCGCACGCTGGTCGAAGACCTCGGGCAGGTGCTGGGTTGCGGGGCTCACGTGGCGGAACTGCGCCGCACTCAGGCAGGCCCCTTCGTCCTGGCCCAGGCGATCACCCTGGAAGCGCTGGAAAAGGCCCATGCCGAAGGTGGCAACGAGGCGCTGGACCAGTTCCTGTTGCCGGAAGACAGCGGCCTGGAACATTGGCCCCTGATCCAGTTGAGCGAACACAGTGCCTACTACTGGTTGCATGGCCAACCGGTAAGGGCTCCCGAAGCGCCGAAGTTCGGCATGCTGCGGGTGCAGGATCACAACGGTCGCTTCATCGGTATCGGTGAAGTGAGCGATGACGGGCGCGTAGCGCCGCGTCGACTGATTCGGTCGGAATGACCGATTCGAGGGTGGCTGTTAATAGGCACGGTCACTCCTCCTTTTAAAACACGGGACAGGTTCCCGGCCTATTACCTCAGAGGAAGCCCATCATGGCACTGAGCGTTACTGAGAAAGCCCAGATCGTTAACGAGTACAAGCAAGCTGAAGGCGACACCGGTTCTCCGGAAGTGCAAGTTGCACTGCTGACCGCCAACATCAACAAGCTGCAGGATCACTTCAAGGCCAACGGCAAAGACCACCACTCCCGTCGTGGTCTGATCCGCATGGTCAACCAGCGCCGCAAGCTGCTGGACTACCTGAAGGGTAAGGACACCACTCGTTACAGCACCCTGATCGGTCGTCTGGGTCTGCGTCGCTAAGACGCACTCAAGCTGGAAGCTGGAAGTCGGGGGTTGGCAGCAAGGCATCGTTCTTGCTCCAGCCTCGGGCTTCCAGCTTCAGGCTTTTTGAGGAAGACGACGGGCCGATTCCCGTGCCTTCCGCAGATTTCCCCCAAAGGCAACTACAGAAGGTAAAGACACCGTGAACCCGGTAATCAAGAAATTCCAGTTCGGTCAGTCGACCGTAACCCTCGAGACTGGCCGTATCGCCCGTCAAGCTTCCGGTGCCGTTCTGGTCACCATGGACCAAGACGTCACCGTACTGGTGACCGTGGTCGGCGCCAAGCAAGCCGACCCGGGCAAGGGCTTCTTCCCGCTGTCCGTCCACTACCAGGAAAAAACCTACGCAGCCGGCCGCATCCCCGGTGGTTTCTTCAAGCGTGAAGGCCGTCCTTCCGAGAAAGAGACCCTGACCTCGCGCCTGATCGACCGTCCGATCCGCCCGCTGTTCCCGGAAGGTTTCCTCAACGAAGTGCAGGTCATCTGCACCGTGGTCTCCACCAACAAGAAGACCGATCCGGACGTCGCCGCGATGATCGGTACTTCCGCTGCCCTGGCCATCTCCGGCATTCCCTTCGCCGGCCCGATCGGTGCCGCTCGCGTGGCCTACCACGAGAGCACTGGCTACCTGCTGAACCCGAACTACGAGCAGCTCAAGGCTTCCAGCCTGGACATGGTCGTTGCCGGTACCCAGGACGCCGTGCTGATGGTTGAGTCCGAAGCCCAGGAACTGACCGAAGACCAGATGCTCGGTGGCGTGTTGTTCGCCCACCAGGAATTCCAGGCCGTGATCAACGCCGTCAAGGAATTCGCTGCCGAAGCCGGCAAGCCGACCTGGAACTGGACCGCTCCGGTCGAGAACACCGCTCTGCTCGGCGCCATCAAGGCCGAGTTCGGCGAGGCCATCTCCCAGGCCTACACCATCACCATCAAGCAAGACCGCTACAACCGCCTCGGCGAGCTGCGTGACCAGGTCGTCGCCCGCTTCGCTGGCGAAGAAGCCGGTCAATTCCCGGCCGGTGAAGTCAAGGACGCCTTCGGCCTCCTGGAATACCGCACCGTGCGCGAGAACATCGTCAACGGCAAACCGCGTATCGACGGCCGCGACACCCGCACCGTACGTCCGCTGAAGATCGAAGTCGGCGTGCTCGACAAGACCCACGGTTCCGCCCTGTTCACCCGTGGCGAAACCCAGGCTCTGGTCGTTGCCACCCTCGGTACCGCCCGTGATGCCCAGCTGCTGGACACCCTGGAAGGCGAGCGCAAAGACGGCTTCATGCTGCACTACAACTTCCCGCCCTTCTCGGTGGGCGAGTGCGGCCGTATGGGCAGCGCCGGCCGTCGCGAGATCGGCCACGGTCGCCTGGCCCGTCGTGGCGTTTCCGCCATGCTGCCGAAGAGCGATGAGTTCCCCTACACCATCCGTGTAGTGTCGGAAATCACCGAGTCCAACGGCTCCAGCTCCATGGCTTCCGTCTGCGGCGCCTCCCTGGCCCTGATGGACGCTGGCGTGCCGATGAAGGCACCGGTCGCTGGTATCGCCATGGGTCTGGTCAAGGAAGGTGACAAGTTCGCCGTTCTGACCGACATCCTCGGTGACGAAGACCACCTGGGCGACATGGACTTCAAGGTAGCCGGTACCGCCAAAGGCGTAACCGCGCTGCAGATGGACATCAAGATCAACGGCATCACCGAAGAGATCATGGAGATCGCCCTGGAGCAGGCACTGGAAGCACGCCTGAACATCCTCGGTCAGATGAACCAGATCATCGGTCAGTCCCGTACCGAGCTGTCGGCCAACGCTCCGACCATGATCGCGATGAAGATCGACACCGACAAGATCCGTGACGTCATCGGCAAGGGCGGCGCCACCATCCGCTCCATCTGCGAAGAGACCAAGGCCTCCATCGACATCGAAGACGATGGCAGCGTGAAGATCTTCGGCGAAACCAAGGAAGCTGCCGAGGCTGCGCGTCAGCGCGTACTGGGCATCACCGCAGAAGCCGAGATCGGCAAGGTCTACGTGGGCAAGGTCGAGCGCATCGTCGACTTCGGCGCCTTCGTCAACATCCTCCCGGGCAAAGACGGCCTGGTGCACATCTCGCAGATCAGCGACAAGCGCATCGACAAGGTCACCGACGTCCTGCAGGAAGGCCAGGAAGTGAAGGTACTGGTGCTGGACGTGGACAACCGCGGCCGCATCAAGCTGTCCATGAAAGACGTGGATGCAGCTGAGGCTTCGGGCGTTTGATCCCCGGTCAAGGCTAATGAGAGAGGGCCCCTTGCGGGCCCTCTTTTTTTTCCCGGAAAATGGCGCGCCGCCAGAATCAGCCCAAGGAAACCGGGTCATGGACAAGACCTACTGCAAGTACCACCAGAGCCAACCCGCCACCTGGCATTGCCCGCCTTGCGAGCGTCATTTCGGCGACTGCTGCATTCCGCTCAACGCCGACGAGCCCAACGAGTCGCCCACCTGCCCGTTGTGCCGGGCGCCGCTGCATTTCCTTGGCGCGGCCAATACCGCGCAGCCCTTCTGGGAGCGCATCCCCCAGTTCTTCCTCTTTGGCCTGCAGACCGGCCCCTTGGCCTTCGCCGGGCTATTGGCCCTGGCCAGCCTGTTCATGCCGCGTTCGCTGATCCTCTGGATCGTCCTGTTCAGCGTCGCCACCAAGTACTTCCACAGCGTCATCGAGGCGGCCAGCGAAGGCGGGCGCGAGGCTCCCGGCCTGGCCACGGCCTTCGTCGGCGAGGGCTTCTCGCTGTTCATCAAGCAACTGGTGGTGTTCCTCGTCGCCTTCGGCGTGCTCTGGCTCGCCGCCGACTTCCACAGCGAGGCACTGTTCTGGGCGGTGAACATCGGCCTGATGCTGCTGATGCCGGCGAGCATCATCCGCCTGGCCCTGAACAAGGAGCTGGGAGCGGCGCTGAGCCCCGAGCAGCTGGGGGAGGTGATCAAGGCCATGGGCTGGCGTTACCTCATCCTCTGCATCTTCCTTTTCGCCCTCTGGCAGTCGCCGGACTACGTCACCTACCTGCTCTCCCACGGCCTGCCGCGCGTGGTGCTGCTGCCCATCGCCGCCTTCCTGTTCGGTTATTTCGGCGTGGTGATGTGCGCCATGATGGGCTACGCCGTCTTCCAATATCAGGGTGCCCTGGGCTTCGCCATCGCCGAGGAGGGCGCCCAGGAAGGCCTTCCCGCTGCCGAGTGGCGCCGTCGTCGTGCCCTGGCCGAGGCCGAGGTGCGTATCAAGGAAGGCCAGAGCGGCACGGCCCTGGAAACCCTGACCCAGGCCCTGCAGCGTGACCCTGACGACCTCAAGCTCAATGAGCGTTTCCACCAGTTGCTGTTCGGCCTCAATGAGCGCTCGCGCTGCCTGCGCCATCTCGAACACTACCTGCCCCTGGCCGCGCGCCTGAATGCGCCGCTGGGGGCCACGGCGCTGCTCAACGCCCGGCAGTTGCAGGCGGACTACCTGCCGAGCGATGCCCAGGTCTGCGAACGCATTGCCGCGGCACTGATCGACCGGCACAAGGTGCGCGAGGGCCTCAGCCTGCTACGCAACCTGCACCAACGCTTCCCCGACTATCCCTTCATCCCGCGCGCCTACCTGCTGGCCGCGCGCGGCTTCGCCGAGGGCCTGGGGCAGGTCGAGCCTGCGCGCAAGTTGCTGGGCTATATCCGCGCGCGCTACCCAGCTTCCCCCCTGCTCGAGGATGTGAGGGCTTTGGAAGCGACCCTCGAACGGCTGGCGACGCCCTGACGGCCTCGATCGTGCAAAGTGCACGTGCCGCTTGGCTGGAAATTGCAATCTGCAAGCAGGTAAGCGGTACGATTTAATTGTAAGTAACTGATTTTATTGAGTTTAATTTTCCTTCAAAGCTTGGCACAGGCCTTGCGATATCTACAGTGACTGCAGATTAGGACAACGCTGCAGATTATCTAAGAGCACAGGAGAACAACTCATGAAACAGTCTTTCAACAAGTGGACCCTTGCCGCTGTAGCTGCCACCGCCCTGAGCCTGCCCCTGGCCGGCACCGCCTTCGCGGCGCAACCGACCATGCTGGCTGCCAGCGAAACCGTGAACAAGGCTGAAGAGGCCGTTTCCGATACCTGGATCACCAGCAAAGTGAAATCCAGCTTCCTGGCCGACAAGAATCTCAGCGCCCTGGACATCAAGGTCGAAACCAACAAGGGCGTCGTCTCGCTCTCCGGTGTCGTCGCCAGTGATGCCGAGCGTGACCTGGCAGTGACCACCGCCAAATCCATCAAGGGTGTTACCGCGGTATCGGCCGACGGCCTGAAATCCGCCGAGTAACCCTCGCAGCCGGCCGCCCGTACCCGGGCGGCCCGGCGTGCCACCCCTAAGGAGAACGCCATGAATTCCGACATCATCAAAGGCAAATGGAAACAGCTCAGCGGCCGACTCAAGGAGCGCTGGGGCAATCTGACCGACGACGATATCGACGTGGCCGAGGGTCACAGCGAATACTTGGTCGGCAAGTTGCAGGAGCGCTATGGCTGGACCAAGGAAAAGGCCCAGGACGAGCTGCGCGATTTCAGCAGCAAGCTCTGATCCACAGGATTCACGAAAAACCCCGGGCCGCCACCCGGGGTTTTTCGTTGTGGGTGTTCTGCAGGGGCGCTGCCGTACAGGTTCACCGGCAGAAACCCGGGCGGATCAGCGCGCCAGGTGCTGCTGGTACAGCCCCAACTGGTGGGTTTGCTCGGCGTCGGGAAACGCCTTGCGCAGGTAGGCGCCCAGTTCGGCGACACCGCGCAGGTCCTGACGTTGGCCCAGTTGCTTGGCGAGCATCAGGGTGAGGCCGGGCAACTGAGCCGGCGGCGTGGCCGCACGGCCGAGCACGCGCCATGGTGCCAGAGCCCTCGGGCCTTCGCCGATCTTCAGCAGGCCCTGCAGCAGGTGCAGCTGGATGGCCGGGTGCTGCAGGAGGCGGTACTGCGCATCGCCGGCGTCATCGGCCAGGCGGCACAGCAGGGTGCGGGCGAGCTTTGGGTCGGGCAGGGCGAAGAGCTGCTTGAGCACCGCGCTCATCAGCGGCGCGTCGTTGCGGGTCCTGGCAACCGGGTAAAGGCGTTCGAGCAGTTCCAGCCGTCCCGGGTAGCGGGTGAGCAGGTCCTGCCCACGGGCAGGGACCTGGTCCAGGGCGAAGCGGCCGATGAGCTGGTCCAGTGCCGCCAGTTCGCGCTTGAAGGGCGCGTCCGGGTCTTCCTTGGCCAGGTATTGCTCATCCACCTTCAACCCGCCCAGGCGGCGTGGCAGCCAGGTGCCGATGAAGCCGAAGCCCAGGCCGCCGAGGTGCGCGTAGTAGTTGACGTGGTCGTTGGCCAGAAACAGGCCGTAGAGCTCCTTGCCCATCCAGATCGGCAGGATCCACAGCGCCGGCGCCTTGAAGTAGCCGATCAGCGGGCCGAGCCAGTAGAAGAAGTTGATCCGCCGCAGCCCGTAGACGCCGATGTACATGCCCATCAGGCCCGCCACTGCGCCCGATGCGCCGATGCCGGGTACCCAGCCCGGGTCCAGCGCCCACCAGAGCAGGTGCGAGGCCAGGCCGCTGGCGATGTACAGCGCCAGGTAGGCGCCGCGCCCGAGCGCGCGCTCCAGGGCGAAGCCGCAGATGAACAGGAAGATCATGTTGCCCAGCAGGTGATCGAAGCTGCCGTGGAGGAACATCGCCCCGAACAGGCCTTCGACGGTAAAGCGCTTGGGCACGAAGCCGAAGCGGTAGCTGCTGATCTGGTCGCGGGCGGCCTCGGCCGGGGCGCGCGCCTTCTGCCAGGCCGGGTCGGCCTGGTAGGCGGGGGAGCGGTGCAGCTGGTCTTCGAATTCGAGGTCACGCAGCACGTAGCCAGCCAGGTCCTGGCGGCGCGCGGCGTCGATGCCGCGGCGCTCGTCGGCGTCCAGTTCGTGGCGCTGGGCCAGGCTGTCGATGAACAGCGCCCGCTCACGATTGAGCAGGCCGCCATCGAGGTAGAGATGCACGGCGGCGTCCGTGCGCGCTTCGTCACCGCCCTGGTAGGCGAGGTAGATAAGCGTGTTGAGGATCACCAGCAACAGGGTGATGACGGGCGGTCGTTTCCAGTCCAGCGGGTGTTCGGCGGGGAGGATGATCAAGCGGGACGTCCTTGTCGCGGATCGGGTTCAGGGTGGGTCAGTTGCGTTTGCTTTCAACCGACGTCAGGCGGCCACCGGTGAAGTCCAGGTAGTAGTACATGCCGTTGACCGGCCCGTAGACCCATTCCTCCACCTGCATCTCCTGGCGGCCACTGCGGGTTTCGGAGTAGCCGATGAGGTTGCGGCTGACCGGGTCGCCGCATTTGCGCTGCACTTCGACGGCGCGGTCGCCCTCGCTGACCAGCGCACTGCCGCAGCGGAAGGTGGCAGCGGAGGCTTCATGGGCCAGCAGCAGGGCCGGCAGCGCGAGCAGGGAAAGCAGTCTTTTCATGGGTGGGCGTCCTGTCCGGGAAAAATGGGTGGCAGAGCCTAGCACTGCCGATTCATGGCTGTCAGTCGCCACGCTTGCTCTCGATCTTGATCAGCTTGTTCCCTTCGAAGCGCAGGTACTGGTACATGCCGTTGCGCGGCCCGTAAACCCACTCTTCCACCAGCACTTCGCTGGTGTTGCCGTAGCGATCGACCTTCTCGCGGTAGCCCAGGCTGGCACGGCTGGCGGGCTCACCGCACTTGCGCTGTACCTGTGAGGTGCTGTCGTCCTGGCTGATCAGGCCACCGCCTTCGCAGCGCAGCGTGGAGGAGGCCTGGGCAGATGCGGCGGCCAGGAACAGGGGCAGGGCGAGCAGGGGGAGGATCTTCACGAATGCTTCCGTCATTCAGTTTGGGATTTCAGCCTACGCCGCCGAGGCGCGGCTGTCAGCAGGGCCGGGTGCCGCACGAAAACTCGTGCAACACAGCCGTTTGGACAGGTGGAAAGAGGGGGAATTCCAGGGGGCTGGGCAGCTATTCGCTGCCCAGTTGCAGGGGCGTGTCGACCTTGCCGTCCGCATCCGCTTCGCCAAGGCTGACATCGAGCATGTAGACCCGCTCGTCCTGCAGGCCGCCGCGGTCCACCAGGTAATCCTTGACGTTGGCGGCGCGCGCCTGGGCCAGCTGGCGCAACAGCAGCTCGCTCTGCGCCCAGGAGCCGATCACCGCGTCGCGCATCTTCGCCGTGCGTTCCTCGTCGCTGAGGTCCTTCCATTCGGCAGGCGGCTGCTGCTTGAGGCGGGTGCGGTAGATGCCTTCGAGCATCGGCGGCTTCTCGTCGTCCGGCACTTCCAGTTGGGCCGGCTCGGCGGGGACCTTGTCGCCACGGCGTTGGGCGATCTTGTAGTAGGTGCTCTGGTACTCGCGCTCCAGGCGCTGGGCGGCCAGCAGCGGGCCGTCGCTGGACTTGGCGCTCATGCCTTCCACTTCCAGGCGCAGTGCCGGGCGCTCCTTGAGCGCGGCCGAGAGAGTATCCAAGGCGCGTTGCGCATCGGCGGAAAGCTCGCTGCTGCCGGCGGCGAAGGGCACGTTGCTGAGGTCCTGGTCGCCACCGCCGGACACCAGCCCGGCGACGAACTTGAAGGGCGCCTGGGCCGCACGCAGCACCAGGTTGCGCAGGGTCTGCCAGACGATGGGGGCGACACTGAACTGCGGGTCCTTGAGGTTGCCGGCCACCGGCAGCTCGATGTCGATCTTGCCTTCGGTGTCTTTGAGCAGTGCGACCGCCAGCTTGATGGGCAGGTCCACTGCATCGGGGCTCTCGACCTGCTCGCCCAGTTGCAACTGCTCCAGCACCAGGCGGTTCTGGGCCTTCAGCTGGCCCTTCTCGATCTGGTAGTGCAGGTCGAGGTTGAGGCGACCCTTGCGGATGCGGTAACCGGCGAACTTGCCGGAGTAGGGCGTGAGGGTGGTCAGCTCGACGCGCTTGAAGCTGGTGGCGATGTCCAGGGACTCCAGCGGGTCGAAGGGGGTCAGGCTGCCCTTGATGGTGACCGGCGCGTAGCGGTCGACCTTGCCGTTGATATTGACCGTGGCCGGTGTGCGGGTGCGCGTGTCGAGGGTGCCGATCTCGCCATTGAGCTGCTGGATGGCGGTGGCGAAATTGGGGGTGAGGCTGAAGTCGGCGAAGTTGGCCGATCCGTTGCTGATGCTCACTGCGCCGACATGGATATCCAGCGGTTTGCCGGCGGGCTCGGGCTTGGCGTTCGGATCGACGGGCTGCTTGATCACCAGGTCGCTGGCGTTGGTGGTCAGGTCTTCGTTGATGATGAAGCGCGCATAGGGCTGGGTGATGCCGACCTTGTCGATGGACAGGCTATCGCCGTGGCGGTAGGCCAGGCCTTCCACCAGCAACTGCTGCCATTTGACGAAGTCGCGCTCCTTGAGCGTATCCAGGGTGTGCAACTGGTTGACCAGGGCACGACCGGTGATGGTCAGGGCCAGCGGTTCGGTGCCGGTGAGGGCGACGTCGAGGTTGCTGTCGAGCATGCCGCTGCGCAGCTCCAGGCGCACGAAGGGCTCCATGTAGGCCTGGGCCACGCGCAGGTCGATGTCGCGGGTTTCCACCTGCAGCTTGGCGGTGGTCGGCTTCAGCTGTACCTGGCCTTCGGCCTTGAGCTTGCCTTGCTTGCCGAGGGCGGTGTCGATGGCGAGCTGGAAGGGCGATTCGCCGAGGCTGTCGAAGTCCTTGAGGTCGAGGTTGAGCGGGCCGACGTCGATCTGCACGGGGCTCTTCGGCACGCGATCGGCCAGGTGCACCTTGTAGCCGCGCAGCTGGGTATCGCGCAGCAGCACCTGCCAGGGTTTGCCGGGTTCGTCCTGCTTCGCCTTGGCGTCTGCCTGTTGGACCGCCGAGGCCTGTTCGGGAGCTTTCGCTTCCTGCTTCGCCGGCTCGGCCTTGGCGTTCTTGGCGGGGGCCTTGGCTTCGCTGGCGAACAGCTTCTGCCAGTCCAGCTGGCCATCGGCTTCGCGGGCGGCCCAGGTCTCCAGGTTCTGGCTGCGGATCTTGCCGACCACCACCTGCTGCTTGGCCAGGTCCAGCGAGCTTTCGCTGACTTCCAGGTTCTCCAGGTTCACCAGCGGGCGCCCGTCCGGGGCCTTGATGGCGAAGGGCGCCACCTTGATCGAGGTCTGTTCCAGTTTCAGTTCGGTGCCTTTGGCCAGGCTCAGGTGGTACTGGGTGGCGAGGCTGATGGTGCCTTTCTCCAATACCAGGGGCACGGCGTCACGCACGTAGGGCCAGAAGGCCTTCATGTTGCCTTCGGTGACCTTGAGCTCGCCCTTGGAGACGAAGGGCACCAGGCTCAGGCTGCCCTGCCAGTCGATGCTGCCGCCGTGGGGGCCGGTGGCGACCAGCACCATGTCGGTGTTGTCGTCGCGGATGGTGCTGAGGTTCTTCAGTTCGAGGTTCAACGAGTCGTAGACGAACTCGATGGCATCGCTGGGGCGCAGGTCCTGGAAGTGCAGGCCGCCTTCCACCAGGCGGACGCTATCGATGCGCACGGGGAAGGGATCGCCGGCCGGTTCTTCGGCCTTGGGTTCGCTGGGCGGCAGCTGGAACAGCTGGGCCAGGTTGAGCGTGCCGTCCTTGGCGAACAGCACCTCGGTGGTGGACTTCTCCAGCTCCACCTCGGCCAGGTGCAGGGCGCCGGTCCACAGGCTGTCCAGCTGCAGGTCGGCGTGCAGGCGCTGGAAGCCGATCTGTTCCTTGTCCGCCTCGCCGATGTGCAGGCCCCAGAGGGTCAGTTCGAGACTGAAGGGGTTGAGCTGGATGCGCTCGAGCCGGGCGGGAACCTTCGCATACTGGGCCAGTTGCTGGTTGACCACGCGCAGGGCGACCCCGGGGATGATCAGGAAGCCGAGCAGGCTGTACAGAGCGATGACGATCAGCAAGGCGCTGACGGCGCGTTTCAATCCTTTGTGCATGGTGAGGCGTCGACTATCCCGGCGGAGGTGGCTTGGAGTATGGCACGGCCACAAGGTTCCGACAGACGGTTGCTGATGGTTTCGTAGGGCGGTTCTCGCTTCAGAAATGCAGCGCCAGGGTCTTCAGCGGCGGGCGCCCGTCGAGGGAGGGGAAGTCGCTTGCCGGCAGCAGCTGCTCCCATTCCCGCACCGGACGGCCGAGCTTGCTGGCGCAGCGCAGCACCTGTTCGCGCCAGTCCTCGATAGCCACCTTCGCCAGGTTGTTGCAGCAGATCAGCGTGCCGTTCTCGGCGGTGGCCTGGATCGCCGGCTTGAGCAGGCTCTGGTAGTCACGCAGCAGGTCGACGGTGCCGAAGGCGCTCTTGGCCCAGGCGGGCGGGTCGAGGAATACCAGGTCGAACGGGCGCTGTTCCAGGCGTGGGTAGCTGGGCAGTTTCTGCCCGTGGCGCCGGGCGATGGTCTGGCCGGCCAACTGGCGGATCGCCGGGAAATAGTCCGACTGCACGAAGCGCATGGGCGCAAGCCCGGGGTTGAGCACGGCGTTTTCGCGGCCGACGGCCAGGTTGCCCTCGGCGAAATCCAGGTTCCACACCTCGCTGGCTCCTCCCGCTGCGGCAGCCAGGCCGACGCCACAGGTGTAGGCGAAGAGGTTGAGTACCGACTTGCCGGCAGCGTGGCGCTTTACCCAGCCGCGGGCGTTGCGCAGGTCGAGGAACAGCAGCGGGTCCTGACCGGGATGACGGCCGCGTACCCGGTAGTTCAGGCCCCATTCGTGGCCGACGAGGTCGACCAGTGCGTCTGGCTCGGCCTGGTACACGGGGTCGCTGCGATCGATGCGCGAATTGCCCTGGGAGCGGTCGTTGTAGACCAGCAGCAGTGGCTCGCCGAGGCGTTCCTGCACCTGGGTGGCGGCCTGCAGCAGCTCGTCGCGCTGCAGCGTCTGGTGGAAGCTCTGCACCAGCAGTTGCGGGCCGTAGCGGTCGATGGTCAGGCCGGAGGCGCCTTCCTGGCTGCCATGGAACAGGCGGTAGCAGTCGGTGCCTTGCGCATGCAGGTCGGCGAGCAGGGGCTGGCGGGCGTCGAGTGCGGCGCGCAGCGCCTGGGGGAGATCGGAAGGCATGCGCGGCGTCTCGGAGGAAAGGGCGTGCAGTTTAACAAAGCGGGAACGGCTTGGCGCCGAGTGCGGCGAGGCCGGTGTGGGCCTCGCGCAGGGTCTCGATGGCGTGGCGAGTGGCTTAACGCTCGATGGCCAGGGCCACGCCCTGCCCGCCGCCGATGCACAGGGTCGCCAGGCCCTTCTTCGCATCGCGCTTGATCATCTCGTGCAGCAGGGTCACCAGCACGCGGCAGCCCGAGGCGCCAATGGGGTGGCCAATGGCGATGGCGCCGCCGTTGACGTTGACCTTCTCGGCGTCCCAACCCAGCTCCTTGCCCACCGACAGGGCCTGGGCGGCGAAGGCTTCGTTGGCTTCGATCAGGTCCAGCTCGCCGAGGTTCCAGCCGGCCTTCTCCAGGCAGCGCTTGGTGGCGGAAACCGGGCCGATGCCCATGATCGCCGGGTCGACGCCGGCATTGGCGTAGGCGGCGATGCGCGCCAGCACCGGCAGGCCCAGGGCCTTGGCCTTCTCGGCGCTCATCAGCAGCACGGCGGCGGCGCCGTCGTTGAGGCTGGAGGCGTTGCCGGCGGTGACGCTGCCGTCCTTCTTGAAGGCCGGCTTGAGCTTGGCCAGGGACTCGGCGGTGGTGCCGGCGCGAGGCTGCTCGTCGGTGGCGAAGGCGACGGGGTCGCCCTTCTTCTGCGGGATCAGGATCGGGGTGATCTCAGCCACGAAGCGGCCGGCTTCGATGGCGGCGGAAGCCTTTTGCTGGGAGGCAGCGGCGAAGGCATCCTGGGCTTCACGGCTGATGCCGTACTTCTCCACCAGATTCTCGGCGGTGATGCCCATGTG
The DNA here is from genome assembly GCF_032621735.1 of Pseudomonas sp. zfem005. NCBI lineage: Bacteria > Pseudomonadati > Pseudomonadota > Gammaproteobacteria > Pseudomonadales > Pseudomonadaceae > Pseudomonas > Pseudomonas sp. zfem005. The sequence goes on along the minus strand of NZ_JAVYJE010000002.1, from coordinate 378,322 downwards.
GTAGTCGTTGAAGGCGTCCCACAGGCCGTCCTGGATCATGGTGTCGACCAGTTTGGCGTGGCCCATACGCAAGCCGGTGCGGGCGCCGGGCATGACGTAGGGGGCGAGGCTCATGTTCTCCTGGCCGCCGGCGATGATCACCTCGGCGTCGCCGCAGCGGATGGCCTGGGCAGCCAGGTGCAGGGCCTTGAGGCCGGAGCCGCAGACCTTGTTCAGGGTCATGGCCGGCACGGCATTGGGCAGGCCGGCGAGGATGGCGGCCTGGCGCGCGGGGTTCTGCCCGGAGCCGGCGGTGAGCACCTGGCCGAGGATGACTTCATCCACCTGGGCGCCATCGAGGCCGGTCTGGGCCAGCAGCTGGCGGATCACCGCAGCGCCCAGCTCGGGGGCGGGGATGTGGGCCAGCGAGCCCTGGAAGCTGCCGACGGCGGTGCGGGTGGCGGCGACTATGACGACGTCTTGCATGGTTTCTGTCCTCGAAGCGGGTAATCGGTTCAGGCTGTGACCGGAAAGTGGCCGATGGTCGCACAGGCCCGTGTGACCGGCCAGCCACTCAGCGGGTGGGCAGGCCCATGCGCCGGCGGGCGCGGACGGAGGCGCCGTTGCGCAGGGCCCAGCGCAGCATCGGTGCGGTGCGCTGCACGCCGGCGCGGATCAACGGGCGCTGCCAGTCGGGCAGGCGCAGGCCGAGCATGGCCAGGGCCCAGGTGGGAAGCAATTCGATGCCGGCCTGCATCATCAGGTTGCCGAAGGGCTTCGCCAGGGCGCTGGGCGCGGGGGCATCGCGCAGCAGGCGCACCACTTCGAGGGTGCGCTCGTCGCACAGCATCTGCGGGCGCATCGCTTCCAGGTAGTCGGCGACGGCCTGGCGCGATTTGGGCACGTTGCGGGCGCCAAGGCGTTCGGCCACCAGGGCGATTTCCGCGTAGTAGCGGTCCTGGTCGGCGCCGGGCATCTGCGGGTCGAGGTAGCGCAGGTAGGCGCCGAGGAAACTGCTGACCTCGGCGACATGCACCCAGGTGAGCAGCTCCGGGTCACTGGCCGCATAGGGGCGCCCATCCGGCGCGTTGCCGACCACTTGCAGGTGAATGGTGCGTACCTTGTCGATCAGCCATTCCGCGTCGTGGCGGTTGCCATAGGTGGTGCCGGAAATGAACAGGCTGGTGCGGCGCAGGCGGCCGAGCATGTCCTGGCGGAAATTGGAGTGGTCCCACACGCCAGCGAGGGCGAGGGGGTGCAGCATCTGCAACAGCAGGGCGCTGATGCCGCCGATCATCATCGAGGTGAAGTCGCCGTGGACCTTCCAGGGCATGGAGTCCGGGCCGAACAAGCCCGGGTCGCCCTTGGGGCTGTCCAGGTCGATCTGCCCGAGGGAGGCTCCGGTGAGGCTGAGGATCTGGCTTTCGATGCGGTTGCGGATAAGGTTCATCGTCAGGCGTTCGAGGCAGGCCGGGAGCTGGCGCCCGGTGATTCTTCCGGCTTCCAGCTCCCAGCTTCAAGCTTTATCTACTGGTTCAAGCGCTTGTCGATAAGGCTCTCGACCACCGAGGGGTCGGCCAGGGTGGAGGTGTCGCCCAGGCTGTCCAGCTCGTTGCAGGCGATCTTGCGCAGGATGCGCCGCATGATCTTGCCCGAGCGGGTCTTCGGCAGGCCGGGTGCCCACTGCATCAGCTCGGGCTTGGCGAAGCTGCCGATTTCCTTGCCGACCAGGGCCAGCAGTTCTTTCTTCAGCTCGTCGCTGGGTTCCACGCCCTTCATGGTGGTGACGAAGGCATAGATGCCCTGACCCTTTACATCGTGGGGGTAGCCGACCACCGCAGCCTCGGCCACGTCGTCGTGCAGCACCAGGGCGCTTTCCACCTCGGCGGTGCCGATACGGTGCCCGGAGACGTTGATCACGTCGTCCACGCGGCCGGTGATCCAGTAGTAGCCGTCCTCGTCGCGGCGCGCGCCGTCGCCGGTGAAGTAGTAGCCGGGGTACGCGGAGAAGTAGGTCTCGATCATCCGCTTGTGGTCGCCGTAGACGCTGCGGATCTGGCTCGGCCAGCTCGATTTGATGGCGAGCACGCCGGAGCCGGCGCCTTCGATCTCCTTGCCCTGTTCGTCCAGCAGCACCGGTTGCACGCCGAAGAAGGGGCGGGTGGCCGAGCCGGGCTTCAGCGCCGTGGCGCCGGGCAGCGGGGTGATGAGGATGCTGCCGGTCTCGGTCTGCCACCAGGTGTCGACGATGGGGCAGCGCTTTTCGCCGACGACGTTGAAGTACCACTCCCAGGCTTCCGGGTTGATCGGCTCGCCGACGCTGCCGAGCAGGCGCAGGCTGGCGCGCGAGGTGCTGCGCACGGCGGCTTCGCCTTCACGCATCAGCGCGCGCAGGGCGGTGGGCGCGGTGTAGAAGATGTTGACCTGGTGCTTGTCGATCACCTGCCAGAAGCGCGAGGCATCGGGGTAGCTCGGCACACCCTCGAACATCAGGGTGGTGGCGGCGTTGGCCAGCGGGCCGTAGACGATGTAGCTGTGGCCGGTGACCCAGCCCACATCGGCGGTGCACCAGTAGATATCGCCCTCGTGGTAGTCGAAGACATACTTGTGGGTCATCGCCGCGCCCAGCAGGTAACCGCCGGTGGTGTGCAGCACGCCCTTGGGTTTGCCGGTGGAGCCGGAGGTGTAGAGGATGAACAGCGGGTCCTCGGCGTCCATCCACTCCGGTACGCATTCCTCCGAGGCGCCGCGCAGGGCCTCGTGGTACCAGATGTCGCGGCCTTCGACCCAGGCGACTTCGCCCTGGGTGCGCTCGACCACGACGACGGTGGAGACATCGGGGCAATCCTTCAGCGCCTTGTCGACGTTCTGCTTGAGGGGCACGTACTTGCCGCCGCGCACGCCTTCGTCGGCGGTGATCACGGCGCGGCAGTCGGCGTCGAGGATGCGGTCACGCAGGGCGTCGGGGGAGAAGCCGCCGAACACCACCGAGTGCACGGCACCGATGCGCGAACAGGCGAGCATGGCGTAGGCCGCCTCGGGGATCATCGGCATGTAGATGCACACCCGGTCGCCCTTCTTCACGCCGCGATCCTTGAGCACGTTGGCCAGACGGCAGACGTGCTGGTGCAGCTTGCGGTAGGTGATCTGCGCGGATTCGGCCGGGTTGTCGCCTTCCCAGATGATGGCGACCTGCTCGGCGCGTTTTTCCAGGTGGCGGTCGATGCAGTTGTAGCTGACGTTGAGCTTGCCGCCCTTGAACCATTCGGCCTGACCTTGGCGCAGGTCGCTGCTGTGCAGCCGGTCCCAGGGCTGGAACCAGTCGAGGAAGGTGGTGGCCTGCTCGCTCCAGAACTCCTCGGGGTTATCCACCGACTGCTGGTACAGGCGCAGGTAGGCATCGTTATCCAGGAAGGCGCGCTTGCGCACGTCCTCGGGCACGGCGTGAAGGCTGATTTCGTACATGAGGCGGGTCCTTGTTTTTGTGTTGCCGCAATGCCGGCTAGGGTGCACCCAAGCAGTTGCTCGGTTCAAGTGTCCGCGGGCTTTGCACAGGCGTTTGAGCCCGCCCCAAGGTTATTCGTTCAGCGCAGGGGCGTACTCGAGCTGGGCTGCTACCAGTGCGGCGGTGGCTTGGTCGTAACGCTCGGCGATGGCGCCCAGGGTCTGGTCGAAGAGGCGGGCCAGCGGTGCGTCGGTGGGCTGCAGGTGCGTGATACCCGGGTGCGCGGCCATGGGCTCCGGTAGCAGGACCAGGCCGCTGGCCGTGCGGATGGGCGATGCATCCGCCGCCAGTGCCAGGACCTCGGAGCGGAAGGTGCGCGACCAGGCGTCTGCACGCAGGGCCAGGGCCAGTTCGTCTTCGCCTTGTCGCACCTCCAGCCCCAGCTCCTCGTGACGCCAGAACGACAGCAGATTGCCGGCGGCGGCCAGGTAGCCGCCGGCGCCGAGGGCGAAGGCATCGCCGTCGTGGCGGGGCGACCAGTCCGCCAGGCCGATGCCCGTGGCCAGCGCCTGTGCTCGGTCGGTGCCGGCGATGGCCTCCACCAGGGCAATGGAGACGGGCATCGCGGCGCTGACGCCGGCCGTGGTGATCACCTTGCCGTCGGCCAGCAGGTGCAGCGCCGGCATCATCTGCATCGGCCCTGGCCGGGTGGAAAGCGCGACGACCTCGGCGACGCCCGAGCGCTTCAACAGCCCATAGGGGAGAACGTAATCGACCAGTTCCGTCATGCTGTTTTCTCCGATCACCGCCACCAGCGGCCGTTCGCGCTCGAAGCGCTTTTGGTAGGTGGGCAGACGCTCGGGCGCTTCGTCGGCCCTCAGGGGCAGGGGATGGCAGAAAAACAGGCAGGCGAGCAGCAGGGTGGCTAGGCGGGACATGGGGGACTCCTTGGCGGGCGGGTTGCCTGGAGTGTTAATCGTGCCAGCCTGGCGCGAATGACAGTGATGGATGAAACTCCGCCAATCCTCGTCAGTGCCTGCCAGGTGGCCCATGTCCGTAGCCCCCGAATCGCCGCCCCATCTCGTCGTCTTGCTGGTCTTCGCCGATTTCCAGTTGCTCGACGCCAGTGGCCCGGCGGATGTGTTCGCTGCTGTCGGCGAGCACCTGCCGGGCGGCCGTGCGGCGCCTTATCGCTTGCGCACGGTGGCGCCTGAGGCGGGGCTGGTGGCGTCGTCCACCGGGTTGCAGTTGCAGGCCGAGGCGCTGCCGCCACCCTCCGAGCTCGTGGGCTGCACCTTGCTGGTGGCCGGCGGCCATGGCGTGCAGCGGGCCATGGGGACGGAGGGGCTGGTGCGCTGGCTGGCCGAGGTGGCGCAGGTTGCGCGGCGTTGCTGTTCGGTCTGCACCGGCGCCTTTCTGCTGGCGCGCGCGGGGCTGCTGGATGGGCGCCAGGTGGTGACCCACTGGCGCTACGCGGCGCTTTTGCAACGGCTGTTTCCGACGGTGCGGGTGCTGGAGGACGCGCTCTTCGTGCGTGACGGGGCCTTCTACAGCTCCGCGGGTGTTACCGCGGGCATCGACCTGTGCCTGAGCTTGGTGGAGGAGGACCTGGGGCGTGGTGTTTCGCTGCAGGTGGCCAAGGGGCTGGTGATGTACCTGCGGCGCCCTGGCGGGCAGCGCCAGTTCAGCGCCGAGCTGCTGGCCCAGCAGGCGCCGGTGGGCGGGCTGGTGGAGCAACTATCGGCCTGGCTGCGGGAGCACCTGCAGGAGGACCTGGACATCGAGGCGATGGCGGCGGCGCTGGCAGTGTCGCCCCGCACCCTGCATCGACGCTGCAAGGAGGAGCTGGACATGGGGCCTGCGCGGCTGCTGTTCCAGATGCGCCTGGAAGCGGCCTGTCGGTTGCTGGAGTCGGGGGCGGCCTCGCTCAAGCGCACGGCGCAACGCACCGGCTTCATCAGCGAGTACAACCTGAGAAGGGCGTTCGTGCTGGAGTTGGGGGTGACGCCGAGTGAGTACCGCCAGCGTTTCTGCCGCTAGCAGCGGCGGGTACCTGGCGGGGGAGTGCCGCACCCGGGGCGGGTGCGGCAGCTGCATCAGCCGCGGTGACGGCCGCGGAAGAAGTCGATCAGGCCCTGGGTGGAGCCGTCCTCGGCGGGGGTTTCCTCGCTGCCGACGATGCGCGAGTAGACGCCCTTGCCCAGCTCCTTGCCCAGTTCGACGCCCCACTGGTCGAAGGCGTTGATGCCCCAGAGCACGCTCTGCACGTAGACCTTGTGCTCGTACATGGCGATCAGCGCGCCCAGGCGGCGAGGGCTGATGCGCTCCATCACCAGGGTGTTGCTGGGGCGGTTGCCGGGGATCGCCTTGTGCGGTGCCAGGCGTTGCACCTCGGCCTCGGGCAGGCCCTTGGCGCGCAGCTCGCTCTCGGCTTCCTCGCGGGATTTACCGAGCATCATCGCCTGGCTCTGGGACAGGCAGTTGGCGAACAGCCACTGGTGGTGGTCGGCCACCGGGTTGTAGCTGGACACCGGGACGATGAAGTCGGCCGGAATCAGGTGGGTGCCCTGGTGCAGCAACTGGTGGTAGGCGTGCTGGCCGTTGCAGCCGACGCCGCCCCAGATCACCGGGCCGGTGCCGGCGGTGACCGGGCTGCCGTCCTGGCGCACGCTCTTGCCGTTGGATTCCATGTCCAGCTGCTGCAGGTGGTCGGTGAAGTTACGCAGGTAGTAGTCGTAGGGCAGGATCGCGTGGCTGCGGGCGCCCCAGAAGTCGCTGTACCAGACGCCCAGCAGGCCGAGGATCACCGGGATGTTGCGCTCGAAGGGCGCGGTCTGGAAGTGCTGGTCCATGCTGTAGGCGCCGGACAGCAGCTCCTTGAAGTTGGAGATGCCGATGGACATGGCGATGGGCAGGCCGATGGCCGACCACAGCGAGTAACGGCCGCCCACCCAGTCCCACATGGGGAAGATGTTCTCTTCACGGATGCCGAAGGCCATGGCCGCTTCCTTGTTGCTGGAAACGGCGATGAAGTGGCGGTAGAGCTCTTCCTCGCTGCCGCCCTGGGCCAGGTACCAGGCGCGGGCGGCCTGGGCGTTCTTCAGGGTTTCCAGGGTGCCGAAGGACTTGCTGGAAACGATGAACAGGGTGGTTTCGGCGTTGAGCTTGCAGGCCAGCTCGCGGAACTCGCTGCCGTCGATGTTGGCCAGGTAGTGGCAGCGCACGCCTTTCTGGGCGAAGGGCAGCAGGGCTTCGGAAACCAGCTGCGGGCCGAGGAAGGAGCCGCCGATGCCGATGTTCACCACGTCGGTGATGGGCTTCTCGGTGTAACCGCGCCACAGGCCGTTGTGCACGTAGCCCACCAGTTCGGTCATCTGGTGCAGCACGCGGTGCACCTCGGGCATCACGTCGGTGCCGTCGACCCGGACCTTGTCACCGATGGGGCGGCGCAGTGCGGTGTGCAGCACCGGGCGCTGTTCGGAGGCGTTGATCACCTCGCCCCGGAACATCGCCTTGATCGCTTCGCTGAGCTGGGCTTCTTCAGCCAGCTTCACCAGCAGGGCCAGGGTGTCGTCGCGGATCAGGTTCTTGGAGAAGTCCAGCAGCAGCCCGCAGGCGCTGAGGGTGAAGCGCTTGAAACGCTCGGCGTCATCCTGGAAGGCCTGGCGCATCTTGAAACCGGCCAGCTCCTCACGGTGCGCGGAGAGCGCGCCCCAGCTGGGCAGTTGGGTTACGTCGAGCGGAGTCAGGTGGTGGTTCATGGCGTGCCTTCAAGCAATCAACTTGGTTATGAACATGAAAAAGCCCGGAGTGTTCCGGGCTTCCAGTCTAGCGGGTCAGGGCTTAGGCGACCTGTACCGGAATGGCGTTACTGGTGTGGCTCAGCTCGTTGCCCGGCGCCATGTAAAGCATGCGCGGCTTGAAGCTGGCCAGTTCGGCTTCGCTGTAGTGGGCGTAAGCGCAGATGATGACCCGGTCGCCTACTTTGGCCTTGTGCGCGGCAGCGCCGTTGACCGAGATCATGCGCGAGCCGTTTTCACCGCGGATGGCGTAGGTGGTGAAGCGCTCGCCGTTGTCGACGTTGTAGATCTGGATCTGCTCGTATTCGTGGATGCCGGCGAGGTCCAGCCACTCACCATCGATGGCGCAGGAGCCTTCGTAGTCGAGTACGGCGTGGGTGACTTCGGCGCGGTGCAGCTTGGCCTTGAGCATGATGGCGTGCATGGCGTTTTCCTTGTCTGGACGCTGGCGGCGGCAGAGTTTGCCCGAACCACGAGGGGCGGGCAAGCCGTGCCGGGCGCGGGTTTCAGGCCTGCTTTTCGAGGCTGAAGGCGAGGTTGTCGATCAGTCGCGTGCTGCCCATGTAGGCGGCGGCCAGTATCACCAGGTCGCGCTCGCCGGGCTGCGCCGGACGCAGGCTGGAGGCCTCGCGGACTTCCAGGTAATCAGGGCGGAAACCGGCCTTGCTCAGCGCGTCACGGCCCTGGGCTTCCAGTGCGGCGAAGTCGCTGTTGCCACTGGCTACGGAGGTTGCCAGCTGCTTGAGGATGCGGTACAGGGCAGGGGCGGCGGCACGCTGCTGTTCGTCCAGGTAGCCATTGCGCGAGGACAGCGCCAGGCCGTCTTCGGCGCGGACCGTGGCCTCGCCCATGACCTGGATCGGCATGTTGAGGTCGCGGACCAGCTTGCGGATCACCGCGAGCTGCTGGAAATCCTTCTCGCCGAACAGGGCGAGGTCCGGCTGGACCATGTTGAACAGCTTGCTGACCACGGTGGCCACGCCCTCGAAGTGGCCGGGACGGCTGGCGCCGCAGAGCCCTTCGGAGACCAGGGGAACGCTGACGCGGGTCTGGTCGTTCATGCCGTCGGGGTACATCTCCTCGACGTCCGGGTGGAACAGCAGGTGGCAGCCGGCAGCGACCAGCTTTTCCTGGTCGGCCTGCAGGGTGCGGGGGTACTTGGCCAGGTCTTCGCTGGGGCCGAACTGCAGCGGGTTGACGAAGATGCTGGCGACGACGAAATCGGCGCGCTGGGCGGCTTTCTCCACCAGCGCGGCGTGGCCGGCGTGGAGGTTGCCCATGGTCGGCACCAGGCCGATGCGCTTGCCTTCGCCACGAGCACGGGCCACGGCGGCCCGCAGCTCGCGGACGGTCTTGACGGTGATCATGCGGAGAATCCGTGTTCGGCGGCCGGGAAGGTGACGTCCTTGACGGCCTTCACGTAGGCGGCCATGGCGGCCTGGATGCTGGGCTGGCCTTCCATGAAGTTCTTCACGAACTTGGGCGCGCGGCCGGTGAGGGAGAGGCCGAGCATGTCGTGCATCACCAGGACCTGGCCATCGGTGGCGCTACCGGCACCGATGCCGATGACCGGGATCTTCACCGACTGAGTGATTTCGGCGGCCAGCTCGCTGGGCACGCATTCCAGCAGCAGCATGGCGGCGCCGGCCTGTTCCAGGGCCATGGCGTCGGCGCGCAGCTGGCGGGCCTGGGCTTCCTGGCGGCCTTGCACCTTGTAGCCACCGAGGATGTTCACCGCTTGCGGGGTGAGGCCAAGATGGGCGCAGACGGGAATGCCGCGCTCGGCCAGCAGGCGGATGGGCTCGGCCAGCCAGGCGGCGCCTTCCAGCTTGACCATGTGCGCGCCGGCCTGCATCAGGGCGGCGCTGTTGGCGAAGGTCTGTTCCAGGGTGGCATAGGCCATGAAGGGCAGGTCGGCGATGATCAGCGCGCCCTGGTTGCCGCGCTTCACGGCGGCGGTGTGGTACGCCATGTCGGCGACGCTCACCGGCAGGGTGCTGTCATGGCCTTGCAGGACCATGCCAAGGGAATCGCCCACCAGCAGCACATCGGCACCGGCCTGGCTCGCGGCCTGGGCGAAGGTGGCGTCATAGGCCGTTAGCATGGCGATCTTCTCGCCTTTCTGCTTCAGCTCTTGAAGGGTGGTCAGGGTCACATCAGGCATGAAAACGTCCTCATCGGTACCGATTCTGCACCGGCACGGGGCAACGGGACGCTTATAGTCCCGATGGTGGGGCATGGTGTCAATTGCAGGTGTTACCGATCTGTTACGGCGTTACCGCCATGCCCGGAAGGCGCCCCACGACCTCGAGCCCTTCGAAGGGACAGGCGTCCAGAAGTGCTTGCAGGGGCTGGCCGCTGGGGAGCTTCAGGCCACCGCCGGCTATCTCCGCGAGGGGATAGAGAACGAAGGCGCGAGCGTGCATGTGGTAGTGCGGAACCTGCAGGCGTGGCTCGTCGAGCGTGCGCTCGCCGAACAGCAGGATGTCCAGATCGAGGGTGCGCGGGCCCCAGCGCTCGTCCTTGCGCACGCGGCCCTGGGCGAGTTCGATCGCCTGCAGGGCGTCGAGCAGTTCCAGGGGCATGAGTTCGGAGTCGAGGGCGGCCACGGCATTGGCATAGCGGGGCTGGTCGGGCGGGCCGAGCGGGTCGCTGCTGTAGAGCGACGAGACGGCCGCAAGGCGGGTACGTGGCAAGGCGGCCATGGCCTGCAGGGCGCTGGCCAGCTGTGCCGCGGGCTCGGCGAGATTGCTGCCGAGCCCTATATAGATGCGTTCCATCATCACTCGCTGGCTAGAGCCGAGCCTTCACGCGGGCCGCGTTTGCGACGGCTGCCGCCACGGCGGCGCTTGCGCGGTGCGCCGCTGCCGTCGTCCTTGCTGCTGAGGTCGCGGATCATGGCGCGACGCTCGCTGTCGCTGGCTTCCTGGTAGTCGGTCCACCAGTCGCCCAGGCCGTCGGTTTGCTCGCCTGCACTTTCACGCAGCAGGAGGAAGTCGTAGCCGGCGCGGAAGCGCGGGTTCTCCAGCAGCAGGTCGGCACGTTTGCCACTGCGGCGCGGTAGGCGCTCCTGCATGTCCCAGATCTCGCGGATCGGGATGGTGAAGCGCTTGGGAATGGCGGTGCGCTGGCACTGTTCGAGGATCAGGCCGTGGGCCGCTTCCTGGATGGCCGGGATCGGCGGCATGCCACGTTCCTGCAGCAGCGCTGCACGGGCAGGCAGGGCCGGCCAGAGCATGGCGGCGAAGAGGAAGGCGGGGGTTACCGGCTTGCCTTGGCGGATGCGTTCGTCGGTATTCGCCAGTGCCTGGCGGATCAGCGCGCCAGCGTATTCCGGGTCGCGCTCCAGGGACGCTGCAGCGGCCGGGAACAGAGGGGCGAAGAGGTCGTATTCCAGCAGCAGTTCGAAGGTGCACTCGGCCTTGCCGCCTAGGAACAGCTTGAGGATCTCGTCGAACAGGCGGGCGGAGGGAATATCCCGCAGCATCGGCGCCAGGCGGCGGATGGGCGCGGCGCTGTGCTTCTCGATCTCGAAGCCGAGCTTGGCGGCGAAGCGCACGGCGCGAAGCATGCGCACCGGGTCTTCGAGGTAGCGCTGCTCGGGATCGCCGATCAGGCGGATCAGGCGGTTGCGGATGTCATGTACGCCGTGGGCGTAGTCGAGGATGCGCTCGGTGACCGGATCGTAGTAGAGGGCGTTCATGGTGAAGTCGCGGCGTTGCGCGTCTTCTTCCTGGTTGCCGTAGACGTTGTCCCGCAGGATGCGGCCGCTCTCGTTGCGCGAGGACTGGTTGCTGTCTTCCTCGTCGGCACCCTGGGGGTGGTTGGCGCGGAAGGTCGCGGTCTCGATGATCTCGCGGCCGAAGTGCACGTGGACCAGCTTGAAGCGGCGGCCAATGACGCGGGCATTCCGGAACTCCGCGCGGACCTGCTCGGGCGTAGCGCTGGTGGCCACGTCGAAGTCCTTGGGCTCCAGGTTCAGCAGCAGGTCGCGTACACAGCCACCGACCAGGTACGCCTGGTACCCGGCCTTTTGCAGGCGCTCGACCACGTTCACCGCGTTGCGGCTGATATCCGCACGCTCAAGCGAGTGTTGGCGATTGCTCAATACTTCGGGTGTGCTGCGGTGATGCTGCGCGCGGCGCAGGGGAGAGCGAAAAGACTGGATCAGCTTCTTCAGCATGGGATGCACTGTTTTGCGGAATGGACGGCCAGAATTGAACAAGACCGCACGATGGACGCGGATTCTAGCACTGGGTCGGGAGATGGTGAAGGAAGCGGCGGGGGTGTGTCAAAGCTACTGGGGGAGCCGAAGCTCCCCCCCAAATTGGTGCGTGCTTTGTTTTTATTGTTGTGTCGGGCTTGGTGTTTTTGTTGTTTGACCCGTTCCAGCAGGCTCTTGGCCTCTGAAAATGCCCTCGAATCGAGGGTCAATAGCAAACGGATTGCTTTGGACGCTGACGGTGCCATGATCATTCCGTGATCCAACCAGTTCCGGCGCTGCCTTAGGGCAGTTTTGTTGTTCTCAGCCTGGCTGTGGGGCGAGCCCCAAAGGCAACTCCTCTCCAAAAGAATCAGTTAGCTGCGCCTCCGCGGTTTTGTTTTTGTTGTGCTGGAGTCGATACGTCTTGTTTTTATTGTGGGGTTACACGTTTGTTATTGTTGTTGTACTGGAGATAAAGCAGTTGCCGTGCCAACTTTTGTGATTCCTTGTAAATCAAGGGCTTGCGGGGATTCGGGGTGGAGCGGCAGGTACAAAAAAGCCGGGCTTTCGTTACCTTAAGACCCGGCTTTTGTTACGAGAGATTAACGCGGTAACAAAGCGATGCAATCCGCCCGCACCGCTCTACTCCTGAGGTTCGCCGCCTCAGGAGGTGGCTGCACCCGATTTGCGGCGGGGGATACCGAGGCGCTGGCGACGTTCCCATAGGCATTTGCGGCTGATGCCCAGTTTTCGGGCAAGCTCGGTCTCGGTCATATGATCCTGGTGCTCGAGGACGAAGTGCTGGAAGTAGTCTTCCAGGGACAGGTCTTCGGTCGGCTCGTGGCTGCTGCTGGCGCTTTGCATGGGCGAATCGAGGAAGACGTCGTCATCCAGGTCGTCCAGCTCGATGTCGATGCCCAGCAGCTCGGCGGAGATGTCCGGGCTCTCGCACAGGATCACCGCGCGCTCGATGGCGTTCTCCAGTTCGCGAACGTTGCCCGGCCAGGGGTAGTGACGGATGGCCTGCTCCGCATCGTGGGCGAAGCGCAGGTCTTCGCGCCCCATGCGTGTGCATTGGCGGGCGAGGAAGGCGCGGGCGATCTCGATCACGTCGTTACCGCGCTCGCGCAGGGCGGGCAGCTTCAGCGAGATCACATGGAGGCGGTAATAAAGGTCTTCGCGGAACTGGCCGGTCTTGGCCAGCGTCTTCAGGTCGCGGTGGGTCGCGGCGATCAGGCGCACATCGACCTTCTGCGATTGCACCGAGCCGACCCGGCGGATCTCGCCTTCCTGCAGCACGCGCAACAGGCGCGCCTGGGCTTCCAGCGGCAGCTCGCCGATTTCATCGAGGAACAGGGTGCCGCCATCGGCCGCCTCGACCAGGCCGGCACGCCCGGCGCTGGCGCCGGTGAACGCGCCCTTTTCATGGCCGAAGAGTTCGGACTCGATCAGGGTCTCCGGGATCGCGGCGCAGTTCACCGAGATCAGCGGCGCCTTGGCGCGGCGGGAGAGGTTGTGCAGGGCGCGGGCCACCAGTTCCTTGCCGGTACCGGATTCGCCCTGGATCAGGACGGTGGAGTCGGTGGGCGAGACCTTGCGGATCTTGCTGTACAGCTCCTGCATCGCGCCGCAGGAACCGATGATGCCAATTTCGCCGTCTGCGGCGCTGCTGCTCGCTGCGGCTTTTTCCGTGCCGCGCGCGTTACCGCTGCGTTCGGCCGGGGCGCCTTTGCCTTCCTGGCGCTCCTTGAGGATGCGCGCGACGGCTTGCAGCATTTCGTCGTGGTCGAAGGGCTTGGCGATGTAGTCGACCGCGCCCATCTTCATCGAGTCCACGGCCGAGCGCAGGCTGGCGTAGCTGGTCATGATCAGCACCGGGGTGCCCTGGGCGAGCTTGATCAGCTCGGTGCCCGGTGCGCCAGGCAGGCGCAGGTCGCTGACGATCAGGTCGAAGCCGGGGATGCTGTAACGCTCCTGGGCTTCCTGGACGGAACCTGCTTCGCTGACCTGGTATTGGTTACGTTCAAGCAGGCGGCGCAAGGCAGAACGGATAATGGTTTCGTCTTCGACGATGAGAATATGTGGCATTAAATTCAGCTCTCTCGACGGTCTCAGATCACAGCGGACGTCGCTTCGACAAATCGTGGCAACGTCACCCTGATTCGGGTGCCGCGCTGTTGTTCGGGGTCGGCCGGGCTTTCGATGGTGATGTGGCCATAATGCTCTTCCACGATCGAATAGACCAGCGCGAGGCCCAGGCCGGTCCCCTTGCCCGGGTCCTTGGTGGTGAAGAACGGCTCGAACAGGCGGTCCATGATCGCCTTGGGAATCCCGCTCCCTTCGTCCTCCACTATAAGGTCGACCGCGTGGTCGGATATCTCGCTGCGCACGCGTATCGCGCTACCGGGCGGGGAGGCGTCGCGGGCGTTGGAGAGCAGGTTGATCAGCACCTGGGCGAGGCGCTGCGGGTCGCCCTCGGCGACGTGCTCCGGGTCGCACAGGTTGAAGAACTCCACATCGACGCTGCGCTTGTTCAGCGACAGCAGGCCGATGGCGTCCTGGGTCACGTCGGCCAGGCACACCGGCTCGGTGGCCTGCTGGCGGCCGCCGGCATGGGCGAAGCTCATCAGCGACTGGACGATGCGTGACACGCGCTTGGTCTGCTCCAGAATCTGGCTGCTGATCTCGGTGAGCTCGCCGTCGCCCTCACGCTCCTCGCGCAGGTTCTGCGCCAGGCAGGCGATGCCGGTGATGGGGTTGCCGATCTCGTGGGCGACGCCGGCGGCGAGGCGACCGATGGACGCCAGGCGCTCGGAGTGCACCAGTTTGTCTTCCAGCAACTGGGTATCGGTAACGTCTTCCACCAGCAGTACCAGGCCACTGTTACCGGGGGCCAGGGGCTCGTCGATGGCCGCCTTGTGCAGGTTCAGCGAGCGGGTCTGGCCCTCCAGCTGCAGGCGCTGCTTGTGCAGGTGCTCGTCGGGCAGGTTGATGAAGCTTTCCAGCAGCCCCTTCCAGGGTTCGGCGATGGCCGAGAGGCGCGAGCCGACCACGCGCTGGGCGGGGATTTCGGTGAGCTCCTCCATGGCCCGGTTCCACATGAGGATTTCCTGGTCCTTGGCCAGCGAGCACACGCCCATCGGCAGTTCCTGCAGGGTCTGGCGGTGGTAGCGGCGCAGGGCATCCAGCTCGGCGGCCAGGCCGGTGAGGCGGGAGTGGTAGTCCTCCAGGCGGCTCTCGATGAAGTGGATGTCTTCGGTGACGTAGCTTTCGCTGCCGGACTTGTACGGCAGGAAGGTCTCGACCATGTCCTGGGCCACGCTGGGCCCCATCAGCCCGGAAAGGTTGGCTTCGATGCGGTCGCGCAGGCGACGCAGCGCATAGGGGCGGCGCTCGTCGAAGGGCAGGTGCAGGTCGCGCAGGGCTTGCTCCACCTCCTTCTGCGCGGTCTTGGCACCCAGCGGCTTGGCCAGCTGCGCGGAGAATTCCTGGGGCGAGCCGGCCACCAGTTCGCGGCGTTGCGGGCGGCGCACGTTGTCCACGGCGCAGGCCTCGGCGGCACCACGCTCTTCGGCGCTGGCATCGGTGAACAGCGAGACCAGGGTGAAGACCAGCACGTTGGCGGCCAGCGAGGCGATGGCCGCGATGTGCCAGCTGGTGTCGTCGAGCACGTAGATGGCGTTGAACAACGGCAGGTAGATGCCCTGCAGGTTGCCCACCAGCGGCAGCAGCATGCTGAACAGCCAGACGCCGATGCCGGCCAGCAAGCCGGCGATGAAGCCACGGCTGTTGGCGGTCGGCCAGTAAAGCACCGACAGGGCGCCGGGAAGGAACTGCAGGGTGGCGACGAAGGCGACTATGCCCAGGTTGGAAAGGTCCTGCTCGGCACCCAGCAATAGATAGAAGCCGTAGCCGGCCATGATGATGGCGACGATCAGCGCCCGGCGCGTCCATTTCAGCCAGCGGTAGATGTTGCCTTCCGACGGCGGCTGGTAGAGCGGCAGCACCAGGTGGTTCAGCGCCATTCCCGACAGCGCCAGGGTCAGCACGATGATCAGGCCGCTGGCCGCCGACAGCCCGCCGACATAGGCGAGCAGTGCCAGGGCGTCGCTGTTCACGGCGATGCCGAGGCCCAGGGTGAAGTATTCCGGGTTGGTGGTGGCGCCGAGCTTGAGGCCGGCCCAGAGGATCAGCGGCACCGCCAGGCTCATCAGCAGCAGGAACAGCGGCAGGCCCCAGCTGGCGCTGACCATGGCGCGGGGGTTGAGGTTCTCGGTGAAGGTCATGTGATACATGTGCGGCATCACGATGGCCGAGGCGAAGAACACCAGCAGCAGCGTGCGCCAGGGGCCTTCCTGCAGTGGCGTGTGCAGGGTGGAGAGCGCTGCCTGGTTCTGCAGCAGCCACAGCTCCAGTTCATGCGGGCCACCGAACACGCCGTACAGCGCGTAGAGGCCGATGCCGCCCAGGGCGGTGAGCTTGACCAGGGATTCGAAGGCGATGGCGAACACCAGGCCCTCGTGTTTCTCCCTCGTGGCGATGTGGCGTGCACCGAAGAGGATGGTGAACAGCGTGATCAGTGCGCAGAAGCTCAGGGCCACGCGGTCGTGCACCGGCTCGCGGGTGAGGATGCCGATGGAATCCGCCACCGCCTGGATCTGCAGTGCCAGCAGCGGCAGCACTCCCACCAGCATGAACAGCGTGGTCAGCGCGCCGGCCCAGGTGCTGCGGAAGCGGAAGGCGAACAGGTCCGCCAGCGAAGACAGCTGGTAGGTGCGGGTGATGCGCAGGATCGGGTAGAGCAGCACGGGCGCGAGGAGGAAGGCGCCGGAGATGCCCAGGTAACTGGCGAGGAAGCCGTAGCCGTACTGGTAGGCCAGGCCGACCGTGCCATAGAAGGCCCAGGCGCTGGCGTAGACGCCCAGCGACAGGGTGTAGGTCAACGGATGGCGGACGATGCGCCGCGGTACGAAACCACGGTCGCTGAGCCAGGCGACGCCGAACAGGGTGAACAGGTAAGCCGCGCTGATTAGGATCAGCTGGCTCAGGCTAAAGCTCGTCAGCATCGCGTTGGCTCTGGAGGATGAAGGTCACCACGATCAGGATCAGCCAGAGCAGGTAGGGGCGGTACCAGGCCCCATTGGGGTCGATCCACCAATCCATGATGGCGGGGGAGAACAGGTAGATCCCCACCACCAGGAGCAGGACCAGTCGGTAGATATACATGCCGCATCTCACGTCGGGAGTGCGGCGATGGTAGCGAATGCCCGATGCCGGTGCGAGGGGGGATGGCGCCTAGCGCAATTGCGCTTCGGCCAGGGTGCGGCTGCCGGGGATGCGCGTGGCGTCCCAGTTGGCGATGCCCCAGTCCAGCACCTCGCGGGCGCTGGCGTCGGCGAGTTCCTGCGGGGGGCGTTGGCCCAGTGCACGCAGCGCACGGTTGAGCAGCGGCGCGGCCTGGTCGGCCGGCAGCGGTGGGGAGCGGTAAGACTTGCCCAGCTTGTGGCCATCCGGCTGGATGATCAGCGGCACGTGCAGGTAGCGTGGCTGCGGCAGGCCCAGCAGTTCCTGCAGGTACAGCTGGCGCGGCGTGGAGTCGAGCAGGTCGGCGCCGCGCACCACATCGGTCATGCCCTGCCAGGCGTCATCGAGCACCACCGCCAGCTGGTAGGCGTAGAGGCCGTCGCGTCGGCGGATGACGAAATCGCCGACTTCGCGCCCCAGGTGCTGGCGGAACTCGCCCTGCACGCGGTCGGTGAAGCCATAGATGAGTTCCGGCACGCGCAGGCGGATCGCGGCGTCGTGCTGGGGATGCAGTGCATTGCGGCAGAAACCGGGGTAGACGCCCTGATGGCCTTCGAGCTGCTTGCGCGAGCAGGTGCAGGCATAGGCCAGGCCCTGGTCGAACAGGCGGTCGATCACCTGGGCATAGACGTCGTGGCGGTCGCTCTGGCGCACCCGTTCACCGTCCCACTCGAAGCCGTAGCTTTCCAGGGTGCGCAGTATCGCGTCCTGGGCGCCGGCCACTTCACGGGGTGGGTCGAGGTCCTCCATGCGCAGCAGCCAGCGGCCACCCACGGCGCGGGCGTCGAGGTAGGAGGCGAGGGCGGCGACAAGGGAGCCGAAGTGCAGATAACCGCTGGGCGTGGGAGCGAAGCGGCCGATGTAGGCGGGGGAGCTCATTGGGATGCGGGCCTGCTGAAACGAAACGGGGCGCCGAAGCGCCCCGTTCTGGGATCAGGAACCGAGTTGCTTTTCCTTGATCTCCGCCAGCGTCTTGCAATCGATGCAGAGCGTAGCGGTGGGGCGTGCTTCGAGGCGGCGGATGCCGATCTCGACGCCGCAGGAGTCGCACCAGCCGTAATCGTTGTCTTCGATCAGCTGCAGGGTCTCGTCGATCTTCTTGATCAGCTTGCGCTCGCGGTCGCGGGCACGCAGTTCCAGGCTGAATTCTTCTTCCTGGCTGGCGCGGTCGGCCGGATCGGGGAAGTTAGCGGCTTCGTCCTGCATGTGGTGCACGGTACGATCCACTTCTTCCATCAGCTCAACCTTCCACTTGTTGAGGATGCTGGTGAAGTGAGCGCGCATGCGATCACTCATGTATTCCTCACCCTTGGTTTCCTGATAGGGCTCGAAACCACGGATCAGTTGGCTGCTCTGTTGCTTAGCTTTGGTGGGCATGAATGGCCGCCTCTCACTTTCTCTAATCCATTGCGCAGGTTCTGGTCCATCGCCGGTAACCCGGCCCTGCGACTGCAAGCGGGCGAACTTACCAGATCGACTCCGGGCACGCTACTCCCAGTTATCTTGGTTGCTGCAGCCTTCCCGGACCATTCGGTAGAATCCGCTCTTTGCGTTAATAAAGGAAGGCCGATGGCCCAGTCATACAGTGCACGCAGCCGTGCCATAGAACCCTTCCACGTGATGGCCCTGCTGGCTCGTGCCAACGAGTTGCAGGCCCAGGGGCATGACGTCATCCACCTGGAGATCGGCGAGCCGGACTTCACCACCGCCGCGCCCATCGTCCAGGCGGGGCAGGCTGCCCTGGCTGCCGGCCACACGCGCTACACCGCCGCACGGGGCCTGCCGCAACTGCGCAGCGCCATCGCCGGGTTCTATGGCGATCGCTACGACCTGGATATCGACCCCGAACGCATCCTGATTACTCCCGGCGGTTCAGGGGCTTTGCTGCTGGCCGCGAGCCTGCTGGTCGACCCGGGCCGCCACTGGCTGCTCGCCGACCCGGGCTACCCCTGCAACCGTCACTTCCTGCGCCTGGTGGAAGGCGCGGCGCAACTGGTGCCGGTCGGCCCCGAAAGCCGCTACCAGCTCACCCCGAACCTGGTGGAGCGCTACTGGGATGGCGACAGCGTCGGCGCCCTGGTCGCCTCGCCCGCCAACCCCACCGGCACGCTGCTCACCCGTGATGAGCTGGGTGGCCTTTCCGCCGCGCTGAAGGCCAAGGGTGGGCACCTGGTGGTCGACGAGATCTACCACGGCCTCACCTACGGTGTGGATGCCGCCAGTGTGCTGGAGGTGGATGACGACGCCTTCGTGCTCAACAGCTTCTCCAAGTACTTCGGCATGACCGGCTGGCGGCTCGGCTGGCTGGTGGCGCCGACGGACGCGGTGCCTGAGCTGGAGAAGCTGGCGCAGAACCTCTACATCAGCGCCCCGTCCATGGCCCAGCACGCTGCCCTGGCCTGCTTCGAGCCGGATACCCTGGCGATACTCGAAGAGCGGCGCATCGAGTTCGCCCGCCGTCGCGACTACCTGCTGCCCGCCCTGCGTGAGCTGGGCTTCCGCATCGCCGTCGAGCCGGAAGGCGCCTTCTATCTATATGCAGATGTTTCCGCCTTCACCCAGGACGCCTACGCCTTCTGCCGGCACTTCATCGAAACCGAGCACGTGGCCTTCACCCCGGGCCTGGATTTCGGTCGCCACCTGGCCAACCAGCATGTGCGTTTCGCCTACACCCAGAGCCTGCCTCGCCTGGAAGAGGCGGTGCAGCGCATCGCCCGTGGCCTGAAGACCTGGGCGGCGCTGACGGCATGAAGTTCGAGCCGCCCCTGGAGCAGGGCCGCCTGCTGCGCCGCTACAAGCGCTTCCTCGCCGATATCGAGACCCTCGACGGCGAGCTGCTGACCATCCACTGCCCGAACACCGGCTCGATGCTCAACTGCATGAGCGAAGGCTGCCGGGTCTGGTTCAGCCGCTCCAACGACCCCAAGCGCAAGCTCCCCGGCACCTGGGAAATCACCGAAACGCCCCAGGGGCGCCTGGCCTGTGTGAACACCGCGCGGGCCAACGCCCTGGTCGAGGAAGCCCTGCGCGCCGACCTGATTCCCGAACTGGCCGGCTTCACCGCGCTCAAGCGCGAGGTCGCCTACGGCGTGGAAAACAGCCGCGCCGACTTCCGCCTGGACTACCCGACGGGCGAGGTGTTCGTGGAAGTGAAAAGCGTGACCCTGGGCTTCGACGGCACCGCTGTGGCGGCCTTCCCCGATGCGGTCACCCTGCGGGGCAGCAAGCACCTGCGCGAGCTGGCGGCGCTGGCGCGCCAGGGCATGCGCGCGGTGCAGTTCTACTGCGTCAACCTCTCCGGCATCGAGGCCGTGCGCGCAGCCGAGGAGATCGACCCGGCCTACGCCGCAGCACTGGCCGACGCCAAGGCTGCCGGGGTGGAGGTGCTGGCCTATGGCACCGAGGTCAGCCCTGAAGGGCTGGTGCTGCAGCGCAGGCTGCAGGTGCTCGGCTAGCAGGCCTTTGAAAAACGTATACGAGGCAGCCGACGCAAGGCGAAAACGGCCGAAAAAGCGCAGTTTACGTAGGGTAAATGAGCATTTGAGGGCGTTTTCAACGCCGCAGCGGCAACGCAGTTAGTTTTTCAGCAGCCTAACGCGCCAGCCAGATGCCGTGCTCGTCCTCGCTGCAGTCGAGGGCGCGCAGTGACTCGCCGGCGCAAGGCCCGGCCACGCATTCACCGGATTCGATAAGGAACAGTGCGCCGTGGGTGGCGCACTGGATCAGGCTGCCGCTGTCGTCGAGAAAGCGGTCCGGTTGCCATTCCAGGGGAATGCCCCGGTGCGGGCAGCGGTTTTCGTAGGCATGGACCCGGCCCTCCCGGCGAACCAGCAGCAGCTTCAGGTCATCGATCAGAAAGCCCCGGCTCTGGCCTTCGGCCAGTTCGTCGGGGCGGCATAGCAGGATCATCGGCGTCTCCACGGCAGGCGGGCATTATCCCGCGCTGCCGTGGATTGCCAAGAGGGTGCGCGTCCTTGCGCTGAAAGGGGTCAGATCTCCCAGACCAGGTTGACCGCGGCGTGGCGGCCGGGCTGGGTGTAGCGCTGCAGGCTGGGGCTGTTCTCGGTTAGCCCGCGTACATCGCCCCACTGCCAGTAGTCCTTGTCGGTGATGTTGAACAGGCCGGCGTTGACCGAAAACTCCTCGGTGACCTGCCACCAGCCGTTCAGGTCCAGCAGGCCGTAGCCCGAGGGCTGGTACTGGCCGGCGGTCTGGGTGCGGTCGATACGTTCCTTGGCCGCCACCAGGGTCCAGCTCAGGTCACCGCCGAACTTGCCGCTGGGCTGTGCATAACCCAGGCCGAAGACCCCCTTGAGCGGGTCGACGCTGTTGATCGGCTGGCCAGTGCCTTCGTCCTTGCCCCGTGCGTAGGCCACGGAACTCATGGCGCGCCAGCCGGCCGGCATGCCGAGCTTGTCGAGGAAGAGCTCGCCCTTGGCTTCGAAGCCACGGATGGTCACACGGTCGCGGTTGACGTACTGGAACTCGCCGAAGGGGAAGCCCGGCACGCTGGAGGCGCGGGATACCTGCTCGATGAAGTCGTCGTAGCGGTTGTAGAACAGCGCGGCGCCGAAGCTGCCGATCTCGTACTTGCCGCGCAGGCCCAGTTCGAAGCTGTCGCTGGTCTCGGCCTTGAGGTTGGTGTTGGCCAGGGTGCGGTACATGCCCGGGTTGACGAACTCACCGAAGATCTCGATCGCCTGAGGGGCGCGGAAGCCGGCGGCGTACTGGCCGTAGACGCTGTGCTGGTCGTCGACCTGGTAGGTCACGCCGAACTTGGGCGATACGGCCGAGTCGGTGAAGTTGCTTGGGTTGGCGTCGGTCGCCTGGCTGTTGAGGTAGCGCGCGGTGGCGTGCGGCTTCATTTCGTAATAGTCGTAGCGCAGGCCCGGCAGCAGGGTCCAGCGGCCGATCTCGATGCTGTCCTGGACGAAAGCCGCGTACTCGTTGGTGGTCGGGTCCGGGAAGTCGCTGGTCGGCAGGACCGGCGTGTTGACCCCGGTGGCGATGACGGTCTCGCCGCCTTCGCGCAGGTCGGTGTTTTTCAGGCGCTTGAGGTCGGTGCCGTAGACCAGGGTGTGCCGGCTGCCGGCGATGCTGAAGGATTTGTCCAGCTTGCTGTTGAGCACCCAGAGCTTTTCCTCGTAGTGGGAATCGCGGGTACGGAAGCGCGCCGAACCCGTGACGACGCGGTTCTCGTAGGTACGCTGGCGGGTCTGGCTGTCCTGGTAGCTGAGTTGGTTCTGCACGTTGTCCGCTATGGGGCTGTCCAGCTGCAGGGTGTGCAGCAGGGAATAGCGTTCGCGGTCGACGCTGTCGCGCGCATCCTGGGTACGGATGGTGGCGGTGTTGCTGTAGTTGCTCAGGACCTTGGTGTCGGTGTCGTCCTGGTAACGCTCGTAGGTCAGCTGCAGGCGCTGGCCTTCGGCGTAGTTCCAGCCGAGCTTGGTGAGCAGGTTGTCGGTGGTGTAGTCGACCGGGTTGGCTTCCTCGCGGGTCGCGCCTATGCCACTGATGTCGCCCTGGGTGTCCAGTGCCTGGCCGGTGCGGCGGCCGATGTGCACCAGGCCATCGACGTTGCCTTGGCGGGCGGCGAGGGTGGTGCTGCGCAGCCAGCTGTCGTCGGAGCCGTCGTAGCCGGTCTTCAGGCGGGCGTAGGCGTCATCGCCCTCGTCCAGGTAGTCGGCCGCATCCTTGGTGAGGAAGCTCACCGCGCCGCCGATGGCGTCGCTGCCGTACAGCGAGCTGGCCGGGCCGCGGATGATCTCCACCTGCTTGAGGGTGTCCGGGTCCACGTAATCGCGCTGAGCGCTCAGGAAGCCGCCGAAGGAAAAGGCGTCCGGCATGCTCACGCCGTCCACCTGGGTCAGTACGCGGTTGCCACCGATGCCGCGGATGGTGAAACCGGACAGGCCGAAGCGGCTGCCCGTTCCGCCAACGGATACCCCCGGCTCGTAACGCACCAGATCCTGAATATTTTTTACGTTCTTCTGGTCGATCTCTCGTTCAGTCATTACCGACACCGTGTTTGGCACCTGGTCGAGCGTCTGCTCGCTGCGGGTGGCGGTAACGGTGACGGTGTCGAACTGGGTCGCGGTTTTTTCCGCAGCCAGGGCTAGAGAGGGGGAAAGAAGAAGCAAGGCCAGCCAGGGGCGGCGGGCGAAGGGGGGGCGAAGCGACATGGATGGACTCCCGGGTTCAAGGCGCAACCAGGGGCCGGCCGGGCACTTCTGGTGTGGCTGGAAGCCACGGGCGTCATGCCTCTGGTGCCTTTCCTGATGGTCATCCTGACCATCGCTTTCGCCGGCCTCTCTGGTGATCGCAGATTGGCATCGGCGCAGAACATAATGAGGTTGACAGGCAAATGCAAACAATTATCAAATGGATTCGCATTTAAATGATCAGGGCTGAAAATGCCGCGTATTCCACTTTGCCTTGCGCTGTCGCTCGTCGCGCACGCGGGGCTTGCATGGCTCCTGCACGACCTGCGGGCGGAGCCGGCTATCGCCCGGGGAGAGGCCCGGGAGGAAGTGGTGCACCTGGTCAGCCTGGCCGAACCGGCGCCTGCCGTGGCTGAGCCCGTGGCACGTCCGGCACCGGTTCCCCGTAAGGTGGAGCCGCAGAGCCGCCCGGTCGCGGAGGCCAAGCCCGTTGTCGTCAAGCCGCGCCTGGTCAGCCCCGAAGCCTCCGCGCGCAAGGTCGCTCGCGCCGAGCCCAAGCCGCAGCCGCGCCTGCAATCCCGCCCCAGCAGCGAGCCGAGCGTGGCGCAAGCCGCAGCGTCGGCGCCCAGCGCGGCACCGCAGCCGGCGCCCGCCCAGCAGGTCGCCATCGCCGCCAAGTTGCCGAAGGCCGAGGTGGTCATCGACCAGCCTTCCTTCCTCACACCGCCCAAGCCCCCGATCTACCCGGCCCAGGCGCGCCGTCGCAACCAGCAGGGCGTGGTCCTGGTGGAGGTGCGCCTGGACGAGCGCGGTGGGCTGCGGGACCTGAAATTGCTGCGCTCGTCAGGCATCGAGAGCCTCGACGAAGCGGCCATGAGCGCGGTCGCCAGCTGGCGCTTCCGTCCTGAGGTCCAGGACGGCGAGCCGGTGCCGAGCCGCGTGAGAATACCCATTGAATTCGCCCTTACGGCGAGCCGTTGATCCTGAAGGAGTGACACCATGACTGCCCTCAACCAAACCGCCACGGCGGGCCCCGCCCTGTACCAGGCCTGGCAGACGCTGCGTGGCGAAGAGCCGCGCCTGCGTGCCCGTGACGCCGCCGAGCGC
The DNA here is from genome assembly GCF_032621735.1 of Pseudomonas sp. zfem005. Lineage (NCBI taxonomy): Bacteria > Pseudomonadati > Pseudomonadota > Gammaproteobacteria > Pseudomonadales > Pseudomonadaceae > Pseudomonas > Pseudomonas sp. zfem005. The sequence continues at coordinate 354,322 of NZ_JAVYJE010000002.1, read as the reverse complement.
CTCTCGGTCAGCGAGGGCGAGCTCACTGCAAGCCGCCTGGGCGTGGATGCCGTGCGCCTGCGCCCCGAGTGGGCGAGCCTGCTGCCCGCGATGGGCGAGTTGGGCCACATCATGGCGCTGACCCGCAACGAGCATTGCGTGCATGAGCGCAAGGGCGTCTACCGCGACGTGTCGGTGATGGCCAACGGGCAGATGGGCCTGGTGGTGTCCGCCGACATCGACCTGCGCCTGTTCCTCGGTGGCTGGTCCAGCGTGTTCGCCGTCGCCGAAGAGACCCCGCGCGGCACCCAGCGCAGCATCCAGATCTTCGACAAGCAGGGCGTGGCCGTGCACAAGGTGTTCCTCACCGAGCGCAGCGAAGTCGCTGCCTGGGCGCCGCTGGTCGAGCGCTTCCAGGCCGAGGAGCAGAGCACCGAGCTGGATCTGCAGCCGCTGCCCGCCGCCGAGCCGGTCAAGCCCGATGCCGAGATCGACGTCGCCGGCCTGCGTGAAGGCTGGTCCACCCTGAAGGACACCCACCACTTCTTCGCCCTGCTGAAGAAGCACGGCGCGGCACGCACGCAGGCCCTGCGCCTGGCCGGCACCGAATGGGCCGAGAAGCTGGACACCGCCGAACTGCCGCGCCTGCTGGAAGCGGCTGGCGAGAAGGAAATCCCGATCATGGTGTTCGTCGGCAACCGCCACTGCATCCAGATCCACAGCGGCCCGGTGCAGAACCTGAAGTGGATGGACACCTGGTTCAACGTGCTCGACCCCGAGTTCAACCTGCACCTGAAGACCCCGGGCGTGGCCGAGCTCTGGCGCGTGCGCAAGCCCAGCAGCGACGGCGTGATCACCAGCTGGGAAGCCTTCGATGCCGAGGGCGAACTGGTGGTACAACTGTTCGGCGCGCGCAAACCGGGCATCCCGGAGCGTGAAGACTGGCGTGCCCTGGCCGAGACCGCCCCGGCGCTCTGACGCCTGGCCGAGCCCCGGCCCGATCCACCCCGACGCCCCGCCCATGCCGGGGCGTCGTTCCGCCTGAATCTGAAGGAGTCATAGGATGCGTGTTGCTGTTTCCCTTGCCGGCCTGTGCGCTGGCCTGTTCCTGAGCCAAGTGGCGCTGGCCGCCGATCCGCTACCGCAACGCTGGGTCAGTGCCGGCGGCTCCCTCAGTGAGTGGGTGGTGGCGCTGGGTGGTGAAAGCAAGCTGGTGGGCGTCGACACCACCAGCCTCAACCCCGCCTCGCTGAAGTCGCTGCCGAGCATCGGCTACCAGCGCCAGCTGGCCGCGGAGGGCATTCTCTCGCTGCGCCCGGACATGCTGCTGGGCACCGAGGAAATGGGCCCGCCGCCGGTGATCGAGCAGGTCAAGGCCGCGGGTGTGCGCATCGAGCTGCTGCCGTCCAAGGCCGAGCTGCCGGTGCTGGAGAAGAACCTCACGCTGATCGGCGGCCTGCTGGGTGACGAGGCCCGTGCGCAAAAGGTCTTCGCCGACTACAGCCAGCGCTTCGAGCAGCAGGCCAAATGGGTCGCCGAGACCCAGCGCACGCAGAAGGCGCCGCGCGTCCTGCTGCTGCTCGGCCATGCCGGCAGCAACCCCATGGCCGCCGGCAAGGACACCGCCGCCGCCTGGATCATCGAACAGGCCGGTGGCCAGAACATCACCGATCACCTCGGCTACAAGGCGATCTCCAATGAGGCGCTGGCGGCACTGGACCCGGACGTGGTGGTGTTCGCCGATCGCCGTCTCGAAGGCGAGGAAGCCAAGGCCGCGCTGCTCAAGCAGAACCCCGCCTTAGCCATGACCCGCGCCGGCAAGCAGGGCCGCCTGCTGCCGCTGGACCCGACCCTGCTGGTGGGCGGCCTCGGCCCGCGCCTGCCGGATGGGGTGGCCGCGCTGTCCGCGGGCTTTTATCCTCAGGCTCCAGCCCTGACCGCCAACAGCCAGAACCAGCCATGACCCCAGCTGTACATTCGCGCCCCCTGTTCATCGCACTGGGCGCCTTGCTCGCGCTCGCCCTGTGGCTGTCCCTGGCCCTCGGCCCGGTGAGCCTGCCCCTGGGCGACACCCTGCGCGCGGCCCTGCGCCTGGCCGGGATGCCGCTCGCGCCCGCAGGCCTGGAGCAGGCCGAACTGATCCTCGGGCAGATCCGCCTGCCGCGTACCTTGCTGGGCCTTGCCGTTGGCGCGGTGCTGGCGCTGTCCGGCGTGGCGATGCAGGGCCTGTTCCGCAACCCGCTGGCGGACCCCGGCCTGGTCGGCGTTTCCAGCGGTGCGGCCCTCGGCGCGGCGGTGGCCATCGTCGGCGGTGCGGCCATCGGCGGGCTGTCCGAGAACATCGCGCCCTACCTGCTTTCCGCCTGCGCTTTCGCCGGTGGCCTGGGGGTAACGGCGCTGGTCTATCGCCTCGGCCGTCGCGACGGGCAGACCAGCGTGGTGACCATGCTGCTCGCCGGCATCGCCCTCAACGCCCTGGCCTTCGCCTGCATCGGTTTGTTCACCTACCTGGCGGACGATGCCACCCTGCGCACCCTGACCTTCTGGAACCTGGGCAGCCTCAACGGCGCCAGCTACGCGCGGCTGTGGCCGCTGCTGCTGATCACCGGGGCGGTGGCGCTGTGGCTGCCGCGCCGGGCCAAGGCGCTGAACGCCTTGCTGCTGGGCGAGTCCGAGGCGCGTCACCTGGGCTTCGAAGTCGAGAAGCTCAAGCGCGAACTGGTGCTGTGCACGGCGCTGGGCGTCGGTGCTGCGGTGGCCGCTGCGGGGCTGATCGGCTTCATCGGCCTGGTGGTGCCGCACCTGGTGCGCCTGGTCGCCGGGCCGGATCATCGCGTCCTGCTGCCGGCCTCGGCGCTGGCCGGTGCCAGCCTGCTGCTGTTCGCCGACCTGGCCGCGCGCCTGGTGCTGGCGCCGGCGGAGATGCCCATCGGCATCGTCACCGCGCTGATCGGTGCGCCCTTCTTCCTCTATCTGCTGCTGCGGGGGCGTCACTGATGCTGCGTGTCGAACAGCTTGAAGTGCACCGTGGCAGCACCGTGGTGCTGGCGGGCGTGGACCTGGAGCTGCGCCCCGGCAAAGTGCTGGGCGTGCTCGGCCCCAACGGCGCGGGCAAGAGCACCCTGCTCGGCGCCCTGAGCGGCGAGTTGGGCCTGGCCGCTGGCCAGGTCAGCCTGGAGCAGCGCCCGCTTGCCGAATGGACCGGCCCGCAGCGTGCCCAGCGCCTGGCAGTGTTGCCGCAGAGCTCCACCCTTAACTTCGGCTTCCGCGTCGAGGAAGTGGTCGGCATGGGCCGCCTGCCCCACGCCACGGGCCGCGTGCGCGATGCGGAAATCATCGGCGAAGCCCTGGAGGCGGCCGATGCCGCGCACCTGGCCGGGCGTAGCTACCTCGCGCTTTCCGGCGGCGAGCGCCAGCGTGTGCATCTGGCACGGGTGCTGGCGCAGCTGTGGCCGGGCGCGGAAGGGCAGCACCTGTTGCTGGACGAGCCCACCTCCATGCTCGACCCCCTGCACCAGCACACCACCCTGCAGGCGGTGCGCGATTTCGCCGGGCGTGGCGCCGCGGTGCTGGTGATCCTTCATGATCTCAACCTGGCAGCGCGCTACTGCGACCGCCTGCTGCTGCTCTGCGACGGGCGCCCCCATGTGCTGGGCACGCCGGACGAGGTGCTGCAACCCGAGCCGCTGAAGGCCGTGTTCGGTCTCGACGTGCTGGTGCAGCGCCACCCGGAACGCGGCCATCCCCTGATCGTCGCGCGCTGAACGAACCCGAGGAATCCATCCATGCGTCTGCTTCTCCTGCTTGTCATCGCGTCCCTGGCGGCGTGCCAGGCCACCCCGCCCTTGCCGCAGTGGCAGAGCCCGGAGGGCCGCCAGCACGCTGATCTCGGTGTGATCCGCGACCTGCGCAGTGGCGAAACCCTGAGCCCGCAGCAATTGCTCGACCGTCTCGCCGAGGCGCCGCGCGTGCTGGTGGGCGAGCAGCATGACAACCCCGACCACCACGCCTTGCAGCTGTGGCTGCTGCAGGCGCTGGAAGGCCGCCGCAGCCAGGGCAGCCTGCTGCTGGAAATGCTCAACCCCGACCAGCAGGCCAAGGTGGATGCCGTGCACGCACGCATCCGTTCCGGCGCCGGCGAAGGTGAGCTGGAAAGCGCGCTGGCCTGGCAGAAGAACTGGGACTGGGCGCTGTACGGCCCGATCGTGCGCCATGCGCTGGCCCAGCCTTACCCGCTGCTGGCGGCGAACCTGGATCGCAGCGAGATCATGCGCATCTATGGTGAGCAGCCAGCGCTCAGCGGCACCGCCTCGACCACGGCCACGGTGCAGGGCGCCCTGCGCGAGCAGATCCGCGAATCCCATTGCGGGCTGCTGCCGGAGAGCCAGTTCCCGGCCATGCTCGCCGTGCAGCAGCAGCGTGATCGGCGCATGGCCGAGCGCCTGCTGGCGGCCCCGCAACCGGCGCTGCTGTTCGCCGGTGCCTTCCATGTACGCCGCGACCTGGGCGTGCCGCTGCACTTGGCTGACCTTGGCGCGGGGGAGGGGAGTGCTGTGCTGATCCTCGCCGAGGCCGGCAAGACCGTGGAGCCCGGCAGCGCCGACTACGTCTGGTACACCGCCGCGCTGCCGGCCAAGGATCACTGCGCCGAGCTGCGCGAGCGGATGAAGCCGGCTCAGTGATCCGAATCGATGATCACCTCCTCGCCCAGCGCGCCGTTCTCCGGTAGCGGCTGGTTGGTCGAGGAGGCGGCGCGCATCACCCGCACGCCGCGGATGCCGGCGTCCCGCGCCGAGCGGATGTCGCTGTCCGAATCGCCGTAGTAGAGCGCGATGCCCTGCTGGCGGATGAACGCGGCCTTCTCCGGGCCGGACGAGAAGATCACCGGGTTCATCGCCTTGATGGCGAAGGTCTGCTGGAGGATCTCGCTGAGCTTCTCCCCGGACGTGCTCGGCCGGCCGGTGATGAAGAAGATGCGGTCGCCCCGGGCCTGGTGCAGGTCGATCAGCCTGCGCCCTACCTCCTTGGGCAGCGAGTAGCGGTCGCAACCGCCATTGGTTTCCTGCCAGAAGCGCATGTCGTGCAGGTAGGCGTCACTGCCTGGCGAGTACTTCTGCTTGCCGTGATAGAAGCAGGGGCTGGAAAACAGCAGCGTGTCGTCGATATCGAAACCGACGCTGATGGGCGCCTGCCCCGACAGGCTACCGCCGATCTCATCGACCGAAACCCAGTGCACCTCCGAAGGCAGAACCTCCTCCGCAAGCAGGGCGGTAGGGAAAGCTGTCGCGACAGCGAGGGCCAGGGCGTGGATCGTCTTGCGCATTGCGTACTCCATCGATGGGTTTGCTCGTCGGTTGGCTAGCAACCGGCATGCCGCCACGGGCCCGGCACGGCGTCCGGCACGGGCGGCGGCTGCCCCCATGAAACCTGACGCAGATGACAAGTTGATAAATTGTCGGACGATCAGCTCTTGATCCTGTCTGTTGAGACAACTTGGTGCGGCCTTCTCGATGAAGTCGCCAGATTGGGGCATTGGCCGATGTGAGTGTGTTCGCCGCTCAGAGGCCTGCGGCTCTGCTGCGGGGCCCGCCAATCAAACGCTTATTTCAATTCTGATTGTGAAGTCAGTTCCTGGCACGCTCCGTGCTGTCATCAAAGCGTTACATGAACTCGCCATCATTCGCGCCAATCCTGCGTTGATGGTCAGGATCAAATGAGGGCAGGTTGCGGCCGCCCATCGCTGATGACTGTGGGAGGTTGTGTCCTCATGCGTAGCTGGGACGTTGCGAAGAAGAAGAAGGCCCACATCGAGATCATCCCGATGATCGATGTGATGATGTTCCTGCTGGTGTTTTTCGTGCTGGTGAGTCTCAACGTGATTCCCGCCGTAGGCATCAAGACGCAGTTGCCCACGGCCGCCCATGCCCAGCAGTTGAAGCCGCAGAACAAGGCGGTGATCACCCTGGGCCTCGACGAGAAGTTGCAGCTCGATGGCCAGGATGTCAGCGAGAGCCTGCTGGTCGAACAGTTGAAAGTGCTGGAAGGCACGGCCGAGAAGTTGGTCATCATCATCAATAGCGACCAGGGCGTGGAAGTTAAGCGCCTGGTGGCGGTGATGGACTTGCTCAAGGGCAATGGCTTCTCTTCCGTTTCCATCGCCACGCGTAAATCCTGACGCCATGTTTCCTATCTATCGAACTCGCAAGTTCATTGCGTGTGTGCCGGCGGCTTGCCTGCTTCTCGTATTCGTTTATTCCGCCAGTTCGCAGAGCTTGCAGATGAAACCCAAGTACGACGACAGCGCCGTGGAAATCGCGCTGGTGGATCCGGCCGATTTCATGCCGCCACCGCCCGAGCCGGAACCCGTGGTCGAAGCGCCGCAGCCGGAACCCGAGCCCGAAGTCGAGGAGCCGGTGGTGATCGAGCCGCCGAAGCCCAAGCCCGTCCCCAAACCGGTGCCCAAGCCTGTGGTGAAACAGGTCGAGAAACCCAAGCCGCAGGTGGTCAAGCAGGCGCCCAAGCCCGCGCCGCCCGTGGTGGCCAAGGCAGCGCCAGCCCCGGCTCCGACGCCCGCACCGGCCCCGGTTAGCGTGCCGGTGGCGCCGCCCGCACCCCGCGACAACAGCGCGGCGATGGAGGGCGTCTACACCGCCGCCCTGCGCAAGGAGCTGGAGAAATACAAGCAATACCCGCGTGGTCGCGAGGCTTCGTTGCAGCGCCCCGAAGGCAACGTGGTGGTCTGGCTGTTGGTGGACCGAGTGGGGAATGTCCTGGATGCAGGCATTGAAAGCAAGGCAACGAACATGTTGCTGAACAAGGCTGCACAAACAAGTTTGCGTCGATTGGAAAAAGTTTCGCCGTTCCCGAGCGAAGCCTTCCAGGGAAAAGACAAACAACGATTTACGGCGACCTTTAGTTACAACGTCGAGTGATCAAGTACCCATAACTAATCAAATAAACGAAGGCGTTCCTTTTTATCGAGGAGTTTGGTCCGTGAAGTTTAATAAGTTATTTGCAATGTTCCTGGCCGCTGGCCTGGGGGGATGGACGATGGCGGCGCTGGCCGCTGAAGAGTCCGCAGATTCCGTTGATGTGGGCAAGGTGAAGGTCACCGGGCAGAACCTGGGCAATGGCCAGATGGTGGTTGAGTCCGCGCCCAAGTCACGCTCGACCGTGACCAAGGAGGCGCTGGACAAGATGAGCGCCACCGGCAACGCCATCGACAAGCTGAAGTACACGCCGGGGGTCAACGTCTCCAGTGACGACTCCAGCGGCCTCAGCGGCTTCAACTTCACCATGCGCGGGATGAACTCCGACCAGGTCGGCGTATCCCTCGATGGCATCCCGGTGAACGACTCGGGTAACTACAACCTCTACCCGAACCTGCTGGGCGACCCGGAGAACCTCGGCGAAGTGTTCGCCACCCAGGGCTCTTCCGAGATCGACGCACCGCATATCGGCTCCTCCGGCGGCAACGTCGGCCTGGTGACCCTGCGCCCCGAGAAGGACTTCGGCGTCTTCGGCAAGCAGACCATCGGCAGCAACAACCTGCGCAAGACCTTCGTGCGCCTGAATACCGGCAAGTACAACGGCTTCAGCAACTACATCTCGGCGTCCCACACCGAGGGTGACAAGTGGCGCGGCGAAGGCGTGCTGCGTGCCGACAAGGTCACCCTCAACAGCCTGTTCGAAGATGGCGAAGGCAACTCCCTGAATGCGGTGATCAACTACCACAAGCAGGAAAACTACAACTACTCGAACCCCAGCAAGGCCCAGTTCAAGACCTACGGTCGCGACTTCGACTACCTGGCCGACCCGCGCTACAACAGCAACGGCAAGATCATGACCGGCAGCGGCAGCTCGCTGAACGGCGTGACCCGTGGCACCGGTTACTCGGTGCTGATGCGCAACCCCTTCGAGAACGTCACCGCCTCGCTGACCGGCCGCTTCCAGCTGCGCGACGACGTGCTGCTCACCGTGGCGCCCTACTACTACTGGGCCAACGGCGGCAGCTTCGGCAGCTTCACCGGCCCCTACTCGCTGAACCGTGGCACCAGCAACACCGGTGGCAACTACGACCTGGGCAACCTGCCGACCTCCGGCCAGATCAACGCCGATGGCACGCCCAACAGCGGCCTCTACTACCGCCCCTCGATCACCGAGACCTGGCGCCCCGGCATCAACACCAGCATCAAGTGGGACATCAACGACGAGCACAGCTTCAGCACCGGCTACTGGTACGAGCGCGCCCGTCAGCGCCAGACCCAGCCCTTCGTGCCGCTCACCCCCGATGGCAAGCCTGTGGATATCTGGGCCGGCTACCACGACTCCGAGCAGGCACGGGACGCCAACGGCAACGTGATCCAGGGCCGCAACTACTTCACTGTGACCCCGGCGCACAAGCTGTTCGCCCAGGACGTCTGGTCGGTGACCCCGGACCTGACCCTGACCGCCGGCATCGCCTACGACTACTCCGAGCGCAAGGGCGACAACCGCGGCAGCCTCACCGAGAAGAAAGAGAAGCGCAACAAGACCTACCACGAGCTGCTGCCGAGCTTCAGCGCCCAGTACCTGCTGGATGACGAGAACCAGGTCTTCTACAACCTCACCCGCAACATGCGCACGCCGCCGAACTACGTGCTCTACAACAAGGGCGACTCCATCAGCCTCGAGCCCGAGCTGAGCTGGAACCATGAATTCGGCTGGCGCTATGCCGTCGAGGACATGGCCCTCAGCGCCACCCTGTTCTACCTGACCTTCGAGAACCGCCAGGTCTCCAGCCGCGACGAGGCCGGCGACTACGTGATGCTCAACGTCGGCGACGTGGTCAACCAGGGCCTTGAGCTGGAGTGGAGCGGCCTGCTGCCGCACAACTTCAACTACTACGCCTCCTACACCTATACCGAGGCCGAGCAGAAGGACAGCGTGCGCTACCGCGGCGTGGACCTGCCCACCGAGGGCAAGACCGTGGCCGGTGTGCCGAAGAACATGCTCAACCTGAGCCTGGGCTACGACGACGGCCTGTACTACGGGAATATCGTCGGCAAGTACGTCAGCCGCCAGTACGGCGACCTGACCAACGACGAGAGCATTCCGGACTACGCCATCGCCGACCTCAACCTGGGCGTGCACCTGCCGGTGCAGGGCACGGCGCTGAAGAGCGCGGCGGTACGCCTGTCGGTGAACAACCTGTTCGACAAGGAATACCTGTCGGGCGTGCGCACCACCCAGTTCAACGCTGTGACCTACTCCCAGGGCAGCGCCTCGGCGTTCGGCAGCTCGCCGTACTACACCATCGGCGAGGAACGCACCGTTTCGGTCAGCTTCGAAGGCTCCTTCTAATCCACCCCGAAGTCCGCAGGGCCTTCGGGCCCTCCGGCACACCCTGAGTTCGCTGGAGGTACCACATGAATATGGATCTGCTGCACGACATCACCTTCTACGTGATGTACGGCGCCGCCGCGCTGGCGGCCTTCATCGCCGTGGAGCGCGGCATCTTCTTCGCCTACAGCCTGCGCCAGGCGGTGAAGCTGGAAGCGGCGCTGGTGCCGAGCATGCACGGCATCGACGAGCTGCCGGCCGCGCTGAACAGCCGCAAGAGCCTGCCGCTGGAGATGATCGACCAGCTGTTCGAGCAGAAGGGCGCGGTCAGCTCCCACAAGGACCTGGAAGACCTCAGCGAATCCATCTACATCGCCACCCGCGGCAAGCTGATGCACGGCCTGTGGATCCTCGAGACCGTGGTCACCGCGGCGCCGCTGCTGGGCCTGCTGGGCACCATTCTCGGCATCATCGACACCTTCCGCGCCCTGGCCGAGGCGGGTGTTTCCGACCCGGGCGAAGTGTCCAAGGGCATCGGCACCGCGCTGTTCGCCACCGCGCTGGGTATCGCCATCGCCCTGATCGCGATGATCTTCCACAACCACTTCCAGGACCGTGTCGAGCGCATCACCGACCACCTGAAGATTCTTCTGCTGCGCGCCGGCATGGGCACCGTGGTCCGCACGGCGGCGCCGGTCGTCAACGGCCAGTTGCAGCCGGCCTGATGCGCGCAGGGGAGTCACGCATGTCCCGTTCCCTTGCCCGCAGCCGCTTGCTGGGCGCACTCCTGCTCGCCGGCCTGGCCGGTTGCGGGCAGGAAGCCGCGCAGCCGGTGGCGGTGAACCTGGTGGCGATCAACGATTTCCACGGTTACATCCAGGGCAGCAGTTTCCGCTACCCGGACCCGGCCAACCCCGGCAAGACGCTGTCGGTGAACGCCGGCGGCATCGCCACCCTTGGCGGCATGCTGGCGGAGCTGCGCAAGCAGGACCCGCAGCTGCTGTTCATCGGCGCTGGCGACCTGGTGGGCGGCAGCCCGCCGATCTCCGCCATGTGGGCCGACGAGCCCAGCCTGGAGGCGCTCAAGGCCATGGGCCTGCGCTTCACCGCCGTGGGCAACCACGAGCTGGACCTGGGCAAGGCCGAGCTGCTGCGGCAGATCCACGGCGGTTGTGAATCACCACGCCCGGAGAAGGCCTGCAGCTTCCGCGGTGACTACAAGGGCGCCGGGTTCGACTACCTTGCCGCCAACCTGGTGGACAGCGCCACCGGCAAGCCGTTGCTGCCGGCCTACCGCATCGAGGAGGTGAAGGGGGTCAAGGTGGCCTTCGTCGCCGCCATCCTGCGCGACGTCGCCAGCGTGGTCCGCCCCAGCGGCCTGGCCGGGCTGGAGGTGCGCGACGAGGCTGATTCGATCAACGCGCTGATCCCCGAGATCAAGGCCGCCGGTGCCAACGCCATCGTCGCCGTGGTGCACCAGGGTGGCAGCACGCCTGAGCCCTTCGACAAGCCCGCCTGCCAGCAACTGGGCGGCGAGATCGTCGATGTGGCCAAGCGCCTGGACCCGGCGGTGGACCTGCTGCTCAGTGCCCACAGCCACCAGGGCTATCTGTGCCAGGTGGGTAAGCTGCCGGTGACCCAGGGCTCCTCCTACGGCCACCTACTCACCCAGCTCACCCTGGACGTGACGCCGGGGACCCACAAGGTGACCCGCGTCGAGAGCCGCAACCTGCTGGCCGACCCGGCGCGTTATGCCGCCGACGAAAAGCTCGCGGCGCTGCAAAGCGAGATCGAGGCGCGCAGCAATGCGGTGCTGGCGCGGCCCATCGCCCGGCTGGCGGCTGCGGAGGTGCGTCGCGAGGTGAACGAGGCGGGCGAATCGGCCATGGGTGATCTGATCGCCGATGCACAGCTGGCCGCGACCCGCTCGCAGGGCGCACAGCTGGCATTGATGAACCCGGGCGGCATCCGTGGCGACCTGGCACTGGAGCGGGGGCTGGAGACGGTCAGCTATTCCCAGGTGGCCAGCTCGCAACCCTTTAACAACACCCTGCACCTGCTGACCCTCAGCGGCGCGCAGCTGGTGGCGCTGCTGGAGCAGCAGTGGAACGCCGAGGGTGCCTTCAAGCCGCTGCAGGTGTCTTCGTCCTTCAGTTACCAATGGGATGCGGGGCGCCCCGTGGGGCAGCACGTGCGGGTCGACAGCCTGCGTGTCGATGGCCAGCCGGTGCAGGCGGATGGACGCTACCGGGTGGTTTCCAATGCCTTCCTCGCGGAGGGCGGCGATGGCTTCAGCCTGTTCCGCGAAGGGGCGGAGCATCGCGACAGCGGCATCTCCGACCTGGACGCGCTGATCGACTACCTGGTGGCCCAGGACCAGGCCGGCAAGCCGGCGGGTGCGGCCGAAGGCGCGGGGCGCATCCGCCGTGTGGATATGGCGGTCAGCCAACGGGAATAGCGGCTTGCAACAAGGAGGCGCCTGCATGACGGGCGCCCGATAACCATAAAGAAGGCGACCCAGAGTCCCGGACGGTACCCATGAACGATGTTGCTCGATCCGCTCTGTGCGAGCGGTTGTTGCCCCAGGCCATCGAGGCTGCGGCACGCACCTACAGTCCCTATTCCCGATTCCCCGTCGGGGCGGCGCTGCTCACCCATGACGGTCAGGTGATCCTCGGCTGCAACGTGGAAAACGGCTCCTACGGCCTGACCAACTGCGCCGAGCGCAGTGCGCTGTTCGCCGCCATCAGCCAGGGCCATGCGCCGCGCAGCTTCAAGGCGTTGCTGGTGTTCGCCCCGGAGGTTCCGGTGATCAGCCCCTGCGGCGCTTGCCGTCAGGTGATCAGCGAGCTGATGGCGGCCGACTGCCCGGTGATCTGCTGCGGCAGCGACCCGGAATCGACCCGCCAGTGGCGCGTCGACGAGCTGCTGCCCGGCGCCTTCGCCCTCTAGAACAACGACAAGAACAACGACGCACCTTTCTTCTGGGGAATCCATTTCATGATCGGCATGCTCGGCATCCTGATGTTGCTGGTAATCGCGTACCTGTTGTCGTCCAAGCGCAGCGCCATCAACCTGCGCACGGTCGGCACCGCCTTCGTGCTGCAGGCGGGGTTCGCCGCCTTCGTGCTCTACGTGCCCTGGGGGCAGAACTCCCTGGCGGCCATGTCCAACGTCGTCAGCAGCCTGGAAGACAGCGCCACCAAGGGCATCGACTTCCTCTTCGGCGGGCTGAACAGCGCCAAGATGTTCGACCTGTTTGGTGGCGGCGGCTTCGTCTTCGCCATCAAGGTGCTGCCGGTGATCGTGTTCTTCAGCGCCTTCATTGCGGTGCTCTACTACCTGCGTGTCATGGACGTGATCATCTCGGTGATCGGTGGCGCCCTGCAGCGTGCCATGGGCACCAGCCGCACCGAATCCCTGTCGGCCACCGCCAACATCTTCCTCGGCCAGACCGAGGCGCCGCTGGTGGTGCGCCCCTACATCCCGCACATGACCCGCTCCGAGCTGTTCTCGGTGATGGTCTGTGGCCTGGCCTCCACCGCCGGCTCGGTGATGATCGGCTACGCCAGCCTCGGTGTTGACCTCAAGTACCTGATTGCCGCGAGCCTGATGTCGGCGCCCGGCGGCATGCTCATGGCCAAGCTGATGGAGCCTGAAAGCGAGACGCCACAGGACCGTCCGGACCTGATCGAGGGCTACGCCGACGACCGTCCGGCCAACGTGCTCGACGCGGCCGCCGCCGGTGCGTCCAGCGGCCTGCAACTGGCCTTGAACGTGGGCGCCATGCTGCTGGTGTTCATCGCTCTGGTGGCGGTGCTCAACAGCCTGATGGGCTGGCTCGGCGGCTTCGTCGGCTACCCCGGCGTGACCCTGCAATTGCTGCTGGGCTACGCCTTCGCTCCGGTGGCCTGGCTGCTTGGCGTGCCTTGGGCCGAAGCCATCCAGGCCGGCGGCTTCATCGGGCAGAAGATCGTGCTCAACGAGTTCGTCGCCTATGTCGACTTCGCCCGCTACATCAATCCGATCCAGGCGTCGGCCGCCGGTGTCGAGGTGCTCAGCGCCCACACCCAGGTGATCGTCACCTTCGCCCTGTGCGGCTTCGCCAACCTGTCCTCCATCGGCATCCTGCTGGGCGGCATGGGGGTGATGGCGCCCAACCGCCGCAAGGACCTCGCCCGGCTCGGGGTGCGCGCGATGATCGCCGGCACCCTGGCTAACCTGATGAGTGCGGCTTTGGCCGGACTGTTCGTTTCGCTCTGAATCACTGCAACGGGATGCCGGCTCATGGCGCATCCCTGGGGAATGTTCTGAATGACTCAATTGACGGATACCGAACTGGCCCGGTTGGCCATCGGCCTGCTGGACCTGACTTCGCTCAACGACGATGACGACGAGGCCGCCATCGCCGCTCTCTGCCAGCGCGCACTGACCCCAGAGGGGCGGGTGGCGGCGCTGTGCATCTACCCGCGCTTCATCGGCTTCGCCCGACGGACCCTGGAGGAACTGGGTGCCGGCGACCTGCGTATCGCTACCGTGACCAACTTCCCCCAGGGCGCCGACGACATCGCCGCCGCCGTGCGCGAGACCGCTGCAGCGGTGGTCGATGGCGTGGATGAAGTGGACCTGGTCTACCCCTATCGCGCGCTGCTGGCTGGCGATGCCGAGCGTGGCCGAGAGATGGTCGCTGCCTGCAAGGCCGCGTGCGGGGAGCGGGTGCTGCTCAAGGTGATACTCGAAACCGGCGAACTGACCGACCCGGAGCTGATCCGCCAGGTCAGCCGCGACGCCATCGCCGCCGGTGCCGACTTCATCAAGACCAGCACCGGCAAGGTGGCGGTCAACGCCACGCCCGAGGCCGCGGCGCTGATGCTCGATGTGATCCGCGAGACGGGCGGCCGGGTGGGCTTCAAGCCGGCAGGGGGGATTCGTACCTTGGCCGATGCACGCTGCTATATCGAACTGGCGGCCGCTGAGCTGGGCCTGGACTGGATCGATGCCCGTCACCTGCGTCTGGGTGCCTCCAGCCTGCTTGGCGACCTGCTGCGGGTGCTTGGCCAGGCCGATGCCGTTGTTGCGGAGGGCTACTGATATGTGGCTGGCGCAGGAAGTGATCCGTCGCAAGCGCGATGGCCAGGAGCTGGCGGGTGAGGATATTCGCCGCTTCGTCGAGGGCATCAGTGATTCCAGCCTCAGTGAAGGCCAGGTGGCGGCCTTCGCCATGGCGGTGCTGCTCAAGGGCATGAGCCTGGACGAGCGCATCGCCCTCACCACCGCCATGCGCGACTCCGGCCAGGTGCTGGCGTGGGACCTGCCTGGCCCGGTCGTGGACAAGCATTCCACCGGCGGTGTCGGCGACCTGGTCAGCCTGGTGCTGGCGCCGCTGCTGGCGGCCTGTGGCTGCTACGTGCCGATGATCTCCGGGCGCGGCCTGGGCCACACCGGTGGCACCCTGGACAAGCTGGAAAGCATCCCCGGCTACTGCACCCGGCCCGACCCCGAGCGCCTGCGCACGGTGGTGGCGGAGGTGGGCTGCGCGATCATCGGCCAGACCGCCGACCTGGCGCCGGCGGACAAGCGCCTGTACGGCATCCGCGATGTCACCGGCACGGTGGAGTCGGTGGACTTGATCACTGCGTCCATCCTGGCGAAGAAGCTCGCCGCCGGGCTCGATGTGCTGATCATGGATGTTAAGAGCGGCAATGGCGCCTTCATGAGCGACCCGCAACAGGCCGACCTGCTGGCACGCAGCCTGGTGGCAGTGGCCAATGGCGCTGGCGTGCGCACCCGCGCGGTGATCTCCGACATGAACCAGCCGCTGGCCCGTAGCGCCGGCAACGCGTTGGAAGTGGAAGAGGCGCTGGCCCTGCTCAAGGGCGAGGTGCGCAGCCCGCGCCTGTGGGAAGTGACCCTGGTGCTGGCCGAGGAAACCCTGGTGGCCGCCGGGTTGGCGGAGGACTGCGCCCAGGCCCGCGAGCGCCTGCTGCAGGCCTGGCGCGACGGCGCGGCACTGCAACGCTTCAACCTGATGGTCGATGCCCTGGGCGGCCCCCGGGGCCTGCATCGCGAGCCCTGGCGCCACCTGCCCTGGGCGCCGGTGGTGCACCCGGTGCATGCCGAGCGCGGCGGTATCGTCCAGGCGGTGGATACCCGCGCCATCGGCCTCGCGGTGGTCGCCCTGGGCGGCGGTCGCAAGCGCCCGGAAGACGAGGTCGATCCGGCGGTGGGCTTCAGCGCGCTGGCGCTGCCCGGGGAAAGGGTCGGAGACGAGCAGCCGCTGGGGCTGGTGCATGCGCGGGATGCCGCCAGCGCCGAGCGTGCAGCAGCGGCCTTGCGCGCGGCCTACCAACTGGGCGATGGCGAGGCGCAGGTCGCCGAGCTGATCGGCCAGCGTTACTAGGAGCGGACCATGGGCAGAGCCTTGTTGCTGGTCCTCGACTCCTTCGGTATCGGTGCCACGGCGGATGCCACGCGCTTCGGCGACCAGGGCGCCAACACGCTGCTGCATATCGCCGAAGCCTGTGCCCGTGGCGAAGCGGATGGTCCCCTGCGCAGCGGCCCGTTGCATCTGCCCAACCTGGAGCGCCTGGGGCTGGGCCACGCGGCGGCAGCCAGTGCCGGTGCCTATGCGCCGGGCTTCGACCCCGAGGCGCCCGTCATCGGTGCCCATGGCCATGCCCGCGAGCTGTCCAGCGGCAAGGACACGCCGTCCGGCCACTGGGAGATGGCCGGTGTGCCGGTGCTGTTCGACTGGGGCTACTTCGCCGAGAAACAGCAGAGCTTTCCGCCCGAGCTGCTGGATGCGCTGATCGAACGCGCCGGCTTGCCGGGCATCCTCGGCAACTGCCACGCCTCGGGCACCACCATCCTCGAGGCGCTCGGCGAGGAGCACCTGCAGAGCGGCAAACCCATCTGCTACACCTCGGCGGACAGCGTGTTCCAGATCGCCGCCCACGAGGAGGCATTCGGCCTGGAGCGGCTCTATCAGCTGTGCGAGATCGCCCGTGAGCTGTGCGATGACTGGAACATCGGCCGGGTGATCGCGCGGCCCTTCGTCGGCACCTCCGCCGCCGATTTCCGCCGCACCGGCAACCGCCGCGACTACGCCGTGCCGCCTCCCGCACCGACCCTGCTGGATCGCCTGGTGGATGCCGGCGGCCAGGTGTTCGCGGTGGGCAAGATCGGCGATATCTTCGCCCACCGGGGCATCAGCCGGCTGTACAAGGGCGACGGCAACGAGGCGCTGTTCGAGGCGACCTTGCAGGCCGTGGCGGAAGCGCCGGAACGCACCCTGGTGTTCGCCAACTTCGTCGACTTCGACATGCTCTTCGGCCACCGCCGCGATATCGCCGGCTATGCGCTGGCGTTGGAAACCTTCGACCGTCGCCTGCCGGAGCTGCTGGCGGTGATGGGGGAGGGCGATGTGCTGATGCTGGCCGCCGACCACGGTTGCGACCCGAGCTGGCCAGGCAGCGACCACACCCGCGAGCACATCCCGGTGCTGGCCTTCGGTGCCGGCATCACGCCCGGCAGCCTGGGCGAGCGCGGCAGCTTCGCCGACATCGGCCAGAGCCTGGCCACCTTCTTCGAATTGCCGGCCTGCGAGCACGGCGAATCCTTCATTCATCCTGAATCCGGAACCTGTAGATGGCCACTCCCCATATCACCGCCCTTGCGGGTGACTTCGCCGAAACCGTGCTGATGCCGGGCGACCCGCTGCGGGCGAAGATGATCGCCGACACCTACCTGACGGACGTCCGCCAGGTGAATGCGGTGCGCAACATGCTGGCCTTCACCGGCTTCTACCAGGGCCAGCGCATCTCCGTGATGGGCTCGGGGATGGGCATCCCCTCGTTGTCGATCTACGCCCACGAGCTGTTCAGCCAGTACGGCGTGCAGCGTATCGTCCGCGTCGGCAGCTGCGGCTCGCTGCAGGACGGCGTGAAGGTGGGCGACCTGGTGATCGCCCAGGGCGCGTCCACTGATTCGGTGGTCAACCGCAAGCGTTTCGGCGGCTTCGACTTTGCCGCCCTGGCCGACTACCGGTTGCTGGAGCGCACCGTGCGCCGTGCTGACGAAAGCGGGCAGCCCGTGCACGTGGGCAACGTCTTCTCCGCTGACCTGTTCTACGAGCCGGACCTGGCCTGGGCCGCGCGCATGACGGGCATGGGCGTACTGGCGGTGGAAATGGAGGCCGCCGGGCTCTATGGCGTGGCGGCGGAGCTGGGGCGCCAGGCCCTGGCGGTGCTGACGGTGAGCGACCACCTGATCAGCGGCGAGAAGCTGACCGCCGAGCAGCGCCAGGAAGACTTCCACGACATGGTGCGGCTGACACTGGACGCCATGACCCTCGATCACTGAGTCATTTCTTTGCGCGTGGGTGCGACGTCCAGGCGCGCCCGGGGGCGCTTCATGCCTGGGCACAGCCATTAGGGGGAAACATGCAGCACAACGGATTTCGTCGGGCGCTGGGCGCCGGTCTCTTCATCGGCAGCCTGCTCTGGGGCGCGCAGGCAGGGGCCTGGGGCCAGCTGGGCCACGCGGTGGTCGCGGATATCGCCGAGACGCAACTGACGCCAGCGGCCAAGGCCGAGGCCGATCGCCTGCTGGCGCTGGTACGGCAGCAGCACCTTTCCGCTGTCGCCAGCTGGGCGGACAACCTGCGCAACATGCCGGACTTCCAGGCGCTCTGGGAGCAGACCCGCGCGCAGCACTACATCAACTACAAGACCGACGACTGCACCTACCAGGCTCCGCGTGACTGCCCGGACGGCCAGTGCGTGGTGGCGGCCATCGAGCGCAACGCGGCGTTGCTGGCCGACCCCAAGGCGAATGACAACCAGAAGGTCATGGCGCTGATGTTCGTGGTGCATTTCGTGGGTGATATCCACCAGCCTCTGCACAACAGCTACCGCCTGGACAAGGGCGGCAACGACTTCCCGGTGGTGGTCGGCGGGCGTGACTACAACCTGCACAGCGTCTGGGACAGCTACCTGTTGGCGAGCCGCCGCCTGGACCAGGCAGCCTATACGGCGAAGCTGTCCGAGGACCTGCCGAAACCCGAGGTGGGCACTCCGGCGAGTTGGTCGGGGGAGTCCTGCGCCATCGTCCGTGACGACGACCTGTACCCGAAGACCGGCGGCAAGAAGGCCTTCAAGCCTGATGCCTTCAAGCAGTCGAAGAGCGAGGAGTGGGCCCGTCGTGGCACCCAGGGGGGTGACGAGGATGGCGAGGCAGGGGGCAACCAGGACACCCTGGATCGCCGTTACCTGAAGAAATTCCTGCCCCTGGCCGAGCGCCGCGTGCAGGAAGCGGGCATCCGCCTGGCGCTGTTGCTCAACGCCAACCTGCCGGATGGCGCGCCGAAGAAGTAAGGGGCGGTGCCGCGGGAGTGAAGCGGCGGCACTTTCTCACAGGCAAAAAAAGACCCGGCAAAAGTGCCGGGTCAATAACCGTGATTAGCCTGATGAGGAGATAATCTGAAGAGTCCGACTGCTTGGTCTCCCAGCTTACCGGCTGATCTCGCGACCAGTTGTGGTAATAATAACAATTCTCATTTCACTGTCAACGCTTTCTGCGAATTATTTTCATCTCGCTCGTCGAGGTAGGCTGTAAAGCACAAACCCCGGCACTTGGCCGGGGTTTTCGTTGGGAGGCCGGAGGTCACTCCGCCGGCTTGGCCAGGCGTTGCTGGGTGACTTCCTTGTTCAGCAGGTCGATGCGTCGAGCCATGCTCTCGATCAGGCTGTGAGCGATGCGCGGGTTGCTTTGCATCAGGCTGAGGAACTGGTCCTTGGGGATCACCATCACCGTGCAGGGCTCGCTGGCAACCACGGTGGCGCTGCGTTTCTCGCGTGTGAACACGGCCATGGCGCCGAAGATTTCGTCCTTCTGCACGTCACCGACCTTCTGCCCGTCGACGAAGGCTTCGGCGTGCCCTTCGATGATGATGAACACATGATCGGCCTCGTCGCCCTGGTGGATCAGCTCCTCGCCGGCGGCGAAGTGCTGGAAGCCGGTGGCGGGGCGGATTTCGGGCTGCTTGAGGCGGGCGAGGGCGTCGGACAGCAGCGCGGTGTGGCCGATCAGGTACTGGATGAACAGCTCCTGGCCTTTCTCGCTGCCATAGATGTGCTTGAACACGTCGCCGCGCGCATAGGGGATCAGGCTCAGCGGCTCGTCGCTGCGGTAGCGGCAGCTGGGCAGTTCGATGCCTTGGCGCAGGCCTACGAGGTCACCTTCCTGGAGGTAGAACAGCGGGCGTTCGTCGACCAGGGCGTGGAGCAGGCCGTTCTCGATGAGGAACAGCTGATTGCCGGGCAGCACCTTGGCCAGGTCCTCCACTGCATCGAGGCGCAGGGGCGGGCCCGAGGGTTCTAGCCCATCGAGCAGCTGGCCGGGAATGCTTTGCAGTCGGTTGATCAGCTGGTCGGCGTAAGCAGGTTGCTCCCCGAGTAGGTACATGACAGTAATTCCTTGAACTGGCTGGGCGGCTTGGACGCACGAACGTCCCTGAAACAATAGGGCGCATTGCTATCGCAGTAAATCCTCCAACGCCCAGGTTGTGAGCTAGCTCTTGTTGTGGGGCTGCAGTGCGTCCAGTTGACCGTTGAGTTCAGCCTTGTGGCTGGGCGGCAGGTCGTTCCAGTGCACATCCAGCAGCGCACCTTCGATCGCGTAGAGCAGGACCTTGGATGCGCGAAAGCCCCGTGCCCGCACTGCACGATAGGCCCCGACCGCACCCAGGCGGCGCAGGTCCGAGGCGCTGTGGATGCCCACCGCATGCAGCCACTGCGCCGAGGTCTTGCCAAGATTCTTCAGGTGTTGCAGTTCGTCGTTCATCCAGCCTCCTTGCGTTGGTGGGGCGCGAAGGACTCATTACCCGGTTCATCCGGGAAGTGTAGCGGCCATCTGCTATTGCGTGGCCCGGTGGCATCATCCCTGTCCCGCGCCCGACGGGCGTTGGCCCCTCCAATCCGCTTCTGCGGAGTTCGCGCCCGGATATCAGCGTAGACGGCATCCGCGTGGGCGCTAACCGAGCGGGGCCGATCACAGGTTGGGCGTGGCTACTTGTGGGTGTTGTAGCGCAGGCGGGTGCCGAAATTGACCGACATGAGGATCTCGTCGGCCGCCAGTTCGGTGGGGAAGTAGGCGCCGGATATCTGCGCGTGGGCGATGCTGGCGCCTTCCAGGCTGGCTTCGCGCAGGTCTACGCCGCGCAGGTCGGCGCCGCGGAAATAGGCGTCGGTGAAGTCGATGCGCGCGGCATCGAGGGTGCGCAGGTCGAGCCCGCGGAAGTCGCCGGAGGCCAGGTTGATTGAGCCTTCCTTGGGCTTCTGGTCATTGAAGCCGACGACATCGTCGTTGTGCAGCAGGCGGTAGAGGGGGCTATCGAGTTGGTGTGGTGTGGTCATGGGTACTCATCCGGTGAGAGTTCACCGGGAGTATAGAACCCATGGCGAGCAATGCCCGCCATAGGCCTTAGGGCATCGTCCGATCAGAGGCCGGGCAGGTGCTGACGGATACGCTCGACCAGGCTGTCGAGGCTGCTGGCGTCGTGGGTGTCGATGCGCTTGCTGTGGGTCTGTTCTTCCGCCGTCAGGGCTTCGCGGCTCGCCTGCTGGGCATGCACCACTTCTAGCGTGGCGTCGGAGGGGTCGCCGCCTTGCTGCTTGCGCTGTTCCAGCCAGCCGGCGATGACGGCTTCCGGGGCGTGGCAGTCGAGGATGACGACGGGTGTGCCCACTTGCTCGGCGACATCCTGGGCGGCCTGGCGCTGGGCCTGCTTGAGGTAGGCCGCGTCGATCACCACCGGGAAACCGGCGTGCAGCACGGTTTCCGCCAACTGGTGCAGGTGCTCGTAGGTGCGGGCGGTGGCCTCGGCGCTGTAGATGCCACTGTAGAGGTCGTTCTGCTCGCCCTGCTGCTGGCCGAACAGGCGCTTGCGCTCGACGTCGGAGCGCAGGCGGATGGCGCCGAGGGCTTCCACCAGGCGCAGCGCCACATGGCTCTTGCCGACGGCCGATACGCCATGGGTGATGGCCATGAAGCGCGAGGGAATGGCGCTGTAGCTTTCCGCCAGGTTGGCGTAGTTGCGGTACTGGCGCAGGGTGGCGGCCTGCTGCACGGCGTCGCTCTGGTGGGCGAGGCTGAACAGGGCGATCTTGGCGCGGACCAGGGCGCGGTAGGCCTTGTAGAAGTTCAGCACCTCCAGGCCCTTGTAGTCGCCGGTCTCTTCCAGGTAGCGGCTGACCAGGCGGCGGGACAGCGACTTGAGGCCGCGGTCCTCCAGGTCCATGGCCAGGAAGCCGATGTCGGCATAGACGTCGGTGAAGCGGAAGGGTTCGTTGAATTCGATGCAGTCGAACAGCACCACCTCGCCTTGGATGAGGGTGGCGTTACCCAGGTGGATGTCGCCATGGCATTCGCGGATCGAACCATTTTTCTTGCGCTCGGCCAGTAGTGGCAGCAGGCGCTCGTAGCTGCTTTGGGCCCAGGCTTCGAGGGCGTCGAGTTGCTGCAGGTCAGTCTTGTTGCTCAGCATCGGGCGGATCTGGTCGAAGTTCTGCTGCACCGGGGCCATGACCATTTCCGGGGTGCCCAGCGGGTGCTCGATGGCGACCTGGGGCGACTCCATGTGGAACTGGGCGATCTGTACGGCCAGGGCGTCGATGTGGGCGGGCGTGAGTTCGCCACGCGACTGCACTTCGCTCAGCAGGTTGGCCTGGGGGAACTGCGCCATGCGGATGGCGAATTCGATGGCCGGGCCTTCGCCGCCCAGCTTCGGGGCGGCTTCGCTGCCGGTGATCGGCAGCACGTCGAGATACAGGTCGTGGGTGAGGCGTTGGTTGAGACGCACCTCTTCACCGCAGAAGCGCTCGCGGGCGGCGAGGTCGGTGAAGTCGAGGAAGCCGAAGTTGACGGGCTTCTTGATCTTATAGGCGTAGGGACCGGTGAGGAGCACCCAGGAGATGTGCGTCTCGATGACCTTGAAGCCTTCCACGGGATGCGGATAGAGGGCGGGGTCTTGCAGGGCGGTAATCAGTGCTTGGCTCACGGTCTTTCCTTGCTGGAGGTGCTGGCAGAGCGGGGGATTATGGCCGCTGTGCACCACTCTGCAAACCGTCAGGAGGCGCCTTCTGGCTGTGGATAAAGTGCGTATAATGCGCCGCCATGACTCGTCCCCGATCCCCCCGCTCCCGTAAAAAGCCCCGCTCCAGCGGCCTCCGTACCCTATTTGGCTGGGGCTTGAAGCTCGGCCTGGTGGGCCTGGTCGTGCTGGCGGGATTCGCCATCTACCTCGACGCTATCGTCCAGGAAAAATTCTCCGGCAAGCGCTGGACGGTTCCGGCCAAGGTCTATGCGCGACCGCTGGAATTGTTCGTTGGCCTGAAGCTGGCCAAGGATGATTTCCTCAAGGAACTCGATGCGTTGGGTTACCGCCGCGAAAGCGCATCCAACGGCCCGGGCTCCGCGTCGGTGGCCGGCGCGGCGGTAGAGCTCAACACCCGCGGCTTCCAGTTCTATGAAGGCCCCGAGCCTGCGCAGCGGATCAAGGTGCGTTTCTCCGGCGATTACGTGGCGGGCCTGACCCAGGCCAACGGCAGCAACCTTGCGGTCGCGCGCCTCGAGCCGCTGCTGATCGGTGGCCTCTATCCTGCCCATCATGAGGACCGGGTGCTGATCAAGCTGGACCAGGTCCCGGCCTATCTGGTGGAGACACTGGTGGCGGTGGAGGACCGTGAGTTCTTCAACCATTGGGGTGTTTCGCTCAAGTCCATCGCGCGTGCGATCTGGGTCAACGCCACCGCCGGCCAGTTGCGCCAGGGCGGCAGTACCCTGACCCAGCAGTTGGTGAAGAACTTCTACCTGACCAACGAGCGCAGCATCAGCCGCAAGGCCACCGAGGCCATGATGGCGGTGTTGCTCGAGGTGCATTACGACAAGCGCGAGATCCTCGAGGCCTACCTCAACGAGGTGTTCCTCGGCCAGGACGGCCAGCGCGCCGTGCACGGCTTCGGTCTTGCCAGCCAGTACTTCTTCAGCCAGCCGCTTTCCGAGCTGAAGCTGCATCAGGTCGCGCTGCTGGTGGGCATGGTCAAGGGCCCGTCGCAGTACAACCCGCGACGCAACCCGGAGCGTGCGCTGGAGCGCCGCAACCTGGTGCTGGACCTGCTCGCCGAGCAGGGCATCGTCACGCCGGAAGAGGCCGCCGAGGCCAAGGCCAAGCCGCTGGGCGTGACCCAGCGCGGCAGCCTGGCGGACAGTTCGTTCCCGGCCTTCCTCGACCTGGTCAAGCGCCAGCTGCGCCAGGACTACCGTGACGAAGACCTTACCGAGGAAGGGCTGCGCATCTTCACCAGCTTCGACCCGATCCTGCAGCTCAAGGCCGAGTCCGCCCTCGATGAAACCCTCAAGCGCCTGTCCGGCCGCAAGGGTGTCGACGAGGTCGAGTCCGCCATGGTCGTCAGCAACCCCGAGACGGGTGAAGTGCAGGCGCTGGTCGGTAGCCGCCAGCCGCGCTTCGCCGGTTTCAACCGCGCCATCGATGCCGTGCGCCCGATCGGCTCGCTGATCAAGCCCGCCGTCTACCTCACCGCCCTGGAGCGCCCCAGCCAGTACACGCTGACCAGTTGGGTGCAGGATGAGCCCTTCTCGGTGAAGGGCCAGGACGGCCAGGTGTGGACGCCGCAGAACTATGACCGCCAGGCCCACGGCAGCATCTACCTGTACCAGGGGCTGGCGAACTCGTACAACCTGTCGACCGCCAAGCTGGGCCTGGAACTGGGCGTGCCGAATGTACTCAAAACCCTCGAACGACTCGGCGTCTCCCGCGAGTGGCCGGCCTTCCCGTCGATGCTGCTGGGTGCGGGTGCACTGAGCCCGATGGAGGTGGCGACCATGTACCAGACCCTGGCCAATGGCGGCTTCAATACGCCCTTGCGGGGTATCCGCAGCGTGCTGACCGCCGAAGGCGAGCCGCTCAAGCGCTACCCGTTCCAGATCCAGCAACGCTTCGATCCGGGCGCCATCTACCTGGTGCAGAACGCCATGCAGCGGGTGATGCGTGAGGGCACCGGGCGCTCGGTCTATAACCAGCTGCCCAGCTCGCTGACCCTGGCCGGCAAGACCGGTACCACCAACGACTCCCGTGACAGCTGGTTCGCCGGCTTCAGCCAGGATTTGCTGGCAGTGGTGTGGCTGGGCCGCGACGATAACGGCAAGACGCCACTCACCGGCGCGACGGGTGCGCTGCAGGTCTGGACAGGCTTCATGCGCAAGGCTGATCCGCTGCCGCTGGACATGCCGATGCCGGATAACGTGGTGCAAGCATGGATCGACCCGCACAGTGGCCAGGGCTCTGACTCCAGCTGCCCGGGCGCGGTACAGATGCCGTATATTCGCGGCAGCGAGCCGGCGCCGGGCCAGTCCTGTGGCATGGGTGCGCCAGTGGACTCGGTGATGGACTGGGTCCGTGGCTGGATGCAATGAACCGAAGAGGATCTGATGTGAATAAAGGGTGGATTCCTGCCTTGACCGTTGCGGTCATGCTGACCGGTTGTGCGACTCCTCAGCGAAGTGCCATCCCGGTGGTCGACTCCGGTGGCCCGATGTCCGAACAGGAAGAAGGCTCCGGCGGCTACCGCGCCCCGGTCGCGGCCCAGCAGCCTCAATACGATTCCCAGGATTCCGGTGTGGTGGTGATGGTGCCGGGTGCCAGCGGCAGTTCCGCCCAGGCGATGCCGGCGCCGAGCGCGCCCATCAGCGGCTCGATCAGTTCCGGCCCCATCACGCCCGGCCCGATCACCCCGGGACCTTCGAGCTCCGCACCGATCTCCACTGGCAGCTACAGCATGCCTTCCGCGCCGAGCGGCATTCCCAGCGGCGGCAGCCTTGCCGCTGACGAGCAGCTGGACGGCCCCGTGCTGGCGCTACTGACCACCGCCCAGCAGCAACAGGGCGGTGGCGATCTCAATGGTGCGTCCTCCAGTCTGGAGCGTGCCCAGCGCATCGCCCCGCGCGAGCCGCAGGTGCTTTATCGCCTCGCTGAAGTGCGCCTGGCCCAGGGCGATGCCGCCCAGGCCGAGCAGCTTGCTCGTCGTGGCTTGAGCCTTTCCAATGGCCGCCCGGCGTTGCAGGCGAGTTTGTGGGAGTTGGTCGCCAAATCCCGCGAGCGCCAGGGCGACCCGTCCGGTGCCGCCCAGGCCCGTCAGCGCGCCAAGGTCAGCTCCTGATGGATCCGCGCCTCTCCGAGGTGGCTGAGCAGTTGCTGCTGATCGAGCGCGAACTGCGCGTGCTCGGTTGGTGGGCGGACGCCGCGCCCAGCGCAGAAGCGCTTTCCAGCCCGGAGCCGTTTTGCGTCGATACGCTGGCGTTCGAAGAGTGGTTGCAGTGGATCTTCCTGCCGAAGATGAAAATCATCTTGGAATCCGGGGCTGATCTGCCCCAGGCGTCGGGGATTCGCCCGATGGCCGAGATGGCCTTCCGTGAGCGTCCGGTGGAGGTGCGAGCCTTGCTGGAGTCGCTCGGGGAGTTCGATCGGTTGATCGGTTGAGACATGAATGCGGCGCCGAGAGGCGCCGCAGTTCTATGGGTCAGTTGCAGTTCTCGTCTATCGACTTCTTGGTTTCTGCCATCTTGGCCTGACGTTCTTCTTCGCCCAGGAAACGCAGCTGACCGTTCTCTTCCACGCGCACGCGCGGGTTGTTCTGCAGCTGCGCGAGGTTGGTGCGCATGGTGTCGCAGTACTTCTTGCGCTCGGCTTCCTGCTTGGCGACGTCGCTTTTCACCTTCTCGTCCAGCGCCTTCTGCTGCTCATCGCTGCTGGCCTTGCCAGGTTTGGCGGGCGCTGGCGTAGCGGCCTTTTCCTCGGTCTTGGGCTGGACGGGGTAGGGGTTCTCGAACGTGGGTTTGACTTCCTTGGACTGCGCGGCGCCGGTGCTGACCGACGTGGCATCCTGCCCTTGGGGCGGCTGCGCGCCGAAGTGGGTTACACCTTGCGCGTCCACCCATTTGTAGACCTGGCTGGCCATGACAGAACCGCTCAGGGCGAGCAGCAGGCTGCCTGTGAGAATGATGCGACGCATGTTGTTTCCTTGTGATCGACTCGAGACCTGGCAATTACTATAACCAAAACCCGCCTATCGTCATGCTGCTACGTGTCACAGGCTTGTGATGCAAGAAACACTGATGGATTACTTGACTTGTCGCACGCTTATCCGAAGAATCCGTGGTTCGCTGTTTCAGTGGGCCGGCCGCAAGTCGGTAGCTGCCGCAGTCGATGAGGTGCATACCCGCGCCGACCTGTTACACCCGCAACGCGTTACCTCGCGCTGGGTGGGAAAGTCCCGCAACAACTCTCAGGGGCCGACCCGATGCTTGCTCAGTCAGTAGCTGATGGAGTTCGACTACCCGTCGTGCACGTCACTGCTTGCAAGCAAACCTATTTCAGGCCGTCCGGTGCGGGCGGTTTACTGGCGTTTTAGAGGTGAACAACGTGGAGCTTTTATCTGGCGCTGAAATGGTCGTCCGCTCGTTGCGTGACGAAGGCGTTAAGTACATCTACGGGTACCCGGGTGGTGCCCTCCTGCATATCTACGATGCCCTGTTCAAGGAAAGTGACGTCACCCATATCCTGGTGCGCCATGAGCAGGCTGCTACCCATATGGCCGACGGCTATGCCCGCGCTACCGGCAAGCCCGGCGTGGTGCTGGTGACGTCCGGCCCCGGTGCGACGAACGCCATCACCGGCATCGCCACCGCCTATATGGACTCCATCCCGATGGTCGTGCTGTCCGGTCAGGTGCCGAGCGGCATGGTAGGCACCGATGCCTTCCAGGAAACCGACATGGTCGGTATCTCCCGTCCGATCGTGAAGCACAGCTTCATCATCAAGCATCCTTCGGAAATCCCCGAAGTGATCAAGAAGGCCTTCTATCTCGCCCAGTCCGGCCGTCCTGGCCCGGTCGTGGTCGATATTCCGAAGGACATGGGCGATCCGACCCAGAAGTTCGAATACAGCTACCCGAAGAAGGTCAAGCTACGCTCGTACAGCCCTG
Organism: Pseudomonas sp. zfem005; assembly: GCF_032621735.1. NCBI lineage: Bacteria > Pseudomonadati > Pseudomonadota > Gammaproteobacteria > Pseudomonadales > Pseudomonadaceae > Pseudomonas > Pseudomonas sp. zfem005. The sequence continues at coordinate 326,963 of NZ_JAVYJE010000002.1, read as the reverse complement.
CCGTTCGTGGCCATTCCGGCCAGATCCGCAAGGCGGCCGAGATGCTGCTGGCTGCCAAACGTCCGATCCTGTACGCCGGTGGCGGCGTGATCATGGGCGGCGCTTCCGAGCCTCTGACCGAACTGGCGAAGATGCTCAACCTCCCGGTGACCAACACCCTGATGGGCCTCGGCGCCTACCCGGGCATGGATCGCCAGTTCGTTGGCATGCTCGGCATGCACGGCAGCTACACCGCCAACCTGGCGATGCACCACGCTGACGTGATCCTGGCTGTCGGCGCGCGTTTCGATGACCGTGTGATCAACGGCGCGAGCAAGTTCTGCCCGAACGCCAAGATCATCCACATCGACATCGACCCGGCTTCGATCTCCAAGACCATCAAGGCCGATATCCCGATCGTGGGGCCGGTGGACAGCGTCCTCACCGAGATGGTCGCCATCCTCAAGGAAATTGGCGAGACCCCGAACAAGGAGACCGTCGCCAGCTGGTGGAAGCAGATCGAAGAGTGGCGCGGTGACCGCGGCCTGTTCCCCTATGAAATGGGCGACGGCAGCATCATCAAGCCGCAGACCGTCATCGAGACCCTGTGCGATGTCACCAAGGGTGATGCCTATGTGGCGTCCGACGTGGGCCAGCACCAGATGTTCGCGGCGCAGTACTACCGCTTCAACAAGCCCAATCGCTGGATCAACTCCGGTGGCCTCGGCACCATGGGCTTCGGCTTCCCGGCGGCGATGGGCGTGAAGCTCAACTTCCCGGATGCCGATGTGGCGTGCGTGACCGGTGAAGGCAGCATCCAGATGAACATCCAGGAACTGTCCACCTGCCTGCAGTACGACCTGCCGGTGAAGATCATTAACCTCAACAACGGTGCCTTGGGCATGGTCCGCCAGTGGCAGGACATGCAGTACAACAGCCGTTACTCGCACTCCTACATGGAGTCGCTGCCGGACTTCGTCAAGCTGGTTGAAGCCTATGGCCACGTTGGCATGCGCATCACCGACCTGAAGGATCTGAAGCCGAAGATGGAAGAAGCGTTCGCGCTGAAGAATCGCCTGGTGTTCCTCGATATCCAGGTCGATCCGAGCGAACACGTCTACCCGATGCAGATCCGGGATGGCGCCATGCGCGATATGTGGCTGAGCAAGACGGAGCGGACCTGAACATGCGACACATCATTTCCCTGCTGCTGGAGAACGAACCCGGTGCGCTGTCCCGTGTCGTCGGCCTGTTCTCCCAACGCAACTACAACATCGAAAGCCTGACCGTAGCGCCCACCGAGGATCCGACCCTGTCGCGTCTGACGCTGACCACCGTTGGCCAGGACGATGTGATCGAGCAGATCACCAAGAACCTCAACAAGCTGATCGAAGTGGTCAAGCTGGTGGACCTGTCGGAGAGCGCTCACATCGAGCGCGAGCTGATGCTGGTAAAAGTGAAGGCTACTGGCGCCCAGCGCGCCGAGGTCAAGCGCACCACCGACATCTTCCGCGGGCAGATCGTCGATGTGACCAGTAGCGTCTACACCATCCAGCTGGCCGGTACGTCCGACAAGCTGGACAGCTTCATCCAGGCGATCGGCACCGCGTCGATCCTCGAGACCGTGCGCAGTGGCGTTACCGGCATTGCCCGTGGGGACAAGGTGCTGAGCATCTGATCGCCATGCTGTGTTGAAGAGCCCCGCCTTGTGCGGGGTTTTTTATTGCTCGGATTTACTGGCGACGATTCCAGAAGGCGGCGATTAGCGGATCCTTGAGGCGTTTTTCCAGGGCGAACAGGCCGATGTCGTAGGCGGTCAATGGAGGCTGGATGTCGTAGATGCGGATGCGCTCGGTCAGCGGGCTGTTGTCGAGCACGATCTGCGGAACCACGCCGATGCCGAACCCCAGGCTCACCATGCTGACGATGGCTTCGTTCCCCGCCACCTGGGCGTAGATACGCGGCTTGATGCTGTGGCTTTTCAGCCAGCGCTCGGTGCGCGTTCGGGCCAGGCCTTCTTCCGAGAGAATCATCGGCACGTCCTTCCAGCTTTGCGCTGTGGGCTGCCTCAGCTGTTCCTCGCTCAGTAACTGAGGTGACTGTGGTCCGATGAAGCGCAGCTCCGAACGGGTGATTGACTGGAAGTCGATGCCGGCTGGCAGGTTGTCGGGCCGGGCGCCGATGGAGAGGTCCTCCAGCCCCTGTTGTACCCGCTCGACCGCCTTGGCGGGGTCGCCGGTGTGCAGCTTCATTTCGATGCGAGGGTAGTCCTGGCGGAAGCTGCTGAGGATGTCGTAGAGGAAGCTGTAGCTTGCCGTCACCGAGCAATACAGGGAGAGCTCGCCGTGCAGGTCCACCTGGTCCTGCATGAACCGCTGGCGGATGGCGTGCCAGCCGCTCATGACCTCGCTGGCATACTCGCGGAACTGCTGCCCCTCTCGGGTCAGCTGGACCGAACGGTTGTCGCGTACGAACAGGGGCGCGCCGACTTCGTCTTCGAGCTGCTTGATGCTTCGGCTGAGTGCAGAGGGGCTGACATGCTGTTCGCGGCTGGTTTTGCCGAAGTGCAGGTTATCTGCCAGGGAAAGGAAGAGCCTGAGCGAGTGGTTGTCCATGAGTGTTTCATTTACAGGCACATGACGTTGCGAATATATCATTTTACGCAACGGGTCCGATCGCTTAATGTGCCTCTGTCGCGGTGCGCGCACCCCATCCCTTTCGTTTTAGAAGAGTCATGAACATGAAAGTTTATTACGACAAAGACTGTGACCTCTCGATCATCCAGGGCAAGAAAGTAGCCATCATCGGTTACGGCTCCCAGGGTCATGCTCATGCCTGCAACCTGAAAGACTCCGGTGTCGACGTAACCGTCGGCCTGCGCCCGGGCTCCGCCACCGTCGCCAAGGCTCAAGCCCATGGCCTGACCGTGAAGAGCGTGCCGGAAGCCGTTGCCGCCGCTGACCTGGTCATGATCCTGACCCCCGACGAATTCCAGTCCAAGCTGTACAAGGACGAAGTCGAGCCGAACCTGAAGAAAGGCGCCACCCTGGCTTTCGCCCACGGCTTCGCCATCCACTACAACCAGGTCGTCCCGCGTGCCGACCTCGACGTGATCATGATCGCGCCGAAGGCTCCGGGCCACACCGTACGCTCCGAGTTCGTCAAGGGCGGCGGCATCCCTGACCTGGTCGCCATCTACCAGGACGCTTCTGGCAATGCCAAGAACGTTGCCCTGTCCTACGCCTGCGGCGTTGGCGGCGGCCGTACCGGCATCATCGAAACCACCTTCAAGGACGAGACCGAAACCGACCTGTTCGGTGAGCAAGCCGTTCTCTGCGGCGGTTGCGTCGAGCTGGTGAAAGCCGGTTTCGAAACCCTGGTCGAAGCTGGCTACGCGCCGGAAATGGCCTACTTCGAATGCCTGCACGAGCTGAAGCTGATCGTTGACCTCATGTACGAAGGCGGCATTGCCAACATGAACTACTCGATCTCCAACAACGCCGAATACGGCGAGTACGTGACCGGTCCGGAAGTCATCAACGCCGAATCCCGTCAGGCCATGCGCAACGCTCTGAAGCGCATCCAGGACGGCGAATACGCCAAGATGTTCATTCAGGAAGGTGCTTCGAACTACGCGTCGATGACCGCCTACCGCCGCAACAACGCTGCTCACCCGATCGAGCAGGTTGGTGAGCGTCTGCGTGCGATGATGCCGTGGATCTCCGCCAACAAGATCGTCGACAAGACCAAGAACTAAGGTCTCGCGCGGTTGAAGAAGAAACGCGGCTACGGCCGCGTTTTTTCATGGTGCTCCCGCTTCTGGTATAAAGCCTGATTACCGGGCACGTGACGCGAACCAGCCTGTTGCATCCCGGTCAAATTCATTCGCATACCTCGCAAGGATGTTGTTCATGAGTGACCGTCCCGAAGAGCCGAACGAGGCTCCCGACGCCGAAAGCCTGCTGCCGATCGACGAGCATGTCGAAGAGGGGCACGATGATGAGGGTCGCAAGGTCCGTCATCGCGGCATCTATCTGCTGCCCAACCTGTTCACGACTGCCAACCTGTTCGCCGGCTTCTACGCGATCATCAACGCCATGAACGGAAACTTCTCCGTCGCGGCTGCCACCATCTTCGTTGCCATGGTGCTCGATAGTCTCGATGGGCGGGTTGCGCGCCTGACCAACACCCAGAGTGCATTCGGCGCCGAGTACGACTCGCTCTCGGACATGGTCGCCTTCGGCGTCGCACCCGCGCTGTTGGCATTCGAATGGGCACTGAGTGGGCTCAACAGCGTTGGCCTGACGGTTGCCTTCATCTATGTGGCAGGTGCGGCTCTGCGCCTCGCGCGCTTCAACACCCAGATCGGCAAGGCCGACAAGCGCTACTTCATTGGTTTGGCCAGCCCGGCCGCTGCCGGTGTTGTTGCTGGTACGGTGTGGGCGTTCAGCGACTTCGGTATCAAGGGCTCGAACATGTCCTTCATCGTCGCCCTGCTGGTAGCGGCTGCCGGCATGCTGATGGTCAGCAACGTCAAGTACTACAGCTTCAAGGACCTTGACCTGAAGGGGCGCGTCCCGTTCGTGGCCATCCTGGTGGTGGTGCTGGCTTTCGCCGTGGTGTTCAGCGATCCACCGCGCATCCTGCTGCTGATCTTCCTTGCTTACGCAGCCTCCGGCCCAGTGCAATACTTGCTGCAACTGCGTCGCCGCAAGCGCGTCGAGTGATGTAATTTCCTCCCGGCTCCGCAGTCTACTGGGCAACCCATGCCGTAACTGTGGAGCCGTCATGCTGATCAGAACTCCCGCCGCGTCTTCCTCCCGTGAAGATGAAGTGACCCCCGAATCCATCTACCTCTCGCGTCGCGCCTTCATGGCGGGAGTGGGGGCTGCCGCCGCACTTTCTTCCCTTCCTGGTCAGGCCGCCGAGGCAGCAGCCTATGCCGATGTCGAGCCGGCTAACGCGCCTGCCTGGTTCTCGGGCAAGTTGCAGGATGCCCGTTGGCAGGCGATCACCGCCGGGAACGAGGCGGTGACGCCCTTCAAGGATGCCACCCACTACAACAACTTCTACGAGTTCGGCACCAACAAGGGTGACCCTGCCCGCTACGCAGACAAGCTCAGCGTCGAACCCTGGCAGGTGAAGATCGATGGTGAAGTGGGTAAACCAGGCGCTTACTCGCTTGAAGACCTGCTGAAGCCTCATCGACTCGAAGAGCGCATCTACCGGCTGCGCTGCGTGGAGGGGTGGTCGATGGTCATCCCCTGGTTGGGCTTCCCGCTGGCGGATCTTTTGCAATTGGTGGAGCCCAACGGGAATGCGAAGTTCGTGCGTTTCGAGACACGACTGGCTCCTGATGAGATGGCCGGCGTTCGTTCGGGCTTCTCGTTGATCGATTGGCCTTATATAGAAGGGCTGCGTTTGGATGAGGCGATGCATCCGCTCACGCTGCTGGCTGTTGGCATGTATGGACGTGTGCTGCCTAACCAGAATGGGGCACCGTTGCGTTTGGTGGTGCCGTGGAAGTATGGCTTCAAGAGCATCAAATCCATTGTGCGCATCAGCCTGGTGGCCGAGCAGCCGAAGACGACCTGGGAGGCTATTGCGCCCAACGAGTACGGCTTCTATTCCAATGTGAATCCTGAAGTGGATCATCCACGTTGGAGCCAGGCTCATGAGCGGCGTCTTCCCAGTGGCTTGTTCAGCCCTAACGTGATTCCGACGCGGATGTTCAATGGCTATGACGAAGTGGCCACTCTCTATGGCGGCCTAGATCTGCGGAAGTACTACTGATGCGCTATCGACTGTGGCGCGTGGCGGTTTTCCTGGCGGCGTTGGTTCCTCCTTCTCTGTGGGTGTATCAGGCCTGGATCTTTGACCTGGGCCCGGACCCGGGGAAGACGCTTGTCGATCGGCTTGGGCTCGGCGCGCTTTGGCTCCTGCTCATCACGCTTGGGATGACGCCCCTGCAAAAGCTGACGGGGTGGGGCGGCTGGATCGCCGTTCGCCGTCAGTTGGGGCTTTGGTGCTTCACCTATGTGGTACTCCATATAAGTGCCTACGCGGTTTTCCTGCTGGGTTTGGATCTGGGCCAGTTGGCGAAAGACCTGAGTAAGCGGCCTTACATCATCGTGGGCGCACTGGCCTTCTTCATGCTTCTTGTCCTGGCGGCAACGTCGAACCGGTTCAGCATTCGGAAGCTCGGTAGGCGCTGGAAGCAGCTGCATCGGCTCGTCTACCTCATTCTCGGGCTGGCCTTGTTGCATATGCTTTGGGTGGTGCGTGCGGATATGGCGGAGTGGGCGGGCTATGCCATTGCCGGGAGCGCGCTTCTTGTGCTGCGTCTGTCGGTAATCTCCCGGAGGCTCAAGCGGCCAGTTCCGGGGCCTGTAGAGAAGATGACGAAAAGATTTCAATAAAGTGTTGACGTGCCGTTTCTGATCCCTATAATGCGCACCACTTCCACAGCAGAAGCCAAGAAAAACCTCTTGTAAATCAAAAGGTTAAGTAATGGTAGAGTGATTTGATCTAGGTCGAATCGATGCAGTGGAGGGGTGGTGCCAGGTTGGGTTTTGGTGTCGCCAGCCTCTTCCGGATGAGTTCGAAAGAAGCTGAAAAAGAGGTGTTGACAGCGAGTTGAAACGCTGTAGAATTCGCCTCCCGCTGATGTGAAGCGAAAGATTCGCGGAAAGCGCAAGTCGTTGAGTAGAAAGAAAAAATTCTTCGAAAAACAGCTTGACAGATAGAAAGGCTGCTGTAGAATGCGCGGCCTCGGTTGAGACGAAAGACTTAATCGAAATTGCTCTTTAACAATTTGAATCAAGCAATTCGTGTGGGTGCTTGTGATGTAAGACTGGTAGTCGACTGATTATCAGCAACACAAGTAACACTCGTGAATTCGAGAGTTTATTTGCGATTGCTGAGCCAAGTTTAGGGTTTTCTCAAAACCCAAGCAGTATTGAACTGAAGAGTTTGATCATGGCTCAGATTGAACGCTGGCGGCAGGCCTAACACATGCAAGTCGAGCGGATGAGTGGAGCTTGCTCCATGATTCAGCGGCGGACGGGTGAGTAACGCCTAGGAATCTGCCTGGTAGTGGGGGACAACGTTTCGAAAGGAACGCTAATACCGCATACGTCCTACGGGAGAAAGCAGGGGACCTTCGGGCCTTGCGCTATCAGATGAGCCTAGGTCGGATTAGCTAGTTGGTGAGGTAAAGGCTCACCAAGGCGACGATCCGTAACTGGTCTGAGAGGATGATCAGTCACACTGGAACTGAGACACGGTCCAGACTCCTACGGGAGGCAGCAGTGGGGAATATTGGACAATGGGCGAAAGCCTGATCCAGCCATGCCGCGTGTGTGAAGAAGGTCTTCGGATTGTAAAGCACTTTAAGTTGGGAGGAAGGGCAGTAAGTTAATACCTTGCTGTTTTGACGTTACCGACAGAATAAGCACCGGCTAACTTCGTGCCAGCAGCCGCGGTAATACGAAGGGTGCAAGCGTTAATCGGAATTACTGGGCGTAAAGCGCGCGTAGGTGGTTCAGCAAGTTGGATGTGAAAGCCCCGGGCTCAACCTGGGAACTGCATCCAAAACTACTGAGCTAGAGTACGGTAGAGGGTGGTGGAATTTCCTGTGTAGCGGTGAAATGCGTAGATATAGGAAGGAACACCAGTGGCGAAGGCGACCACCTGGACTGATACTGACACTGAGGTGCGAAAGCGTGGGGAGCAAACAGGATTAGATACCCTGGTAGTCCACGCCGTAAACGATGTCGACTAGCCGTTGGGATCCTTGAGATCTTAGTGGCGAAGCTAACGCGATAAGTCGACCGCCTGGGGAGTACGGCCGCAAGGTTAAAACTCAAATGAATTGACGGGGGCCCGCACAAGCGGTGGAGCATGTGGTTTAATTCGAAGCAACGCGAAGAACCTTACCTGGCCTTGACATGCTGAGAACTTTCCAGAGATGGATTGGTGCCTTCGGGAACTCAGACACAGGTGCTGCATGGCTGTCGTCAGCTCGTGTCGTGAGATGTTGGGTTAAGTCCCGTAACGAGCGCAACCCTTGTCCTTAGTTACCAGCACGTTATGGTGGGCACTCTAAGGAGACTGCCGGTGACAAACCGGAGGAAGGTGGGGATGACGTCAAGTCATCATGGCCCTTACGGCCAGGGCTACACACGTGCTACAATGGTCGGTACAAAGGGTTGCCAAACCGCGAGGTGGAGCTAATCCCATAAAACCGATCGTAGTCCGGATCGCAGTCTGCAACTCGACTGCGTGAAGTCGGAATCGCTAGTAATCGTGAATCAGAATGTCACGGTGAATACGTTCCCGGGCCTTGTACACACCGCCCGTCACACCATGGGAGTGGGTTGCTCCAGAAGTAGCTAGTCTAACCGCAAGGGGGACGGTTACCACGGAGTGATTCATGACTGGGGTGAAGTCGTAACAAGGTAGCCGTAGGGGAACCTGCGGCTGGATCACCTCCTTAATCGAAGACATCAGCTTCTTCATAAGCTCCCACACGAATTGCTTGATTCACTTGCGAAAAGCGATTGGGTTGTTAGACCCGAGAGTAAGACGATTGGGTCTGTAGCTCAGTTGGTTAGAGCGCACCCCTGATAAGGGTGAGGTCGGCAGTTCGAATCTGCCCAGACCCACCAATTGTCATGGGCGTGGCAGGTCTTCGAGGGGCCATAGCTCAGCTGGGAGAGCGCCTGCTTTGCACGCAGGAGGTCAGGAGTTCGATCCTCCTTGGCTCCACCATCCACTCTGATAATCGCTGAAAGCTCAGAAATGAGTGCCTTGAGAATGGCATTGATTTCTGGTCTTTGCGCCAGAACTGTTCTTTAAAAATTTGGGTATGTGATAGAAGTAGACTGAATAATCTCTTTCACTGGTGATTATTCAAGTCAAGGTAAAATTTGCGAGTTCAAGCGCGAATTTTCGGCGAATGTCGTCTTCACGTTAGAGACAATAACCAGATTGCTTGGGGTTATATGGTCAAGTGAAGAAGCGCATACGGTGGATGCCTTGGCAGTCAGAGGCGATGAAAGACGTGGTAGCCTGCGATAAGCTTCGGGGAGTCGGCAAACAGACTTTGATCCGGAGATCTCTGAATGGGGGAACCCAGCCATCATAAGATGGTTATCTTGTACTGAATACATAGGTGCAAGAGGCGAACCAGGGGAACTGAAACATCTAAGTACCCTGAGGAAAAGAAATCAACCGAGATTCCCTTAGTAGTGGCGAGCGAACGGGGACTAGCCCTTAAGTGGCTTTGAGATTAGCGGAACGCTCTGGAAAGTGCGGCCATAGTGGGTGATAGCCCTGTACGCGAAAATCTCTTAGTCATGAAATCGAGTAGGACGGGGCACGAGAAACCTTGTCTGAATATGGGGGGACCATCCTCCAAGGCTAAATACTACTGACTGACCGATAGTGAACCAGTACCGTGAGGGAAAGGCGAAAAGAACCCCGGAGAGGGGAGTGAAATAGAACCTGAAACCGTATGCGTACAAGCAGTGGGAGCCCACTTTGTTGGGTGACTGCGTACCTTTTGTATAATGGGTCAGCGACTTATTTTCAGTGGCGAGCTTAACCGAATAGGGGAGGCGTAGCGAAAGCGAGTCTTAATAGGGCGTCTAGTCGCTGGGAATAGACCCGAAACCGGGCGATCTATCCATGGGCAGGTTGAAGGTTAGGTAACACTGACTGGAGGACCGAACCGACTACCGTTGAAAAGTTAGCGGATGACCTGTGGATCGGAGTGAAAGGCTAATCAAGCTCGGAGATAGCTGGTTCTCCTCGAAAGCTATTTAGGTAGCGCCTCATGTATCACTGTAGGGGGTAGAGCACTGTTTCGGCTAGGGGGTCATCCCGACTTACCAAACCGATGCAAACTCCGAATACCTACAAGTGCCGAGCATGGGAGACACACGGCGGGTGCTAACGTCCGTCGTGAAAAGGGAAACAACCCAGACCGTCAGCTAAGGTCCCAAAGTTATGGTTAAGTGGGAAACGATGTGGGAAGGCTTAGACAGCTAGGAGGTTGGCTTAGAAGCAGCCACCCTTTAAAGAAAGCGTAATAGCTCACTAGTCGAGTCGGCCTGCGCGGAAGATGTAACGGGGCTCAAACCATACACCGAAGCTACGGGTATCACGTAAGTGATGCGGTAGAGGAGCGTTCTGTAAGCCTGTGAAGGTGAGTTGAGAAGCTTGCTGGAGGTATCAGAAGTGCGAATGCTGACATGAGTAACGACAATGCGAGTGAAAAACTCGCACGCCGAAAGACCAAGGGTTCCTGCGCAACGTTAATCGACGCAGGGTTAGTCGGTCCCTAAGGCGAGGCTGAAGAGCGTAGTCGATGGGAAACAGGTTAATATTCCTGTACTTCTAGTTACTGCGATGGAGGGACGGAGAAGGCTAGGCCAGCTTGGCGTTGGTTGTCCAAGTTTAAGGTGGTAGGCAGAGTGCTTAGGTAAATCCGGGCGCTTAATGCCGAGAACTGATGACGAGTCGTCTTTTAGACGATGAAGTGGTTGATGCCATGCTTCCAGGAAAAGCTTCTAAGCTTCAGGTAACTAGGAACCGTACCCCAAACCGACACAGGTGGTTGGGTAGAGAATACCAAGGCGCTTGAGAGAACTCGGGTGAAGGAACTAGGCAAAATGGCACCGTAACTTCGGGAGAAGGTGCGCCGGTGAGGGTGAAGGACTTGCTCCGTAAGCCCATGCCGGTCGAAGATACCAGGCCGCTGCGACTGTTTATTAAAAACACAGCACTCTGCAAACACGAAAGTGGACGTATAGGGTGTGACGCCTGCCCGGTGCCGGAAGGTTAATTGATGGGGTTAGCGCAAGCGAAGCTCTTGATCGAAGCCCCGGTAAACGGCGGCCGTAACTATAACGGTCCTAAGGTAGCGAAATTCCTTGTCGGGTAAGTTCCGACCTGCACGAATGGCGTAACGATGGCGGCGCTGTCTCCACCCGAGACTCAGTGAAATTGAAATCGCTGTGAAGATGCAGTGTATCCGCGGCTAGACGGAAAGACCCCGTGAACCTTTACTGTAGCTTTGCACTGGACTTTGAGCCTGCTTGTGTAGGATAGGTGGGAGGCTTTGAAGCGTGGACGCCAGTCTGCGTGGAGCCATCCTTGAAATACCACCCTGGCATGCTTGAGGTTCTAACTCTGGTCCGTTATCCGGATCGAGGACAGTGTATGGTGGGCAGTTTGACTGGGGCGGTCTCCTCCTAAAGAGTAACGGAGGAGTACGAAGGTGCGCTCAGACCGGTCGGAAATCGGTCGTAGAGTATAAAGGCAAAAGCGCGCTTGACTGCGAGACAGACACGTCGAGCAGGTACGAAAGTAGGTCTTAGTGATCCGGTGGTTCTGTATGGAAGGGCCATCGCTCAACGGATAAAAGGTACTCCGGGGATAACAGGCTGATACCGCCCAAGAGTTCATATCGACGGCGGTGTTTGGCACCTCGATGTCGGCTCATCACATCCTGGGGCTGAAGCCGGTCCCAAGGGTATGGCTGTTCGCCATTTAAAGTGGTACGCGAGCTGGGTTTAGAACGTCGTGAGACAGTTCGGTCCCTATCTGCCGTGGACGTTTGAGATTTGAGAGGGGCTGCTCCTAGTACGAGAGGACCGGAGTGGACGAACCTCTGGTGTTCCGGTTGTCACGCCAGTGGCATTGCCGGGTAGCTACGTTCGGAAGAGATAACCGCTGAAAGCATCTAAGCGGGAAACTCGCCTCAAGATGAGATCTCACTGGAGCCTTGAGCTCCCTGAAGGGCCGTCGAAGACTACGACGTTGATAGGTTGGGTGTGTAAGCGCTGTGAGGCGTTGAGCTAACCAATACTAATTGCCCGTGAGGCTTGACCATATAACACCCAAACAATCTGACGATTGTTGTTATAAGGTGAAGTCGACTTAGCCGAAAATTGGCCAGAACTTGCAAAGCCTTATCACATACCCATTCGGGGTCGCGTCCTAGACGATACCCCAACCGAATTGCTTGACGACCATAGAGCGTTGGAACCACCTGATCCCATCCCGAACTCAGTAGTGAAACGATGCATCGCCGATGGTAGTGTGGAGTTTCTCCATGTGAGAGTAGGTCATCGTCAAGCACCTATACCAAACCCCCGATCTTCGCAAGAAGGTCGGGGGTTTGACTTTGCGCGGCAGAAAAGTTGGTGCGGCGATATAAAGCCCTGGCAACGCGGACGGCCCAAGAATGGAGGCCAAGGTGCAATGGCACGGCTTGCCAGGACGACTTGCAGGGGCGACTTCAGTCGCCAAGCAGGCCGAAGGGCTGCTAATCCCACGACCCTCATGTGACTCCTCCCTTCCTGGCTAACCCTGGAAAAGCCCCGGACTGAAGTCCGGGCTACATCCGGTCTACGTCCGACTACACAGGCGATGCAATCGACAGGATCTGCACACAACAAAAAGGCCACCCAAGGGTGGCCTTTTGTATTTGCGCAGGAGAAGAGTCAGTCGCCCCAATACTCGCAACCACTGGTGCAGGTCTCGTGGATGCGCACGCGGCTGAGCTCGGGAAGCAGCGGCTTGAGCTGTTGCCAGATCCATGTGGCGAGCACTTCGCTGGTGGGGTTCTCCAGGCCGGGGATGTCATGCCTTGGCTGCCGGCGCGCCCAGGTCCAGGCTCGGTTCCCATGCGCTTGCGCGAAGCCCTTATACCCCTGCCGGCACTCCGGCATGCCGAAGAGCCTCAGCGGCTGCCCAACAAAAAGCCACCCGCAGGTGGCTTTATGAACCGTCAATCCCTGCTACTGCGGCGGTAGTGGTACGGATTTGATCTTCAGCTCCTTCTCCGCGCTGTTGACGCGTTCCGGCAGCGTGGGCACACCCTTGGCGATGTCCTGGTCGGCGTAGCGCAGTTGGCGTTCCCGGATGAAGTTGTACTTGCCTTCAGTCAGTTGGTCAGCGTGTTCGAAGTCGTTGATGATGGTGGGCTTGATGAACACCATCAGGTTCTTCTTGCTCACTTCCTTGCGGTCACTGCGGAACAGCTGGCCAATGATGGGGATCTTGCCGAGGAAGGGCACCTTGTCGCCCGAGTCCCGTACCTCATCCGAGATGAGCCCGCCCAGCACCAGGGTCATGTTGTCCTTGATCAGTACCCGCGTTTCCACCGAGCGCTTGTTGGTCACGATGTCGGCCGCGCTGGTGTCGTTGGTGACGCTGGAGATCTCCTGGTAGACGTTCAGGGTCACCGAGTCTCCCTCGTTGATCTGCGGCTTGATCTTCAGGGTGATACCCACGTCCTGGCGCTCGATGGTCTGGAACGGGTTGGTGGACGGGTTCGAAGCGCTGGTCGAGCTCCCGGTAACGAAGGGCACGTTCTGGCCGACCACGATCTTGCCTTCCTCGTTGTCGAGGGTGACCAGGTTGGGCGTCGACAGGATGTTCATCGAGTCATCGGTGGACAGCGTGCGAATCAGCGCCCTCAGCGAACCGTTGCTGTAGAAGCCCAGGCTCAGACCGGCATCCAGCTTGGGAGGCGTGCCACCGGGGAAGGTATCGACCGTATTGCCCTTGAGCGAAGACTTGAAGCCGCCGTAGAAACCGTCACCGCCGATGGCGCCATCCGAGGTCTTCCACTGCACGCCCAGTTCGTTGACCTTGCTGTCCGAGACCTCGACGATCACCGCCTCCACCAGCACCTGCGCGCGGCGTATATCCAGGCGCTGCACCACGCCTTCCACGGTCTTCATGATCGCCGGCGGCGCACTGATCACCAGGGCATTGGTGGTGTCGTTGGCCTGGATGGAAATCTCCGCCCCGCTGATGCCCACATCCTTGTCCTGCTTCTGCAGGCTGGTGGCTACGTTCTGCAGGATCTGCGCGACTTCCGACGCCTTCAGGTAATGCAGGTAGATCACCTGGGTGTCGCGGATGATGTTCCCCGGGCGATCCAGATTGGCCAGCACATCGCGCAACTGCTGGCGTTTGCTCGGGTCACCGGAGATCAGGATGCTGTTGGTGCGCTCGTCCACCGAGACGCTCATCTTGCTCGAACCCTCGGCGCCGCCACCCTGGGGCACCAGGGTGCCAAGCATGCTGGACAGCTCCTTGGCATTGGCGAACTTCAGCGGGATCACATCGATCTCGAACTGCCCGGCGCGGTCGATCTCCGAGATCAGCTTCAGCAGCTGGCTGATGTTCGACGCCCGGTCGGAAATGATCAGCGCATTGCTATCGGGGTACGCCGCCAGGTGCCCCACCTGCGGCACCATCGGCCGCAGGATGTTCACCAGCTGTGTCGCCGGCACGTGCTGCGTGCGGATCACCCGCACCACCTGCTGGTCATCGTTCAGCTTGTCGTCGTCCACCAGCGGTACGCCGCTCTGCTTGGCGTTCGCGTCGGGAATCACCTTCACCGCGCTGTCCGACTCGATGGCCGAGAAACCGTGCACCTGCAGCACCGAGAGGAACACCCGGTAGGCCTCTTCCGGCTTCATCGACTCGTTGGAAATGACCGTCACCTTGCCGGTCACCCGTGGGTCGATGATGAAGTTCTTGCCGGTCGTCTTGGCGATCCACTCGATGAAGGAGCGGATGTTGGTGTCCTGCATGTTGATCTTCACATCGCTGGACGCCGCAGGCGCCTCGGCCGCTACCGGTTTTTCATCGGCGTGGGCAAGGGTGAAGGGGAAGAGCAGGCACAGGCTGAGCAATAGGCACGACGGGGCTCTGGTGGACACTTCCATTACTCGACTACTTGTTCTGCGCGAGTTTGCGCTGAATGTATTGCTGATAAGCGGTGGGCACACCCTGGCTCGCAGGTACCGGCTCCGCCACGGCGGGCAGCGAGCTGGCCAGGGTGTCGGTCACCGGTTCGATGTTCTGGGCAACGGGCATGGGCATCGGGCTTTCCGGGGCGGGGCTGGCCCCCGGTATATCGCCATAGCCGCGGAAGGTGATCTGTTCCAGCTTGCCGTTGCGCTTCAGCGTGATCCGGTGGCTCTCGATGCGCTGCACGGCAATGCCGGGGCGGACTTCCTCCCCGGGCTTGAGAATGAGGGTGCGATCACCGTCTTCCAGGATCGCCGTGCTCTGTTCGGCCGGGACCACGAAGAAAATCGCCGAAACCTGCAGATCCAGGTTGCTTTCAGGCAGCTTCTCCAGCGCCTCGGCGGCCACGGATTCGGCATCGGCGCTGGAACCGAACAAACCGAGCAGGCCTTTGCCGAGTTGCGTCGGGCCATCCTGCGGGCCGGGCTCGCTCGCCTCGGTAGGCGCGAGTACAGGCGGTTGCAGGGCAGCTCGAAGCTGCAGGCCTTGCCACACGAGGGCGGCGAGCACGAGGAGGAAGCACAGGGAGAGCGCCGACAGCTTGACTGAGCGAGCGCCCGCGAGCCGGGTCAGCGTGTGGAGGATGGTGGCCATGGACTCTTCCCTGTAATGGCGCGGCAATACTATCGGTTGCCCTAACGGGTGCAAAGCCGGGTCAGGACGGGTGGTGGCACATGATGGCGTTCTTTGATGTCGATCACGTTCCCCACCGTTTATGCCCGTTCGGCATTTGTATCTGTCTTGAAATAAGATTTTTCCGTGTATAGCATTCTGCCATTGGAAAGGCTAAGGCTATCGACGTCCTACGCCTTTATAAGCAAAGTAAATGGAACTTTCCCCAAGATGCTGCAAGGATGCCGCCATACAGGGTTTCGCCGGGTGCTCGCTGCGCTTATCGCGCTGGCAGCCCCTGAAGCCTTTGCATCCGAAATAGACATCCGCACCGCCTCCGCCCTCGGTTCTTCCGGCAACGCCGCCGACTACGTTCTCTCCATCGACGACTGCCGCGACCTCGCTGAAGTCAGCGTGCCCGCCACCGGCAAGCGCTTCCTGCCTACCGACGCCGCCCGCGACATCGATTCCAGCGTCGCCTGCTCGTTCAGCTTCCGCCTCGAAGGCACCGACGTCCTGCAGCCCGCCGTCAAGGTAGTCTTCGCCGATGGCCGCATCCAGGACTACAGCGAAACCTTCCAGCAGGAAAACGTCGCCCCGCAGCTGGAACTCGCCCAGCTGGCCATCGAAAACCAGGACGGCAACCAATACCTGGTCGCCAGCTTCGACGCCCAGGACGACATCGACCTCAGCTACCTCAGCCTCTCCCTCACCGGCCTGCGCGCGTCCGATCTGCGCGCCGCCGGTGGCGTGGTCAGCCAGGCCGAGCGCCGCGCCTTCCTGCGCATGCCCGAAGCGCTCCGCGTCTTCCCCAAGGTGGATGGCCAGCAGCGCTACACCCTGCGCCAGCGCCTGGATGCTCCCCTCAGCGCCGAGGAAGTGGCGCGCAACGCCCTGGTCATGGTCCAGGCCGTCGCCGTCGATGCCTCCGGCAACCAGAGCAGCTTCTCCGACATCCGCTTCATCGGCGACAGCGTCGAAGAAGCCGCCCGCTCCATCGCCGTGCACCCCGACCGCCTAGTGTTCAGCGATGCCCTGCAGTCGGCCCGCCTGATCCCCGAGGTCGATTTCGAATTCCGCGGGCCGACCCCCCTGGCCGGCCTGGGCAACGGCATCAGCTACCGCTCTTCCAATCCGGACGCGGTCTGGGTCAGCGCCGAAGGCGTTGTCTATCCATTGCAAGAGACCGCCGCCGAGGCGGTCTTTGTTTATGTGAGCTACCCCGGCCTGCCCGAAGTCAGCCTGCCGGTGAAGGTCGACTACAGCCGCCGCCTCACCGCCCTGCGCTTCGAAGGCCAGACCGCCGGCCAGCCCCTGGTCCTGCCGCGCCTCAACGACTACCAATCGCTGCCGGCGCTGCTGGCGGTATTCGACGATGGCAGTGAGTCGCCCCTGGCCGACAGCCTTGTCGTCGAACTGCAACTGCCCAACGGCAGCGAAGGCATCCTCGACAGCAACGACCAGCTGCAACTGCGCGCCCGGGCCCAGGTGCCCGAGCAGAGCCCCATGCAGCTGCATGCCCGCCTGCAGCGTTACCCGGATATCGGCGTCGACCTGCCGGTCGCCGCCCAGGACGCCGCGCCCATGGTCGACCTGCAACCCGAAGCCAGCATCGCCGTCGGCTCGGTACTGGAGCTCCAGGCCAGCGCCAGCGACGACGTTGGCGTGAAGAGCGTGGAATTCTGGCTCGACGGCAGCATGGTCGGCCGTCGCCTGTCCCCGCCCTATGCCCTCAGCCTGCCCATCGAACAGGAACTGGAAGGCCGCACCCTGCGCGTACGCGCCGTCGCCTTCGATGAAACCGGCAAGAGCCAGAGCAGCCCCGAGCGCGCGGTGCAGGTCGTGGCCAAGAGCAATCCCAAGGCCCCCGACTTCATCTTCGAATCCCCGGTGGATGCCCAGCGCGTGGTGGAGAACAGCCCGCTGCGCGCCGCCATCAGCGTCAACCTGGGCGTGCTCCCGGACGTGGAATACCAGAGCGGCATCAGCCAGGTCGAATACTTCCTCGACGGCCGCAAGGTCGGCGAAACCCGCTTCCCCATCTTCGAGCAGCGCCCGCTGGAGAGTGACCCGAAGCAGAAGCAACTGTTCGAGGTCTGGCAGGTCACGCTGCAGGTTCCCGAGATCGCCCTGCGGGAAACCAGCATGGCGCTCTCCGCCCGCGTGCACGCCCAGAACGGCGCCGTGGTCGACGCCCCGGCCCGCCTGCTGCGGGTTCTGGAAAACCAGCGGCCCACCTCCCGCATCACCCAGCCCGCGGCCGGCAGCATCGCCACCGTGGGCCAGACCATCAGCGTCACGGTCGAAGCCACCGACGACACCCTCGAAGGCGGCACCGACATCTTCCTGCTGGTGAACGGCGAAGAAGTGCAGTCCTACCGCCACCAGGACCGCGACTACGACGGCTCCAAGCTCGGCCTGCGCAGCACCAGCCACAGCTTCCAGTTGCCGATCAAGCAGGACTGGCTCGGCCGCACCCTCGAACTGCGCGCCCGCGTGGTTGACCTGCACCAGCAATCCAACCTGTCCGAGCCCCTGATCCTCCCGGTCAAGGGCGACCAGGCCCCCACCGTCGCCCTCAGCCACCCGGTGGAAGGCGCGCACCTGGTCTCCGGCCAGCCGGTCGAGCTGCGGGCCAACGCCACCGACGACCTGGGCCTGCGCCAGGTCGACTTCTACGTCAACGGCAAGCTGGTGGGCACCGACCTCAAGGCGCCCTTCGCGGTGATCTACCCGGCACCGGCCGGCGTCGACAAGGAAACCCCGCTGACCATTCACGCGGAGGTCACCGACAGCGCCGGCCAACTGGCCCGCAGCGCCCCGGTCAATGTCACCCTGGGCAAGGACGAGGAAGACCCGGTCATCAACCTGGCGTCCCCTTCCATCACCGTCAGCGATGCCGGCGACGACCTCGCCCCGGTGGTGGAAGACAGCACCTTCGTGCTCAAGGTCACCGGCTACGACAACGTCGGTGTCGAGCGCCTGGACCTCTACGGCGTCGCCAAGAAGGAAGGCGTCGGCTTCTACCTCACCGGCAACCCCAGCGACCACCTGAGCAGCGCCGACGGCAGCCTCTCGGTGCAAGCCATTCCCGGTGCCCTCAAGGCCTTCTCCACCCTCAAGGTGGTCGCCGCGCCCAAGTTCAAGCACCTCGACGGCGTGCGCTACGATCGCTACCCGATTCGCGCCGTGGCCACCGACGGTGCCGGCAACGACAGCGAAGTGAAGGTGCTGATCGGCATCGCCGACGACACCAAACCCGAAGTCCGCGCCCTCAACCCGGTGCAGAGCCGGGTCTACAGCAAGGACAGCCTGCAGGTGGACGTGGTCGCCCACGACGACCGCGCCGTGCACGCCCTCGAAGCCAGCCTCTGGGCCGAAGGCGGCAGCGCCCCGCTCTGGCACAAGCGCCTCGACCAGCAGGGCGGCCTCAACATCGGCCCGGACACCGTCAACCGCCTGGTGGTGGACCTCAAGCCCCTCAACCTGGGCAACCAGGACCGCGCCCTGCGCCTGAAGGTCGCCGCCATCGACGACGGCGGCCAGCAGGGCGACGACCGCGAACTGCCCGTGCAGGTCATGGCCGACACCCTCGGCCCGCGCCTGGCCGTGGTCTCCCCGATCCAGGGCGCGCCGCTCTATGCCGGCAACCGCATCCAGGTCCGCCTGCGTGGCGTCGACGACACCCGCCTGGTGACCTTCAGCGCCCACAGCGGCACTAAGGAGCTGTACGCCAAGACCTTCGGCGAGAAACAACAGGTCGCCAGCTTCGAAGACAGCTTCCAGATGGACGTGCCCTCGGACCAGCAAGAGCTGGTGATCGAGCTGCGTGGTACCGACCAGTACGACAACGCCGCCCAGCCCACCCTCTGGCGCTTCCCCATCAGCAAGGACCTGCCGCCGACGATCAGCGTCCGCGCCCCGGCTCCCGGTTCGCGCCTCTACGAAGGTGAAGCCTTCACCGCCCAGGCCCTGGTCACCGACGACCGCGAAGTGAACCGCGTCGAATTCATCCTGCGCCAGGGCGGCCAGGTGCAGGTGCTCAAGACCGTCAGCGGCGCTGACATAGCCAAATCCAAGGAAGGCTACGTCGGTGCTGCCCTGCGCGTGCCCAACAAGGCCGGTGCCGATACCGATATCGCGGTGCGCGCCTACGACAGCGCCAACCAGGTCAGCGAAGCCTCGCTGGAACTGGAAATCATCGACGACACCGAGCCCCCGACCCTGCAGCTGAGCAAGCCGGAAGGCGACTTCAGCCTGCCCCCGGGCACCAGCTTCCAGATCCAGGGCAGTGCCGGCGACAACCAGTACGTCGACAGCCTCGACCCGGTGCTGATCGACCCGGACACCCACGAAGAACACGCCATCGCCTGGGAACTGTTCAGCCGCAAGGACCGCGTCGAAACCGTCAAGGTGCCCAACCCCGGCACCCTCGGCGCCATCCTCGTGGGCCAGCGCTTCTACGCCGATTTCGACGGCCGCCTGCGCCTCACCCCCGAGCTCGCCCGCCGTTACGCCGGCAAGGTGCTGCAGCTGGTGCTGCGTGCCCGTGACCGGGGCATCAACGAAACCCGTTCCCCGGCCATCAACATCAAGGTCCTCGGCGACGAGACCGGCCCGCAGATCAACATCCAGTCGCCCATCGAGCGCCTCTTCGAGCGGCAGAAGACCAAGCTGAAGATCAGCCTGCAGGACGACACCGCCGTCGCCTCCTACGAAGTGCGCCTGCTGGACGACCAGGGCCGCGACGATCTGCTGACCAAGGCCGAAGGCCTCAGCCTGCCGCAGGTCGAGGTGCCCGCGAACGGCGCCACCGTCGAGCTCGACATCGAACGCTACCGTCCCCAGGCCGAGCCCATCGGCCTCACCCTGGTGGTCAAGGCCAAGGACCTGCTCGGCAACGAAAGCCAGGTCACCCGCCGCCTGCTGGTCCAGCGCGACATGGCGCCGCTGCTCAGCTGGAAGGACAGCACCCCCTCCGCCCAGCAGCAGCGCGGCATGCCCCTGCGCGGCAGCCTGCTGGTGCAGGACGACTTCAATGATGGCGTGCCGGAAAGCACCGCACGCTACCTGTTGCTGGCCAGCTCCCTGCGTGACCTCGGCGGCGCCCGTGATGTGCGCGGCCTGAACCAGGTCGAGCCCACCAGCAAGCAGAACAGCCCGCTGATCAGCATCGCCTACCCCGAAGCCCAGGGCTGGCAGGGCAACCTGCTGCTCAACGAAAAACCCTTCCTGCAGGTCAAGGACGGTCGCCTGATCGTCGCCGGCAGCGACCAGTTCTATCAGCCGCGCCTGCTCAAGGTGGGCGACCAGACCAGCACCTGGCAGCTGGAAACCTACTCCCGCAGCCTCTGCCAGGTACGCCCGGCCCTGCGTGACGTACAGGCCACCAACGGCCTGCTCGACCTCACCGCCCTGGGCGGCCCCGACGCCACCCGCCTGGTGCTGCGCCCCCGCAGCGGCGCGCCGACCTTCATCCGCGAGCTGCAGTTCACCCAACTGGAAACCGCCCTGGCGGATGTCAGCACCGACGGCGGCACCCGTGTACCGGGTCGCTACGCCCTCAACCTGCTGCTCCAGGACGGCCTCGACGGCAACGCCCAGACCGCCTTCCTGCAACTGGGTGGCAGTGCCTCCCAGAACCGTGCGGAAGACCGCTACAACCTGCTCCTGCCGGTGCCCGCCGAGGTGCAAAGCAACAGCCTCAGCCTGATCGGCCACGCCACCGACCGTCTCTCCCACGAGCGTGGCGACCTGGTGCTCGGCACCCTGCTGCAACAACCCCTGCGGTTCGACGAGCAGGCGCCCCAGTCGCGCATCGTCAGCCCGGTGGCCGGCAGCGTCGTGGTGCCCATGCAGCAGCTGGACCTGAAGACCACCTTCGGTGACGACAGCCTGGGCCTGAAGAGCCTGCGCCTGCTGGAAAACCGTGGCCGTACCGTCCACGACCTCGGCGTCATCCTCGGCCAGACCGGCCTGCAACTGCCCTACCAGGTGCCCCGCGAGTTCTCCAGCGGCGAGCTGGAGCTCACCCTGGTGGCCGAGGACTGGAGCGGCCGCACCACCGAGCACAGCCTGCGCTACCCCCTGGCGGCCAACGAAAAGCCCCAGCTCAGCCTCACTGGCTTCAACTCCTACTGGGTCGACGGCAAGTACGAAAAAGCCCTCACCGACCCGGCACGCATCAACTACGGCGAGTTCTGGGTACGCACCCAGGAACGCTTCCGCCTCGACACCGACCTGCGCGACGACGCCGGCCTCGCCGCCTACCGCATCCTGCGTCTCAAGCGCGACGGCAGCATCGCCGCCGTGGTCTACGAGCGCGGCTTCCAGGTCAACTGCCCCACCGCGCCGCCGCTGCAGGCGCTCGACCAGGCCGAGATCCTCTTCGACCAGACCGAACCCACCGAATACCGCATCGAACTGACCGACACCTACGGTCATGTCAGTGACCGCACCATCCTGGTCCACCCGCTGACCAACATGGTCCCCGAGGTGCGCATCACCGCCCCGGGTGATACCCAGGAAATCGCCGCCGGCACCTTCCGCATCCGCGTGGGCCTGGTGGCCGCCGACGACCGCAAGATCACCGCCAGCCGCCTCAAGGTCTTCGCCAATGGCGTGCCGCTGCCGGTGATCGCCAGCGCCGACGGCGCCGCCGGTGGCGACAAGGTGGTGGAAGCCGCCTTCGCCAGCATCCACGACAGCATCCATGGCCGCTACGACAAGTCCATGGCCGACGACTTCGGCCGCAAGGACAGCCCCTACGCGATGCAGCGCACCTTCGTGCTGGAAGTGCCGCAGGGCCTGATCCGCTACAACGAAGACCTCAAGCTGACCGCCCAGATCGAAGACTCCGACGGTGCGGTCGGGCTCTACGAACGCACGATCAAGGTGATGGCCGATACCATCAGCCCGAAACTGCTGTTCAAGCGTCCCACCCTCGGCTTCGGCGCCATCGAAGACAGCGACTTCACCCTGGTCTACCAGGCCTTCGACAACGTCAAGGTCAACCGCCTGGTGCTGTCCCGCGGTTACTCGGTGCGCGTCCGTGGCGAAGCCCAGGACCGCGAGCAACCCTTCACAGTGGTCCGCACCATCGACGGCATTCCGTCCGAGGACTACGAGCCGGTCACCACGGTCGACATCGACACCCCCGAATACAGCCAGCTGATCCACGTCGACCGCCTGGCCGAGATCGTTCGCGCCTTCGGCCTGACCAGCGACCAGATCGAGCGGGTCAGCGTGCGCGTGCGCCTGGAAGGCTTCGACGCCGCCAACAACGCGGTGCTCACCAACAGCTACCCGATCAACATCGACGCCCGCCCGGTGATCGACGTCGTCGAGCCGGTGCCCGGCGCCAAGGTGGTGGAAGGCAACCCGCTGTACGTCAACGCCAAGGCCTTCGACGACGTCGGCGTCGAGTACGTGCACCTGCGCGCCACCTACGGCAACGGCCAGGCGCCCTACGAGATCCGCCTGCGCCAGTCGCCCTACAACTTCTCCGTGCCGATGCTGGCCTTCGACCCGGACAACCCCCAGGCCAACCAGGTGCAGCTCAGCCTGGAAGCGGTGGACACCTACGGCGTCGCCCACGGCGACCTGGACGCCCACCGCGCCGAAGAACACCTGACGGTGGAAGTCACCCGTGACCAACTGCCCAGCGTGGTAGTCGGCGCGCCGCTGAACAACAGCGAGACCACCGAAGGCCAGCTGCTGCTGGTGGAAATCAACGCTGTGGACGACGTCGGCATCGACCGCGTGGTGCTCAACATCGGCGGCCTCAAGGGCGGCGACCGCAGCCTCACCGACATGGTCTTCCCCTACGAATTCCTCATCGAAGTGCCCTATGGCCAGGCCGGCACCGACCTCAGCCTCACCGCCAGCGCCCTGGAACGCCGCGCCGACGGCAAGGGCCGCAACGTCACCACGCCGCAAGCGGTGCGGGTGCGCGTACTGAAGGACGACAAGGCACCGCAGCTGCTGGTCAAGCTGCCGGTGGCCAACGGCGCCAGCATCGCCGAGAAACGCAACCTGCCGTACCAGCTCGAAGTCAGCGATAACGTCAGGGTCGGCTCCGTGAGCCTGGGCCTCTATGTCGACCGCAACGGCGACGGCACCTTCGCCCCCGAAGAGCGCGTCTCCGACCGCCTGCTGCTCACCGGCCCCTTCATCGGCAGCCTGCCGGTGGCCAGCATCGCCGACTACCTCGGTCGCACCGAAACGCTGCCCGAGTCCCTCGCGATGCAGCTGCAGATCACCGCCCGTGACCCGGCCGGCAACGAGGCCAAGGAAATCATCCCGGTCAACCTGCTGCGCAACCAGCCGCCGGAGATCAACGCCATCAAGCTGCTGGATGCCCGCGGCTTCGCCATGGGCGAGGTCACCGAGCTGACCGAAGGCCGCGGCGTGGTGGTCCAGGTCCAGGCCAGCGACCCCGAAGTCGGCGTCGACAGCGCCGCGCTCTACTACGCCATCGGTCCGGCCGGCTCGGCGCCCAAGTACCAGGCCCTGGGCGAAGACTCCGCCGCGCCCTACCAATTCCAGTTCAAGGTGCCCACCGGCCGCGTCGACCAGGTGCTGCGCTTCCGCGCCAAGGCCCGTGACCTCGATGGCTACGAATCCGCCATGGTGGACCTGCCCGGCAGCATCCTGATCAAGGCCGACAAGCCGCCGCAGGCGCGCATCGTCAAGCCCGACAACGACAACTCGGTGGTGATCGACGGCCAGGACCTGGAAGTCTTCGTCGAAGCCTTCGACGACCTCGGCCCCGAAGGCATCGACCACGTCACCTTCTATGTCAACGGCGTACCGGTCACCACCACCGAACAGAGCTACGGCCAGCAGGTCGGCAGCCACGCCCAGGACCACGTCTACCGCGCGCGCCTCGCCGCACCGGCGGGCGTCCAGGGCTTCACCGTCCAGGCCATCGCCTACGACACGCTGGGCCAGGCGGGGGAAACCCAGGTGGTCCGCGTCGGCAAGCTGGAAGACACCGTGGTGCCGCGCCTGGGCGTGCTCTACCCGATCGACAAGGACGTACTGACCATGGGCGAAAGCCTGCGGGCGGTGGTGTCCATCGAAGACATGGGCGGTGCCATCCAGAGCGTCAGCATGCTCTGGCGTCGCGAGTACCAGAACGACGCCGGCGAATGGAAGGTGGCGGACGAATACCCGCTGTCGCTGTTCCGCGATGACCAGCGTCAGCCGGGCGACACCACGCCGGTCAGCGACCCCGACAAGCACTACTTCATCTACTGGGCCGACATCAGCCAGGGCAACGTGCTGCGCCGTACCGGCCTGCGCAACGAGCGCCTGCACGTGCTCACCAAGGTGGTCACGCCGAACCACACCGTCACCCGCGACACCTACCACGAAGTGGGCTGGCCGCTGAGCGAGCGCCGCTTCATCGCGCCCCAGGCCGGTGCCCAGGCGTCCGCCAAGGGTGTGCACTACACCGCCATCGACCAGTACCGTGCCCTCGACCGCACCGGCGCGATGATCGCCGCCTGGGCTAGCGTCGACCCGCTGCGCGTCGAACAGGGCCTCGGCCTGCTGAGCAAGGAAGACGCCCTGCGCGGCCTCTCCGAGCCCCGCACCGGCATCTTCATCATGGACGCCGTGGACGAAACCCAGGGCAACCAGAAGGGCGACTACTTCGCCTACTCGCCGCTGCTCAACGGCGCCGCCGAAATCTTCACCGGCACCATCGGTGAGCTGGTCACCGACGAGAACATCGTCCTCGCCGGCAAGTCCGGCGTCACCGCCCCGGGTAGCTGCCAGTCGAACGACCCGGGCTGCCAGTTCGTCAGCCAATTCAGCGAAGAGATCCGCAAGGACTGGCACGGCGGCGACACCCCGAGCGAAGGCACCGGCGCCCTCTACCTGGACAACAAGGCCGGCGAGCTGCTGCTGTTCGGCCAGCGCAACGGTGACGGCCAGTTCGGCCTGCCCTACCTGAAGATGGGTCGCGTCGACATGCCCTACCCGGATGTCTACGGCCTCACCCGCAGCGGCAACCTGGCCCTGGTGGCCAACGGCGCCGGCGGCGTGCAGGTCATCGACATCACCAACATGACCGCGCCCTACCACGTCGGCTACATCAAGCCCAACGGCTTCGCCCGTGACGTCAAGGTGCGTGGCCACTACGCCTACATCGCCGCCTCCGAAGAGGGCGTGGTGGTGGCCGACCTCAGCACCCCGGCCATGCCCCAGGTGGCGCGCATCGACACCCTCGGCGTCGCCAACCGCCTGCACCTGGTGGGCAACCAGCTCTACGTCACCGACATGGCCGGCAGCGGCGACAGCGCCCGCCTGACCCGCATCGACATCAGCGAGCCCGACCAGCCGCGCCTGGTCCAGGTGGTGGAGATCAAGCCGCACCGTCCCGACCAGGCCGCCGACGGCCTCTACGACGTGCACGTCTCCGGCAACCTGGCCTACGTCACCGAGCTGCTCTCCGACCAGGAAGACAAGCCCACCCAGAGCCTGGTGCAGATCCTCGACCTGGCCCGCATCGGTGAAAGCGGCCTGGACGCCAGCGTCCCGGTCATGGTCCAGCGCAACGCCACCACCGACAACTTCGCCATCCGTGGCGTGACCCTCGCCCGTGGCGCCATCCAGGTCGCCGCCGGCAAGGGCGGCATCGGCCGCATCGACCTGCCGGCCCTCACCGTGCTGCAACACAACCCGCAGGTGGGCGAGAGCGACGTCAGCACCCAGCTGCCGGCCATGCTCATCGAGCTGTCGGCGGTGCTGCCGGAGCAGACCCGCCTGGCCGACTTCGTCCAGGTGCTCGAAGGCGATGCCCAGATCGGCCGCGACGTCACCGGCCTGTTCGACCTGTCCTTCGCCGCCCGTGGCACCGACACCACCAAGCGCCGCATCCAGCTCACCCGCAAGGACGGCCAGAGCCTGCAGCCGCGCCAGCGCTACTACGTGCGCATCAAGCAGGGCCTGGCGCCCATCACCGGCCAACCGCTGGCGTCCGACTACGTCTTCAGCTTCAGCACCGCGCCGGCCGACGCCGCCTACCCGGACATCCAGAGCATCTGCACCCGCGAAAGCGCCGAGCGCAGTGCCTGCGTCAACGTCGGCGACGTGCGCGGCGGTACCGAGCTCATCGTCCGTGGCCTCAACTTCGGCGACCAGCCGCGCCTGCTGGTGGGTGGCGAACCGCTGGTGATCGAGCGCCGCGTGGTGGATGCCGCCAGCGGCGTGATCAGCCTCTACGCCCGCACCGTGCCCAACTACCCGGGCCCGGCAGCGGTCAGCCTGTACACCGAAGCCGGCCTCTCCGACACCGTGCTCGGCGGCTTCGTGTTCGTCGACGAACTGTCCATCTCGCACCTGGCCCCGGCCGTGGTGCGCGTGGCCCAGAGCGGCAAGAACGACCGCGTCGACCTGGTCGGCAAGGGCTTCCACGCCGGCCTCCGGCTCACCGCCTACAAGAGCGGCGAGCCGAACCCCGAGAAGAAGGTCATCAAGGTCGGCTCCGACGACCTGCGCCTCTACAGCGCGGAACGCATGAGCCTGCTGGTGCCGGACTTCCGCGACGAAAACGGCAACGGCTACCGCGGCTTCGTCGACCTCGAACTGGACGACGACCTGGGCCGCCACTACGTCCAGCGCAACGCCCTGTTCTACGGTCGCCTGGAGCTGAACCGCAGCCTCGAAAGCGAGAAGCCGATGAGCGCCAAGGACATCGACAAGCGCCTGGAAACCCTGGAGAAGGGCGGCATCACCGACTACGTGCCGGACCCGCTCAAGCTGCCGCCGGGCCAGATCGTCGACCTCGCCGTCGACAGCCAGCTGCACCTGTTCTACGTGCTCGGCCGTGGCGAACTGGGCGAGGGCTCGCCTGGACCCAGCCAGGTGTTCAGCCGCGAGCAGCTCGAGCACTACTACGCCCCGGGCTGGATCAGCCTGGTGAAATACGACCCGGCCAAGGTCGGCGAAGCCTCGCCGCGCCATGGCCTGGGCTACTACAACCTGCCCCAGGACATGAAGCCCAGCGCCATGGCCCTGGCTGACAAGCAGCTGTATGTGGTGGGTCGCGGCTACGACTTCCCCTACATCGACACCGAATACGAAAGCCGCAGCGTGCTGCTGGTCTACGACCGCGAAATCCGCGACCCCGACGACCTCACCGAACAGCCCCCGGGCAAGGACCGCGGCATCCGCTACAGCCTGCCGCTGCCCTTCACCCAGGCCGTGCCGGAGAAGGTCGTCGCCCACCAGGGGCTGCTACTGATCGCCACCACCGGCGAAGGCATCGCCGTGGTCAGCGTCGCCGACCCGCTGCGTCCCACCGTGGTCCGCCGCATCACCCAGGCCAGCATCGACGGTCGCGCCCAGACCCTGAGCAATGTCCAGGACATCGCCGTCATCGGCGACAGCCTGCACGTGGTCAACGGCACCAGCCGCGTGGTCTTCGACCTGTCGCGTCCGTCCCTGCCGCAGCTGGGCGAATCCCGCGTGGGCGGCTACATCGGCCTCACCGCCGACGGCAGCCGCTTCGTCACCGGCAACGGCCTCAACCTCTACGACGCCAGCCGCCCGGCCTTCATCCGCGAGCAGGGTCGCTACCTCTCCAGCGGCTTCAGCGTGCCGGGCGAAAGCCGTGGCATCGCCGCCCAGGCCACCGCCGGCCTCAACCTGACCTACACCGGCAGCGACGACCTCGCCGCCTGCGAGAAGGGCCTGCAGGCCTACCTGGGCTTCTACGACTTCAGCCGCACCGCGGAAATCGGCCTGCTGGACGCCCTCAGCCTGCCTTATTGCGTACGTCCCGCCGATTATCAGTACGAATACGACGGCCTGCTGAAGAAGCCCTGGCGCACCCAGCCGCTGGTCATCACCGACCAGGGCATCGCCGGCTTCGCACTGCGCGCCGACGCCACGGCTGGCAGAGTCTCCCACCTCGGCCTGGTGGACCTGCTGACCCTGGAACTGGTGGGCTCCACGCCCCGCGACCAGGCCGACGGCGTGCCCCTGGACAGCCCCCTGGAGCTGCGCTTCACCCGCTCCCTCGCCGCCATGAGCGACGAGCAGCTGCGCCAGTTCCTGGTGCTGCAGCGTGACGCCCAGGGTGACCAGCCGGCCACCCGCCTGCCCTTCGCCCTGCAACGCAGCACCGACCAGCGCACCCTCACCCTGGTGCCCGAACAGGCGCTGCTGGCCAATGCCAGCCACCAGCTCATCCTCAAGGGTGACCTGGCCAGCCGCCGCAGCCGTGGCCTGATGGAACACGCCATCCACTTCCGCAGCGGCCTGGCCGGCGGTGCCCAGGTGGCCATCCTCGACAGCCGTCCCGCCATGCTCGACGTCGGCGGTGGCGAGATCACCGTGCACCTGTCCGGCGTCACCGGCCAGCCGCAGTTCACCGTCTCCGGCCAGAGCGCCACCGGCACCCTTGCCGAATCCCTGCCCGACGGCAGCGCCCGTTACCGCGTCCAGGCGCCCTCCAGCCTGCCCGGCCCGGCCAGCCTGCAAGTGGTCGCCGGCAACGGCAGCAAGGCCACCCGCGTCGGCGCCGTGCAATTCGTCGAACCGCTGCTGCTGCGCTCGCTGTCCCCGGCCCAGGGCTCCCTCAACGGCGGCACCCGCGTGCTGATCAAGGGCCAGGGCTTCCGCAGCGAACTGGGCGCCATGACCGTCAGCTTCGGCGACATCCTCGCCGAGCAGTTCAAGGTGCTCGACGGCGAAACCCTCGAAGTCATCACCCCGCCCGGCCCCATCGGCACGGTGGATGTGCGCATCCGCCTGGCCAACGGCCAACAGGGCACCCTGGCGCAGTCCTTCACCTTCCAGCAGCCGCCGCAGTCGCAGATCCGCGACAAGGGCCGGGTCTACGACCTGGCGCTGGACCCCAGCGGCAGCTACCTGTTCTCCGCCCAGGGCAGCAATGGCGTGCTGGTCTACGACCTCAACGCCGGCAACTACACCGCCGACCCGCAGAAACCGCTGAACCCGGACGACCTGCTGCGCCTGATCGACCGCAACCGCGATGGCCGCGACGACCGCGTCATCTCTTCCATCAGCCTGCCGTCCGGCTACATCGCCGTGGGCGTCGAACCCTACTTCGAGCGCGGTTCCGACCGCGTCTACGTCACCGCCGTGCACCTCAGTGGCGGCAAGCCCGACGCCGCGCAACTGTTCACCGTGGCCTTCGACAGCCTCGACCCGTCGCGCACCACCCTGATCGGCTCCCTGGAGCTGCCGTCCAGCGCCGTGCGCGGCCTGCGGGTACGCAATGCGCGGGTGCTGCTGGCCATGGGCGAAGAAGGCCTGGGCGTGGTCGATGCCTTCCTGCCCAACAAGACCTACCTGGTGGAAAGCCTGCCCACCGACCCGCGTGTGCCGATGCTCGACGTCGCCACCCGTGACGCCGCTGCCGGCGAGAGCGGCCTGCTGGTCACCGTCGGCGGCGCCTTCGACTTCCCCAACAACCGCCTGCTGACCAAGGAAGAAAACGGCAGTGGCGGCTTCCAGGTCTACGGCCAGAGCAGCGGCCAGGGCCTGCAACGCCTCGGCCACCTCGACCTGCCGGGCACCCGCGTGGTGCTGCAGGGCCGCTATGGCTACGTGGCCGCCGGCGCCAGCGGCGTCGCCGTGGTCGACCTGCAGGACCCGAACCGTCCGCAGGTGGTCGCCCGCGTCAACGACATCGGCTACGTCTACGACCTCGACTACAACGGCAACACCCTCTACGTCGCCCGTGGCGACAAGGGCGTGCTCAGCATCGATGTCACCGACCCGCTGCGTCCGCAACCCAGCCGCAGCATGCAGGCCCCCGAGGGCGGCACCGTGGAAAGCGTCGTGGCCAGCGAATACGCCGCCCACGCCGGTGGTGTCGACGCCAAGGGCAGCGTGCTGCAAGTGGTGCCGGACGTGGTGCTCAAGCTGCACACCGTCGACCCGCGCAACGGCATCCTCGACCGCCAGGTGGACGGCAGCCTTCAGGTCATCGCCCGCTTCAACAAGGCCATCGACCTGTACCCGGCCAACGCCGCGCTGTTCAGCGTGCTCGGGCCCCAGGGCGAAACCCTGCCGGCCATCGTGCAGATCCTCAACAACGACGCCCGCCTGACCCTGGCCGCCAGCGTCGCCGACAGCCTCAAGGCCGGCGACCGCCTCACCCTGCTGGCCAAGGCCGGCATCGCCTCGGTCAAGCCGCTGTCCGCCACCGACACCGTGGTGCTCCAGCGCCTGGCCCAGGACCAGCGAGTCGGCCTCACCTACCGTGGCGCCCGCGACGACACCCTCAGCCTCGAGGCCGTGGTGCCGCGTCGCATCGCCCAGAACGCCACCAGCCTGATCACCGTCAGCGCCCGTGGCATCCCGGCCAACCTGGCCCAGGTGCGCCTGTTCCTCGGCGACCGTGCCCTGCAGATCGAAGGCGTCACCCGTGACAGCGACACCGCCCCGGCGGTGCTCAAGGTCAGCGTCCCGGGCATGCCGCGCCCCGGCCAGTACAACCTGACCCTGACCGTGCTGCGCGACGGCGTCTGGCAGCAGGCGGTGCTGGAAGGCGCGCTGCTGGTGGATGCACCGATCCGCTTCGACGCCCTGGCGCCACTCTGGGGCCCGATCACCGGCGACACCACCGTCACCATCAGCGGTGATGGCTTCGAGCCGGGCAACAGCGTCATGGACGGCCTCAAGGTGCGCTTCGGCGGCCTGCCGGTCGGCCGCGTCCAGGTGCTCTCCACCAACCGCATGCGCGTCACCACGCCCCGTGGCGCCCCGGGCAAGGTGGAAGTGCTGGGCGAAGACCGCTACGGCAACCAGGCGCGCCTCAACGGCGAACGCAGCTTCGGCTACGGCCTGCGCAAGCTGGCGGAACTGCACCCCTCGCTGATCTTCCCCAGCGACCTGTGGATCGACCGCGACACCGGCGTCGCCATCAGCAACGG
This sequence comes from Pseudomonas sp. zfem005, assembly GCF_032621735.1. Classification (NCBI taxonomy): domain Bacteria; kingdom Pseudomonadati; phylum Pseudomonadota; class Gammaproteobacteria; order Pseudomonadales; family Pseudomonadaceae; genus Pseudomonas; species Pseudomonas sp. zfem005. Next base: position 295,617 of record NZ_JAVYJE010000002.1, on the reverse strand, counting down.
CGGCCTCATGGTCGAGGGCTATGGCGCGCAGAAACTCGTTTCCGGCGGCTGGCTGCCGGAGAACTACCGCGCCGCCACCTTCTCCGTGCAGGACGCCTCCAAGCCCCTGCTCGTGGGCGGCTCGCCGGCCCTGCCCAGCGACACCCAGCGCCTGTCCCTGAAGCTCCAGGCGATGGCCATCAACGAGCGCCTGTCGGACGACTTCGGCGCCAGTGGCGAAATGGAGCCCACCGAGGAAGAGCAGCAGGTCCTCAATCGCCAGGCCGCCCAGGACTTCACCATCGGCCTCGATTCCCTGCAGATCGCCCCGACCCGTGAATGGGAAGAAAGCACCTGGCGCAAACGCCTCTACGTGGCCAGCGGCAATGGCGGCGTGGCACGCCTCAACCTGGACGAGCAGAACGGCCTGCAGGTGATCCAGGAAGAGAAGCTCGACGGCCTCGTCAGCCGCCTGGTCAAGCAGGGTGACGGCCTGTTCGCCGCCACCGCCTCGGTGGATGTCGACCCGCCGAACAGCGACACCTGCGCCTTCAAGATCGGCGGCTCCAGCGGCCTCGGCCTGGCGGCACTGAACTATCAGGATGGCGAAGACCCGGTACGGGTCGCCGCGCCGGACGGCCTGAAAGGCGCCGGCCTGCTCAAGCTCGACAACGGCTGGCTGCTCAGCGGCGGTCTGGTGCAGGGCGCCAAATGGGTCAACTGCCCGGGCTGGGACGAATCCCTGGCCAAGGCCGTCGACATGGACAAGGGCGAGATCCGCAGCCTCAACCTGTTCGACCCGAGCCAGACCCGCACCTACAGCTTCACCGCCAACCCGCAGGACGTGCTGGTCTACGGGCGCTACCTGGTGGTCGCCGTCGGCGGCCGCGGCATCGAAATCATCAACCGCGACGAGCCGGAAGAGCGCGTCCTGTTCAGCCTCGACAAGCAACTGCAAGCCGTCGCCGGTCGTGGCGTCTCACTGCGCATGGCCGGCAACCTGCTGTTCGTCTCGGCGGAAAGCGGCGTGGTGGTGCTGGACCTGGCCCAGCCCCTGCAACCCCGTGTGGTCTCCGCCGGTAACCAGGAGCGCATCGAAGCCCTGGACCTCTTCAACAACCGCCTGGTGGCCGGCTCCGGCAAGCAGGGCCTGACCGTGCTGGAACTGCCCGGCGCCCTGGTGCTCGATGCCAGCGTCGCCCAGGGTGGCGTGATCCCGGCCAGCGAACAGGCCCTGAGCCTCAGCTTCAACGAGCCGGTGACCCTGGAATCCCTGCGTGCCCCGGGCGCCCTGCGCCTGCTGGACATCAGCAACGGCGAGCAGGTGCTGGCAGCCCCGAGCATCGAGGCCGTGGGCGGCGATGGCCGCTCCGCGACCCGCGTCACCCTGCGCTTCACCCCCACTGCCGGCGCCACCCTGCGCCTGCAACTGAGCGACGCCCGCAACCTGCGTGGCAGCGGCCTGTGGGCGCCCTACCAGGTGGACTTCAAGGTCGCCGCCGCCGGTGCCACCCAGCCGCGCATCCGCAACCTGGAGAACGCCCGCTTCCACCGTGGCGCCCAGGACCGCGTGGTGATCAACGGCAGCGGCTTCTCCAGCACCGTCAAAGGCTACGTCAACCAATACCCGGTGGCCCTGCAATGGGTCAGCGCCGAGCGCCTGGAAATCGCCCCGAACGCCCTCGACATGCTGCCCCTCGGCCCGGGCCAGTGGCACCTGCGCCTGGACGACGGCGGCCTGCGCGAGGACTACCTGGGTGCCCTGGTGATCGGTGCCGAGCAGGCGCTGAACCAGGTCAAATACCGCGTCAGCCCGGATTCCGCGAGCAAGACCGGCGGCACCCTGGTCAGCATCGACGCCTCCGCCGACGTGCTGCTGCCGGGCACCCGCGTGGTCCTGCGTGCCCGCCACGGCGCCACCGAGATCTACACCGGCCGCAGCCCCATCGTCGAAGAGCCCGGCCGCGCCGCCATCGACCTGCAGGACAACGTCGAGACCCAGCGCGCCTTCAAATTCATCCTCCCGGGCGTCATCGACCCGGATATCTACGACGTCTTCCTGCGCATCCCCAGTGGCGCCAGCACCCGCGAAATCAAGGTGGGCTCGCTGTCCTACACCCTGCCGCAGGGCCTGGGCATCGTGCTGCCGAACTACCCGCCGATGCAGATCGGTGCTGCCCAGGTGGTGGGCGACACCCTGTTCGTCGGCGTCAAGGCGGGCTCCGCGCCCACCAGTTCCAACCGCTTCCTGATGCCGGCCGGCCTGGAGATCTACGACATCGGGCTGTGGGAACGGCCGATCCGCCTGTCCCAGCTGCGCCTCGACCAGCCGGTGCTGGGCCTGGAGACCTTGGGCAGCCTGGTGTACCTGGCCAACGACCGCGACGGCGTGCGCGTGGTGGACGTCAACGACCTCGGCCGCCCGCTGCTGGTCTCCAGCCTGACCCTGCCCAACCACCGCGCCCTCGACCTGGCGGTGGAGAGCGAGCGTGGCGCCCTGGCCGTGGCCGCCGCCAACGACCTGGGCACCGGCTATGTGCGCTTCCTGCCCCTGGGCCGCAACGAACTGGGCGCCCAGGCGCCGCTGCCGAGCATTCCCTTCGACGGCAGCCTGCGCGCCGACCTGCTGGGTGCACCGGTGGACCTGCAATGGCTCAACGGCCAGCTGTACGTGCTGTTCCTGCGCGACAAGCAGCTGCACCTCGCCACCTTCAAGGACTTCGGCGACAAGCTCGACTACCGCGTCCAGGCCATCGAGCGCGGCACCGTCACCGGCGGCTCCATCAGCGCCACCCTCAGCCGTCCGACCCTGCAGGTCCAGCAGGGCCTGATCAGCGTCGGCACCGGCGACACCTACCTGCTGCTGGAAGCCAACGCCCAGGGCCAGTACGAAACCATCTACTGGCAGAACCAGAAGACCGGTGGCGAACTGCTCGGCGTCGGCGGGCAGGTCATGCAGGGCAACGGCAAGGGCGTGCAGATCAACACCTCGCCCTACCTCGCCGTCGCCTCCGCCACCCCGGGCAACGGCGCCGTGCTGGGCAGCGGCGAATCGGTACTGATCGCCTTCAACAACCTGATCAACACCGACCCGGCGCACCTGGGCCAGGTCATCCGCGTGCTGGGCGAGGGCGGCCAGCCGCTGCCGGCCGGTGCCTTCGAGATGACCGGCACCAACACCCTGCGTGGCGGCCAGGTGCAGATCGCCTTCAAGGGCGACTACCAGGGCGCGCTGCGCATCGAAGTGAGCACCGCGCTCACCGACCTGGCCGGCCACGCCCTGCGTCAGGCCTTCGTGCTGCAACTGGAGCGCCTCACCGGCATCCGTCCGCAGATCACCCAGGTCCAGCGTGAAGTCGCCGGTGTCGCCGGCCTGCATTACTTCCACGCCGCCGGTGGCGAAGTCGCCGTGATCAAGGGCAGCGGTTTCGGCATCGCCGCCGACCAGCTCGCCGTGTGGCTGGGCGAAACCCGCCTGCAGCCCCAGCAAGTGCTGGAAGTCACTGACACCCAACTGCGCGTCGACGTACCGGACCTGCAACTGGCCGGCATCAGCGCCAGCCTGGCGGTCAAGGTCGAGCGCATCGACCAGCGCCTCTCCTACCTGCGCCAGGGCGCCATGACCGTGCTGCCGCAGATCGAGATCGACGACCTGCAACCGCAGACCGGCCCGCCCCAGGGCGGCAACCTGGTCACCCTGCACGGCCGTGGCTTCAACCACTACATGCAGGTGCGCTTCGCCGGCGCCCTGGCCGGCGACCTGAAGATCCTCAGCAGCAACCGCGCCGAAGTCCGTGCCCCCGCCGGCAGCTTCGGCAAGGCCAAGGTCAGCGCCATCAGCCAGCTGTTCCCGGGTGAGCAGAGCGACTCGCCGGTGGACTACTTCTACACCGGCATCCCCACCGGCTCGGTCAACCTGCCGGCCGAAATGGCCAGCCCGGTTTCCGCCATCGCCCGCCTCGACGGCGCCGAGAGCCAGTTGCTCTACGCCGTCACCGGCGGCAGCTTCGACAAGCTCGACAGCCAGGGCCGCGTCGCCACCCTGACCAGCAACGCCGCGCGCCTGCTGGTGGCCGACATCAGCGACCCGGTGCACCCGGTGATCGTCACCCGTGAATTCGCCGGCCAGACCAAGTCCTACCACTACGAAGCCGCCAACGGCCTGTCGCCCCGTGGCTTCGTCGACCTGACCATCAACGATCGCCAGCTGTTCGCCGCCGGCGGCCGCAAGCTGCTGCAATTCGACCTGACCCTGCCGGCCGCGCCGGAGAAGCTCGCCGAACTGGACATGGCCGGCGAGATCAACGCCCTGGCCAGCCGCGACGACCTGCTCTACGTCGGCTACAAGGACGGCGTGCGCCAATACCGCATCGGTCAGGACCTCAAGCTCACCGACCTCGGCCTGATCAGCGTGCAGCAACTGGGTGGCGTACCCGGTCGCCTGCGCCTGGCCGGCTCCAGCCTCTGGGCCACCCTGCCGCAGCAGCGCCAGCTGGTGGAAGTGGAACTGGCCAGCGGCGAATTCCGCGTGGTGCGCCGCGTCGCCACCCGCGACCAGGCCGGCAACCCCTTCGTCCCCGAAGACCTGCTGGTCGCGCCCGAGCGCCTGCTGGTCTCCAGTGGCAAGAACGCCACCGTGCAGCTGTTCAACCTGGACCGCAGCGACGACGCCACCCCGGTGGCCGACCTCAAGCTCACCTACCTGGTCAGCCGTGGTGACCTGTTCGCCGGCCAACTGCAACTGGCCGGGCAGACCCTCTACGTGGCCGGCGGCCAGGGCGACGTGCAGCTGTTCGATATCTCGCCGTGGCTCAACGGCGACGCCCGCGCCAGCATCGGCCTGCGCGACTACTTCAGCGTGCTCGGCAACGTCAACAGCCTGTCCCTGGGCAGCCAGGCCCTGTATGCCGGCAGCGCCTTCGTCTACCTGGACGGCGTGCCCGCCGAGAACCCGCTGCCCAGCCTGGATTCCGCCAACTACCTGGGCGGCAGCCTCAACACCCTGGCCTACCAGAACCTCGCGATCCTGTCCCAGCAGCCGCTGCCCTCCGGCCGCCTGCCGCGCGACGGCGCCATCGAAGTGCAATTCAACCGCCTGCTGGACAACGCCCAGCTGCGCGACCAGGGCACCCAGCTGGTGCAGCTGCTGCTCAGCGGCACCCCGGTTCCGGCCCAGGTGGCCCAGGTCGGCGTCGGCCGCCTGGTGATCCGCCCGGCGGCGCTGCAGGCCGGCAAGCAATACCAGGTCCAGCTGGGCGCCGCCCTGCGTGACCAGCAAGGCCGCACCCTGGGCCACGACTACCGCTTCGGCTTCATCGCCGACGACCAGCAACAGCCGGCGCTCGACAGCGTCTCGCCGCGCCAGGCCAGCTGGCGTGGCGGTGCCGAAGTCACCCTGCGCGGTCGCAACTTCGCCGAAGCCCTGGACATCGAAGTGGGTGGCCAGCGCGTGCCGGCGGCGGACGTGCTCTACCGCGACGACAACCAGCTGCGCTTCCGCGTCCCGGGCCTGGTGGCCTCGCCGGACCGCAACCTGCCGGTGGGCCTGCGCCTGAAACAGGGCGGCCAGGAAGTCTTCCTGGGCGCCGCGCTGACCTATGTCGCCGACCCGCGCATCGACCAGACCGGCCTCTACGACCGCCTGACCGGTACCCTCAACGTCCAGGCCAAGCGCTTCATCTACAACGCCGGCGAGATCGTCGGCCTGCAAGGCCGTGGTTTCGGCGAGTCCACCGTGGTCCGGGTCAACGGTCGCCAGATCGCCAGCACCCGCCTCGAGCGCGCCGACCTCATCAGCTTCGCCGTGCCGGAGAACAGCCTCGGCCAACTGCTGGTGGAAGTGAGCAACCAAGGCTTCGCCGGTGACCTCTCCAGCGACGCCAGCCTGCGCATCGAACTGCCGGCCCGCCGCCAGCTGCAAAGCGTCCAGCAGTTCCGCCGCCAGGGCGACCTGCTGCTCACCGGCAGCAGCCGCGACGTGCAGCTCTACAGCCTGCGCGATGGCAGCACCCCGCAACTGCTGGCCAAGTGGCAGGCCGCCGCCAACGTGTTGGACCTGGCCCTGGGCGACCGCTACGCCGCCGTGCTGGGCGACAAGACCCGCCTGCAGGTCTACGACCTGGCCAACCTCTATTCGCCCCAGGCGCTGCCGGCCCTGGCCAACAGCCGCCAGGTCCAGTACGACAAGGTGCGCATTGCCGGTGACCTGCTGCTGGTCAAGGCCGGCAACCGGGTATTCCATGGCCAGGTCCAGGGACCGGAGCTCAAGGAGCTGACCCTCGGCAGTGGCACGCTGGTGGACCTGGCGCTGGATAGCCGCGCCCTCTACCTGCTCTACGGCGACCGCCTGGAAGTGCGCAACGTCCGTGACCCGGCCCAGTTACTGGCCACCCAGGTGCATGGCCTGGCCGGCGCCAAGTCCCTGTGGCTCGACGGCTCGCGTCTCTACCTGCAAGGCACCTCCGGGCTGCAGGTGCTGCAACGCGCCGCCCTGCTGCGTGGCCGTGGCGAGCCGGTGCTGGGCGAGCTGGAAATCCCCGCACGCATCACCAAGCTCGCCAGCCAGGGCGAACTGCTGGCCTGGCTGGACAACGGCCGCCTGCAGATCCTTGACCTCGACCTGGACGACCAGCGCCGCCTGGTGGCCCGTGAAGTGGCCGCGATCACCGTCGCCAGCGATACCGTGGGCTCCCTGGGGCAGCTGGAGCTGCACGGCGACCTGCTGGAATGGAGCAACGGCGGCAACTACTTCAACGCCAGCGTGCCGATGAACAACGCCTGGGGCCTGGCCCCGGAAAGCCTGGCCGCCGCCGACGAGCCGCTGGGCCTGCGTCTGGCCGGTGCCGAATACGCCTGGCGCGAGGCGCGCCTGGCGCTGTCCTCGGCCAGCGGCGACAGCATCGCCAGCGAATCCCAGCTGCTGGGCCGCGAACTGCGCGCCCTGGTGCAGCAGCCGAGCTTCCAGCCGGCCGGCCTCTACCGCCTGCAACTGAGCCAGGCGCCGTTGGACTGGCTGCAAGGCGCCGAGGTGCACATCGACCTGCCGTGGCTGGTGGATGCCGTGGACTTCTTCGGCGCCGCTCAGGTCCGCCTGGACAGCCTGCAACCCAACCGCAGCATCAGCGGCGTGCCGCGCGACTACGTGCTGCAGGGTCGCCAGCTGCAACTGATCGACGAGCTCCAGGTCGGTGACCGCGTACTCGGCCGCAGCCAGCTGCGCGCCAACGCCGCCGGCGACCAGCTGAGCTTCCGCCTGCAGATGGACCAGGCCGGCCTCTACAGCCTGCAGGCCCGCTACGGCGACGAACGCGCCACCCTGCCCACCGCCCTGGCCGTGGTCACCCCGCTGGCCATCGACGCGGTGCAGTCCGCCCATGCCGCCGGCCAGGTGGTCAGCGACGCCGGTGGCACCCAGGTGCACATCGCCGCCCAGGGCCTGTCCGAAGGCCTCAGCCTGCATTGGTACCCGGCCGGCCAGGGCATCCAGCCCACCGCCAGCAACCGCGTGGCCTTCACCCTGGCCGACGACGGCCTGAACTTCGTCACCCCGGCCAGCCAGCCGGGCTGGCAGTACCAGGTTTCCGTCCTCCGCGAATCCAGTGGCGAGCGCGTCGACAGCGCCCCGGCCCAATGGCTCACCGCCGTGGACGACAGCGCCCCGAGCGTGCGCCTGATCGCCGCCCTGGGCGCGTCCCAGCCGCTGGTGCTGGAAGCCGATGAACCGCTGCAGGTGCAGGGCGTCAGCGTCACCAAGGTGTTCAAGGACTACGAGACCCACGCCCAGCCGAGCGAAGACGTCAGCGCGCGCTTCCAGCCGCTCATCACCCAGGGCAACCGCCTGGAGCTGCGCCTGCGCGCCGACGCCCAGCTGGAGGCCAACGCCCTCTACCAGATCGCCCTGACCGGTATTCGCGACGCCGCCGGCAACACCGCCCGCGACAACGCGCTGATCAAGGCCGGCGCCTACAACGGCGTGTTCCAGGCCGAAGACCGCCTGGCCCCGCGCTACGACTCGCTGCAGATCAAGCTGCAGGACGGCCGCGCGCTGAGCCCGGCGGTACGCCTGAAAACCGGCAGCCGCTACGGCTTCCTGGTCAGCGCCCAGGACAACCTGCTGGCCGCCGACAAGATCGCCTTCGCCTATCGCCTGTCCGCCGATGGCGGCCAGACCTGGAAGACCGACTGGGTACCGGTGCAGAAGGGCGAGTTCAGCCTCGACCTCAACGGCGAGTACCAGGGCTTCAGCCTGCTGCTGCGCGCCAGTGACGGCCGCAACAGCATCGACCGCCGCTTCGACGCCGAGATCAGCGCCCCGGACCTGACCCTGGCTTCCTTCAGCACCGCGCCCACACCGGTGGAAGAGAGCACTCCGGCCGAGCTGCGCTTCGCCATCAGCGGCGACCTGGACCTGGTACGCAGCACCGAAGTGCGCCTGCTGGACGGCCGCTACCAGGCCGCCAGCTTCGACCGCGCCAGCGGCCTGGCCAGCCTGAGCCTGCCGCACCCGCGTCTGCGTGACCTGCCGGGCGCGCCGACCACGGCCACCCCGATCACTGCCGAACTGCGCGTGGGCTTCGGCCTGGCCGGCCAGGAAAGCTACCGCTACTTCCCGGTGGGCTACGACCTGCAGCCGGATCACACCCCGCCGCAGCTGTCCATCATCGCCCCGCTGGACGGCGAGTTCGTGCCCCGTGGCGAGACCACCGAGATCATCCTGCGCAGCTACGACCGCTACGGCATCGACCGTGTCGAAGCCTGCGTCGACAGCCGCAGCACCGATCCCTTCGCCGACGCCCAGGCCTGCCAGCGCCTGGCCGACCCGAGCCGCCTGCGCCTGCCGATCGCCGCCGACGCCACCCAGCCGATCCGCGTGGTGGCCCGCGCCATCGACCTCAACGGCCTGGCCAGTGCGCCGGCCAGCGTCACCCTGCAGCCCTACGACAGCCGTGCCGGCGCGCCGGAGCTGAGCTTCCTGGTTCCGGCCGACGGCCTCGATGTCCAGGCCGGCGAAACCATCCCGGTGCGGGTGCGCATGCGCAAACTGGAACAGGCCACCCTGAACCTGGATATCGCCGGCAACCCGCAACATGCTGGCAACCCGGCAGCCCGTACCCTGACCCGCGCCGCCGACGGCGACGAGGTGGTGGAACTGGCCGTGCCCATGCCCCAGGTCGCCGCCGATGGCGTGCTGGTGCTGCGCCTCGAAGCCACCTGGCAGGGCCAGACCCTGCGCAGCCAGCGCATCCTCAACCTGCATGCCGACAACGGCATCGACCAGGACGTGGGCCTGCTGCTGCAACCGGCCAGCACCCTGCTGGCGGGCACCCAGTTGTGGATCGATGCACCGCCGCCGGCGGGCATGAACGACTTCAGCCGCGACTCGACCCTCGACCTGTTCGACCCGGCCGATGCCGGCAGCGCCGCCGCGCGCCTGGCCTTCAGCGACCAGCGCCAGGTCTGGAACAGCCTCACCCAGGGTACCGGCCTGCGCCTGGCCGCCACCCTGCGTGACCGTTCCGGCCACGAGAAGGCACTGGAGCGCAGCCTGACCAAGCTGGGCTACCTGCAAGCCGAAAGCCGTCGCGAAGCCATCGAGACCGGCTACCAGGCCAGCCACCTGACCCGCCTGCCGGGCCTGGCGGACGGCGCTGCCTGGGCCGAAAACGCCCAGCGCGACGGCTACCGCATCCGCACCCTCGGTGGCCAGGTGGAAAGCCGTGACAGCGGCCGTATCCGCCAACTGGCCTTCACCGGCACCGGCCTGGTGGCCCAGGTCCGCCGCGATGGCCAGGACTACCTGCGCTTCTGGCGCTGGCAGGGCGACGCCTGGCTGGCCGCCGTGGAACAACCCATCGCCGGCACCCTGCTGGGTGGCAGTGGCGACCTGCTGTTCGTCCGTCATGGCCAGCAACTGGGCGGCTACGCCGTCGACGGCGGCGCCATGGCCGAGCTGGTGGGCCTGAGCCTCGCCGACGAAATCCGCCAGGTGCAGCTGGATAGCCAGCGCCTGCTGGTGCTGACCGACAAGGGCCTGGAATGGCTGCAGCTGGATGACAGCCGCCTGCCGCAACTGGTGCGCCGTGCCAGCCTGGCCCTGCCGGGCCGCCTGGGCTTCGCCCTCGACGGCGAGCGCCTGGTGACCTGGACCGCGACTGAAGCCACCCGCTTCAAACCGCTGCTGGATGCCGATGGCTGGCATCTGGGCGATGCCACCGTGCTGGCCGTGGACGGCCAGGTACAACGTGCCCGCTTCGACGGCGAGCTGGCCTGGCTGCGGGTCAGCAACGACCTGCACGGCGACAGCTGGCAGGCCTGGCGTGACGGCGAGCGCCTGGGTGCCCTGGCGGGCGAACGCCAGGACCTGGCCTTCACCGCTGGCCGCCTGGTGTCCCTGCAACTGCGCGACGGCGTGCAGCAACTGGTGGTCGAACCGCTGAAAGTGGCCGCCGCACCGGCCGTCACCCTGGCCGCCAAGGCCGTGCGCCTGCCCTTCGGCGTGCTGGTGGGCGGCCTGCCTGCCGCGGCTGAAACCGCCCTCGGCCAGGCCGACCTGAGCCTGCGCGATGGCGCCGACAAGCCCCTGGCCGCCCAGGCCTTCTGGTACCAGGGCGAACTGGACACCTACCTCGGCGAGGCCTTCCCCCAAGGCCGCGCCTGGCTGCTGGCCAACCCGCCGGCCACCCTGCGCCTGGTGCTGCAGGACCACGCCGGTGAGCAGAGCCTGGACCTGGCCGTACCCGCCGCCACCGTGGCCGCCGCCGACCTCGTGCCCGACCAGGGCGCGGTGCTTGTCGCCGGTGCCCGCCTGCCCCTGGCCGCCGCGTTTGCTGCCGGCAGCGAAGGCGCGGGCGCCAGCCTGACCCGTGAAGGCCAGGCGCAACCCGCCGTCAACGGCCTGCGCCAGCGCTTCAGCTGGATCGGCCTGCCGGCCAGCGGCGAAGCCCGCTACGGCTGGCAGGACGCCGCCGGTGCCCGCGAGATCGGCCTGTTCACCAAGGCCAACCAATCCACCAGCGCCATCACCCTGAGCGGCGCCGGCAACAACCAGGTGTTCGCCGAAGGCTCCAGCCTGTCCCTGGCCTACCAGGTGGGCGACGTCCCGGCCTGGGTGGAACTCGAACTGCTGAGCTTCAACGGCCAGTCCGTGCAGCGCATCCTCGACGCCGGCCAGCAGGGCCGCTTCAGCCTGCGCCTGCCCCAGGTGGCCGTGCAGGAAAGCTATGTACTGCGCGCCCGCGCCTATTTCGCCGGCGACTTCCACTACAGCGAACAGCAACTGAACCTGCGCGTCGCGCCGGCCCAGCAACTGCCCCAGCCGCAACTCGCCGGCCTGCCGAGCCTGCTGTATGCCGGCAGCCGCGTGGACCTGAGCCTCAACGGCGTGGACGCCGCGCGCTTCCGCATGAGCCTGGAAGCCCTGGACCAGAACGACCGCCTGCTCGCCAGCGGCGCCGGCAGCCTCGGCCTGCGCCTGCCGGCCGGCATCCGCGAACTGCGCGTGCGCGCCCTGATCGACGACGAGCTGGGCAACCGCCAGGAACAGCGCTGGAGCGCGCCGGTGGTGGACGCCTGGAACCTGCAGAGCGAAAGCGCGCGCCTGCCCTTCGACCTGATGCTGCCCCAGGTGGGCGGCTACTGGCTGGCACGCGGCGCCGAACTGCACGACGCCCAGGGCCTGCGCCAGCGCCTGGACGGCCCCATCGCCGCCATGGACAACCTGCAGCGCTACCTGCTGCTGAGCATCAAGGGCTTCGGCCTGACCCTGCTGGACCCGCAGGACGGCCTGCGCAGCGCCGGCAGCCTGGCCGTGGCCGCCCCGATCAACCACCTGGCGGTGCAGGGCGAACGCGTCCTCGGCGCCAGTGGCCGCGACCTCCATTGGTTCGACGCCCTGGGCGGCCAGCTCAAGGCCAGCGGCACCCAGACCCTGGGCGCCGAGGTCCGCCAGCTGCTGGCCCGCGACGACGGCTTCCTGGTGCTCACCGCCGGCCAGGTCCTGCGCCTGTCCGCCAGCGGCCAGGTCATCGCCAGCTTCAATGGCGAGAACCTGCTGGCCATGGCCCGCAGCGGCGACCAGCTGCAGGTGTCGGACGCCGCCGGCCGCCTGTGGCGCCTGGACGTCGCCCTGAAGGGCACCTCCGTACAGCTGGGCACCGCCGCCAAGCGCCTGTTCGCCCTGCCGGGCCAACTGCTGGCGCTGGCCGACGGCCGCCTGCAACTGATCGACCTGGCCACCCGCCAGCGCATCGCCGACTGGAGCCTGGGCAACGCGCCCGTGGCCGCGGCCCAATGGACCGGCGGCCGCCTCTGGCTGGGCGGCAGCGAAGGCCTGGTGCTGCGTCCGCAGGCCGGTAGCGCCGGCTTCCACCTGCTGCACGACAGCCGCAGCCTGGCCACCCCGACCCGTGGCAGCGTGGAAGACCTGGGCCTGCGTGATGGCCAGGTGCTGGTCGCCGCCGACAACTTCGGTGCCCAGCTGCTGCGTCAGGACGACGCCGGCAGCTGGCAGTCCACCCTCTACCCGAGCCAGGCCTTCACCCAGGCCGCCAGCCAGGTGGCCAGCGCCGGTGACCTGTGGTTCCTCGCCCAGGATCAGCAACAGCAAGTGGTGGCGCTGTCGCGCTCCAGCCTGGCGGCCCAGACCGTCTTCGCCCAGACCCCGGTGAACGACCTGGCCATCGCCCGTGGCCAACTGCTGGTGGCCAGCGGCGGCAGCCTGCAGATCGCCCCCCTGGACAACCTGACCAACCCGGCCAGCCGCCGCAGCCTGCTGGTCAACGCCCAGGAAAGCCTGCGCCAGCTGTCGGCCCACGGCAGCCGTGTGGTCGCCCTCAGCGAGAGCGGTCGCGTATTCCTGGTGGACCTGCGCAGCGACGCCCGCCAGCCGGTCAGCGAGCTGAGCGCCCAGCTGGGTGGCGAAGTCCGTCAACTGGCCTTCACCGGCGACGCGCTGTTCTACATCTCCGCCGAGCGTGCCTGGCGCTACGACCTGCGCAGCGGCCAGCGCAGCGAACTGCTGGCCGGCGCCAGCGCCAGCCAGCTGTACCTGGGTGGCAACCTGCTGTGGATCGAACAACCCCAGGCCCAGGGCGTGCGCCTGCTGGCCCTGGACCCGGCCAGCGGCCAGGCCATGGCCAACGGCGAGTTGCTGCTCGCCCAGCGCATCAGTGCCCTGGCCGTGGAAAACAACCGCCTGGCCGTCGGCCTCGGCAGCCAGGGCGTGCTGGTCTACGAGCTGCCCTATGGCCTCGGCGCCAGCACCACCTCGCTGCTCGAGCCCCTGGCCGGCAGCCACCTGCAGGCGGCCCAGGCATTGGCCCTCGGCCTGGCCGAAGACGGCCTGCGCGGCGTCGAATTCAGCATCAACGGCCAACCGGCCGGCACCCTCGGCCAGGGCCTTGGCGCGACCCAGCTGCGCCTGCCCGCCAGCCTGCCGGGTGGCCAGTCCATGGAACTGGGCCTGCGCCTGGAAGATGCCTATGGCGTGATCCGCCAGGGCACTGCCCGCGACCTGTTCCTGGAACCGGGCGACGGCGTGGCCAACCCCTTCAGCATCGCCCTGGTGGCCGACGAACATTCCTGGCTGCCCCTGCCGCTGACCGTCAGCGCCCAGGTGAGCGGTAGCCAGCAGCCCCTGGCCCAGGTGGAATTCCTGGTCGCCGCCGGCAGCAACGGGCCCTGGCAGCGCGTCGCCCTGCGCAGCGCCCAGCCCTACCAGGCCAGCCTGGCCCTGGACAGTAGCTTCAGCGGCCAGTACCTCAAGGCCCGCGCGGTGGACGTGTTCGGCAATAGCGCCGAATCGGCGGCCAAGCGCTTCTACCGTCATCAGGACACCAAGGCGCCCACCGTGAGCCTCGGTTACCAGGGCAGCGCGGTGTTCAAGGACAACAACCGTGCCGTGCGCGGCTATCCCTTCACCGTCACCGCACAGATGGCGGACGAGGAGGGCGCCCTCGACAAGGCCACGCTGATGCGCAACGGCCAGGTGGTGGCGGTGGCCTTCGGCCAGAACCAGCTGAGCTACCAGGACGCCGCCACCAGCCTTGGCGAGCAGGTCTACAACGTCGAGGTGCGTGACCGCGCCGGCAACGTCAGCAGCGCCGATCTGCGCGTCACCGTCATCGACGACGCCTTCCCCGAAGTCACCACCCTGAGCCTGCCGGCCGAGGTGATCGAGCGCGGCCGCTTCGACATCCAGCTGGCCGCCCGCGACGATGTCGGCCTGAAGGGCGTCGACCTGCTGTGGAACGGCTTCACCGACCACTACGATGTCACCGGCACCACCCTGAACCGAAGCTTCAGCGTCCAGGACCGCCGCACCGAGCGCGTCGCCAGCAGCGTCAACCAGCCGTTCAAGGTGCGCCTGACCGACAGCCGCGGCCAGGTGAGCGAGTCCCCGGCACAGAACCTGCGCGTGGTCCGTGACCGCGCGCCGGATGCCACCGCCCTGCAGGTGAGCCTGCCGGCCCGTGGCGTCTACGGTGGCCTGGTCACCCTGCAACTGAACAACCTCAACGCCCTGGACGACACCGGCGGCCTCGGTCTGCGCGTGCTGCAGCTGGTGGGCAGCGAGCGCAAGGAACTGTTTAGCTGCCTGCGCGAGGACAGCGGCAATTTCCGTTGCGGCAATGGCACCTACTGGAACGGCCACAGCCGTGACCTGCGCATGCCCGAAGCCGCGCTGCCGGGCGACAGCTTCCGCGTGCAGGTGGAACTCACCGACCGCATCGGCCAGCAGACCCTCAGCCGCGAATACGCCGTGGCCCTGACCCAGTCGCCGAACCAGCTGCGCTTCAAGGCCGTGCAGGGCAGCGACAACCCCGCCCAGACGCGGGTCCAGGAGCGTCCGATCTACCGCGTGCAGGTGCTCGACGCCGCCGCGCGCCCGGTGCCGGAGCAGCCGGTGCAATGGCGCCTGCGCCGCCTGGCCGACGGCTATGTGGAAAACCTCGGCACCAGCACCAGCGACAGCGGCGGCTACGCCAGCCTGACCTTAAACGCCGACCGCAGCCTGGGCGACTACCAGCTGTGGGCGGACCTGCCGCAGTTCACCCAGGTGGCCCGCGCCGAGACGGCCATCGGCCTGCTCGCCGGCCCGACCCGCAACCTGCTGCTCAGCTACCTGCCGCCGGTGGCGGCGGGTGAGACCCTGACCCTGGACATCCAGTCCCAGGACCTGGTGCTCAACCCGGTCACCGACGACCAGAGCAGCCTGCTGGTTGTGACCCTGCCGGCCGCCGACTACCACGCCCAGCCCGGCGCCGGCATCCAGATCGGCAGCACCACCCTCAACGGCCAGACCGTAGAGCGGGTGCAGGTGACCGTGAAGGACGGCCGTGCGCGGCTGAACCTGCAGGTCGGGCACAAGGCCGGCCAGTTCAGCCTGCCGCTGTCGAGCAACGGCAACAGCATCCGCTACACCTACGACGCCCGCGGCAACGTTAACTGCTGCTACAGCAACCTCGACCTCACTGTGCTGCCGGCCTTGGCCAGCCACCTGCGCCTGCTCAACGACCAGGGCCGGGTGCAGGACGACGGCGCGGTGCTCACCCGTGGCATCAAGCAGGACGTGCGCCTGCAACTGATGCTGCAGGACCGCTTCGGCAACCCCATCACCCAGGTCGACGGCAAGCCCGCCAATCTGGCGGTCAACGTCCAGGCCAGCGGCTCCGCCCTGGTGGACGGCAAGGCCGGTGGCACCACCGTGCAACTGAGCGCAGGCCAGGGCTGGATGGCCATCAGCGACGAGACCTTCGAAGAAGTCACCGTCAGCCTGGCCGGCCCGGTGCAGGCCCTGCCGAACCTGGACCTGACCAGTCGCTTCCGCATCAGCTTCACCGTGCAGCCGCCGGAAGTCGTCCGCGCCCTGATCGAGGCCCGCCAGGGCACCGCGCTGCGCGCCTACTTCGACTTCGACGAGCCGGTGCGCCTGTCCAGCGGCGATGCCCTCAAGTTCTTCGAAGGCAACGCGGCCCGTGGCGGCAGCGCCACCCTCAGCAGCGACGGCCGCACCCTGACCTTCGACGCGCAGCCCGCCCTGGCGCTGGGCCGTTGCTACCGCTACGACACCACCGGCTCCGGTCTGCGTGGCGTCGCCCGCGACGACCAGGTCCGCGAGCAGGGCGCCGAGCTGTGCGCGCCCCATGCGCTGTTCAGCGTCGCCGGGCCGCTCAAGGTCCTGGCCGGCCAGAGCATCCAGATCCCGCTGACCCTGGCCGACAACATCAGCTGGTACAACGTCGCCAACGGCCGCGCCGAGCTGGCTGGCACCAGCCAGGGCTTCAATTGGTACTACAGCCCGACCCGCACCCTCACCGTTCCGGCCCTCTTCGGTGCGGCCAATGAGCCGATCGCCGACGGCGCCTTGCTGCCCCTGACCCTGAGCGGCACCCTGCCGGGCACGCCGGTCAAGCCGGTGGTGCTGGGCAACGCCCTGAAACTGCAGGTCTTCGACCCGGCCGGTGACTTCGACGGCGACGGCCTGAGCAACAAGCTGGAAATGGAAACCCAGGGCCTCGACCCGGCGCTGCGCGACTCCGACGGCAACGGCATCGACGACGGCGCCGAGGACCTCGACGGCGACGGCCTGACCAACCTGGAAGAAGCCGCCCTGGGCACCAAGCTGCGGGTGGCCGACACCGACGGCGACGGCCTCTCCGACGGCGCCGAAGTGCGCACCCACCACACCGACCCGCTGAAGGTCGACACCGACGAAGACGGCCTGTCCGACGGCGCCGAGGTCAGCAACATCCCGGCGTCCTCGCCGCTGAAGAAAGACACCGACGGCGACGGCATCCCCGACCCGCTCGAACTGCAGATGGGCCTGAACCCCAGCGACCCGGCCGACGGCCAGGCCGACAAGGACAACGACGGTCTGAGCAACGCCCGTGAGGCGCAGCTGGGCACCCTGATCAACAACCCGGACAGCGACGGCGACACCCTGCTGGACGGCGTCGAAGTGGACCAGAAGGGCACCGACCCGCTGAAGGCCGACACCGACGGCGACGGCCTGCGCGACGACGAAGACGCCGAGCCCCTGGTCAAGGACACCCAGGCGCCCCGCGTGGGCCTGGACACTCCGAAGGTCGGCCAGACCCTGATCAAGGGCCTGCGCATGACCCTGGTGCCGACCCTGCAGGACAATGGCCGGGTCACCAAGGTGGCGTTCCGCCTCAACGGTGCCCAGATCGCGCTGCTCAACGCCGCGCCCTTCACCTACAGCCTGAACCTGCCGAGCGACGCCGACAGCCTGCGCCTGGAAATCATCGCCACCGACACCAACAACAACGTCGGCAGCAGTGGCGAGCACAGCTTCGCCCTGGTGCAGGACCCGCTGACCACCGTGATCGGCCGCGTGCTCGACAGCAACGGCCAGCCGGTGGTGGGCGCCCAGCTCGACGTCGGCGGCCAGACCGCGGTCAGCGGCGGCGACGGCAGCTTCGTCATCACCCGCGTGCCGGTGGCTCCGGGCGTGGTCTCGGTCATCGCCAGCGGCCTGCTGGGCAACCAGGCGGTGACCGCCGTCTCCGCACCCACCGACCCGGTCTGGGGCGGCACCACGGACGTCGGCACCATCACCCTGCAGCAACCGAAGGTGCGGGTGGGCTACTTCAACGCCCGCTTCAACGCCGGCCAGCCCTCGCAGCGGCTGATCATCGAGCGTGCCGGCTACGAGCCGGTGCAGGTGAGCAACCTGGCCAGCTTCGACCTGTCGCAAGTCGACATGCTGATGGTGGACAGCTCGCGGGACTACTACGGCAACGGCAACTACTCCAGCAACCGCGCCAAGGTCTTCGCCTTCGTCCAGAACGGCGGCACGCTGCTGTTCAGCGAGAACTACAACACCAGCTCCAATGCCGTGCTGGCGGATGTGCCCGGCCAGCCTGCGGAGTCGGTGTGGACGGGCAGCTCGATCCGCCTGACGCCGGTGCTGCGCTGGTCCGATGCCAGTGAAAGCCGCGTCGGTTCCTGGTGGCCCTATCGCAACACCAGCTATTCCGGCCACGCCTACATGCCGATGGACAAGCTGGCGCCCGGTACCGCACCGCTGATGTTCACCGGCACCCGTGCGGAAAAACGCGTGGTCGCCATCCGCTACGCCTATGGCGCCGGCCAGGTCTATTTCGGCTTCACGCCGACCGAGTCGGGCCGCCCGGGCGACAACGACCCGCTGTTCACCCTCTACCACCCGGGCATCCTGGTGATGATGCACGAGCTGACCCTCAAGGACAGCGACAACGACGGCCTCAAGGACGTCTATGAATACGCCAACGGCACCAGCGCCTTCATCGCCGACCGCGATGGCGACGGCCTGTTGGACGGCTTCGAGGTCAAGTACGGCTTCAACCCGCTGGTGGCGGGCGAGCAGAACCTGGACAGCGACGGCGACGGCCTGAGCAACCTGCGCGAGCAGGAGCTGGGCACTCACCCGCGTCAGGTCGACAGCGACGAGGACGGGCTGACCGATGGCGCCGAGGTCAACCAGCACAACAGCGACCCGCTGAGCGAGGACGGCGACTACGACCGTGTGCTCGACGCCCAGGAAGTCCAGTACAAGGCCAACCCGCGCAAGGCCGACAGCGACGACGACGGCATCCCGGACTACGAAGAGATCAACAATTACGGCACCCGCCCGGACCTGGCGGACACCGATGGCGATGGCCTCTCCGACTTCATCGAGCTGAAGGGCCCCTACGCCGACATCCTCAACCCGCGCAACGCCCAGGACGCCGGCCAGGACTATGACAATGACGGCCTGAGCAACAAGCAGGAGCTGCTGGAGACCCTCACCAATCCGAAGGTGGCGGACACCGACGGCGATGGCCTGTCCGATGGCGTGGAAGTGGCCCGTGGCCTGAACCCGCTGGACGCGGACATGGACAAGGACGGCCTGCTCGACGGCGAAGACAGCGCGCCCACCGAGAAGGACACCCAGGCGCCGACCGTGAGCCTGGTCTCCCCGGCGGCCGGCGCCAGCCTGGCCCACGGCCAGCAACTGCGCCTGCGTGCCGATGCCAGCGACGATGGCCGCGTGGCCAGCGTGACCTTCTATGTCAACGGCGTGGCCGTGGCCACCTATGACCGCGCGCCCTACCAGCATGTGATCCGCGTGCCGGCCGTTGGCGCGCAACTGGATATCGAAGCCAGCGCCCGCGACACCAACGGCAACGAAAGCCGCAGCGGCGTGCGCCGCCTGAGCCTGGTGGACGACGCCGGCACCCAGGTCACCGGCCGCGTGCTCGACGCCAACGGCCAAACCGTGGAAGGCGCCCAGGTGACCCTGATCGACGGTTACGAAGCCGCGCGCATCAAGCC
This sequence comes from Pseudomonas sp. zfem005, assembly GCF_032621735.1. Lineage (NCBI taxonomy): Bacteria > Pseudomonadati > Pseudomonadota > Gammaproteobacteria > Pseudomonadales > Pseudomonadaceae > Pseudomonas > Pseudomonas sp. zfem005. The sequence goes on along the minus strand of NZ_JAVYJE010000002.1, from coordinate 276,324 downwards.
GGTCTCCTACACCCTGGACCAGGGTACGGACTGCTGGCACTACTGCTACGGCGACGACTACGGCCGTCAACTGATCGACGGCCAGCAGGGTGTGGCCGGCTACGCCGCTGACCTGGGCGCAGGCGGTGCCTACGAGTGGCTGGGCTGGAGCGACCGCACCATGAACGTCGACTTCGACTTCGGCCGTGTGGTCAGCCTGACCAGCCTCAAGGTCGGCGCGACCCAGAACACCCTGTCGGACTACGTGCTGCCGTCCTTCGACGTGCTGCAGAAAGTGGGCAACGACTGGGTGCCGGTCGGCACGCTGAACACCGTCCCGAGCAATGCCAACAACCGCGATCGGATGTCCCTCGACGCCCATGCCCAACTGACTCTGTCCGGGCTGAACATCAACAGCCGCTACGTCCGTGTCAGCTTCCGCGCCAACGGTCCCTGGACCCTGGTGGACGAAGTGGCCTTCAGCAATGGCACCGGCCCGATGCCGTCCTCGGCCACCGTCACCAGCGATAGCCAGGGCCGCTTCACCCTGTCTGCCTCCACCCTGGCGCTGGAACCACGGGTCAAGGCCGAGGCACGCTTCGGCAACCAGCTGGTCTCCGCCACCAGCGAGGTGTTCGAGCTGGCCCGTGGCAGCAGTTCCGATATCGGTGACCTGGTGCTGGCCGCTCACGGCCGTACCGCGTTCGAGCCGATCGAAGAGCGCCATGTGGCTGCCGCTGAAGAAAGCACCTATTTCAACCGTGAGGTGAACAACAGCGTCCGTTGGGACTTCAACACCTATGGCGGTATCAACAACGGCACCTACGCCTCCAACTGGACCTTCAGCGGCGCCCAGTACCTCGTCGTCAATGGCACCAACTACAACAGCAACACCTATCGCACCCGTCTGGATGGCCGCGAGCTGATCTACCCGGCCAAGCAGCTCGGCAATGTCATGGTCAGCCGCAAGGTTTATGTGCCGGCGAACCAGAATTACGCCCGCTTCATCAACGTGCTGGAGAACCCCAGCGACCAGCCGGTGACCGTGCCCTTCTATGTGTACGGCAACTTCTACGCGACCCGCCCCGTGGTACAGACCTCGTCCGGTGACGCCGGCTTCGACCCGGAAGACAGCTACCTGCTGACCGACGACGTGGCCCCAGACAGTGGCCTGTACGCTGCCGGCGTGGTCATCGGAGGCACGGATGCACCCCTGCGCCCGGTTTCCACCTGGCTCAGCGGCAACCAGTACCGTGCCAACTACCAGGTCACCCTGGCGCCGCGCAGCCGTCAGGTGCTGGTGCAGTACCTGGTGCAGGATGCCAGCCGCGAACGTGCGCGCAGCACCCTGGAGCAACTGGCCAATAGCGATGTCCAGGAACCGAACCTGACCCTCGAAGAGCAGCGCGGCATCGTCAACTGGACCACCCAGGCGGACAGCGATGGCGACGGCCTGGCCGATGCCCTCGAATACCTGCTGGGCCTCGACCCGCTCAAGGCCGACAGCGACGGTGACGGCCTGCGTGACGGCTTCGAGCAGCGCTATGGTTTCGCGGCCAAGCTCGCCAACGGCGAAGCGGTCGAAGACACCGACGGCGACGGCCTGAACAACCTGCAGGAGCAGGACGCCGGCAGCCACCCGCGCGTGGCCGATACCGACGGCGACGGGCTCACCGACGGTGCCGAGGTGCTGGTGCATCATTCCAGCCCGCTGACCCGCGACACCGACCTGGATCGCGTCCTCGATGCCGATGAAGTCGCGCGTGGCACCCGTCCGGACCTGGCTGACACCGATGGCGATGGCCTCAGCGACTACGCCGAGCTCTTCAACCACGGTACCGATCCGCTCAAGGCGGACAGCGACGACGACGGCCTGCCCGACAAGTACGAGGTGGACAACAACCTGCTCAACGTCGGCGCTCAGGACGACACCGACGGCGACGGCCTGAGCAACCTGGCCGAATTCCAGGCCGGCACCTCGCCGCGCAACGTCGACACCGATGGCGACGAGCTGCTGGACGGCTGGGAAGTGCTGGGCACGCCGCCGAGCGACCCGCTCAAGGCCGACGGCGACAACGGCGGCCGCCGCGACATCAACGAACGCTTCGTCGATGGCACCGATCCCAAGGTGGCCGGCGACGATCGTCCGAACATCAATGGCTATCGCACCGCCAAGGACGAGAACAACCGCGACTGGAACTTCTATTACAGTGGCGATCTGCGCTCCACCACCGGCGGCGCGGTGGACCCGAACTACTGGGCCAACCAGCTGTTCGTCAACGGCAACCAGTACGGCTACTCCTACAACCATGCCACCAGCAGCGCCAACGGCCGCGAGTACCACTACGAAGGGCGCCGCCTGGGCAACCTGGTGGTCAGCCGCCGCGTGCTGGTGCCCAGCGTCGGCGGTGCCTACGCCCGCTACCTGGAGATCCTCGACAACCCGGGCAGCACCGAGCAGGTGGTCACCCTGCGCCTGCAGTCCTACTACGGTGCCAACGACGCCCAGACCGCCATCGTCACCAGCAGTGGCGACGACCAGCTGACCACCGCCGACGACTACCTGGCGCTGCGCGACACTGCCACGCCGACCCGTCCGGTGCTGCTGCAGGTGCTGGGCGGTAACGCCAACCGTCGCCAGGGCACCAGCCTGGTCAGTCGCAACGGCCGTCAATGGCTGGCGGAGTACCAGGTGCGCATCCCGGCGGGCGAACGCCGCGTGGTCATGCACTTCTCCACCCTGGAAGGCTCGGCCGATGCCGCCATGCAGACCGGCGCCCGCCTGCGCAGCCTCAAGGGCCTGGGCCTGGACAACCTCGACCCGACCCTGGCCGGCAAGGTGGTGAACTTCTTCGCCTTCTACGACCAGGACGAAGACGGCCTGAGCGACGCCGACGAAGCGCGCCTGGGCACCGACCCGGCCAACCCGGACAGCGACCACGACGGCATCCCGGACGGCAAGGACAGCGAGCCGCTGGTGCCTGACGCCACCGCGCCCAACGTCACCTTCCAGCCCCTGGAACCGGCCCGTCGCTACGGCGGCCAGCCGCTGGACGTGACCGCGCTGATCAGCGACAACGGCCTGGTGGCCAAGGTCGAGCTGCTGCAGGACGGCCTGCTTCGCGAGACCCGCACCAGCGGCGGCACCCAGACCTTCACCGTGATCCTGCCGAACCAGGACAGCACCCTGCTGCAGGTCCGTGCCACCGACAGCAACGGCAACGTACGCACCGCGGACCTGACCGTGGCCGTCGCCACCGTGCCCGAGCTGCAGGTTTCCGGCCGCGTGCAGGACGTGCTGGGCAAAGGCATCGCCGGCGCCCTGGTACGGGTGAAAGGCATCGAGACCACCACCGACGCCCAGGGCCACTACCAGCTCCAGGTGCTGACCACCGACACGGCGCTGAAGGTCCAGGCCACCGCGCTGTTCGGCAAGCAACCCATGTTCGCCCAGGTGCTGGCGCAGGTGCCGGTGGACTCGGAAGACGTTCGCGTCGAACCGCTGGTGCTCAAGGCCCTGCCTCGCCAGGTCCGTGACCCCATCACCGACGCGGAGCTGAGCTACGAGGGCAACGTCGGGTTCGCCTACAACCTCAACAACGGCTACCGCTGGGATATCCAGGGCAACGGGACGATCAACGACGGCACCAGCGACGCCTATGACGGCGGCCAGTACCTGACGGTGAACGAGCAGGGCTTCCCCTCCATCAGCACGGGCCTGCTGCGCCTGGCCGGCCGCGAAGTGACGCTGCCTGCGCAGGCCATGGGCAACGGCGTACTCAAGGTCAGCCGCAGCATCTACGTACCGGAGAGCGGCAGCTACGCGCGCTTCATCGAGCGCATCGAGAACACCGGCGACCAGGAACTGACCATCCCGGTGCGGATCAACGGCAACCTCGGCTCCGATGGCTCCACCTACACCATCGCTACGTCCAGCGGCGACCAGGCCTTCACCACGGTCGACAACTGGCTGCTGACCGACGACGGCAGCAATGGCGGTGGCGACCCGGCCGTGGGCCTGCTGTTCAGCAGCGCCAGTGCCAAGGTGCGCCCGACCTTCGTGATGCGCAGTGGCGACGATTACGCGGTGACGTACAACCTGACGCTCAAGCCCCATAGCCGCCAGGTGCTGATGCACTACGCCGTGCAGAACTACAGCCGTGCCGAAGCCGAGCGTGTGCTGCGTGAACTGGCGTCGGCCACCTTCGAAGACGTCGGGGTGACCCAGGAAGAGGTCCAGGACCTGGTCAACCTCAGCGACCTGGTGGACTCCGACAACGACGGCCTGCCGGACGCCGACGAGATTCCGCTGGGCCTCGACCCGGAAAACCCGGACGTCGATGGCGACGGCATCCCCGATGGCCGCGACCCCGAGCCGAGCGTGCCCGACACCCAGGCGCCCAGCGTGAGCATCGCCCACAGCGAAGGCCCGTTCTACCCGGGCGACCCGATCACCCTGACCTTCGACGTGCAGGACGCCGGCATCGTCGGTGAAGTCGAGCTGCTCATGGACGGCGAGCAGCAGGCCGTGTTCAACGGCGTCGGCCAGCACCAGCAGCAGCTGACCCTGCCGGGCGAGGGCACCGTGCGCTTCGAGGTTCGTGCCACCGACAGCAACCACAACGTTGGTCGCCAGACCCTGGAGCTTGACGTGGTGGCAGTGCCGCCGAGCAGCATCGCCGGTCGCGTGGTCAACGAACTGGGCGTGCCCCTGGCGGATGTCCAGGTCAGCCTCAGTCGCAACCAGGATCAGGGCGGCGAAGTCCCGGCGTTCATGGCGCGCCTGCTGGGCGACTCCAGCACCGTGACCACGGGTGCCGATGGTCGCTTCCTCTTCGAGGACCTGAACCGCCGCGAGAATGCGCAGTGGCTGATCAAGCTCGACAAGGACGTGCTGGGTTACCCGGTGCACGCCGAACAGGCCGTGCAGCTGAACATCGACGGGCCCTACGACGCCGGTGATGTGATGCTGGGTGGCGAGGACAACTACGTCGAGCCCCTGAGCGGCGACCTCGGCCAGCGTTACGACGACCCCAACACCCAGCTCGACCTGCAGTTGCCCGCTGACTTCGCCTTCGCCGACAAGGCGCTGACGATCCGTGTGCATGACCAGCAGGTGGAGATCGGCGGCAGCAACGGCATCCAGGACATTCCGCTGCAGCGCCTGGTGGAGAACGACCAGGGCAGCCAGGCCTTCCACCTGGCCACGCTGCCGGACCGCCTGGTCCTCACCTGGACCGACTGGGGTCGCGAGGGCGTGAGCAGCGACGAACTGGTAGACGTGCAGACCGTGATCCACCGTGACGGCCGCATCGAAAACCGTTACTACAAGCTGCCGCTCAACGGCTGGCATTGCGGCCTGCAGACCCGTACCCGCTTCGCCCATGGCGAGTGGTACGGCGCCGTGGATTCGCAGAACCTGCCGAGTGTGAATGGCCGTCTGGTCTACCCGGACTACGCCATCCAGCAGAGCGGCTACTGCAACTTCGACCTGCATGGCTACACCGTCACCTACGTGCCCACGGCCGAAGGCAACTACCGAATGGACGTCGACCGCCTGCCGGGCCACGCGGACACCGACGGCGATGGCCTGTCGGACATCCGCGAGACCCTGCTCGGCACTCGCCTGGACGTGATCGACAGCGACAACGACGGCTTGGATGATTACTTCGAGCTGAACTACGGCCCGGCGCCGCTGGAAGCCAACCCGGAAGCGGCCGGCGAAGACTGGGACGATGATGGCCTGAGCAACCTGGAAGAGCAGGAGCACGGTACCGACCCCTACAGCTCCGACACCGACGGTGAGGGCCTGTCGGATGCCGACGAGGTGCGCCTGCACCACACCGACCCGACCCGCCAGGATACCGACGGTGACTGGCTGAACGACCGCGAAGAAGTGGAGAACAACGCCGACCCGCTGAAGGCGGACACCGACGGCGATGGACTCAACGACTACCAGGAAGTGCGCCAGTACGGCACCCGCCCGGACAAGCGCGACAGCGACGATGACGGCATGGAGGACCCCTTCGAGGTCGAGTACGGCATGGACGGCACCAGCCCGGATGGCGACGAGGACGGCGACGGCCTGAGCAATATCGAGGAATTCCGCCAGGGCACTCACCCGCGCCTGCTGGACGGCGACGGTGACGGCCTGCCTGACAAGCTGGAGTTGGAGCTGGGCCTGTCGCCGAACAAATTCGACAGCGATGGCGGCGGCCGTGGCGACGGTGACGAGCTGTTCGCGGACGGCACCGACCCCGAGAACCGTGCCGACGACCGCCTCCCGCTGGGCCAGGGCGATTCCCCCTCCATGCAGATGGAGGCCGGCCTGAGCCTGTTCGTCGAGCAGAATGGCCGCGTGCACATCCAGCGTACCGATGGGTCCGGCAACATCGGCGTGGACTATGCCCTGGAGCTCGAGGGCCTCGGCAACTCGCAGGCGGGGGTGGCGGCGCGAGTGCATGCCGCACCGCTGCAGCCCCAGCTCTATAGCCGCATGGGTGACGAGCCGATCTGGCGCTCGCCGCTGAAAGCGGTGAATGCGGGCCTGCTGGTCAGCCGCGAGTACTACGCACCGGCTACCGGTCGCAGCTTCCTGCGGGTGCTGGACCGCTACTACAACGTCAGCGGCCAGGCCATGACCGTCACTCCGACCCTCGGTTCGCGCCCGTACTACTGGGGGCCCGGAAACCTGCAGCAGACGTCCAGCGGCGACGACCAGCTCACCGCCGACGACAGCTGGCTCAGCCTGCGCAAGCGGACTTATGGAGAGCAGGGTGACGTACCGGGTCCGATTTCCACCGTGCATGTCTTCGCGGACCAGGCCGGGCGCGCCTCGCTCAACAGCGACGAGCTGTACAGCGATGCCTACTACAGCTGGCGCATCGGTTATCGCTTCGAGATACCTGCCAACGAGCACCGCGTGGTGATGTCGTTCCTGGCCGTTGAAAACGCCGAAGCCGGCGCCCAGGACATGGCCAGTGTGCTTCAGGGATTGAGCGAGAACGCGCTCAAGGGCATCTCTGCCGCCGATCGTGAGCGTCTCGTCAACTTCACACCGTGCCGCGACGACGACCTGGACCTGCTGTGCAATGCCGCCGAAGCCCAGCACGGCTCCAGCGACAGCAACCCGGACAGCGATGGCGACGGTTTCAACGATGCCCTGGAAGTGCAGGTGGGCAGCGACCCGAGCGACCCCGCGTCCCTGCCGGAATTCGAGGTCTTCGGGCTGGAAGATGCCGACGGCATGGAAACCAGCCGCGTGCTGAAACAGTCCGGCTTCACCGGGCCGATGACGACGGCCGGTGACCTCAATGGCTGGTATGTCAGCCTGGACGTGGATAACAACGGCGACCTCTGGACGGCGACCTCCGGTTCTTCGGAAGGCTTCGGCTACGAGGCGTATGAGCTGCCCTCCCTGGCGCGGCTCGACGACAACGCCTGGGCCAGTCACAGCGGGCAGCTGCTGGACGATGCCCGGGGCAACCTGGCCTATATGCTCATGTCCGAGAACATCGATGACCAGGATTTCCTCACGCTGAGCCAGCTCCGTCGCACCTCCTGGGGCCAGAACGAGGTGCAGGTCCTCTCCCAGCACGAGGCGGACCTCCGTTGCGGCGCCGGCTTGGCCCAGTGGCAGGGCGAGCCCCTGTTGCTGAACGGCTGCTCGCTGAGCCGCCTGAGTGCGAACAATGGTTGGGTGACCCTGGCCGAGCTTACCTTCGGCGATGGCTTCGGCAGCGCCCCGAAAGTGCTCTCCATGGACGACATGCCCCAGGCCGGCGGCGCCATGCTGCTGGTGGAGGATGAAGTGGACGGTAATGTGCGTCGCAGCCTCGGCTTCGTCGACCTGAAGACCGGGCAGGTGAAACGCCTGGGCGAGGTACCGATCGGCGTGAAGGCGATCTCGGTGAAGTTCCGGGGCTTCCAGAACCAGCCGAAATGGCCAATTGATATCGTTCCTAGCTGATTTGTGAGTCGAGTCACACCCCTGTTTGTGGCCGACCTGTATATCGCACCCGCGATAAAAGGAATTTGACCTTATAAAGGTGGTGATCCATGAAGCAGTTCCCACGCCTCGCCTTGGCGTCCTCGATCCTGGCCCTGCTCCTGGCGGGCTGTGATTCCTCCAGCGATTCCATCGCCGAGGTGAACGGCAAGCCGGTCACCCAGGCGCAGTTCGACGCCTTCCTCAAGTTCAAGCGGGTTCCGGCGCAGAACGCCGAATGGGTCAGCCGCGAGCTGGACGAGTACCTGGAGCGCGAAGGCCTGGCCGGCCAGATCGAAGCCCAGGGCCTGCTCCCCGCCGAGCAGGTGGAGACCGAGGTGGCCGAGTTCCGCAAGCAGATGCTGATCAGCCGCTACTTCGAGGAGTTCCTCCGCGAGCGGGTGACCGACGAAGCGGTGCGCAACTTCTACGCCACCAACCCCGACCAGTTCCAGGCGCGCAAGGTGCATGTCGCCCATATCCTCCTGCGCACCAACCCCGGCATGAGCGAGAACGAGCGCCAGGCCCTGCTGAGCAAGGCCCAGGAAGTGCAGTCGCGGATCAACGCCGGTGAAGACTTCACCGCGCTGGCCGCCACCTTCTCCGAGGACCAGCTGTCCGCCAAGCAGGGCGGTGACCTTGGCTGGCTGCAGGAAGGCGCCATCGACCCGGCGTTCAGCGGCAAGGTATTCGCCATGAAGCCGGGCGAGCTGTCCGAGCCCGTGGTCACTCCCTTCGGCTTCCACGTGATCAAGGTGATCGAAGGGCCGCAGGTGGTGAAGCAGCCGTTCGAAGCGGTCAGTGGCGACATCCGCTATCGACTGCGCCAGGAGGCCAAGCAGGCCGAACTGGAGCGCCTGGCCAAGGCGGCGAAGATCGACCGCAAGACGCCCCCGGCCCCTGCCGAGGGCACTGCCGCCAAGGAAGGCGAAGACCGTGCCGCGGGTTGAGTGGACGCTGGGTTGCCTGCTGGCGGCGCTGCTGCTGGCCGGCTGCCGTGACGACGACGGTGCCGAGGCCCTGGCGCAGGTACCGATCGAGCCGTCGGCGACCCTGGTCACGGTGGACGAAAGCCCTATCACCCGGGCCCAGCTGGAGCTGACCGTCGAGCGCACCCTGGGCGAGTCGGCACCGCTGTTCGCCAACGACGAAGTGGAACGCAAGATCCTCGACAGCCTGGTGGCCAGCCGCGCCATGGCCCTGCTCGCCGAGCGCGAACTGGATGCCGGCGAGCGCGCCCAGCTGGACCTCAAGGCCCAGGCCTACCGCGAAGAACTGCTGGTGCGCCACTACCTGGAGCAGCACGCCACGCCGGAGCCGGTGACCAGCGAGCAGGTGGCCGACTACTACCAGCGCCACCCCGAGGAATTCGGCGGCGGCGTGGAAAAGAGCTTCGAAATCATCACCAGCGACCAGGAGCTGGATGAAACCCAGCGCGCCGAACTCATCGCACTGCTCAGCGGTGCCGAGGTGCAGGGCAACGACTGGCAGAAGCGGGTGGCCGCCTGGCGCGCCGCCGGCAAGCCGCTGGAATACCGCAGCAACCGCATCAAGCCCGAACTGCTGGAGCAGCCCCTGCGCAGCCTGGTGGAACCCACCGCGGCAGGCAGCATCGCGCCGCTCTATGTGGACGGCCAGATGTTGCTGGTGCGGGTAACGGCCGAGGAGCGCCTGCCGGCCAGGCCGCTGTCGGAAGTGAGTGGCGAGATACGCGAGAAACTGGCGCCGCAGGCCCTCAAACAGGCGGTGAAAAGCCTGAGTGAAGAGGCGACGCGCCAGGTGAAGGTGCAATACAGCTCGCGCTAGATGAGCCGATTGCGAAGAGCCGGCCGATAGGTGCCGGCATAGGGAAACGGCAGGGCAGCCTGTACAACAGTGGACGGACGAACTATGGGGATGCTGGGGGGGCAGGGCAAGCGGTGCCAGCTGCTGGCGGGGCTGGCATGGCTCCTTTTGACCAGTGGCGGCCTGGCGCAGGCGGCCGAGTCCTGTCGCGCCCTGTTCACCGGTGGCTTGCAGACCCATGGCGCCGGCGGCGTCGTCTTCCAGTGGGGCGGCACGCTGCAAGGCAACCCTAGCCAACTGATCGACACCCCCCGCGTACAGAACCCCTGGGGCGCCCCCAGCTGCGGCAGCCGCGACTGCCAGGCCAGCGGCCTGGAGGCCGCCGGCTTCGCCGGCCTGACCCTGCCCGCCATCAAGGGCGAGCATGACCTCAACCTGGGCTATCTCGGCGTGGGCGAAGCGGGCGGCGGCGAACTCAACCGCTACCGCACAGTCAACGTCGACGCCGGCGGCACCCTGACCTTCAACGCCCGCCACCAGGCCTACTACATCCAGCGCCTGAGCATCGGCTATGGCGCCAAGGTCACCCTGGCCCCCGGGCGCTACTGGATCGGCCAGCTGGACATGGCCTCCAACAGCCAGCTGCTGGTCGCCGGCGGCAACGCCAGGGTCATGCTCGGCTCATCGCTGAACCTGCCCTACCAGGCCAGCGTCAACGGCGAGGGCAGCGCCGAAGCGCTGCAGCTCTTCGTTCGCGGCAACCTGAACCTGGAGTCGTCCGCCACCGTCGGCGCCCTGGCCTATGTGGAAGGGGATTTCCGTGGGGCCTTCGCCTCGCGCCTGCGCGGCGGCCTCAACGCCCGCAACGCCGTGGTGGACACCGCCGCGCGCATCGAAACGCGCATGGACGCCATCGCCACCCTGGGCTGGAACACCCAATGCAGCGAGCGCCGCGACCTGGATGGCGACGGCGTGCTCGACCTGTTCGATGAGGATACCGACGGCGACGGCTACGACGACGAAGCCGAGCGCCTGGCGGGCAGCGACCCGCGCAATGGTCAGAGCGTGCCCCAGGTGACGCCGCCCACCACGCAGCCGAGCCAGTGCACCGCGGCCTTCGCCAAGGGCCTGCAAAGCCATACCGCTGGCGGCCGCATCAGCTTCGGGCTCAACGCCCAGCTGCGTGATGGCGTTTCCGCCTACCTGCCGGCGAGCCGGGTCGACAGCAGCTTCGCTTCCCTAGCCCGCAGCTGCGGCACCCAGGATTGCCAGCCCAGCTACACGCCTGCCCCCGTGCCGCAACTGCCGGCCTTCCTCAAGACCGGCTCCAGCTTCAACCAGGACCTGGGCTACGGCGCCACGCAGGTGATGGACGGCAGCCGCACCGAGTGGCGCCGGCTGAATGTCGCCGGCATGGCCACGGCACGCTTCACCAAGCCGGGCGCGTACCGCCTGCGGGAACTGGAAGTGGGTTACCGCGGCACCCTGGAGCTGTCCGCCGGTGACTACTGGATCGAGAAACTCACCCTGGCCAGCGAGGCGCGTATCGTCCCGCGCGGTGCAGGCACCGTGCGTCTGCACGTGGCACAGAACCTCGAGCTGCCCTGGCAGGCCCGCCTCAATGCCGAGGCCTCCGGCCAGGCCCGTGATCCCTCGCAGCTGGTGGTGCTGGCCGAAGGCAACGTCGTGCTGGGCTCCAACACCACGGTGGCCGGCTTCGTCTACGCCCGTGGCAACCTGACCCAGCAGTACGCCTCCCAGCTCACTGGTGGCGCCGTGGCGGCGAACCTGAGCCTGGAAACCCAGGCCCAGGCGCGCCAGGACCTGGCCGCGCTGGGCAAGGTCGACTTCGGCCTGCTCTGCGACTTGGATGGCGACGGCATTGGTGACAACCTCGACCCGGACCGCGACGGCGACGGCATCTCCAACGATTACGAGATCCAGCTCGGCTACAACCCGGACGACAAGAACAGCACCCCGCCGGACATGGACAAGGACGGCATCCCGGACGCCCTGGACGACGACCGCGATGGCGACGGCGTACCCAATGCCCAGGACGCCTTCCCGGACGATCCCAAGGAAAGCAGCGACCTCGACGGTGACCAGATCGGCGACAACGCCGAYACCGACCGCGATGGCGAYGGCATCTCCAACGACTACGAAACCCAGTTGGGCTTCGACCCCAAYGACAAGACCAGCACGCCGCCGGACCTGGACAAGGACGGCATCCCGGATGCCCTGGACGACGACCGYGAYGGMGAYGGCGTKCCCAACGCCCAGGACGCCTTCCCGGACGAYCCCACSGARAGCAGCGACCTCGACGGCGACAAGATCGGCGAYAACGCCGACCTGGATCGCGATGGCGACGGCATCTCCAACGACTACGAAACCCAGCTGGGCTTCGACCCGAACGACAAGAMCAGCACCCCGCCGGACCTSGAYAAGGACGGCATCCCGGATGCGCTGGACGACGACCGCGATGGCGACGGYGTRCCCAACGMYMAGGACGCSTTCCCGGACGACCCCACGGAAAGCAGCGACCTCGACGGCGACAAGATCGGCGACAACGCCGACACCGAYCGCGAYGGCGACGGCATTGCCAACGACATCGAGATCCAGCTGGGCTTCGACCCCAAYGACAAGAMCAGCACGCCGCCGGACCTGGACAAGGACGGCATCCCGGATGCGCTGGACGAYGACCGCGACGGCGACGGTGTGCCCAACGCCCAGGACGCTTTCCCGGATGATCCCACCGAGAGCAGCGACCTCGACGGCGACAAGATCGGCGACAACTCGGACCCGGACCGCGACGGCGATGGCGTCAGCAACGACGACGAAGTGGCTGCCGGCACCAACCCGAACGACCCCACCAGCTTCCCGGATCGCCAGCCGCCGGTCGTGGCCATCGAGGGCCCTGAAGTCATCAGCGTCAACGAAGACAGCGTCACCCTGCGCGGCAACGCCAATGACAGCGCTTCCGGCATGGCGCGCCTGGAGTTCACCTCCGACCGCTTCCCCGGCACCCGCTTCGCCGTGACCCTGCAAGGCAGCCAGTGGACCGCCAGCGTACCGGTGCTGGAAGGCACCAACCGGCTGACCCTGACCGCCTTCGACAAGGCCGGTAACCAGGCGAGCCTGGCACGCACGGTGGAGCGCCAGCCGCTGGCCAGCGATATCGCCCTGACGGTGGACTACCCGCTGCCGGGCGCCACGGTGAAGGACGCCAACCTGGTGGTGCGCGGCCAACTGCGCAGCGACAAGGCCGCCCAGCGCATGGAAGTTCTGGTCAACGGCGTGCCGGCCAGCCTGTCGGCCACTGGCCAGGTCACGCTGTTCGGCTTCCAATCCACGCCCATCACCCTGCAGTCGGGCTCCAACACCCTGACCATCCAGGCCTGGGTGGACCAGCGCAGCATCCAGCGCAGCCTGGTGGTGACCTACCAGCCGCCCCAGGCCAGCTTCAAGCCGCCGCGCTTCGACAACCTCTCGCCCGCCAATGGCAGCTTGCTGCCGGGCAACGGCTTCATGCTCGCCGGCCAGGTGTTCGCCGAGGCCGGCCTGGAGCGCATCAGCGTCGGTGGCCGCAACCTGGCCCTGCGCGAGCCGGGCGCCCAGCTGCATGACCTGAAAGAGGCACTGAACGTACCGGTGGGGCAGAGCAGCTACTCCGTCGAACTGCTGGCCCGCGACCGCAGCGGCCAGGAGACCCGCCAGACCCTCAGTTGGAAGCTGGACCAGGTGCCGCCACAGATCACCCTCGACCAGCCCCTGGTGGAGCTGCCAGCGAAGAACCGCGTCAGCGAGCAGCCCTATCCCCTCAAGGGCACCCTGCGCGAAACCAACCTGTCGAGCTTCCAGATCAACGGCACCGACGTGACCCTGGAGCCCGGCGCCCAGGCCGGCGAGTTCCGCTTCGCCAGCCGCATCGCGTTGCCCATCGGCCAGCCGGTGAGCGTGACCCTGGACGCCCGCGACCAGGCCGGCAACCAGCTGCGCCACGAGTACAGCCTGGAGCTCTCGGCCCAGGCGGCCATCAGCTGGGTCATCCCCACCGAGGGCACCGAACTGCTCAACCTGGGCGAACCGGTCTCCCTGCAGGTGGCGGCGCGCATCGAGGACCTCAGTGGCCTGCTGGCGCCTCGGGCCATGCTGCTGGCGGCCAATGGCGACCTGATCGCCGATGCCCCGCTGACCGGCGACACCACGCTGAAGAGCGCCACGCTGCAGATCCCGCCGCAGAGCGGCCAGTACCAGCTGCTGGCGGTTCTCCAGGGCGCAAATGGCCAAGTAGTGGCGCAGAGCGCGCGGAGCATCACCCTGGTCACCCCGCAACAGGTGCCGGTGGCCCTGGAGCGCGTCGAGCCGGCGAACAATGCCCGTTTCGTCGAGCCCAACGGCTTCATCAGCCTCTACTTCAACCAGGCCATCGACCTCGCCAAGCTGGAACTCGATGTCCACCAGACTGCCCACGGCATGTCCTACGTCGACCTCGACGGCCTGGGCACCAGTGCGCTCAAGGCCCAGGGCTACCAACTGGTGCGGGTGGACTTCGACCATCAGAACGTGGTCGGCGCCCTCTCCGAGCTGCCGGGCAGCCAGGTGATCGCCTTCTACCCGGAGAAGGACCTGGCCTATGACGCCGAGGTGTCGGTGGAGGTGCGCTACGACGGCCAGGAGCTGGAACGCCTGCGCTATCGCACCCGCGCACTGCCGACCTTCATCTCCGGCGTGGTGCTGGATCAGCTGCAGGAGCCGGTGGCGAACATCGAAGTGCGCCTGGAAGAGCTGAACCGCAGCGTGCGCACCAACCGTGACGGCGCCTTCAACTTCGGCTTCGGCGACACTGCCGAGCAGACCATCCCCGGTGGCCAGTACCGGCTGCTGCTCAACCCGGGTTCGGGCAACCGCGGGTACGGCGCCGACAGCCGCGCTGTCACCGTCCAGGGCGGCCAGCGCAACGACTTCGGCCAGATGCAGTTGGCGCAGCTCAACACCACGCTGCCCTACGTGCCGGTGAAGGGGGGCAGCCAGCTGAGCCTGCTGGAAGGCGAGCTCAAGCTCGACCTCAGTGGCGCGCGCCTGCAGTTCCCCGATGGCCGCCAGGAGGGTGACCTGCATGTGCAGATGTTGCAGTTCAGCGAGCTGCCGTACCCGGTCGAACCGCTGGCGATGCCCTACTGGATGTATGCGCTGCAACCCGCCGGGGTCAGCGTCCAGGGCGCCATCGGCGTCGACCTCGCCGCCCTGCGCCTGGGCAACACCCTCGACTACCTGCCGCCGGACGGCTCCTACGTGGTGATGGTGGGCCTGGATCGCCAGGCCGCGAGCATCGTTCCGGTGGGCGTCGGCCTGATCGGCAACGGCCGCATCCGCAGCCAGGGTGTGCTGGCCCAGGACAACCTCGACCTCTTCGGCTTCGCCCTGGCCGGCCTCGAAGCGCAACCCGCGCTCAAGGCCTATGCCAACGGCGAGCTCAACCTGCGCCAGCTGCAGGCCGAACTCTATCGCTTGAATAAAGGCCGCTGAGGCGGCCAAGGGAATCTCTGACAGATGGATATGTTGGTCATGCCTTCCGTATCGAAACGCCGCAGTCGCGCATGGCTGGGCCTGGCCCTGGGTGCACTGCTGGCCGGCTGGACCGCCACGGCCCAGGCGTTCTTCGGCTTCGGGCTGATTCCCGGGATCTACGTCCCGCAGACCTACTACAAGTTCGGCGCCGTCTACACCCGCGCCATCGTGCTCAACGCCAATGGCAACAAGGTCTGGGTGGAGTACGGCAGCGACGGCAAGGAAGCTCGCGAAATAGGAGAAGCCACCGGGCCGCTGGAGCAGGCCCAGGTGATGTCCGGCGATATCTATCGCGCCTACCTGCAGCGCCTCAAGGACGCCCGCGAACGTTATCCACAGAGCGAAGTGATGACGGCCGCAACCTACCGGGGCACGGCCTTCAAGACGGTGGACGGCAAGACCATCGACAAGCCCAGCCTGAGCCCGAGCAGCCTGACCGTACTGGTGCGCGGCGAGAAGGAACGCTTCAGCACCAAGGGCGATGAGCTGCTGCTGCTGCAGATGCCCATCGACAGCAATGTCACGCCGTCTTCCAGCAGCAAGGCCCTGCTGTTGTCCAAGGAAGGGCAGATCCTCCACCAGGGCACCAACAGCATCGGCTTCCGCGCCGGCTTCTTCGGCAAGGACGGCAAGGTCGACGACAAGAACACCCGCGACCGCGACGCCAAGATCTACGGCCCGCTACCGGGTGTGGGCGTCACCCTGGGCAGCCATGTCACCGGCGGCTATGCCCTGACGGACGACGACGGCAAGTACAAGATGAACTACTTCCTGCCGCCTTGCCCCGGGTTCTTCTTCGAATACACCACCCCGGCCTATCTGGAGCTCTACTACAAGCGCTTCAACCCCCGGGGCAGCTCCAACATGCCCTACTACCTGACCCGGCCGGACTACGACACCTGCAACGGCATGGGCTTGTGGAGCCTGGAGGCGGCAATGATCGTGCTGACCGCCGCGACGCCCATGAAACAGGCCATGGACTTCCCCATCGACCTGATGGTGCTGGACGGTTCCGCGCAGTTCGGTGGCGGCGTGAAACTCGGCGACAAGACCGCCTACAGCGACAAGACCGGAAAGCGTGACCACTACCTGCAGGAGAAGTACGACTTCGACGGCGACGAGAAACCGGACTGGGTGGTGCCTGGCAAGAAGGTGACCAAGACGGTCGACGGCAAGCCGAAGGAAGTCTTCGTGAAGACCTCCCTGGAGGAGGCGGAGCTGCAGGGCATCTACCTCTCCAGCCGCTTCGACAGCGTTCCGGCGAACACTGAGGAAACCGCCCCCGATTTCACCCGCCTGATCGACGTCGCTCCCGACATGGAGGACCGTGGCCTGCTGGAAAGCATCAGCAAGGACGACCTGAAGGACACGGATATCTACGTGTTCCGCGAATCCAACGGCCAGCTCGTGGCCGAGCGGCGCGGGCTGCACGAGGACGAGCTGTACAAGAACTACTCCGGCGTCGACGAGAAGTCCGGCAGCTTCCGCTACACCATCCAACTGCGCGGCTCGAAGGAAAATTACCTCGCCATGTCCGGCCGTACCGGCGAGGCGGCCTTCAGCAAATGGCAAAGCGCCGGCGGCTTCAAGGAAGAATTCCAGAAGCGCGCGGCCAACCACCTCAAGGCCGGCGAGACGGTGCGTATCATCGCCATCAACCGTCCCACCGGCTATATCGGTAGCGTCAAGGTCAAGCTCGAGTCCGCCGTGGCCAGCGGCAATCTGCTGAACTTCGCCGATCAGCGCATCGAGCTGGCGCCGCCGAACCTCAAGGTTTGGGCCGAGCGCAAGAACAAGATCGAAAAGGGCATGACCAAGGGCGAGCTGAAGAAGCAGCTCATTGGTAATGAAGGTGCTGGCCTGGGCAATGACGTGAGCATCGCCATCTATACCGATTGGCGGGACCGCAACGATGAGCCTTTGCCGGAGGAGCTGGCGGATTATGGCTATACCGGGCGCATGGCCACATTGGTAGCGGCCAATCAATTTCTTCCAGTCGGCGCCAATAGTCTGTCGCAGTTCAAGATCAAGCCTGGGCAGCAGGTTCAGGTCATCCGCCTGCCGGAGCAGGTCCTGGGCAAGCAGCATCTCTATTTGCAGGTTGCTGGTCAGCCCGAGAACCGTAATCCGGACTTTTCCTCGGGGGGCGGTCAAGGCATCTTGCAGTACCGGCCCAAACGCTATGTGCCGGTGAAGGTACCGGTTAACGACGAGGAGGCCAGTGAACTCAGCCGCCAGGCTTATCGCAAGGTCCGGGACGCTAACCCGAAACTTGACCTGAAAAAGCCGGAGCCGATTTATCAATGGGTCTCTCGGCCAGAGTTGCAGTTCAGTTTGTATGAGCTGAACCTCACTGAGGTCCGCAGAAAGGACTATGCCAATCAGGTCAGTAACGTCCTCAACCAGAAAACGCCTTCGTTCGCCAGCAGTGATACATACATTGGCATCATTTACGACCTGCTCAAATCGAGCGTAGGTGCTCTGGAGTCATGGGCATTCAAAGGTGAGCAGGAGCTTGTATTTGCGTTTGGCGAGCAGGAAGTAAAAGCCACAATCGGCAAGAGCCAGAGCCTAGAGTTCGAAAATATTGCACATCTTGGAAAACTCGATCCTGAGGATTTCCTGTCGATGCGCTTGTACGCGAATAATGATGTGAACAACGTCTTGTTCGAGTTCGCTTTTGAGCATCTCGATTTACAGTCTTCCTTGCTTGGCTACAACAATCAGACCGACGAAATTTGGTATGTCAGTGCTGATGATCCCAAGGTGCCGCTGCGAGCGACGCTTCTTGGCTATGCCGATCGCAATCCAAAGATTAAAAAACCGCTCACCCTTAGCTGGAAGGTCGAGGGCGACGGCAGTATGGCCGAGGCGATACAGAACGACAGTGACCTTGGGATATTCAGCAATACCTTGACCATGCCGGCCAAGGCTGGAAGTAGTGCGCGTGTCAGAGCTCTATTGCGTGATAGCAATACCGAAGCAGCATTCAAAAAGATCGTAGTGGTGCCAGGCAAGCCGGCAACTATCGATATCACCGCCATCGGCAAGGCAGCGGCCATGGAGTCGGATCGTCTATCGCTGACCATTACGGTGAAAGACTCCAGCGGCAACCCCGTAGCGGATGGCACCAGCGTCAATATGTCAGTTAACCAGGATGCTCTGATGCCGGAGTATGAACCTGGCACCGTTAATGGTGTTGCCACCCTGACCCTTACCGGTAATGCCTTCGCGGTACCGGATGCGAAGGTAACGGTTAAGGCAGGTAGCATTACCAAAGACTTCGATTTCGCTGTTGAAGGCTTGACGGTCACGCTTGACGGCAGCCCAAGCGAGTTCCTGTTAGGTCAGGAAAGCCCCATTCAGGCGGTGGTCAAAACCAGTTCCGGCAAACCTGCAGCTGGTGTGCTTGTGACGGTTTCGAGTGACCTTGGCTACTTCAAGGAGAGCCAGTACGAGACTGATGCTAATGGACGAATCACGCCTACTTTTATTGCTGGGCAGATGGTTGGCTCAGGTAAGTGGAAAGTGCGTGCTGGTTTTGCGGGCGGGACCGAGCATAGCTTTGCTGTGAAGAGCCTCGGCGGCGGCGGGGCGCAGGCGGATGTGCGTGACGCCATGGTATTGGGGGACCGGCCGAACGGCGGCGTAATAACCCATAACCGCTATGACGGTACAGCGATCGATCTGGAGTACCAGACCCAGGGAGAGTTGAAAGTGACCGGCAAGGCCGGTTCATCAGTCCAGGTGGGGCTTGGCGATCTGAGCGATCCCAACCTGGAGCCGCTGCTTGCCTACTACATGAATGACTTGGAGGACGTCGGTCCGGATCAGGATCATCCCAATCGGCTCTTGAGCGATGTTCCAGACGAAGTAGGCTTACATACTGGCACTGGCTTCGATGTAACGGTGGTCAGGGATAATCCGCTTGGCCGGGGAAGCAGTTATGAGTTCAATGGTGATTCAAAGATTGAACTTAAATCCACCTCACCCTTGCAGAAAGCCGAGAACATTGGGTTCAGGCTTGATTTCAAAGCCTTAAGCAACGGTGAAATATTCAACTTCGGTGGTGGGCAGCGCCTAAGTTTCAACGGCTCCAGATTACGCTACGAAGTTGAGACCGAGAGCGGCACGTACAGTGTCGAGAAAGCGAATGTTTCGTTGGGTGCCTGGCATCGCGTGGGTGGACGCTACATCGACGGGCAATTGCAGCTTGAAGTTGATGGCGATCTCGTATCTGTTGCGGCCTCTGGGGCCCTGCAATATAGCGGTAGCACCCTGCTGGTAGGGCAAGGGTTCAAAGGCAACCTCAACAGTTTCAAGTTATATGACTGGGCAGCGCAGCCGCTATTGCAACTGTCAGGGGGCGTTCAGCAGCTCAGCTTGCCGATACCTACGGCTGGAACCACCACTACAGTAGTCGAGAGTACCGGTCAGTTGGGTGCACTGCAGGCTGGCTCGGGTTTGCGCATGGTTCGAGTGGCCGTGACGGTCGATGGCACGCGTCAATTCGTTTCCGTGCTTTCTACCAAGGGCTATATGGAGTTGGCTGGCCAATACCTTGATACCCTCAGTGCGGACGCTTCGGGGATTGTCGTCACTGAGCTTAACTACCAGCCTGTTCCTTGGTATGTAGGGCTGACCATCGCTCCGCTGGAATACATGATTCCTAAAGCCCATGCCGAGGGTTCTTCTGGCGCATGGGGTTTTTTGAAGGCAGCGGTTAACTTCCTCATACCGCTGGAAGACTTCAAGGTACTTGGCGAGCAGCTGTATTACTTGGCTACTGGAGACTGGGAAAAATTCGATGCGATGCAGCTGACACTGGCTGCGTTGGGTGTGTCGACAGTGTTCCCTGTAATGAAGCCACTGAAGCTGGTTTTGGCGCCGCTACAACGATTCGTTCGGTTGTACGGGAAAAATCCAATCGTAAAAGCGCTTGCAGCAGTGGTGGGCAGGGCTGCAGAGGAGGCGGCGAAGGGGCGGACTGAGAAACTGGTGTCGCTGCTTCCCTATTTCTTGATCGTAGTCGAGATGCTTGAATCGCCCGATGGCCCCAAAGCCATATTGTCAATGGTTGAAGCTATCGAGAGCCCAGATGATCTTTGGACTTGGATCGAATTCTTCAGCCTACCTTCCGACGGATGGGAAGATGGTGAGATCCCTTCAGTCGCCCTGTATACCGATGAGCTGCCAGAAGCGCAGAGCGTGGCCGCTTCCGCAATTGAGTTCCTGATACCGAGCGCGCAGGCTGCCAGAAAGATCTCCCGCAATCGCCTGAAAGGCAAAGAGGCAGCCGATGCGATTGCTGCGGCTGCAAAAGTTGCAGGTTCGCCCAAGAATTTTAGTGCATTGTTTAAAGAGCTGGTGCTGTCGCTGAAAGATCCAAGTGCCGCGAAGCTCCGCCCACTGGCGCACTCGAAGGCCTTGATCATGGCGGGGCTGGGTGTTGTCAAAGGGGCAGGCGTAAATGCTGTTCGTAATTTGATTCGCTCGCGTCCGGATGACAGGGTAAGTCGGGTTTTACTGGCTGCGGTCATTACCTATATCCAAGCTCGCGAGGTCGAGGGTGCATTCTCGGGTATGGAACTCAAGATCTGGACTCTATATGGGTTGGCGTTGGTGTCCAACAATGAAACTCAGCGTCAGGGGGGGACCTTTCAGCTCATCATGCTCGCGTATCTCCAAGCGTTGCATGAGTATGGTGGGAACCCGGCGGTACTGGATCTCGAAGCGACTCAGAACATCGTCTACAAAACCAGTCTTGGGAAGCCAATGCCCAGCTATCCTCGACGCGTTGACATCGTTATCGGAACGCCGGCGGATCAGCGGTGGTACGAAGTGAAATCATTGCTCAATGCACGTTATATAGGCAGTAACTTTGGGGCGGGAAGTGGCTACCACCGTGAGTTTTATGCTGACCTGGCGGCCTCTTATGGTCTACTTACTAGTGCTGGCAAAAAAGTTAATGCATATTGGCGCTTTCATTCGTTTAAAGCCAAAGATGGCAGCAGGAGTCCCACGTCCGCCGAGTTCAACAAATTCAATCCACGCAAGCATCTATGCGAGCCTATGAAAGGAGTTTCCTCAACGGAAACACTGGGCGCAAAGTGGAAGGAGTCTGTTCTGGAGACGGCTTGTAAGACGTCGCAAAGTGTCGAATTGATGACGAATAGAACGATTATTGTCGATATTTTGAAATCGAAAGAATTTTCCGAGCAGTTCAAGAAAATACTGGAAGAGGTCGGAGGTCTAGACTGATATGAGTGGTAAAGTGCAGCCCATGACTGATGCGCGAAAGGCGGCTTGGGAGGATATAAAATTTCGCCTGACGTATGCCGGGCAGAAAGTGGCGTTTAAGGTTTTCGAGGCCTACTTTCTCAAAGGTAAAGAGCCTAACTTGCGCCCCATGGAAAACGACCCCATCCCCTTGGTCTACCGTCTCTGGCTTTCTCCCGATCAAAGCACCGAATCCTGGGTCGAGATAACCAAGCGCTTTCTCGCGGGCCCTGAGGCGTGGACAACCCATGTGAGTATCGAGCCCACTGGCGATGGTCAGTCATGGAGAGAACTCTGCAAAGGGCTCTCATGGGGGTGGCAGATCGACAGAAGCCTGCGTGACTCGTATGAGATACTGATGCAGCACGCCAGTGCTCGGCATTATGACGGTGCAACTCCTTATGAAGGCTCCGACGTCGTTCCTCCGTTGGGTTTTATGGGAGGCACCGAAAAGAAGCTCTACCATTTCCTTACCGGCCGGACGCCTGGTAGTGAATCCCTTAGCTACAAGGGCAAGAAGCTTTTCGAGCCCAGCTCTTATTTTGGGCATCTCTTTTATTATGACTCCTGCCTATGGCTGGACGGCAAAACACCAACAAATCCCTATTGCATATATAACTACATGGGGAAACATTGGTTTGATTCCTTGACGGCCGCGTACATGACGGAAATTGAAGCGGATCAAGCGATCCAGTTTTATCTAAGCTGCTTCCTTGTACTGGTAGCTCGCTGTCCCGAGAAGGGAGTCGATGATCAGCGCGCAGCCTATTGTCATGAGCTACGCCAATTACTGGATACTGGCCCCTTGCTGGAGCCTCTACAAACAATGTGGCGCCAGGCAAAGTCTAATCTTGAGCGTATTGACTTGAATGCATACAAGCAGAGGGATCCGTTCTATATCGGTGAGTTCTGAGGCATCTTGGGTGCTCGGCCAACCGCCAAGGGCACCATATTGTTCTCACCGATTCCCCTTCACGATGCCGAAGCGTCTTTAAACACAAGTGCCCGCCGAACGGCACCCTTTCCCTGCGCACTCCCGCACCAAATCGCCCCTCCACCTGTGATTTAATTGCACCGTGCCATCGCTCCCCGTCCGGGTTGCGGTGGTGCTCAAGGCTTTAGCAGGCCGGGACCCCGCCTGCTGTCCGTCGGCCTCCAACGCAATGGATTCTGCGATGCCCAGCGCCAGCCCTCTCGATTCCGTCGACTCCCCTGCCGAGGCCGTCAGCCTGCGTCGGTTGCCGTTCGCCTATGCCAAGCGCCACGGCGTGCTGGTCCAGGTCGGGGCGGATGGGGCGCGGCTGGTGTATCGGCCGGGCACGGCCCTGGCGGCGGTGGGGGAGGCGTTGCGTTTCGTCGGGCGGCCCCTGGCGTTCCAGGAGCTGGACGCGGCGACCTTCGATGCCGCGCTGAGCCTGGCCTACCAGCACGACTCCTCGGCCGCCATGCAGATGGTGGAGGGCCTGGGCGATGAGCTCGACCTCGCCAGCCTGGCCGAACGGGTGCCGGAAACCGAGGACTTGATGGAGCAGGAGGACGATGCGCCGATCATCCGCCTGATCAACGCCATCCTCGGCGAGGCCATCAAGGAGAACGCTTCCGACATCCATGTCGAGACCTTCGAGAAGCGTCTCGTGGTGCGCTTCCGCATCGACGGCATCCTCCGCGAGATGGTGCAGCCTCGGCGTGAGCTGGCAGCGCTGCTGGTGTCGCGGATCAAGGTCATGGCCAAGCTGGATATCGCCGAAAAGCGCGTGCCCCAGGACGGCCGTATTTCCCTGCGTGTGGCCGGGCGTGAAGTGGACATCCGCGTCTCCACGCTGCCGTCCGCCAACGGCGAGCGCGTGGTGCTGCGCCTGCTGGACAAACAGGCCGGCCGCCTGACCCTGCAGCACCTGGGCATGAGCGCGCGCGACCGCTCGCAGATGGAGGAGACCGTGCGCAAGCCCCACGGCATCCTGCTGGTCACCGGGCCCACCGGCTCGGGCAAGACCACCACCCTCTACGCCAGCCTGGTGACGCTGAACAACGGCACCCGCAACATCCTCACGGTGGAAGACCCCATCGAGTACAACCTCGAAGGCATCGGCCAGACCCAGGTCAACGCCAAGGTCGACATGACCTTCGCCCGCGGCCTGCGCGCCATCCTCCGCCAGGACCCTGACGTGGTGATGGTCGGCGAGATCCGTGACCGCGAGACCGCCGAGATCGCCGTGCAGGCGTCGCTCACCGGTCACCTGGTGCTTTCCACCCTGCACACCAACAGTGCCATCGGCGCCATCACCCGCCTGGTGGACATGGGCGTCGAGCCCTTCCTGTTGTCGTCCTCCTTGCTCGGCGTGCTCGCGCAGCGCCTGGTGCGCGTGCTCTGCTCCCACTGCAAGGAGCCCTACCAGGCGGACGCCGCCGAGTGCGACGTGCTGGGGCTCGACCCGGCGCAACCGCCGACGCTCCACCGCGCGCGCGGCTGCGCCGAATGCAACCAGTCCGGCTACCGCAGCCGCACCGGCATCTACGAACTGGTGGTCTTCGACGACCACATGCGCACCCTGGTCCACAACGGCGCCTCCGAACAGGAGATGACCCGCCACGCCCGCACCAGCGGCCCCAGCATCCGCGATGACGGCCGGCGCAAGATCCTCGAAGGCGTGACCACGGTGGAAGAAGTGCTGCGCGTGACCCGGGAAGAATAAATGGCCGCCTTCGAATACATCGCCCTGGACAGCCGGGGCCAGCAGAAGAAGGGCGTGATGGAGGGCGACAGCGCCCGCCAGGTGCGTCAGCTGCTGCGTGACCGTCAGCTCGCCCCGCTGCACGTGAAACCCACCCGCACCCGCCAGGAATCGGTGGGCAGCCGCTGGAGTTTCCAGCGCGGGCTCTCGGCCATGGAGCTGGCCCTGCTCACCCGGCAGATGGCCACCCTGGTGCAGGCCGCCATGCCCATCGAGGAGGCGCTCGGCGCCGTCGCCGCGCAAAGCGAGAGTGGCCGGGTCAAGGCCATGATGCTGGCGGTGCGCTCCAAGGTGCTGGAAGGCCACAGCCTGGCCGGTGCCCTCAAGGAATTCCCCAGTGCCTTCCCCGACCTGTACCGCGCCACCGTCGCGGCGGGGGAGCACGCCGGCCACCTCGGCCCGGTGCTGGAGCAGTTGGCCGACTACACCGAGCAACGCCAGCAATCGCGGCAGAAGGTCCAGCTCGCGCTGCTCTACCCGGTGATCCTGATGTGCGCCTCCCTCGGCATCGTCGGCTTCCTGCTGGGCTACGTGGTGCCCGACGTGGTCAAGGTCTTCGTCAACACCGGGCAGGAGCTGCCGGCCCTGACCCGTGGCCTGATCGCCACCAGCGAGGTGGTCAAGCACTGGGGCTGGCTGATCCTGCTGCTGGCGGTGGCCGGCATCAGCGCGCTCAAGGCATCACTGCGTCGGGACGGCGCGCGCCTGCGCTTCCACATCATCCTGCTGCGCATCCCGCTGGTGGGGCGCCTGGTACGCGCCACCGATACCGCGCGCTTCGCTTCCACCCTGGCGATTCTCGCCCGCAGCGGCGTGCCCCTGGTGGAGGCGCTGGGCATCGCCGCCCAGGTGGTGGCCAACCGGGCCATCCGCGCCAAGGTGGAAGTGGCGGCGCAGAAGGTGCGCGAAGGCAGCAGCCTGACCCGCGCCCTGGAGCAGAGCGGCGAGTTCCCCGCGATGATGCTGCACATGATCGCCAGCGGTGAAAAATCCGGTGAACTGGACCAGATGATGGCCCGCACCGCGCGCAACCAGGAGAACGACCTGGCTGCCCGTATCGCCATGCTGGTCGGGCTGTTCGAGCCCTTCATGCTGGTGTTCATGGGCGCGGTGGTGCTGGTCATCGTCCTCGCCATCCTCCTGCCCATCCTTTCCCTCAACCAGCTCGTGGGGTAACCGCGTGAAATCAGGCCGTACGCAAGCAGGCTTCACCCTGATCGAAATCATGGTCGTGGTGGTCATCCTCGGCATCCTCGCCGCGCTGGTTGTACCCCAGGTGATGAACCGTCCGGACCAGGCCAAGGTCACGGTCGCCAAGGGCGACATCAAGGCCATCGGCGCCGCGCTGGACATGTACAAGCTGGACAACTTCGCCTACCCCAGCACCCAGCAGGGCCTGGAAGCGCTGGTGAAGAAGCCCAGCGGCAACCCGCAGCCGAAGAACTGGAACAAGGACGGCTACCTCAAGCGCCTGCCGGTCGACGCCTGGGGCAACCCCTACCAGTACCTGGCCCCCGGCACCAAGGGTGCCTACGACCTGTACTCCTTCGGCGCCGACGGCAAGGAAGGCGGCACCGACGCCGATGCCGATATTGGTAACTGGGAAAACTGATGGGGCGCGGGCGTGGCTTCACCCTGATCGAGCTGCTGGTGGTCCTGGTGATCATCGGCTGCCTGGTCAGCGTGGCCGTGCTCGCCAACGGCAATGCCAGCAGCGGTCGCGAGCTGCGCGACGAGGCCGAGCGCCTGGCCGCGACCATCGCCATC
The DNA here is from genome assembly GCF_032621735.1 of Pseudomonas sp. zfem005. Lineage (NCBI taxonomy): Bacteria > Pseudomonadati > Pseudomonadota > Gammaproteobacteria > Pseudomonadales > Pseudomonadaceae > Pseudomonas > Pseudomonas sp. zfem005. Next base: position 250,227 of record NZ_JAVYJE010000002.1, on the reverse strand, counting down.
CTCGCCGACGAAGCGGTGCTGGATGGCCGCGAATACGGCCTGCTGGTGACGGCCGAAAGCTACCGGGTGCTGGCCTACGACAACGCCTCCGGCACCTGGACCGATGACGCCACCCGCCCGGAACGCCGCCCCGCCGCCTGGATGCGCCTGAGCCTGGAGCTGGAAGGGGAGGCCCTCAAGCTGCCCGAGCCCAAGGTGAAGGAAGAAAGCCGCCCCGGCCTGGCCAAGGACGAGCCGGAGAAGGACAAACGCAAGGAAAAGCCCGTGCCCCAGGTGCTGATCCTCTCCAGCGGCGAGCTCACGCCCTTCAGCCTGCGCCTGGAAGAACGCCGTGCCGATGGCAACGCCTACGCCCTGGCCAGCGATGGCTACCAGTTGCCCAGCGCCGAGCAGGCCAAGGAGCGATGAGCATGCGCCGTGCCCGTGGCTTCACCTTGCTGGAGGTGCTGGTGGCATTGGCCATCTTCGCCACGGTCGCTGCCTCGGTGCTGACTGCCGCCAGCCGCAGCCTGATCGTCGCCGGGCAACTGGAAGACAAGACCCTGGCCGGCTGGATCGCCGACAACCGCGTCACCGAACTGCAGATCAAGCAGCCCACCCCGGGTGAAGGCCGCGAGGACAAGGTGCTGGAATACGGCGGCCGCCAGTGGGAAACCCACAGCGAGATCGAAGCCACCAGCGACAAGGGCCTGCGCCGCGTCACCGTCTGGGTGGCGCCCAAGCCCGAGCGCGGCGCCAGCGCGCCGATCAAGGAGCGCTCGGTGTTCAGCCTCACCGGCTTCCTGGCGGTGCGTGGATGAGCCGGCAGCGCGGCTTCACCCTGCTGGAGGTGATGATCGCCATCGGCATCTTCGCCCTGCTCGGCCTCGGCACCTACCGCATGCTGGAAACGGTGATGAAGGCCGACGAGGTGACCCGCGAGCATGAGAAATCCCTGCGCGAACTGGGCCGTGCCTTCGCCTCCATCGACCGTGACCTGGGCCAGGCACTGCCGCGCGTGGTGCGCGACGCCTACGGTGACGAACGCGGTGCCCTGGTGGGTGAGCTGGGTGCCACCGACGGCACCGCCGCCCTCGAATTCAGCCGTGCCGGCTGGCGCAACCCGCTGGGCAGCACCCGCTCCCAGTTGCAGCGGGTGCGCTGGCGCCTGGCCGGCTCGACCCTGGAGCGCGTGTACTGGTCCGTGCTCGACCAGGCGGTGGACAGCCCGCCCCGGGTGCAGAAGGTGCTCGAAGGCGTCAGCTCGGTGGAGTTGCGCTACCTCGACGACAAGGGCCAGTGGCAGGAACAGTGGCCGCCGAGCCTGGGCGACTCCGATCCGGCCAAGGCCCGTGGGCGCCTGCCGGTGGCGGTCGAATTCAAGCTGGAGCAACGCCACTACGGCGGGCTGACCCGGCTCTACCGGCTGCCGGAGATGGGCGTGGAAGAACAGCCCAGCGAAGGCGGCACCACGCCCGACGACGACAAGAAGCCAACCCCCGAGCCCGAACCCAAGCCCGACGCTGGCAAGGAGAAGGGCGCATGACCCGCCAGCGGGGCGTCGCCCTGGTCACCGTGCTGCTGGTGGTCTCCATCGTCACCGTCATCTGCGCGGGGCTCATCCTCCGCCAGCAGCTGTCGATCCGTGGCGCCGCCAACCGCATCGCCATCCAGCAGGCCTGGCACTACGCCCTGGGCGGCGAGGCCCTGGGCCAGTCGGTGCTGCTGCGCGACCTGAAGAAACCGGGCAGCGACCCGCGTGCACCCATCGACCACCCCCTGGAGGACTGGGCCCGCCCGCTGCCGGTATTCCCCATCGACCAGGGCGAGATCGGCGTGCACATCGAAGACCTGGCCGGGCGCTTCAACCTCAACAGCCTGGTGCAGGGCGACAAGGTGGACAAGCTCTCCGTCGAGCGCTTCAACCGCCTGCTGCTGCGCCTGAAGATCGAGATGCCCTACGCCGACCGCCTGGTGGACTGGCTGGACAAGGACCAGGAGCCCAGCGGCGAATACGGCGCCGAAGACAACCAGTACCTGCTGGCCCAACCCCCTTACCGCACTGCTGGCCGCGAGCTGCAGGACGTCTCCGAACTGCGCCTGCTGCTGGACATGAGCGAGGAGGATTACCGCCTGCTCGCCCCCTGGGTCTCCACGCTGCCGGCCAAGGTGCCGCTCAACGTCAACACCGCCAGCCCCATGGTGCTCTCCTGCCTCGCCGACAACCTCGACCCGGGCGCGGCCCAATCGCTGGTCAGCGGGCGCGGGCGTGAAGGCTACCCGGACATCCGCGCCTTCCTCGACCAACCGGCCATGGCCGGCACCGGCGTGCGCGCGGCGGGGCTGGGGGTGGGCAGCGCCTATTTCCAGGTGCGCAGCGAAGTGCGCCTGGGGGAGCGCAAGGTGGTATTGCTCAGCACCCTGCAACGCGACCCGAAAGGCGTGGTCCGCGTGCTCAAGCGTGATCTCGGGCAGCCGGGCTACCTGGCCCAGGCGCCCCTCGAACCACAGGAAGAATGACCATGGATTGCCTATTCATCCCGCCCGTCGGCGGGGCGGTCCTCGGCCCCGCCTGCCAGGTGCACTGGCAGGAAGCGACCGGCGAAGGCCGCAGCCTGCCGCTGGCCGAATGCGCCGCGCTGCTCCAGGGGCGGCCGGTGGCGCTGGTGCTGCCCATGGAAATGGCCAGTGCCTTCGTGGTGGGCCTGCCGACGCAGAAGGCGCGGCTGATGCACCAGGCGCTGCCCTATGCGGTGGAGGAAATGCTCGCCGAGGACGTAGAGCTGTTCCATCTGGCCCTGGGCGCCCAGTTGGCCGATGGCCGCTACCCGGTGCTGGTGCTGCGCCGCGCTCAATTGACCGGGTGGCTGGAAGAGCTGGAAGACTTCGGCATCAAGGTCGCCGCCATCCATGTGGACGCCGACCTCCTGCCCCGCGATGGCGAGCAGTTGCTGGTGATCGGCGAGCGGGCGCTGCTGGGCGGTGCCTGTGACACGCGCCTGGCCTTCCCCCTGGCCCACTGGCCATCCCTCGGTGCCCTGTGCGCCCCCGAGACCCAGCCACGGGAAGAGGCCGAGCCCTATCGCCTGCTGGCTGCCGGCCGTGCAGGCGCTATCGACCTGGCCCAGGGCGAATTCGCCCCGCGCACCGAAAGCCGCGCCTGGGTGGCCTGGCGCCCCCTCGCGGCCCTCGCTGGCGTCAGCGTGGTGCTGTTCCTGGCCTTCAACCTGGTGCAGGCCTGGCTGCTGGAGCGCAGTGGCGATGCCTATGTCGAATCCAGCCACGCCCTCTATCGCCAGCTGTTCCCCGAGGACAAGCGCATCGTCAACCTCAAGGCCCAATTCGCCGAGCACCTCAGCCAGGGCACCCGCGCGCAGGGGGGCTTCATCAGCCTGCTGGACCAGGCCTCCAGCGCCATAGCCGAAGCCCAGGCGGCGCTGACGGTGACCAACGTCGACTACAGCCAGACCCGTGGCGACCTGGCGTTGCAGGTCCGTGCCAAGGATTTCGCCGACCTGGAGAAGCTGCGCAAGCGTCTGGTCAAGGCCGGCCTCAGCGTGCAGCTGGGTTCGGCCAGCCGTGAAGAAGGGGGCGTGACCGCCCGCGTCGTACTGGGAGGTGGCGCATGAACGCCCTGACGGACATCCGCACGCGCCTGCGCGAAGGGCTGGAGCAGTCCCCGCTGTGGCAGCGCTGGCAGCAGCTGCCGCCGCGTGATCGCCTGGCCCTGCAGCTGCTGGGCGGTTTCCTCGCCCTGGCGCTGTTCTACCTGGCGGTCTGGTCGCCAGTGGCCGCCCGGGTCGAGCGTGCCCGCGCCTACCAGCAACAGCAGCAGGCGCTGTTCACCTACATCCAGGCCAACGCCGGCCAGGCCCGCCGCCAGGCTGCCAGCGCCCAGGTGGAGCTGGCCCCCGAGCAACTCCAGGGCCTGGTCACCAGCACCGCGCAGAAGCAGGGGCTGACCCTGGAGCGCTTCGACAACGAAGGCAACGGCGGCCTGCTGGTCACCCTGACCCAGGCCTCGTTCGAATCGATGCTGAAGTGGCTGGCCGAGCTGGATAAACGCGGCGTGACCCTCACCGAAGCCAGCCTCGACAAGGTGGCCACCGGCAAGGTGGATGCGCGGCTGACGCTGATGGTGGCGGGGCAGGGGGGCTGAGGGTGGCGGTCGTCATGCACAGCGGCTCGGTTACGGCCGCCTGAACCTGTTCGTCATCGTTAGCTCGCTGCGAATCCCTTTGATTAAGATGCTGCTTCTGTCCGGCATGCGAGGTCGGTGGGTTTCTGACGCGGAGTTGCTGCTGTGAACCAGAGGATTCACAGCAATCTTTGAGTTCGAGGAACAGGAGATCGTCAAATGAGCGTGGAGCGCGACCTGAGCTATCTGCAGTCCCTATTGCGGGAGCTATGTGCGCTGCCGCAGGAAACCGAGTGGGTAGAGTTCAAGCAGAACAACGACGATGTGCCGCTGATTGGCGAATACATTTCAGCGCTGGCCAATGCCGCCGCCTTGCTTGGCAAGGAGTACGGCTACCTGCTTTGGGGGATCGACGACGCCAGCCATGCCGTGATCGGTACTGCCTTCAGGCCTTCCACCGCGCGCTACAAGCAACAGGAACTGGAAAGCTGGCTGCTGCAGAAGACCGCTCCGAAGATCCACTTCCGCTTCTTCGAATTCACGGCCCTCGAGGGCATGCCGGTTGTGATCCTGGAAGTCCAGGCTGCCCGCCATACGCCGGTCCAGTTCGACGGGGTCGAATATATCCGCGTTGGTTCTTACAAGAAGAAGCTGCGCGAGTTTCCAGAAAAGGAGCGGGCGCTCTGGCGCGTCTTCGACCGCGTACCCTTCGAGCAGCAAGCGGCCCTGCAAAACCTTGATGTCGACCAGGTGCTCAAATTGCTCAACTATTCCGCCTACTTCGATCTCACACTTCAGCCCTTACCCGAAGGCCGAGAAGCGATACTCGCCGCTCTGGCCGCCGATCGCATGATCCAGCGCAGCGACAGTGGGCAATGGCATATCAGCAACCTGGGCGCGATCCTATTCGCCAAGCGCTTGCAGGATTTCCCCGTTCTGGGGCGCAAGGCAGTGCGGCTGATTCATTACAAGGGCAACGGCAAGCTGGAGACGTTGCGCGAGCTGCCCGGCAACAAGGGCTATGCCCTGGGGTTCGAGGGCTTGATCGATACCCTGAAAGCACTGCTGCCGGCCAACGAGGAAATCGGCAAGGCATTCCGCCAAGAGGTTCCGATGTACCCGGAGCTGGCCCTGCGAGAGTTAGTGGCCAACGCCATCATTCACCAGGATTTCAACCTCAGCGGCACCGGACCTATGATCGAATTGTTCGAGCAGCGTCTGGAAATAACCAATCCCGGCGTGCCGCTGGTCGATCCGCAGCGCTTTCTCGACAGCCCGCCGCGCAGCCGCAACGAGGGGCTGGCCTCCTTCATGCGCCGTATCGGCATATGCGAGGAGCGTGGCAGTGGCATCGACAAGGTGGTGGCGCAGACCGAGTTGTACCAGTTGCCGGCTCCGATTTTCGAGCAGACAGAGGAGCACACCCGCGTGGTGCTCTTCGCCCATCAGGACTACCGCAACATGGGCCAAGAAGATCGTATTCGTGCCTGTTACCAGCACTGCTGCTTGAAGTATGTGAACCGCGAGCCGATGAACAACACCTCGCTACGCTTGCGCTTCCAGATCGACGAGGGCAATAGCGCCATGGTCAGTCGTGTCATCAAGCAGACCATCGAGGCCGGGCTGATCCGCCTCTATGATCCTGCAGCCAACCGCAGGACATATCGCTATGTACCTTGGTGGGCCTGAGTTCATTTGACGGTCATTTGACTGGGCGGGCGTTATCCCGCCTTCCAAGACATAGCCTCAGCCTATTTTGGGGCCTGGCACTGCGTTATTCATTTGGCGGTCATTTGACTGAGCGCGTTAGCGCAGTCGATGTGTAAAAGAACCCTGCCCCATCCCTAGCCGAGGTCATGCCATTCAGTTCCCCGCCGACACCCCACGGTCGATGGCCATGTCGGCGCCCGTTATCGAGGCGGCTGCCGGCTGGCAGAGGAAGTAGGCCAGCTCGGCCACTTCGGCCGGTTGTATGAAGCGCGCGTCGGCGCCTTGCGGGTACTTGGCCAGCAGCTCGCGGTAGTAGCCCTGTGGGTCGCCGTTGCCGTAGCGCTGCGCCTGGAACTTCAGCATCGGCGTTTCGATGTCGCCCGGTGAAATCGCATTGCAGCGCACGCCATCGGGCGCGAGGTCCAGCGCCAGGGTCTTGGTCAGCAGCGTGACGCCGCCCTTGCTCGCGCAGTAGGCGGCCGCGTTGCGGTTGCCCTGGCGGCCGGCGTCGCTGGAGATGTTGACGATGCAGCCCCGGCTCTGGCGCAGCGGTGGGATGGCGGCCGCGCACATGAAGAAGGTGCCTTTCAGGTTCACGTCCAGGACGAGGTCGAAATCCTCCTCCGAACAGGCTTCGACCGGCCCCTCACGCCACACGCCCGCCGCGTTCACCAGTGCATCCAGCCGTCCCGTCGCCGAGGTGGCGGCCTCGACCACCTCGCGGCAGGCGCCGGGCTGGCGGATGTCCACGGCCAGGTGGCCGGCCAGGGGCTGTTCGCTGGCCAGGGCCTGGAGTGAGGGCGCGTTCTGGTCGGTGGCGAACACGCGCCAGCTGCCCTGGATGAAGCGTTCCACCAGCGCGCGGCCGACGCCGCCGGCGGCACCGGTGATCAGGACTACAGGATTCATGGGCTGTTCTCTCGCATGGCTAAGGGCTGCGATCAGGGCGCCTTGTTTTCCACGAGGCAGTTGCCGCCGTCGACCACCAGCACTTCGCCGGTGATGTAGCTGGCCTCGGGTGAGGCGAGGAAGGCCACGGCCGCGGCGATCTCCTCGGGGCGTCCGGCCCGGCCGATGGGGACGAACTGCGCCGCGTGCTGCTCTTCGGGCGTGCTCGAACCGGTGGCGATCCACCCCGGGGCTACCGAGTTGACGGTGATGCCCTCCCGGGCGACCTCCAGCGCCAGCCCCATGTTCATCCCCAGCATCCCGGCCTTGGCCGCGCTGTACGCGGCCTCACCCGGGTTGCTGCCCCGGGTTCCGGTGGTGGAGCTGATGTTGACGATGCGGCCGTAGCGACGGGCGCGCATGCCCGGCAGCACGCCCCGGGTCAGCAGGAAGGCGGTGGTGAGGTTGCGCGTGAGCGACAGGTTCCACATCTCCAGGCTCATGCCCGCCACCTCGGCGAAGGGTTCCGGGCTGCCCTGCATCGCCATGCCGGCGTTGTTCACCAGGATGTCGATGCGCCCCCATTGCGCCTGCGCCCAGGTGAGGAGTTCGTGCACGGCGGCTTCATCGGTGAGGTCCGCGGCCTGGCCGTGCGCGTCGAAGCCCTCCGCGCGCAACTCGGTCACCCGGTCGGCGATGCGCGCGCTGCTGGCGGTGACGATCAGCTTCGCGCCGGCACGCCCCAGGCGCCGTGCGATGGCCATGCCGATCCCCGATTCGCTGCCGGCCCCGCTGACCAGGGCTACCTGGCCCATCAATACTGGTTCGGACATGGTTTTTCTCCTGCATGGCTGTGTTGAGCTGGAAGCTAAAGGCGTTTTGCTGATAGAAAAAGACAACCGTTATCAGCAGAACTGACAACACCATGGCCTTTAGCAGCGAATCCCTGAAAGTCTTCCTCGCCGTGCTGGATGCCGGCTCGTTCTCGGCGGCCGCCAGGGCCCTGGGGCGCGTGCCGTCGGCGGTGAACATGGCGATTTCCCAACTGGAGGCCGAGCTGGACCTGGAACTGTTCGACCGCTCCTCCCGCCGGGCGCTGCCGACGGCTGCGGCCAGGGCGCTGGAGCCCCAGGCGCGGCAGGTGGCGGGCCAGCTCAACCTGCTGGACGCGCACGCCCTGCAGCTGCATGCCGGGCTCGAGCCGCGCCTGGTGCTGGCCATGGCGCCGGAGCTGCAGAGCGGCGCCTGGAGCCAGCCGCTGTCGACGCTGGCGCGTGAGTTCCCCACGCTGGAGATCGAAGTCCGCTCCGCTGCCCAGGCCGATGCCACGCGCATGCTGCATGAGGGCAGCGTGCAGCTGGCGCTGGTGTTCGAACGCCCGGGGATCGACGAGCGCGAGGCCTTCGTCGAGGCGGGAAGCCAGTTGCTGGCGGCCGTCGCCGCGCCTGGTTACAGCCAGGCGGCGCTGAGCGAATCCCGCCTGGCCGAGCTCCGGCAGATCGTCGTCGCGCTTGGCGACCCCAAGGCGTCGGATCCGCAGATCGTGCTGTCCCACAGGGTCTGGCTGACCGACAGCTACCTGGCCACGCTGGGCCTGGTGCAGGCGGGCATCGGCTGGGCCTACCTGCCCCAGCCGCTGGTGCAGCCGCTGATCGCATCCGGTGCGCTGGAGCACGTCGCCTTTGCCGACATGGCCAACCAGATGCGGTTGTGGGTCGATGCGGTCTGGCTGAAGAAGCGCCCGCTCGGGCTGGCGGCCAGGCGCTACCTCGAACTGCTGCGCGAGCAGACCCGCACCGAACCGGGCCGCGCGTGAGCGCCGCGACGCGCGCGCCGAACGGCGGAAACGAAAAAGCCCGCGCGAGGCGGGCTTTCCGGGGTGCCGCGACCGTCATGGGACGGTCGGGACATCGATCTGGCGCATCCGGCGGGATTCGAACCCACGACCCCTGCCTTCGGAGGGCAGTACTCTATCCAGCTGAGCTACGGATGCTTGAAGAGGCGCGCAATGATACCTGCAAGGGCTGCCAGCGTCCACGCTGGCACGAATGTTCGTGATTTCGAACGAAAATGACGCTCGTGCTCGATTCTGCACAGTAAAACACGCAAATATTTCCAGTTTTCGTCTGTTTTATCGAACAGCCTATTGCCCTTTACCCCCTCTGGCCCTAGGATTCGTTTGAGATTTCAAACGCCCCTTGCAAACGCCAAGTCAGGCCGTTCCAATCGGATCCCCCTCCTGGCCAATCCCGTGTTGGCCGAACAAAAACAACGTGCCCCCGGCTCCTTGTAACCGGTGTGAAGGAGACAGCGATGCAATTGAAAGATGCCACCCTGTTCCGCCAGAAAGCCTACATCGACGGCGCCTGGCTGGACGCTGACAGCGGCCAGACCATCAAGGTCAACAACCCGGCCACTGGGGAGATTCTCGGTACCGTGCCGAAGATGGGCGCCGCCGAGACCCGCCGTGCCATCGAGGCGGCCGACAAGGCCCTGCCGGCCTGGCGTGCGCTGACCGCCAAGGAACGCGCCAACAAGCTGCGCCGCTGGTACGAGCTGATGATCGAGAACCAGGACGACCTCGGTCGCCTGATGACCCTCGAGCAAGGCAAGCCGCTGGCCGAGGCCAAGGGCGAGATCGCCTACGCCGCCTCCTTCATCGAATGGTTCGCCGAAGAAGCCAAGCGCATCTACGGCGACGTCATTCCCGGCCACCAGCCGGACAAGCGCCTGATCGTCATCAAGCAGCCCATCGGCGTTACCGCGGCGATCACCCCGTGGAACTTCCCCGCTGCGATGATCACCCGCAAGGCTGGCCCGGCCCTGGCCGCCGGCTGCACCATGGTGCTCAAGCCTGCCTCGCAGACCCCGTATTCCGCCCTGGCCCTGGCCGAACTGGCCGAGCGCGCCGGCATCCCGAAAGGCGTGTTCAGCGTGGTGACCGGCAGCGCCGGCGAAGTGGGCAGCGAGCTGACCAGCAACCCCATCGTGCGCAAGCTGTCCTTCACCGGCTCCACCGAGATCGGTCGCCAGCTGATGGCCGAATGCGCCAAGGACATCAAGAAGGTGTCCCTGGAGCTGGGCGGCAACGCGCCCTTCATCGTCTTCGATGACGCCGACCTGGACGCCGCCGTCGACGGCGCGCTGATCTCCAAGTACCGCAACAACGGCCAGACCTGCGTCTGCGCCAACCGCCTGTACGTGCAGGACGGCGTGTACGACGCCTTCGTCGAGAAGCTGAAAGTGGCCGTGGCCAAGCTGAAGATCGGCAACGGCCTGGAAGACGGCATCACCACCGGCCCGCTGATCGACGAGAAGGCCGTGGCCAAGGTCCAGGAGCACATCCAGGACGCGGTGAGCAAAGGCGCCAAGGTCGTGTCCGGCGGCAAGCCCCACGCCCTGGGCGGCACCTTCTTCGAGCCGACCATCCTGGTCGACGTACCGAAGACCGCCGCCGTGGCCAAGGAAGAAACCTTCGGCCCGCTGGCTCCGCTGTTCCGTTTCAAGGACGAGGCCGAAGTCATCGCCATGTCCAACGACACCGAGTTCGGCCTGGCCTCCTACTTCTACGCCCGTGACCTGGGCCGCGTGTTCCGCGTGGCCGAGGCCCTGGAGTACGGCATGGTGGGTATCAACACCGGCCTGATCTCCAACGAAGTGGCGCCCTTCGGCGGCATCAAGGCCTCGGGCCTGGGTCGCGAAGGCTCCAAATACGGCATCGAGGACTACCTGGAGATCAAGTATCTCTGCCTCGGCGGTATCTGAATCTGATGTAAAGACGGGGCAAGGCGCGAAAGAGCGCGCGGCGCCCCAGCGGTACCACATGAACCACGTCGAGCCTCCGACAGGCCTGCGCAGTCGATCATCGAATGCTGCGCTGCAACCTGCCGGGGGCATTCATCCTTGAAGCTGCGCCGCCCGATGAGCGGCCGTGAGGAAACCATGAGCAAGACCAACGAATCCATCCTGCAACGCCGTGCCGCCGCTGTTCCCCGTGGCGTGGGCCAGATCCACCCGGTCGTCGCCGAGCGCGCCGAGAATGCCACCGTCTGGGACGTGGAAGGCCGCGAGTACATCGACTTCGCCGGCGGCATCGCCGTGCTGAACACCGGCCACCTGCACCCGAAAGTGGTCGCCGCCGTCCAGGAGCAGCTGACCAAGCTGTCCCACACCTGCTTCCAGGTGCTGGCCTACGAGCCCTACATCGAACTCTGCGAAGAAATCGCCAAGCGCGTGCCGGGTGACTTCGCCAAGAAGACCCTGCTGGTCACCTCCGGCTCCGAAGCCGTCGAGAACGCCGTGAAGATCGCCCGTGCCGCCACCGGCCGCGCCGGCGTGATCGCCTTCACCGGCGCCTACCACGGCCGCACCATGATGACCCTGTCGCTGACCGGCAAGGTGGTTCCGTACTCCGCCGGCATGGGCCTGATGCCCGGTGGCGTGTTCCGCGCCCTGGCCCCGTGCGAGCTGCACGGCGTGAGCGAAGACGACTCCATCGCCAGCATCGAGCGCATCTTCAAGAACGACGCCCAGCCCCAGGACATCGCCGCGATCATCATCGAGCCGGTGCAGGGTGAAGGCGGCTTCTACGTCAACTCCAAGCCCTTCATGCAGCGCCTGCGCGCCCTGTGCGACCAGCACGGCATCCTGCTGATCGCTGACGAAGTGCAGACCGGCGCTGGCCGTACCGGCACCTTCTTCGCCACCGAGCAGTTGGGCGTGATCCCGGACCTGACCACCTTCGCCAAATCCGTTGGCGGCGGCTTCCCCATCTCCGGCGTGTGCGGCAAGGCCGAGATCATGGACGCCATCGCTCCCGGCGGCCTGGGCGGCACCTATGCCGGCAGCCCGATCGCCTGCGCCGCGGCCCTGGCCGTGCTCAAGGTCTTCGACGAAGAGAAACTGCTGGAGCGCAGCCAGGCCGTGGGCGAGCGCCTGAAGGCCGGCCTGCGTGACATCGCTGCCAAGCACAAGGTCATCGGCGACGTCCGCGGCCTGGGCTCCATGGTCGCCATCGAGCTGTTCGAAGGCGGCGACGAGAGCAAGCCAGCCGCCGAGCTGGTCGGCAAGATCGTTGCCAAGGCGCGCGACAAGGGCCTGATCCTGCTGTCCTGCGGCACCTACTACAACGTCATCCGCTTCCTGATGCCGGTCACCATTCCCGATGCACAGCTCGACAAGGGCCTGGCCATTGTCGCCGAGTGCTTCGACGAACTCGCCTGAGGCTCACCAGCCAGGCGTATTTGAGGCCCGCTTCGGCGGGCCTTTTTTTGCCTTGCGTCAAGCCGTTCCTATCCAAGTGGTCAATACCCCCAAAAGGCCACTATCCAGTCCGTGGGGTGCGGTTTAGACTGCGCGCTCACTTTTTTGCCAACTCCATCGCATTCCCGGCTTCCAGGCCACGCCCCTGGATCGCGCTGCCCTTCGAGGTTCACATGCCCGCCCACGCCAAGGTCCCGGAAATCCTGATTGCCGAGGCCGACCCCTGGACGGCGGACTTGCTCGCGCAACTGGTGCTGGATGTACGTGGCGATGCCAGCGTGGTGCGCGTGCCCGATACCCAGGCCGCCCTGGCCCGCTGCAAGCGGCGCCTGCCCGACCTGGTGATCGCCGACGGCGAGTTGCAGGGCGGCGGCGGCCTGGAACTGCTGCGCCAGCTCAGGCGCCACCCGCGTACGCCGGTGCTGCCCTTCATCCTCATCAGCGAGAAGGTCGACGCCAGCAGCGTGCGCGCCGCGCTGCCCCTGGCGCCCACGGCCTACCTGGGCAAGCCGTTCAACGCCGAGGGCCTGCGCCAGCGCCTGGGCACTTTGCTGCCCGGCGCAGCAAAGGCCGGTGGCACGGTGGCCCCGCTGCTGGTCGGCACCCTCAGGGAATACCTCGACAGCGTGCGCGAGGAAGGGCAGGGCGCGCCCTTGCTCAGCGATGTGCGCGACGCCGTCAGCCAGTGCCTGCAGGCCAGCGATGTCGACCTGCGTGACCTCGACGACGTCTTCTCCCGTGACCCGCAGATCACCGCCAAGCTGATCGCCGCCGCCAACAGCGCGGCCCATCACCTCGGCGTGCCCTGCCAGACCCTCGGCCAGGCCCTGCACCGCCTGGGTGTCACCCGGGTGCTCAACCTGGTGCTGGGCATGGCCCTGGAGCGCAACGCCCACCTGCATGACCCGCGCCTGGCCGAATTGGCCGAGATCGCCTGGAAATCGTCCCAGCGCAGCGCCGAGCTGGGCTACTGGATGGCCAGCGAACTCGATCTCGATGCCGAGCTCTGCTACACCGCCGGCCTGCTGCACAACATGGGTGAACTGGCCCTGCTGCGCAGCCTGCAGGATTGGCAGGACGCTGGTGGCGGGCTGAGCGACGAGGAATTGCTGGAAACCCTGCGCAAGCGCGCCGCCAGCTTCGGCTCCGCGCTGCGCATCCGCTGGCGCCTGCCCTTCGGCCTGCGCGAGCTGGTGGCGGCCTTCTACGGCCTGGGTACCGGGGTCTTCTCCCGTGAAGCGCTGGCGATGAACCTTTGCGCCAGCCTGCTGCGCCTGCCCGTGGGGCAGGACGTGGGCGAACTGCTGGAAGAGCGCGCCGCACGCCTGCTGCGTCTCGACCCCGACCTGCTGCGGCGCCTGCCGGCGCGGTTGCTGCAGGCCTGAGGCTTAGCCCAGGGCTTCCTCGATGAAGTCCAGGCGGTCCTGGCCGAAGAACATATCGCTGCCGACGAAGCAGGTCGGCGCCCCGAACACGCCACGTTTGACCGCCTCCTCGGTGGCTGCCTTCAGCGCGTCCTTCACCGCCGGGTCGCCCACCAGCGCCAGCAGCGCCTGGGGATCGAAACCGGCTTCCACCAGGGTCGCCCCGAGGATCGCCGGGTCGCCCAGGTTGCGCCGCTCCTGCCACATCGCCTTGAACATCGCCTCCAGGTAGGCCTCGAAGCGCTCCGGCTGGTGCAGCTGCACACCGATGGCACCGCGCATCAGCGTCAGGGTGTTGATGGGAAAATGCGGGTTGAACACCAGCGGCACGCCATAGCGCTTCGCATGGCGGTCCAGGTCGATCATCGAGTAGCGGCCCTTCACCGGCACCGCATTGGGCGAGGCATTGCCCGTGGCCTGGAACACCCCGCCCAGCAGCATCGGCCGGTACACCAGGGTCGCACCCTTGCGGGCGCAGAGGGCAGGTAGTTGGGTCCAGGCCAGGTAACTGGCCGGGCTGCCCAGATCGAAGAAGAATTCGACGCTCTTGTTCATTTTTTGTCCTTCGAATAACTCTGCGGAGTCGAGGCCGAGCGAGCATCGCGCAGCCGGCCGTCAGTAATCACCAGCGTTCCATCCAGGGGCGGAGGTCGAGTTCGAATGTCCAGGCATCCCGCGGCTGGCTATGCAGGAACCAGTAGTTCTCGGCGATGTGCTCCGGGTCGAGGATGCCGTCCTGCTCCTTGCGGGCGTAGATGTCGGGGAAGGTGTCGCGGATGAAGTCGGTGTCGATGGCACCGTCCACCACCACGTGGGCGACGTGGATGTTCCGTGGCCCCAGCTCGCGCGCCATGCTCTGCGCCAGGGCGCGGATGCCGTGCTTGGCGCCGGCGAAGGCGGCGAAGTTGGCCGCGCCGCGCAGGCCCGCCGTGGCGCCGGTGAAGAGGATGGTGCCGCGCCCACGGGTGACCATGCGCCGCGCCACCGCCTGGCCGGTGAGGAAGCCGGAGAAGCACGCCATCTCCCAGATCTTGAAGTACTTGCGCGCGGTCTCGTCGAGGATGCTGCAGGGCACGTTGGCGCCGATGTTGAAGACGAAGGCTTCGATGGGGCCGATCTCGCTCTCGATCTGCTCCACCAGCGCGGTCACGTCCTCTTCCTTGCGCGCGTCGGAGGCGAAGCCGTGGGCCTGGCCGCCTTCCGCGCGGATGCTGTCCACCAGGGGTTGCAGTTTGTCCGCGCTGCGCCGGGTCACGCAGGCGATATAGCCCTCACGGGCGAAACGCCGGGCAATGGCGCCGCCGGTGGCATCACCGGCGCCGATCACGAGCACCACCTTGTTGTTGTTCGATTCGGTATTCATGGCAGTCACCTTTAACTAAACGGTCGTTAGCTGAACGGACGTTATGCTACAGTCCAACCCGCGTCAAGCAGTGCGTTTTATGGAGGTCGACATGCGCTATTCCCCCACTCACAAGGAAGAAACCCGGCAGAAACTGCTGGAGAGCAGCGGCTCGATCGCCAAGGCTGGCGGCTTCTCCAGCACCGGCGTAGACGCCCTGATGAAGGCCATCGGCCTCACCGGTGGCGCCTTCTACAGCCACTTCCCGTCGAAGGACGACCTGTTCACCGCCATCGTCGAGCGCGAGCTGTCGCGCAGCCTGATCGGCCAGGTCGCCCAGGGCGAAGGCTTCGACCAGGCACGCCTGCAGCGTTGCCTCGAGCACTACCTGAGCATGGCCCATGTTCACAACGCCGAAGGCGGTTGCGCGATTCCCGCCCTGGGCGCGGAGATCGCCCGCGCCGACCTGCCGGTGCGCGAGACCGCCGAGCACTGGATGCTGCAACTGCAGCAGGCCTGGGCCGAGATACTCGAAGACGGCGAGCTGGCCTGGGCGGTGATTTCCCAATGCGTCGGCGCCCTGGTGATCGCGCGCATGCTCGCCAGCGAATCGCGCCAGGAAGAGGTGCTCAGTGCCGGTCGCACCTTGTTGATGCAAGCGCTGGAGCGGCGCGGCTAGCGTTATCCACAGCCGCCCGTCCTCGGAGAACCCATGCGCGCATCCCTGTTCACCTGCCTGTTGTTGGCCCCTTCGGTATTCGCCGGCGACCTGCACCAGGCCACCCGCGCCACGCTGCTGGAGGACGCGCGCTTCACCCGTGAGGCGGTGCTCGACCGCATCCAGCAGCTGCGTTTCTCCTTCCGCGAGGGCGAACCCGAAGACGGGCAGCAGCCTTACTGGGTGCGCACCTATGCCAGCCACGGCTCGGCCGATGGGCCGGGTGCGGCGCCGAGCCGCGAGCGGACTGTCGCCGGCATCGCCCTGGGCAGTGAGCGCTGGGTGGGCGACTGGGTGCTGGGCGCCACGGCCGGGCTGTCCCGCACGGAACTGGAGGCCGGCAGCGCCGATGCGCGCCTCGACGGCTACCAGCTCGGCGCCTACCTCGGCACCAAGTTCTACAACCAGATCGGCTTAAAGACCGGCCTGCTGCTGGACAGCCACCGGGTGGACGGCCGCGCGCGCGCCGCCGATGCCCGGGGCGGGCAGCTGTTCGGCGAACTGAGCTATTCGCTGGATTACCGCGATTTCAGCCTCGAAGGCTTCAGCGAACTCGCCTGGCTACGCCAGGACAGCGAGCGCCAGGCTGATGTGGGGTCACAACGGGACGAGCTGCTGCAGGCCACCTTCGGCCTGCGCGGCACCACCGCCTGGACCCTCGGCCCCGACCAGCGCCTGGTGGCACGGGTGATCCCGGCCTGGCGGCGCAACAGCGGCGATCGCCAGCTCGGGGATGAAGACGGCGCCGGCGAGGCGCAGCTCGCCCGCGACGTCATCCACCTCGGCCTGATGCTCGACTGGCAGCTGGACCAGGCCCTGAGCCTGGGCCTGGCCTACGAGGGCGACTGGGCCACCGAGTCGCGGGACAACGGCCTGGCCCTGCGCATGAGCCTGAAGTACTGAGGCCGCGCCTCAGATTTCCTGCATCTCGAAATCCAGCTTGCCCACGCCGCAGTCGGGGCAGATCCAGTCCTCGGGCACATCGGCCCAGGGGGTGCCGGCGGCGATGCCCTCGTCGGGCCAGCCCTTGGCTTCGTCGTAGATCAGGCCACAGACCACACAGATCCAGGTTTTCATGCCGGTACCTCTTGTTCTTCACGGTTGAGCGGATTTTCCGCGGCGCAACGCCCGCCGGGCCGTGGGGGCCTCGGGGCGCTGTCGTGGGCGGAATGGCGGCGATAGTAGGCGCAGAAGGGCCGCGAGGCGGCCCATCTTAGGTTTGGGGCGTGGGGTTCGGGGACGCGCGGCAGGCGTCAGGCGGTCTGTGCGCGCTCGGCCACCGGTTGCGGCTGCGCCTGCCAGCGGTTGGCGCGGGCGAAGGTGCCGATGTCGTTGAAGCGCACGCCCATCTCGCGCATCACCTTGTGCGCCACCGGGGCGGTCATCTGGCGGATGTAGAAGGGCTCCTTTACCACGAAGTGGTGGATCGCATGGGTGCTGCCGAAGTTGAAGCAGAACGCCTGCAGCGGCCACAGCCACCAGGGGTTGAGCACCTGGGTCTGCTGGATCACGTTGCCCAGCTCGACGTCGCCGTAGTAGTGCATGTTGGAGCTGACGAAGTGCAGGCAGAAGGTGCGCAGCACGTTGGGGCCCACCAGCACCACCACCACGATGTCGATGCCCTGCATCATCGCCAGGGTGGTCTCCGACCAGGCCACCGGCGCACCCAGCAGCGCGCTCACGCCATTGATGGCGTGGAAGCCGAGGAAGACGTACCAGGCGCTCCAGTTCATCAGCGCCAGCGGCGCATAGACCTTCAGCGTGCGCACCAGGATGAACTTCTTGTGCGCCCAGCTCTTGGCCCGCAGCATGCGGATCAGCGAGGACATCAGGTTGTCGCCCACCATCAGCAGCCGCGCCAGGCCCCAGGGCTCGCCGTTGGTGATGGCGCGCTCCTCCATGTCGGTCTCGGTGCCGGAGACCTTGTGGTGGTTCAGGTGCAGGTGGCGGCGCACCCAGGGGTTGATGGTGCTCGGCCGCGCCAGCCACACCAGCGCCATCATCAGGTTGTGCGCTACCCGCTGCTTGCGGAAGTACATGCTGTGGATAAGGTCGTGCTCCAGCTCGTGGGTCAGCGACGCGAGGAAGGCGTTGACCAGCAGGCACGCCCACCAGGCGATCGTGCCGTTCAGGTAGAGCGCCGCCGAGCCGACCATGCCGGCGAGGGCGAAGGCGAGGATGCTGGCGCCGAGCAGGTCCTGGCGGTTGAGGATCGGGTAGCGCTGGCGCAGCTCCACGCCATGGGCCATCACCACTTCACGAATATGGGCTGATCGCTGTTGATCATTCAGCTTTGCGGGGCTTGCGGTCGTCGGGGACATGCTTACATCCTCTTGTTCGTCGTGTGCCCACTCTGCCGAGGCGGTGCGCGCCACGCCTGACCTTGAACGCCAACCTGTTGACCGGATACGCCAACCTGCATGAGCGACGAGCCCTCCACCCTCGCCAGCTGGACCCGAGCCCTGCGCAAGCAGCTGGACGCGCTCGGCCTCGACAGCGACGGCCTCTGCCGCCAGGCCGGCCTCGACCCAGCGTTGATGGACGACCCCAACGCGCGCTACCCGCTCTCCGCCACCACGCGCCTGTGGCAGTTGGCGGTCACGGCCAGCGGTGACCCGGCGCTGGGCCTGAAGATTTCCGGCTACCTCAGCCCCACCACCTTCCACGCCCTGGGCTACGCGCTGGTGGCCAGCGCCACCCTGCGGGAGATCTTCGAACGCATCGAGCGCTACCACCAGGTGGTCAGTGATGCCCTGGCCCTGCAGCTGACCCTGCACGGCGAGCGCTATGAGTTCCGCCTGCGCGTCCCCGAGGAGGGCCCCGCACCGGCCCCCGAGGCGGTGGACGCCTTCGCTGCCATCTACGTGCGCACCTGCCGCAACCGCCTGGGCCGTGACTACGCGCCCCTGGCCGTGCACCTGCGCCGCCCGCAGCCGGCCGACCCCGCGCCCTGGCACCAGGTGTTCCGCTGCCCGCTGCACTTCGGCGCCCCGGAAGACCTGATCGAATTCGCCCGCGCGGACTTCGAACGCCGCCTGGAAGACGCCAACCCCGAGCTGGCCGAGCACAACGAAACGGTGCTCAAGCGCACCCTGGAGCAGCTGCAGGTGCCCACCTGGGCGCGCAAGGTGCGCGCCTGCCTGGAGGCCCAGCTGCCCAATGGCGAACCTTCGGCCGAGCGCATTGCCCAGTCCCTGCACCTGAGCCTGCGCAGCCTGCAGCGGCACCTGGCGGAGGAGGGCAGCAGCTACGAGCAACTGCTCAGCGACACCCGCCAGGCCCTGGCGCTGGTGCACATGCGCGACCCACGCTGCTCCATCAGCGAAATCGCCTACCTGCTCGGTTTCGCCGATACCAGCAGCTTCAGCCGCGCCTTCAAGCGCTGGACCGGCCAGGCACCGAGTCAGTACCGCGAAAGCTTGGTGCGCTAGAACTGGCCAGTCGCCAGCCGAGCCGCCAGAATTGCCCCATTACAAGAACCACCCCGAGAAGCCCATGCGTCCTGCCTACGCCCGCCATCCCTATGCCGTCGCGTTCCACACCCTGGGCCTGGCCCTGTTGATGCTGGTCTACAGCCGCTGGCAGGTGCCGCTCGCCTGGAGCATCCCCGCCTACCTGGTGCTGGCGCTGTGGCCCTGGCTGGGGCCCTGGAAGGTACCGGAAGAGCCCCGCGACGAACCCCTGGAAGACCAGGCCCCGCGCCTGGCGGAGCTGGCGGTGCAGGCTGATCGCAACGCTGCCGAGCGTTTGCGTCTGCAAGGCGTCGCCAGCCAGCTCGATACCCTGCTGCGCCAGCGCCTGGACGAGGGCGCCATCTGGCTGCAACGCCATGACGCGGGCGTCGTACCGCCCGATCTCGATCGCCTCGAACAGCTCGCCGCACAGTTGCAGCAGGCCGGTGCCGAAGGCCGCGCCGACCTGGACAAGGCGCGCCAGGCCTTCGCCGCGCTGCTCGCCGAGAGCGGCACCGGCCGCGAGCGCGTGCAGGCCCTGGCCGAGCGTAGCGGCGAGATCCAGAAGGTCGCCCAGAGCATCCAGTCCATCGCCAGCCAGACCAACCTGCTGGCCCTCAACGCCGCCATCGAAGCCGCCCGCGCCGGGGATGCCGGGCGTGGTTTCGCCGTGGTCGCCGACGAGGTGCGCAACCTTGCCGCCCGCACCGCCGGTGCCACCGAGGAAGTGGGGCGCATGGCCGAAGACATCCAGCAGCAGACCGCCGCCGCCGTGGCCCACCTGGCTGGGCAGGACGCCGGGCTGGCCGCAGGCGTGGCCGCGCTGGAGCCCCTTGGCGGGCTGATGGCCGGGCTGGACGAGCAGGGCGCGCAGCTGCGCGACGCGCTGGCGCCCTTGCCGGATCACTGGGCGCTGCAGCACGAAAGCCAGCAGGCCTGGCGGCAAGAGATGGTGCGCCTGGAAGCGCAGCTGGAGGAGGCGGTGACGGTGGGCCGTCAGCTCGCCGAGGCCCTGCGCGGGCCGGCCTGAATCGCTACAGCCGTGCCGCCTTGCGCAGGCCGGCGAGGTCGAGGATTTCGATCTCGCCATAGTTCAGGTGCACCACGCCCTGGGCTTCCAGCTCCTTGAGAATCTGGTTGGTGGTCTGCCGCGACACCGCCAGCATCAACGCCAGCTGTTCCTGGGCCAGGTGGATGACCCG
Organism: Pseudomonas sp. zfem005; assembly: GCF_032621735.1. Taxonomy (NCBI): domain Bacteria; kingdom Pseudomonadati; phylum Pseudomonadota; class Gammaproteobacteria; order Pseudomonadales; family Pseudomonadaceae; genus Pseudomonas; species Pseudomonas sp. zfem005. The sequence continues at coordinate 230,112 of NZ_JAVYJE010000002.1, read as the reverse complement.
GCGCTGGCCACTGGTCTCGCCGTAGCCCTCGGCGATCATCAACAGCCGCCGCGCCAGGCGTTGCGGTGCCGGCAGCAGGCTCATTTCCTCCAGCGCGATAAAGGCCAGGCGCAGCTTCTGGCTCATCAGCAGGGCGAGCTCGCGCCACCAGGCCGGCTCCGCCTCCAGCATCTTCTGCAAGGCCGCCTGGGGCACGTTGAGCAGCTGTGTCGGGCCTTCGGCGAAGGCGTCGTGGGTGCGCGGCTGGCCATCGAACAGGCAGATCTCGCCGAACCAGTGCGGCGGCTCCTCCAGGATCAGCAACGCCTCCTTGCCGTTCTCCGCGCTCACGCCGATGCGCACCGCGCCTTCGAGCACGGCATAGAGCCCGCATGGCGGGTCGCCCCGGCGGAACAGGCACTCGCCGGGGGCCAGGCTCAGCGGGCGTGCTTGCTCCACCAGCGCATCCTGCAGGGGCGCGGGCAGGCCGGCGAACCAGTGGCCGGTGAGCAATTGGGTACGGCAGTCGGAAAGTTCGGGCATCGGGTGATGGGCTTTGTCGGCTAGCTGACAGAGGATAGGTCAGTACAGGCGCCATTATCGGTGCAACTGCCTGCAACCTGAGGACATAACAATGAAAACCCTCGTCGATCATCTTTCCCAGTACGCCGAATACCACCGTGACCGGCGCAATATCTTCAGCCACTTCATCGGCATCCCGCTGATCGTGGTCGCCGTGGCCGTGCTGCTGTCGCGCCCGGGCCTGGTCGTCGCCGGCCTGTGGATATCTCCTGCAGCCCTGGTGGCGCTGGCCTCTGCCGTCTTCTACTTCCGCCTCGACCTGCGCTTCGGCCTGGTGATGACCGCGCTGCTCTGGCTCAGCCTCTGGGTCGGCACCGCGCTGGCCGTGCAATCCACCGCCCTGTGGCTCAGCGCCGGCCTCGGCCTGTTCGTGGTGGGCTGGGTGATCCAGTTTGTCGGCCACTACTACGAAGGCCGCAAGCCCGCTTTCGTCGACGACCTCATGGGCCTGGTGGTCGGCCCGCTGTTCGTGGTCGCCGAGCTGGCCTTCATGCTCGGCATGCGCAAGGACGTGGAACAGGCCATCGAACACCGCGCCGGCCCGACCTGCATCCGCGAGAAAAAAGCCACCGCCTGAGGTGATGCGCGGCTGGGCCGGCTCCCCCTGTGGGAGCGGCTTCAGCCGCGAAAGGCTCACCGCCGGCTCTCGGCTGCGAGTGGCTGGAAACCCCATCGCGAATGAATTCGCTCCGACGGGAGAGGGGCGAGGCTTCGATATATGGGGCAAGCTCGTTCTGTTCTTCGTAGGTTGGGCCGAGGTACGAGGCCCAACATGGCGGACCTGACCTCCACACAGTCGTGCCTCGTTCCGCTCCGTGCCACCTGTGGGAGCGGCTTCAGCCGCGAAAGGCTCACCGCCGGCTCTCGGCTGCGAGTGGCTGGAAACACCATCGCGAATGAATTCGCTCCCACGGGAGAGGGGCCAGGCTTCGGTGTATGGGGTGAGTCCGCCTGGTGGATAAAAGAGCGTTATCCACCCTACCCAGCGGGGTAGCCTGTGCCGGCACGATGCGCCAGGCGCTGTAGGGTGGACCCCGCTTCACCGGTCCACCGCTGCGGTGTTGAGCCTGGCTCCGCCCTGTGGATAACCCGCGCTACCCCTTTCCTTCAGCCTCCCTTGGTCAACAACTGCGCACTCATCGAGCGTGCGTGGCGGTCGACCATCATGGGTGCATAGGGCCGGCCGGAGGCGCTGACCAGGGTGTTGCTCTGGCTGTTCATGTCGCTGAGGGCGGTCTTGAGGAAGCTCCAGCGGGTCTTCAGCTTGCCCACCGCCGGGTCGTTCTTGTCCATTGGCTGCAACTGGGCATCGATGGCCGGCAGCAGGGTGCGTTCGTCCTGGCCGATGTAGGTGTCGTTGCTTTCCCGGGCGATCTCGAAGGTGCCGATGTAGGCGCGGCTGAGGTACTGCACCGCCAGGTATTCCACCTTGGCCGGCAGCTCGCCATCGGCGGTGTTGCCGGGGGTGGAGCGGGCGGCGATGAGCAGTTCACGCAGGGATTTGGCCAGTTCCTGGGGGAAGCGCCAGGGCACGTCGTCCTCGTTGTGGCCGTAGGAAACACCCTGCTGCAACTGGGTAACAAGGGCGCGGTACTTCTGCCGGAACCCGTCGCTGGGCTGCGGCACGCTCTGGAACGCAGCTTCCAGCGCCTTGATGTCGGCGTCGAAGCGGGTCTTGTGGGTTTCCTGGAAACCTTCGCCGCGATACAGCAACAGGCTGCTGGTGGCGCGGCAGGCGTGGATCTGTACCTGGTCGATGGGCGCGAGCTCGGCGGCGAGGGTCATCCCGGCCCCGACCAGGCTGAGCGCCAATCCGATAAAAGCGCGTGCTAGAGCGTCTGAAAGCATCCCGGCGTGCTCCTTTTGTTGTTGTTGTGAGCAGACAAAGCGATGAGGTGTGTGGGCACCAATCGGTGCGCGCCCAGCCTACTGCGCCGGGGGCTGGAGGGTATTACCCGAAAGAGTGATTTATGACCACCGGGCGACAAATCATCCCATCCGGAGGATCTGCCGCAGCCGCTCGGCGCTTTCCGGGTCGGCGGGGAACAGGGTCTCCAGGGCCAGCTCGGACAGGGTCACGTCCACCGGAGTGCCAAACACCGTGATGGTGCTGATGAAGCTGATCACCCCCAGGGGCGTATCCAGCTGCAGGGGCACCAGCACGCCGTCGGTGGGCAGGGGGGCGGTCGCGGGCGGTGCCGGGTAGGCGGCCAGTTCGTCGTAGAGGGCCTGCAGCTCTGCATCGCCGCTCACCTCGATGTCGTGCAGCAGCCGCTCCAGCAGGTGGGCGCGCCACTGGCCGAAGTTGACGATGCGCGGTGCCAGGCCCTCCGGGTGCAGGGTCAGGCGCAGCACGTTGAGCGGCGGGGCGAGCAGGGCTGGGGACGCGCCGGCGATCAGCGCCATCACCGCGCCGTTGGCCGCCAGCAGGTTCCACTGGCGGTCGATGGCCAGCGCCGGGTTCGGCTCGTGGGCCTTGAGCAGCTGCTCGATGGCCTGGCGCGCACCGGCCAGGGCCGGGTCGTCCAGGGTGCGCTGGGGGAACAGCGGCGCATAGCCGGCGGCGGCCAGCAGGCGGTTGCGTTCGCGCAGGGGAATGTCCAGCTGCTCGGCCAGGTGCAGGAGCATCTCGCGGCTGGGCTGGGCGCGCCCGGTTTCGACGAAGCTCAGGTGGCGCGTGGAAATCTCCGCGTCGCAGGCGAGGTCGAGCTGGCTGAGTCGGCGCCGCTGGCGCCATTGGCGCAACAGGGCGCCGACGGGATGGGTGGGTGCGTTCATGGCAGCGACGATAGTCGAGCCGGTGAGGCACGGCCATTACCTGGCAGGTAATCGACGCGATTCTCCGCTCGATGAATCCTGGCGACCAGGCACCGGCAACCGCCGGGCCGCTCATACCCAGGAGATTCGCCATGACCACCGTGCAACCCTCCCCCCTGCTGCGCCGCGCCCTGCAACTCGATGCCCTGGTCAGCGGCGGCGCCGGCCTGCTGATGACCCTGGGCGCCGGCCCGCTGTCGTCCCTGCTGGCGCTGCCCGCCGCGCTGCTCATCGGTGCCGGCCTGTCGATGCTGCCCTGGTGCGCCGTGCTGCTGTGGCTGGCCCGCCGCGAAACCCTGGACCGCCGCGCAGTGTGGGCGGTGATCGCGGTCAACGCCGTCTGGGTGGTGGACAGCCTCCTGCTGCTGGTCAGCGGCTGGGTGCAGCCGACCCTGCTGGGCCAGACCTTCGTGATCGCCCAGGCGCTGGCGGTGGTTCTGTTCGCCGAACTGCAGTTCTTCGGGCTCAAGCGCTCCACCGAAGCGGTCTGTGGATAACTCGGACATCCTGCCTTTTTCGCGAATGAACTCGCTCCCACCAGAGGGCGGGGTCGTGTATGGGTGGACGTCGCTCTTTACGTCCACCGCGATGCCGGGCCGGGTGGAGATGTGTCGGGCTGGCAGGGCGGGGCCGTAGGTTGGTGCCGAGCTTGCGAGGCCCAACGGTGCCAGGGTCCGGTCCGTTGCGTTGGGCCTCATGCTTCGGCCCAACCTACATTCCTGCGTTCCGCGCCCATGAAAAAGCCCCTCGGATGAGGGGCTTTGTCGTTGCGTCGCGACGATCAGCCGTGGGCGACGGGCTGCCAGGCCTTGGGCTTGAAGTACAGGGTCTCGCCACGGGCGAGGCCGACCAGGCTGTCGTGGTCCTTGACCACTTCGGCTTCGATCAGCTCGTCCTGGCCATCCACCTTCAGGGTCACCCGGGTGATGGCGCCGAGGGGGCGGATGTCGCGGACTTCGGCGGCCTGGTGCTCGTCCTCGGCCTCCTTGGACAGCGAGACTTCGTGGGGGCGGAACAGCACGTGGCGGTCATCGCCCAGCTGCAGGCGGTTGGAGTCGCCGAGGAAGTGGTAGACGAAGGGGCTCGCCGGCTTCTCGTAGACCTCGCCCGGGGAGCCGATCTGCTCGATCACGCCCTTGTTCATGACCACGATGCGGTCGGCCACTTCCATGGCTTCTTCCTGGTCGTGGGTGACGAACACGGAGGTCAGGTTGATCTCCTCGTGCAGGCGCGCCAGCCAGCGGCGCAGCTCCTTGCGCACCTTGGCGTCGAGGGCGCCGAAGGGTTCGTCCAGCAGCAGGATCTTCGGCTTCACCGCCAGGGCGCGGGCCAGGGCGATGCGCTGGCGCTGGCCGCCGGAGAGCTGCTCCGGGTAGCGGTCGGAGAGCCAGTTCAGCTGCACCATGTTGAGCAGCTCGTGGACCTTCTCGGCGATCTCCGGCTCGCTGGGGCGTTCGCCCTTGGGCTTCATGCGCAGGCCGAAGGCGACGTTGTCGAACACGCTCATGTGGCGGAACAGGGCGTAGTGCTGGAACACGAAGCCGACGTTGCGATCGCGCACGTCGTGCTGGGATACGTCCTCGCCGTGGAACACGATGTTGCCGGCGTCCGGGGTCTCCAGGCCGGCGATGATGCGCAGCAGGGTGGTCTTGCCGCAGCCGGACGGACCGAGCAGGGCCACCAGCTCGCCGCTGTGAATATCCAGGTTGATGTCGTTGAGCGCCTTGAAGGCGTTGAAGTTCTTGCTGACGTTACGGATTTCGATGCTCATGACTCACTCCTCATCAGCGCTGGATTTAAGACGGGACAAACGGGCCTCGCTCCACTGCTTGAGCAGCAGGATGACCAGCGCGAGGATCAGCAGCAGGCTGGCGACGCTGAAGGCAGCGACGTGGTTGTACTCGTTGTAGAGAATCTCGACGTGCAGCGGCAGGGTGTTGGTGACGCCGCGGATGTGGCCGGAAACCACCGACACCGCGCCGAACTCGCCCATGGCGCGCGCGGTGCACAGCACCACGCCGTAGATCAGGCCCCATTTGATGTTGGGCAGGGTCACGTGCCAGAACATCTGCCAGCCGTTGGCGCCGAGCAGGCGCGCGGCCTCTTCTTCCTGGGTGCCCTGTTCCTGCATCAGCGGGATCAGCTCACGGGCGACGAAGGGCACGGTGACGAAGACGGTGGCCAGGACGATGCCGGGCAGGGCGAAGACGATCTGGATATCACGGTCCGACAGCCACTCGCCGAAGTAGCCCTGGGCGCCGAACAGCAGCACGTAGATCAGGCCGGCGATCACCGGCGAGACCGAGAAGGGTAGGTCGATCAGGGTGACCAGGATGCTCTTGCCGCGGAACTCGAACTTGCTCACGCACCAGGCGGCGGCGACGCCGAACACCAGGTTCAGCGGCACCGAGATGGCCACGGCTATCACCGTCAGCTTCAGCGCGGCGAGGGCATCGGGCTCGAAGATGGCGGTGAAGAAGGTGCCGAAGCCCTGCTTCAGTGCTTCGCTGAGCACGATGTACAGCGGCAGCAGCAGGAAGATGCCGAACACCAGCCAGGCGCCGGCGATCAGCGCGCGCCGGCCCCACAGGTTGCCACGGCGGGCTGCGTTGGCGGAGGTGGCGGCGGTCAGGGTTGCACTACTCATGACGTTGGCCTCCTCAAGGGGTTTCGATGCGGCGCTGCAGCAGGTTGATCAGCAGCAGCAGGATGAAGGAGACCACCAGCATCAGCACGCCGATGGCGGTGGCGCCGGTGTAGTCGTACTGGTCCAGCTTGACCATGATCAGCAGCGGCAGGATCTCGGTCTTCATCGGCATGTTGCCGGCGATGAAGATCACCGAGCCGTACTCGCCCACGCCGCGGGCGAAGGCCAGGGCGAAGCCGGTCAGCCAGGCGGGCAGCAGCGCCGGCAGGAGGATGTGGCGGAACACCTGCAGTGGTTTGGCGCCCAGGCAGGCGGCGGCCTCTTCCACCTCGCGGGGGATGTCGGCCAGCACCGGCTGCACCGTGCGCACCACGAAGGGCAGGGTGACGAAGGTCAGCGCCAGGGTGATGCCCAGCGGGGTGTAGGCGATCTTGAAGCCCAGGTCGGTGGCGAATTGGCCCACCAGGCCGGCCGGCGCGTACAGCGCGGTGAGCGCGATACCGGCCACGGCGGTGGGCAGGGCAAAGGGCAGGTCGATCATCGCGTCGATGATCTTGCGGCCGGGGAAGTCGTAGCGCACCAGGACCCACGCCAGCAGCGTGCCGATCAGGCCGTTGAGCACGGCGGCGGCGAGCGCGGTGCCGAAGCTGAGCTTGAGTGCGGCAATTACGCGGGGTGCGCTGATGATGTTCCAGAACTGCACCCAGGTGAGGTCGAAGGTCTTGAGGAACATGGCGCCCAGGGGAATCAGCACCAACAGGCTGAGATACACCAGGGTGTACCCCAGAGTCAGCCCGAAGCCGGGTATGACCGGGGAGATACGTCGAGACATCATCTGTCCTTTTTCTGCGTTGGAACGCTCAAGCCCGCCACCGGAATATCACCGGCCCGGGCACGGCAAAGGGAAGCTCGCGCTTCCCCTTGTCCGGGCGGGGCCTGCGCCCCACCCATTTTCTTGCAGCTTGCAGCTTGCAGCTTGCAGCTTCGGCTTATTGCGCCTGGTAGATCTGGTCGAAGATGCCGCCGTCGTTGAAGAACTTCGGTTGCGCTTCCTTCCAGCCGTTGAAGTCCTTGTCGACGGTCACCAGGTCCAGTTTCGGGAACTGCTTGGCGAACTCGGCGGCGACCTTCTCGTCACGGGGGCGGTAGAAGTTCTTCGCGGCGATGCGCTGGCCTTCCTCGCTGTACAGGTACTGCAGGTAGGCTTCGGCGACCTTGCGGGTGCCCTTCTTGTCGACGTTCTTGTCGACCACCGAAACCGGCGGCTCGGCGAGGATCGACAGGCTCGGCGCAACGATTTCGAAGTTCTCGCCGCCCTGTTCCTTGAGTGCCAGGAAGGCCTCATTTTCCCAGGCCAGCAGCACGTCGCCAATGTTGTTGTTGACGAAGGTGATGGTCGAACCGCGGGCGCCAGTGTCGAGAACCGGAACCTGCTTGTACAGCGCCTGTACGTATTCCTGTGCCTTGGCGTCGCTGCCGTACTGCTTCTTGGCCCAGGCCCAGGCGGCCAGGAAGTTCCAGCGGGCGCCGCCGGAGGTCTTCGGGTTCGGGGTGATGACTTCCACGCCGGCCTTGGTCAGGTCGCCCCAGTCCTTGATGCCCTTGGGGTTGCCCTTGCGCACCAGGAACACGATGGTCGAGGTGTAGGGGGTGCTGTTCTGCGGCAGGCGGGTCTGCCAGTTTTCGGGGATCAGCTTGCCGAGTTTCTGCAGCTCGTCGATGTCGCCGGCCAGGGCCAGGGTCACCACGTCGGCCTTGAGGCCGTCGATCACCGCGCGCGCCTGCTTGCCGGAACCGCCGTGGGATTGCTGGACCTTGAGGTCTTCACCGCCCTGGGCCTTCCAGTGCTTGGCGAAGGCGGCGTTGTACTCCTGGTACAGCTCGCGGGTCGGATCGTAGGAGACGTTGAGCAGTTCGGTGGCGGCGGCGACCGGGCCGGCGACCAGGGTGGTGAGCAGGGCGCTGGCCAGGGTGGCCAGGGCGAAGCGGCGAATCGACATGGATGAAGCTCCTGAATTCTGAGTTTTTATGCTGTTGGCTAGGTTGTCTTTCAGGCGCGGCGGGCGTTCACGGCGCACGTCGCAGTCGACTCGGTTCGCGTATCGGGTTGACCCCTCCGGCGACTCGGTCGGGTGTTCGGGTCAGCTGTTCTTGCCGGCGGGCGGTTGCAGGCGGAATTTTTCCTTGCGCTCGATCTGCACCACCTGGCCGTTGTGCACGGTGATCTCGACGGCACCGAAACGCAGGCCGTGCAGGGCACTCTGGATTTCACGCAGGATGCTGGCTTCGTCCTGGCCTTCGAGGCTGCGGAGTGTTGCGCTCATGGTCATGCTCCTTGGATGGGATGCCCGCGTCGGTGAACAGGGGGTTCGCGTGGCTTGGGCGCATCTTAATCAGGGCATGAATATTCTTAAAAATACTGTTTAAGAATTTTTATATAACCAATGGTTAGATTGAGCCGGATCGCTCGGCGCTCTGCTGGCCAGAGGTTCGCCCGCTCCGGGCGGAGTGACGCGCGGCGGGCGTTGGCCCACCGGAGAGAAGGGGTCAGAGCAGGCTGATCTGTTGCGGGGTGGCGCCGCCCGAGGGCGAAAGCTGCCAGGCTTCCTCGAGCTGCTGGGCCGGCTGCGGGCGGCTGAACAGGTAGCCCTGGCCATGGTCGCAACCCAGGCCACGGAGGAAGTCGGCCTGGCGCTGGTGCTCGATGCCTTCGGCCAGCACCTCCAGGCCCAGGCTGTGGCCCAGCGCGGTAACGGCCTTGGCGATGGCGATGTCGTCGCGGTCGTCGGGCAGGTTCTGCACGAAGCTCTGGTCGATCTTCAGCTTGTGCACCGGCAGGCGCTTGAGGCGCTGCAGGGACGAATAGCCGGTGCCGAAATCGTCGATGGCCAGGCGCACGCCGAGCTTGCACAGGCGGTCGAGCAGCTCCAGGGCGGTGTCCGGGTCCTCCATCACCGCGCTCTCGGTGATCTCCAGCTCCAGGCGCCCCGGTTCCAGGCCGGTGTCGGCGAGCACGCGGGCGACGCGGGTGTCCAGTTCGCCACGGCTGAACAGCCGGCAGGACACGTTCACCGCGATGAACGACAGCTGCAGGCCGCGCTCGGTCCAGTCGCGCATCTGCCGGCAGGCACGCTCCAGCACCCAGGCGTCGATGGCGCCGATCAGGCCGCTTTCCTCGGCCACCGGCAGGAACTCCGCCGGCGGCACCAGGCCGCGCTGCGGGTGCTGCCAGCGCACCAGGGTCTCGACGCCGATCAGGCGGCCATCGGCCAGGTCGTGGATGGGCTGGAACACCAGGCGCAGCTCGTCCTGCTCCAGGCCCTGGCGCAGCGCGGTGACCAGCTCGACGCGCTGGCGCGCCTGCTCGGTCAGCTCCTGGCTATAGAAGGCAAAGGTCTCGCGGCCCACGCTCTTGGCCTTGAACAGTGCCGAGTCGGCGTTGCGCAGCACCTGCTCGACGTTCTCGGCATCCCCCGGAAACAGGCTGATGCCCAGGCTGGCGCTGATGAACAGGTTCTGCTCGGCCAGGTGGAAGGGCGCGGCCAGGCATTGCTGGATGCGCCCGGCGAGGTCCGCCGCCTGTTCCGGGCCGGAGCCCTCGCAGAGCAGGCCGAACTCGTCGCCGCCCAGGCGCGCCAGGGTCATGCCGCCGGTCATCAGGGTGGCCAGGCGCTCGCCCACCGCCTTGAGCAGCAGGTCGCCGTGGTTGTGGCCGAGGCTTTCGTTGATGTGCTTGAAGTGGTCGAGGTCCAGCAGGATCACCGTGCCCTCGCTGCCTTCCCGGCGGGCGCGCTCCAGGGCGTGCTCGACGCGCTCGGTGAATAGCAGGCGGTTGGGCAGGTTGGTCAGCGGGTCGTGGTGGGCCAGGTAGTCCAGCTCGTTCTGCGAGCGCTTGATGGCGCTGACGTCGGAGAACACCGCCACGTAATGGGTCAGCAGGCCGTCTTCGTCGTGGATGGCGCGGATGTTCTGCCACAGCGGGTACACCTCGCCGTTGTGCCGGCGGTTCCACACCTCGCCGCTCCAGGCATGGCGGTTCTTCAGGGCGTTCCACATCGACTGGTAGAAGGCCTCGTCGTGGCGGCCGGACTTGAACAGGACCGGGGTCTGCCCCAGCACCTCGCTCTCCTCGAAGCCGGTGATGCGGGCGAAGGCACGGTTGACGTGGACGATGCGCTGCTCGGCATCGGTGACCAGCACCCCTTCCTGGGTGGCGTCGAACACCGCAGCGGCCTGGCGCAGGCTGCTCTCCTGCTCGCGGCGGGCCTGCAGGTAGGCGCGCAGGCGGCGCATGTGCAGGCACACCAGCAGGTACAGCAGGCCGCTGGTGACCGCCACGAAGAGCAGCCCCTTGGCCGACTGCAGCAGTTCCAGGCGGCTGCCATCGGGGCTCAGCAGGGGCAGCAGATGGTCGCTGAAGAGTATCCAGGCGCTGGCGAGGAGGAAGTAGGGCAGCACCAGTTTCACGGCGCTGAGCTTGGGTTTCATAGGTGAGTCGAGGCCATGCCAGATGTGATCGGTTTCGCATTATAGATGAATGGAGATTCATCTCTTTCTTATCTAAAGAACAGGATGGTTTTCTCACAATTCATGGGGATAATGCCGGTGTTTGTCCGACAACCTCGCCCTTCCTTCCCCCGAGGCTACGCACTCCATGTGGTACAACGGTTTTCTCGATCTGTCGCTGTGGCAACTGGTGGCAGCCACCCTGGTGATGACGCATATCACCATCGTCGGCGTCACGGTCTACCTGCACCGCTATTCCGCCCATCGCTCCCTGGAACTGCACCCGGCGCTGAAGCACTTCTTCCGCTTCTGGCTGTGGCTGACCACCGCGATGAACACCCGCGAATGGACCGCGATCCACCGTAAGCACCACGCCAAGTGCGAAACCGTCGACGACCCGCACAGCCCGGTGATCAAGGGCCTGGGTACCGTACTGCGCCGCGGCGCGGAGCTGTACCGCGAGGAAGCCGAAAACGAAGAGACCCTGCGCATCTACGGCAAGAACTGCCCGGATGACTGGCTCGAACGCAATGTCTACTCCCGCTACCCCCTGGGTGGCGTGTTCCTGATGGCGGCCATCGACCTCGCCCTGTTCGGCGTCGCCGGCATCACCATCTGGGCCGTGCAGATGATGTGGATCCCGGTCTGGGCCGCAGGCGTCATCAACGGCCTCGGCCACGCCGTCGGCTACCGCAACTTCGAATGCCGCGACGCCGCCACCAACCTGGTGCCCTGGGGCATCCTCATCGGTGGCGAAGAGCTGCACAACAACCACCACACCTACCCGAACTCGGCCAAGCTGTCGGTGAAGAAGTGGGAATTCGACCTGGGCTGGGCCTGGATCAAGCTGTTCAGCTTCCTGCGCCTGGCCAAGGTGCAGCGCGTGGCGCCCATCGCCCACCGCGTGGAAGGCAAGGGCAGCCTGGACATGGACACCGCCATGGCCATCCTCAACAACCGTTTCCAGATCATGGCGCAGTACCGCAAGCTGGTGATCGCGCCCCTGGTGAAGCAGGAACTGGCCAAGGCCGACGAGTCGGTGCGCCACCTGTTCCGCCGCGCCAAGCGCCTGCTGTCCCGCGAGACCAGCCTGCTGGACGAACGCCACCATGCGCGCATCGCCGCCATGCTGGAGCAGAGCCAGGCGCTGAAGGTGATCTACGAGAAGCGCCTCGCCCTGCAGCACATCTGGGTCAAGACCAGCGCCAACGGCCACGACATGCTCGAAGCCATGAAGCAATGGGTACACGAGGCCGAGGCCAGCGGCATCCAGTCGCTGCGCGACTTCGCCGAGCAGCTCAAGACCTACTCGCTGCGCCCGGCCGCCACGGCCTGATCGCAACGACCCCGAAGAAGGCCGGCCATTGCCGGCCTTTTTCATGGGCCTGTCCGCAGGTTGGTGCCGAGCCCGCGAGGGCCAACGATGCGTGCCCGCCCCTTCGCGAATGAATTCGCTTCTCCGGGAGAGGGGCGAGGTGTTGGTGTGTGGGGCGAGTCCGCTTGGTGGATAGAAGAGCGCTATCCACCCTACCCAGCGGGGAAGTCCGTGCGGGCACGAGCTGCCAGGCGATGTAGGGTGGACCCCGCTTCACCGGTCCACCGCTGCGGGGTTGGGCCCGTGCCATCTGTAGAAGCGGCTTCAGCCGCGAAAGACTCACCGCCGTCCCCCTGCTGCGTGTGGCTGGACACTCCATCGCGAATGAATTCGCTCCTACCCTCCCACTCCCACCTGCACCGCCCACACACGCCTGGTTCTGAAACGCGGCCAAAAAAAACCGCCCGGGGGAGGGCGGCTGGAACAAGACGTCGAAAGGAGCAATCACATCGACGTCAGGAGGTAAGGAGGAGGTGGAGCGGGTCGATCAGCTGTCCTGGCCGGACTCGGCCTTGCGCTCGGTGCCTTGCTTGGCGATGGCCTGCTGCTGGGCGGCGTCCTGGGCGCGTTGCTCATACTGCGCATTTCGCGCAACAAAGGCGGACGACTCTTCGGCGAAGGAGAACTGGGTGAAGGACAGGGCGAAAGCGGTGAAAGCGGCAGTAACAAAGAGATTGCGTTGCATAGCGTGATCCTCGGCGGGATGCATCTGGAGACCGAGGCCATCTTAGGCGGGGGGCCGGCGGCGAAAAACCACGGCCCAGGTGAATCACAATTGCTTCTAGCGCAACAATTGTGTGCGCACGGCCCAGTGGCGCGGGTCGTCCAGCACGGCGTCGTCCTGGGCGAACAGCGGCGGCAGCTCGGCCTTGAGGAAGTCCACCCAGGTCCTGATCTTGGCGTCGAGAAAGCGCCGTGACGGGTAGATCGCATAGATGTTGCGCTCGCGCAGTCGGTGCTCCGGCAGCAGGCGCAACAGCGTGCCGTCGCGCAGCGGCTGGCAGGCGACGAAGGAGGGCAGCAGGCAGAAGCCCATGCCCGCCTGGGCGGCGCGGGCCAGGGATTCGGCGACGTTGACCTGGAAGGCCTCCGCCGGGAGCACGTCGAACTCGCCATCCGTGCCCTGCAGCACCCAGTTGTCCTGGTAGAGCGGGTCCAGCAGGCGCAGGTAGCGGTGATGGCGCAGGTCCGCCGGCCCCTTGGGCACGCCATGCTGCTCAAGGTAGGCGGGCGCCGCGCAGACCACGCTGTACATCTGCCCCAGGGACTGCGCCACCATCTGCGAGTCCGGCAGCTCGCGGGCGAAGGTCAGCACCACGTCCTGGCCGTCCTCCAGCGGGTCGGGGTTGCGCTGCGACAGGGTCAGGTCGACCACCACCTCCGGGTACAGCTCGGTGTAGCGCGCCACCAGGCCGGTGAGGTGCTGCAGGCCGAGCCCGGTCATGGTGTGCACCCGCAGCCGGCCGCTGGGCTTGAGGTGTGCGCCGCGCGCCTCGGCGGCGGCCTGGTCCACTTCATTGAGGATGGAGCGGCTGCGCTGCAGGTAGCGCTCGCCCACTTCGGTCAGCGCCAGGCGCCGGGTGGTGCGGTGCAGCAGGCGTGCCTGCAGCTGCTGCTCCAGTTCGGAAACCAGCCGCGAGACCTGCGCGGTGGAGAGGTCCAGCGCCTGCGCCGCCGCGGTGAAGCTGCCGGTCTCGATGACGCGAACGAACACACGCATGCTGTTCAGGGTGTCCATTGTTACTCCTCGCGCAAGGCTGATTCTCGAAGGGCGCTGATTATCCAGGAAACGCCGGTAAATATACTGCCAGCCCTGAGCTGTTTGCCGTTTTACCGGATCACCGCCCATCGCCCCGTTCGCGGGCATCGCGGCAACACCGGTCCGCCCTGTACTTCCGAGGTATCCATGACCCCCGATCAAAGGTTCGCCCGCCGGGTGCGGAGCGCCATTGCGGCCTTCGTGCTGCTGTTCGTCTACTTCCTCGCGGCCGACCTGTGGATGCCCATCACCCCCCAAGCCCAGCTGACGCGCCCGGTGCTGCGCCTGGCGCCCCGGGTCAGCGGCCAGGTGCTGGACATCGTCGTCGGCAACAACGCCCATGTGCCGGCCGGGCAGCTGCTGTTCCGCCTCGACCCCGAGCCCTTCCGCCTTGCCGTCAACGCCGCCGAGCTGGCCCTGGAGCAGGCCGCCCAGGACAACGCCGAGCTCGATGCCAGCCTCGCCGCCGCCCGTGCCGACAAACTCGCCGCCGACGCCTCGGCCCAGGAGCTGGCGCGCGAGACCGAGCGCCTCGGCAAGCTGGTGGCCAGCCAGCACGTCTCCCGCCAGCTGTTCGAACAGACCCAATCCCAGCGTGCCGCCGCCAGCGCCAAGGTGGCCGCCGCCAGTGCGCGCATCCACCAGCTGGCCGCCGAGCGCGGTGCGGCGGGCGACGACAACCTGCGCCTGCGCCAGGCTCGCAACGCCCTCGACCAGGCCCGCCTGCAACTGCAGTACAGCGAAGTCCGCGCCGAGCGCGCCGGCACCCTGAGCAACCTGCAGCTGTCCCCGGGTGCCTTCGTCGCCGCCGGCAGCCCGGTGGCCGCGCTGGTGGCCGATGAGGCCGATGTCAGCGCCGACTTCCGCGAGAAGGCCCTGCGCTACGTGGGCCTGGGCGATGGCGCCAGCGTGGTGTTCGACGCCCTGCCCGGGCGCATCTTCGCGGCGCGGGTCAGCGCCATCGACGCCGGCGTCAAGGAAGGCCAGCTGGACGCCAACGGCGACCTCGCCGCCCCCGCCACTTCCGACCGCTGGGTGCGCGACGCCCAGCGCCAGCGCCTGCACGTGCTGCTGGAGGCGCCCCCGGAAGCGCCCCTGCCCAGCGGCGCCAAGGCCACGGTGCAGCTCTACCCCCACGAATCGCCCCTGGCCACCTTCTTCGGCCGGGTGCAGATCCGCCTCATCAGCCTGCTGCACTACATCTACTGATGACGCGCCCGGCCCTCAGCGAGAACGGCCTGCGTCAGTGCCTGCGCCTGGCCTGCGGCGGCACCCTCGGCCTGTTCGTGTGCAAGCTGATGGACTGGGACAACGGCTCGTTCTTCTGCGTCTACCCCATGCTGCTGCTGGGCCTGGTGCCCACCATCAACGCCCATGTGATCCGCCAGTTCCTCGCCCAGGCGGTGCTGGTGAGCCTGGAGACGCTGGTCATCTACGGGCTGTTCGGCGACCGCCCGATGCTCATCGTGCCCCTGGTCTTCGCCGCCTTCCTCTGGCGCTTCAGCCTCATGGCGCGCGGCCCGCTGTTCATGTTCGGCGCCCTGGGCTGCGTGTTCCTCTCCATGCAGCTGCACTTCGCCAGCTACCCCGAAACCCACCTCTACGACCTGGTGGCCAGCAATCTGGTGGCCGCCTGCCTCACGGTGCTGATCGCCTGGCTGATGTTCTTCCTCTTCCCCGATGCCGAGCCCCGCGAGCCGCGCACTCCGCCGCCCAAGGACCTGCCCAGCCAGCGCCACGAAGCGCTGCTCGGCGCCTGCATCGCCACCCTGTCGTTCATCCTCTTCCAGACCTTC
The DNA here is from genome assembly GCF_032621735.1 of Pseudomonas sp. zfem005. NCBI lineage: Bacteria > Pseudomonadati > Pseudomonadota > Gammaproteobacteria > Pseudomonadales > Pseudomonadaceae > Pseudomonas > Pseudomonas sp. zfem005. The sequence continues at coordinate 214,651 of NZ_JAVYJE010000002.1, read as the reverse complement.
GACCTGAAGGACTCGCTGTCCGCGCAGATCGCCTCGATCCTGGTGCTCTTCCCCATGCACTGGAACGGCATCCGCTTCGCCGGGCGCATCCGCGCCCTCGGCACCATGCTCGGCTGCCTCATCGGGCTGGTGCTGCAACTGCTGCTCTACGACCACTACGACGTGCTACCGCTCGTCGCCTCGCTGTACTGGATAGCCGCGTTTTTCTGTGCCCGAGTGCACGTATTGGAGGGGGCGCAGGGAATCGGCTTCGGCGCGCTGACAACTTTGGCGATTGTTTTCGGTCAATACCTGACGCCGAGTCACGACATGATGTTCAGCCTGGCCTATCGGCTCAGTTCGGTTTGCGTTGCGGTCTTCATCACCCTGCTTGCGGTGTTCGTTCTGCACCGCCTGTTCAACCGTTTTGCAGCCATTCGTCACCAGAGTCATGCCTGACCGCGGCCACCCATGCCCGCCGCTTCGTTGCGGGCGTAACGTGACCCGAATACGCGAAGGCAGGCTATGGGCCGGATGGAAAACTTCGAGGAAACACCCAGCGAGCTGGAGAAGCTCACCCTGGCACTGCTGCACAGCCGTGGCGAGGTGGAGCGCCTGCGCGAACGCGAACTGCTGTTCAACAGCCTGCTGGGCAGCGTCAACGCCGTGCTCTGGGCCTTCGACTGGGACGCGCAGAAGATCATCTACGTCAGCCCCCACTACGAGCGCATGTTCGGCCGCCCGGCCGAGCTGCTGATGGTGGACTTCAACGAGTGGCGCAACTGCATCTACCCCGACGACGTCGAGTACGCCGCACGCAGCCTTGCCGAGGTGCTCACCAAGGGCGCGGTGGAAGTGCGCGAGTACCGCATCATCCGCGGTGACGGCCAGGTGCGCTGGCTCAGCGACAAATGCTTCGTCAGCCGCCAGGGCCAGGCCGGGCAGAGCACCCTGGTGGTGGGCATCGCCGAGGACATCACCGAGAAGAAGACCCTGGAGGCCGAGCTGCAACGCCTGGCCACCACCGACGTGCTGACCGGCACCAGCAACCGCCGGCACTTCTTCGAATGCGCCCAGCGCGAATTCGATGTGGCCGAGCGCTACGAACGGCCCCTGGCCTTCCTGCTGCTGGATATCGATGACTTCAAGAAGATCAACGACACCTACGGCCACCAGGTGGGTGACCTGGTGCTGCAGCGCATCGCCCAGTGCGGCGCCGGCGCCCTGCGCCGGGTCGACCATTTCGGGCGCATTGGCGGCGAGGAATTCGCCGCCGTATTCCCCGGCTGCGACCCGGCCCAGGCCCTTCAGGTGGCCGAACGCCTGGAGCGTGAAGTGCAGCGCCTGTCGTTCAGCGCCGCCGGCCAGATCTTCAGCGTCACCCTCAGCCAGGGCCTGACCACCCTGCGCCCCGGCGACACCCTGGAACACCTCTACGCCCGCGCCGACGAAGCCATGTACAGCGCCAAGCGCAGCGGCAAGAACCGCATCGTCCCGGTGTAGCTGCCCCGGTTGCACGCTGCACCGTAGGTTGGTGCCGAGCGTAGCGAGGCCCAACGCAGCGGCCTGCAACCTCGCCGTGTTGGGCGGCCTTCCGTAGGGTGGGCTTCAGCCCACCGCAGGTGGTTCACCGGAGCCTTGGGGCAAGGGCGAGCCGAGGTGCAACGGCGCTCCCCTTTCGCGAATGAATTCCCCCACAAGCACGCTCTGCTGTTGCCCCTATGGCTGGAACGGCGATTCGCTGAGGATCACCCCGGTCTCGTCCACATAGCGCTGCCAGGCCTCGATCAGCCCGGCCAGGGCTTCCGGCCGTTCCTGGGCCAGGTCGTGGATTTCCCCCGGGTCCTTTTCCAGGTCATAGAGCTGCCAGGTTTCCGGGCCCACCGGCGCGGGCAGGTACACCGCCTTGAGGTGGCCCTGGCGGATGGCGCGCATGCCGAACAGCTCCCAGCCGGTGACCGTTTTCTCGTCATGCACCTGGGGCGTCTCGCCCGAGAGGTAGCCCAGCCAGGAGCGCCCGCGCACCGGTGCCACCTCGCGGCCCTGCCAGCGGGTGCCCGGGTGGCGCACGCCGGCCAGGTCCAGCACCGTGGGGGTAATGTCCATCACCGTGGAAAACACCGAGCTGACCTGCTTCTGCCGCTGCAGCTGTGGATAACGCACCAGGGCCGGCACGCGGATGCCGCCCTCGGTGGTGAAGGCCTTGTACAGGCGTGACGGCGCGGTGGCCGCCTGGGCCCAGCGCGGGCCGTACCAGACATAGGAGTTGGCGCGGCCGATGTTCTCCAGGCTGTTGTCGTAGTGCTGGTCGAGAAAGCTCTTCAGGTTCGGGCCGAACTTGGGGAAGGCCTCCAGCAGCGCGCCCTCGGCACCGTTGTCGGACATGAAGAGGATGAAGGTGTCGTCCTCCAGCCCCTGCTGGCGCAGGTAGTCCAGCACCCGGCCGATGTTCCAGTCCATGCGCTCCACCATGGCCGCGTAGACCTCCATGGTCCGCGCCGACACCTGGCTTTCCTCGTCGCTCAGTGCCTCCCACTCGGCGCTGATGGCGCGCACCGGGTGTGCCTCCACGTCCTGCGCCACCAGGCCCAGGGCCTTGAGCTTCTCCAGGCGTTCCAGGCGCAGCGCCTCGGGGCCGGCGTCGTAGCGGCCGCGGTAGTTATCCACAACCTCGGCGGGTGCCTGCAGCGGCCAGTGCGGGGCGGAGAAGGGCAGGTAGGCGAAGAAGGGCCGGCTCTGGTCGCGCTCCTTGAGGTACTGGATCAGCTTGTCACCGAAGGCATCGGAGGAATAGAAGCCCTCCGGCAGCTGGTCGATGAAGCGGTCATCCTCGACGTACAGCGCCGGCGTCGCCTTGAGGATGCCCGGCGTGCTGGCGTCGTAGGGCGGCTCGTAGCCGTAGTGGTTGGCCGCGCCCGGCAGCAGCGAAAAGGAGCGCTCGAAGCCCCGCGCATGGGGCGCGCGCTCGGCGGTCAGGCCCAGGTGCCACTTGCCGGACATCAGCGTCTGGTAGCCGGCCTCGCGCAGCAGTTCCGGCAGCGCCACCACGCGGTCGTTGAGGTAACCCTCGTAGCCCGGCTTGCCGATCAGCTCCGGGGTCAGCGCCTCGGCCATGGTGCCGATGCCGGCGATATGGTGGTCGGTGCCGGTGAGCAGCATCGAGCGGGTCGGCGAGCAGGTGGGCGCGGTGTGGAAATCGGTCAGGCGCAGGCCGTCGAAGGCCAGGCGGTCCAGGTTCGGCGTGGCGATCTCGCCGCCGAAGGCACCGAGGTCGGAGAAGCCCAGGTCGTCGGCGACTATCACCAGGAAGTTGGGGCGTTTGCTCATCCAGCGTTCTCCAAAGGGGCTACAGGGCGATGAATTCGAGGGGCAGGTCGGCGACGCGCGGCGGCACCGGTGGCTGGTAGTCACCTTCGCCGGTCAGTTGGTGCAGCAGGGCTTCGCGCACCCGGTGGAAGTCGTGGCCGGTACGCTGGCGCGGGCGCGGCAGGTCGATGTCCACCACCTGCTTGATGCGCCCCGGGCGCGGCGCCATCACCACCACGCGGTCGGCCAGGTAGATGGCTTCCTCGGCGTCGTGGGTGACCAGGAGGGTGGTGATGCGCTGGCGTTTGCGGATGGCCAGCAGCTCGTCCTGCATCTGCTGGCGGGTGAGGGCGTCGAGGGCGCCGAAGGGCTCGTCCAGCAGCAGGATGCGCGGGCTCGCCACCAGGCCCCGGGCGATGGCCACGCGCTGGGCCATGCCGCCGGACAGTTGGTGCGGGTAGGCGCTTTCGAAGCCGCTCAACCCCACCAGCTGCACGAACTGGTGGATGCGCCGGGCGCGCTCGCCCTGCTCGATGGGTTCGTTGACCAGGCCCAGGCCGATGTTCTGGGTGACCGTCAGCCAGGGGAACAGGCGGTGCTCCTGGAACACGATGCCGCGTTCGCCGCCGATGCCGCGCACCGGCTTGCCGTCCACCTCGATACGGCCGCTGAAGTCGGTATCCAGCCCCACCAGCAGGCGCAGCAGGGTGGACTTGCCGCAGCCACTGGAGCCGACGATGGCGATGAACTCGCCCTCCTCGACATCCAGGCTGAAGTCCTCGATGGCCTGGAAGGGCTGGCCGTCCACCTGGAACACCTTGCCGACCCCGGCAAAGCTCAGGGTGGGCGGCGCGGAGACGGGCTGGTTGGCCGCTTCGGCGGCACTGCGGTTGAAGGCGTTCATGCGGTTCTCCAGCGCGTGGCGCGGGTTTCGATGCGTTGTCCGAGGGTGCCCAGCAGGGCGCCGACCAGGCCCACCAGCAGCATGGCCGCCATCACCTGGTCCATGCGGAACAGCTGCTGCGCGCCGAGCATGTAGCTGGCGATGCCGCCGTCCGAGGGCATGAAGTATTCGGCGCCGATGGTGCCCAGCCAGGCGTAGATCAGCGACAGGCGCAGGCCGGCGAAGATGGCCGGCGCGGCGCCCGGCAGCACCAGCAGGCGCAGGCGCTTGCCCAGGCCCAGGCGCAGCACCTGCGCGGCCTCGCCCAGTTGCGGCGAAAGCCCGGCGACGCCGCGCTGGGTGGCGATGAACAGGGGGAAGAAGGCCGCCAGGCTGACGAAGGCCAGCTTGGCCGCCTCGCCCAGGCCGAACCAGGCGGTGAGCAGCGGCACCCAGGCGAAGATCGCCACCTGGCGCAGCGCCGAAAGGCTCGGCCCGGTCAGGCGCTCGGCCAGGGTGGAAAGCCCCAGCAGCAAGCCCAGCAGCAGGCCGGAGGCACCGCCGATCAGCAGCCCGAGCAGGGCCCGTTTCAGGCTGGCGCCCATGGCCGTGGGCAGGCTGCCGTCGGCCAGGCCCTGCTGCAGGCTGCGCAGCACGTCCAGCGGCGAGGCGAGGATATTGGCGTCGACCCAGCCAAAGCCGGCGGTGGCCTGCCACAGCACGACGATGGCCAGGGGCAGCAACCCGGCCTGCAAACGTTGCCAGCCCTGCAGGCGCGGGCCCCGGGGTTGCTGGCCGGTGGCCGGGTGGGGCCAGAACAGCAGCAGGGCGTCGAGGCGGTTGATGCCGCGATCCATCAGCGCGCCCACCAGGCCGATCACCAGGATGCAGACGAACACCAGGTCGAGCATGAACAGCTGGCGGCCCCAGACCATCAGGTAGCCGATGCCTTCGCTGGAGGCCAGCAGCTCCACCGCCAGCAGCGAGGTCCAGCCGGTGGCCAGGGCCAGGCGTAGCCCGGCCATGAAGGCGGGCAGGGCGCCGGGCAGCACCAGGCGCCAGAACAGCAGGTGCGGCGGCAGGCGCAGCACCGCAGCGGCTTCGCGCAGGCGCGGTTGGGCATCACGCACGCCCACCAGCACGTGCAGGGTCACCGGCACCACCACCGCCTTGATCAGCACCACCAGCTTGAGGGTCTCGCCGATGCCGAAGAACAGCATGAACAGCGGGATCCAGGCCAGGGTAGGAATCTGCGCCAGGGCCACGAAGGTCGGGTAGACCAGCGCCTCGGCCCGCCGCGAAAGCCCCAGCCAACTGCCCAGCAGCACGCCACCGGCGACACCGGCGAGCAGCCCCCAGAGCAGGCGCTGCAGACTTATCCACAGGTGGCCCCAGAGCTCGCCGGAGCCGAACTCCAGGGCGCTCTGCCAGACCACCGCCGGTGCCGGAAGGATCTGCTCGGACATCCACAGCCGCTCCGAGGCCACCCACCAGAGCAGGAACAGGCCGAGGGGCAGCAGCCAGGGCAGGGCCCAGGCGAAGCCGTGCAGGCTCGGGGTCGGCAACGTGAAGCGGGGGGCCGGCTGGAGGGCGGGCAGCGTCTGGATCTTGCTCATCGGGTCTCCCGGCGCTTGGGCTCTAATGTTATTTCCGTGTGGAATATAAAATTCGAATATCCATTTATTTATGGATAAGAGCGTCATTTGTGGGGGAGGGCCGGGGCAGCGGCAAATGCCTTTGTTGAATATTTTTTATGCATTCCCTGCATAGCGGCCCACAGGGCGCGGCTCGCCTGATTTATGCATTCGGGTTATCAAAAAATGAATTTTTATTATTTTCTTGCCGAGAGCCCCTGTGCCTATCTAGCCGCCACATGACCCCCAGCGCAGGAGCGCCTCCCATGAAAACCCTGATCAACAGCGTCCTCGGGCTGTTCGCCCCCACCGTGCTGGCGGGCGTGCTCGGTGCCGCCCCGCTGCTGGCCCAGGCCGCCGAGGCGCCGAAGGAAATCCGCATCGCCGTGCCCGACCTCAGTGCCGGCAGCCAGCACAGCGGCGGTGGCGTGGTGGACGTGCTGCGCAGCCGGAACATCCTCGAACAGGAATTCGCCAAGGACGGCATCAAGGTCCAGTGGCTGTTCTTCAAGGGCGCGGGCCCGGTGGTCAACGAAGCCCTCGCCAACGGCCAGGTGGACTTCGCCTACCTGGGCGACCTGGCCGCCATCATCGGCAAGGCCAGCGGCCTGGATACCCGCCTGCTCAGCGCCACCGCGCGCGGGGTGAAAAGCTACCTGGGCGTGGTGCCCGGCTCCGGCATCAAGACCCTGGAAGACCTCAAGGGCAAGCGCGTCGCGGTGTTCCGCGGCACCGCCAACCAGCTGTCCTTCGCCAACGCCCTGGCCAGCCGCGGCCTCTCCGAACGCGACTTCAAGGTGATCAACCTCGACTTCAACGCCGCCAACGCGGCCCTGGCGGCCAAGCAGGTGGATGCCTCCTGGGGCCTGGCCGGGCTGATCGCCCTGCGCGACAAGGGCCTCGCCGAACTGCCCCTGAGTACCCGCGACCTGGGCGGCGCCGGCAGCACCCAGGCAGTGCTGGTGGGCACCGGCGCCTTCGTCCGCGACTACCCGGAAGTGACGGCACGGCTGATCAAGGCCCAGCAGCAGGCGGTGCAATGGCTGCGCGACGATGAGAACAAGCAGGCCTACGTCGAACTGGTGTCCAGCCTGGCCAGCTACCCGGTGGGCATCCTCGGCACCGACCTCAAGGATGAAAGCTTCAACACCATCTTCGACCCGCAGCTGGATGCCGACTTCCTCGCCCGTCTGCAGAAAGGCGTCGACTTCGCCGCCGAACAACGGCTGATCCGCAAGCCGTTCAAGGTGGCCGACTGGAACGAACCGCGCTTCCTCGACGCTGCCTTGAAAGAGCCGGTGCAGGCATCGCGTTAAGGCCGCCAGCACAACGGTGCCGGCCCTGTTCGCGAATGAATTCGCTCCCACGAAAAGCCCGACCGCTGTGTAGGGTGGACGTCGCTCTTCACGTCCACCAGCGGAGCCCCCGGCAACTCCGTGCATCGTAGGTTGGCGCCGAGCGCAGCGAGGCCCAACACAACGGTGCCGGCCCTATTCGCGAATGAATTCGCTCCCACGAAAAGCCCGACCGCTGCGTAGGGTGGACGTCGCTCTTTACGTCCACCAGCGGAGTGCCCGGCAACCCTTGTTGATGGACCGATCCCTCGGTTGCCGACTCAGGCGCTGCGCCGCGCTTCTTCCGCTTCGATTCCGTCCAACTCGACGATGAGCTCGATCAGCGCCCGGGCGGCGGGGGAGAGGCGGTAACCGGTGCGGGTGACGATGCCGCAGCGGGCGGAGAGGCTTTCCAGGTTCTCCGGCAGGTTGCGGAAGCTCAGCAGCGCCAGCTCACCGCTTTCCAGCAGCGGTGCCAGGGTCTCCAGCATGCCCACGCCCACGGCATCGGTCTGGCGCACCACCTGCACCAGCGCCGGCACGTGCTCGCATTCCAGGTTGAGGTCGAAATCCGCCTTGCCGCTGAAGCCCGCCAGCAGCTTGCGGATGCCCGCCGGCAGCCGGGTGGCGGCCAGCGGGTAGTCGAACATGTCGTTGGTGGAGAGGCTTTCCTTGGCTAGCAACGGGTGCCCCCGGCGGCAGAAGAAGCGGCCGTTGCGCGGGGTCAGCTCGCGGGTCTGGAAGTTCGGGTCGATCTCGAACTGGCGGATGTCGGCGATGAAGAACTCGATCTCGTCCCGGGCCAGCAGGCGACCCAGGGCTTCCCAATTGTTCACCTCGAAGCGGGTGGTGATGCGCGGGTGGCGGCTGATGAAGGCGGCCAGGGCGTCGGGCACCAGCTTGGCCGCCGGTGCCGGCCCGCAGCCGAAGTGCAGCTCGCCGGCATCCAGCTTGGTCATCTGGTTGATTTCGCGGGTCAGGTTGCTTGCGCCCTGCACCAGGCGCAAGGCGTGCTGTAGCACCACCTGGCCTTCCGGCGTGGGGCGCAGGTCCTTGTTGCCCCGGTCCACCAGCTGGCAGCCGAAGGCCTGCTCCAGGCCCTGGATGCTGCGGCTGAACGCCGGCTGGGTGATGCCCATGGCATCGGCCGCACGAACGAAACTGCGGTGTTCCACCAGGGCGATGAAGTAACGGAGTTGGCGCAGATCCATCATGCTTTACCGGCATCGAAAATATAGGTCGAAGGCATTTGCCCGCGTATGGGTGCTGGTTTTAAATGCAGGCTCTTATTCCGTCAACGAAGCTTGTTTAGATAAATAAGATTAAAAAGGAATAAGTATATGGCCCAGCCCGAAGGGGGACACCCGATGACCACGCCAGCCCGACTTCCCGTCTCCGCCATGACCCGGCTTCTCGCGCCGCTCATGCGCCGCTGTCGCTGACAGCCGAACCCTGAGCCCGGTGGCCCTGCGCGCCACCTGACGCTCCTCCGAACCCACGCCGCCCCGACCGTCGCCCTGCGTGCGATGCGGGCCCGCTCTGCCCGGAAAAAGCCGGGCCCCGAACAAGGACCGCCCCATGAGCCACCGCCGTACCGCTTTCCCCTCGTCCCTCGCCCGGCCGCTCGCCCTGCAGCGCCTGGCCGCCGTGGACTATGCACTGACCCTGCTGCTGGCCCTGGGCGCGGGGAGCGCCTGGGCCGCCGACAGCGGCACCGAGCAGCAAGTGGACAAGGATGTCGCCCTGCAGAAGGTCACCGTCACCGCCCGCCGCCGCGAGGAAGACGTGCAGGACGTGCCCACGCCCATCACCACCCTCAGCGGCGCCACCCTGGAAACCCAGCGCGTGTACAAGGTGCAGGACCTGCAGCAGGTGCTGCCCAGCGTCAACGTCGCCTTCATCCACGCGCGCCAGTCCAGCGTCGCGGTGCGCGGCATCGGCAACAACCCGGCCAGCGATGGCCTCGAAGGCAGCGCCGGGGTCTACCTGGACAACGTCTACCTCGGCCGCCCGGGCATGGCGGTGTTCGACCTGCTGGACATCGAGCAGCTGGAACTGCTACGTGGCCCCCAGGGCACCCTGTTCGGCAAGAACACCACCGCCGGCGTGCTCAACATCAGCACCCGCGCACCCACCTTCAGCCCCGAGCGCACGGTGGAGGTCTCCGGTGGCCAGGACGGTTACTTCCAGGCCAAGGGCACGGTCAACGGCGCCCTCACCGAAACCCTCGCCGCGCGCCTGTCGGCCTACCGCACCCGCGACGACGGCTTCATCAAGAACATCCACAACGGCGACGACCTCAACGGCGGCGAGCGCCAGGGCGTGCGCGGGCAGTTCCTCTTCGAGCCCAACGAGGACTTCAGCCTGCGCTGGATCAACGACTACAACGAGGAGGATTCCAGCACCGGCACCATGGTCGTCTACGGCGCGCCGGCGCGTTACTGGCAGCGCGCGGCCCTGGTGGGTGCATCACCGGTGCGTGACCCGGACGACAAGAAGGTCAACATCGACGGCCGCCAGAGCGTCAGCGTGCACCAGGGCGGCAGCTCGGTAGAGGCCAACTGGAACCTCGCCGGCGGCTACACGCTCACCTCCATCAGCGCCTACCGCTACTGGCACTTCACCCCGGCCAACGACGAGAGCCTCAACGTGCCGGCGCTGCTCAACACCGGGGTGGAGGTGCACGACCGCCAGTTCTCCCAGGAGATCCGCCTGGCCTCGCCCACCGGCGGCGCGTTCGACTACGTGCTCGGCGCCTACGTGTTCAACCAGAACCTGGGCAACAAGACCTTCACCGACTATGGCTCCCAGGCCGACCTGTTCCTGCTCGGCGCCAACCTCGATGCCATCAACAACCTCAGCACCAAGGCCAACGGCAAGATCGAGACCGACAGCTACGCGCTGTTCGCCCAGGGCACCTGGCACCTCACCGACCGCCTCGACTTCACCGCCGGCCTGCGCGGCACCTACGAGGAGAAGGACGCCAACATCAAGCGCTTCGCTCCCGTGGGCGGCGCTGCCGTCACCGGCCAGGCCGCGGCCATCCGTGCCGGGCAACTGGGCGCCTATGACTCGGGCGACCTCAGCCTGCACAACGCCGCGCCGTCCTTCCTGCTGAGCCTGGCCTACAAGTTCGACGAGGACCTGCTGGGCTACGCCTCCCTGGCCCATGGCGAGAAATCCGGCGGGGTGAACCTGGCGGTGGGCTCGGCCCCGGTGGCCGGCGCCGACTCGCTGCTGGTCGGGCCGGAGCGCGCCAACGACGCTGAGCTGGGCTTCAAGAGCACGCTGCTCGACCGTCGCCTGCTGCTCAACGCCAACCTGTTCTGGACCGGCATCCACGGCTACCAGGCCACCACCCTGTACCAGGCGCCGGGCTCCACCAACGTCGTGCAGGTGCTGGCCAACGCCGGCAGCGTGCGCTCGCGCGGCCTGGAGTTCGAAGCCACCGCACTGCCCGTGCGCGGCCTCACCCTGAACTTCAACGGCTCCTACAACGACGTCACCTACCTCAGCTTCAAGGACGCCCCGTGCCCCGGCGAGGTGAGCACCGCCCCCGGCGCCCCGGCCACCTGCGACCTCACCGGCGAGCGCGTGGTCGGCGCCTCGAAATGGATCGCCAACCTCAGCGGCGAATACAAGTGGCAGCTGGAGAACCGCATCGAGCCCTACCTCACCGCCAGCTATTCGTACCGCTCCGAAGCCGAAGGCACCCTGGACAACTCCGACCTCTCGAAGATCGACGGCTACGGCCTGGTCAACCTCTCGGCCGGCGTGCGCCGTGACCTGGGCGACGGCCAGGTGGACGCCTCCATCTGGGTGCGCAACGCCACCGACACCGACTACTACCTCAGCGCCTTCGCCTACCTGAACGGCGCCTACACGGCCTCGGTGGGCGCCCCGCGCACCGCCGGCGTCTCCCTGCGCTACGACTTCTGACCCCCAGCAGCACCCACCCCAACGCGAGGACCGCACCATGAGCAACGCAGCACTGGCCACCCAGCAGACCGAGCTCCAGCTGGACATCCACCCCATCGCCGGGCGCATCGGCGCCGAAATCCGCGGCGTGACCCTCTCCGGCGACCTGGACGCCGCCACGGTCGCGGCCATCCAGGCCGCCCTGGTCCAACACAAAGTCGTGTTCTTCCGCGGCCAGGCCCACCTCGACGACCAGGGCCAGGAAGCCTTCGCCAAGCTTCTCGGCGACCCCATCGCCCACCCCACCGTGCCGGTGCGCGAAGGCACCCGCTACCTGCTTCAGCTCGACGGCGCCGAAGGCCAGCGGGCCAACTCCTGGCACACCGACGTGACCTTCGTCGACGCCTACCCCAAGGCCTCGATCCTGCGCAGCGTGGTGGCCCCGGCCGCCGGCGGCGACACCGTCTGGGCCAACACCGCCAGCGCCTACGCCGACCTGCCCGAGCCGCTGCGCGCGCTGGCCGACACGCTCTGGGCCGTGCACAGCAACGAATACGACTACGCCGGCGTGCGCCCCAGCGTGTCCGTGGAGAAACTCGAGGAATACCGCAAGGTGTTCGCCTCCACCGTCTACGAGACCGAGCACCCGGTGGTGCGCGTGCACCCCATCAGCGGCGAGCGCAGCCTGCTGCTGGGGCACTTCGTCAAACGCATCAAGGGCCTCTCCCAGGCCGATTCGGCGCACATCTTCGCCGTGCTGCAAAGCCACGTGACGCGCCTGGAAAACACCGTGCGCTGGCGCTGGCAGCAGGGCGACGTGGCCATCTGGGACAACCGCTCCACCCAGCACTACGCCGTGGACGACTACGACACCCAGCCGCGCATCGTGCGCCGCGTGACCCTGGCCGGCGAAGTGCCGGTGGGCATCGACGGCCAGCTCAGCCGCACCACGAGGAAGGGCTGAAGGCCAACTTCCGAATGCCCGGGGCGCGGCCACCCGCCGCGCCCCGTTGACCGAACACCCCGAATCAGGAGAACCACCATGACCCTGGCCGCCCAGCGCCACGACGAGCCCGCCCCATCGATCCACCCCGAGCAGCCCTTCACCATCACCCCGCTGGCCGCGCCCTTGGGCGCGGTGGTCAGCGGCTTCGACGCCACCCGCATCACCCCCGAGCAGGTGCTGGCCCTCAAGCAGGCCCAGCGTGAGCATCACATCCTGGTGTTCCGCGACCAGCACCTGGACGACGCCCAGTACCTGGCCTTCGCCACCCACTTCGGCGCGGTGTTCCAGCCGCCGGCGGACATCCCGGTGCTGTCCTCCGGTGCCGACGGCAAGGCGCCGGAGATCGTCAAGGTGGCCAACACCGAGGATGGCGAGCTGGGCAACACCGCCATTCCCGCCCACGTCGACCACCACTGGACGCCGACGCCGTCCTCCGGCTCCTTCCTCTACGCGTTGGAGGTGCCCTCCAAGGGCGGCGAGACCCGCTTCACCAACCTGGCTCTGGCCTACAGCGCGCTGGATGAGGCCACCCGCCGCGAGATCGACCCGCTGCGGCTGATCAACTACAACCCCTTCATCCGCCTCAAGAGCGGCGGCTACAACGGCGGCTTCGTCACCTACCGCACCCCGGACATCCCCGCCATCCAGGGCACCGAGCACCCGCTGGTGCGCACCCACCCGGAAAGCGGCAAGCGCCTGCTGTTCCTCGGCGTGCACACCGAAGTGGAAATCCCCGGCGCCGACCCGGAATACGGCAAGGCGCTGATCGGCCGGCTGCGCGAGCACCTGGAGAACCCGCGCTTCCACTACGCCCACGCCTGGCAGCCGGGTGACATCGTCTGGTGGGACAACCAGGCCGTCCTCCACGCCCGCAACGGCTTCCCCGCCACCGAAAAGCGCCGCATGAAGCGCATCAGCCTCAGCGGCAGCCGCCCCTTCTGATCCCCCGCCCCGATGGCCCGCCATCGGGGCTCGCCCTCCCGCCACACCTGTCCCCGTGGGTGCGCCTTCATCTGAACGTGGGAAACCACGTTCTTAGGGCGTGGTCATGAGTCATCGGCTCTGCCTGTGGCGATTTGAATTGAAAACCCAGCAGGATGAACGCGTGCCGGAGTGAGTGGCGGCTGCATGTTCCGAGGTCTGATTGCGCCCCCTTCTAGGGAGCCAAAAGCAAAGCCAGGTTCTAAGAACGTGGATGTTTACTCGCGAAGAAATCGACGCCGCCGCGTTGGGCCTCGCTGCGCTCGGCGCCAACCTACGGGTTTGTGCGCAGCACCGCCTCCATCCCGCCGCTTTCAATGCCTTACAGGCATATTTTCAATGCCTTCCAAGCATCACGATTTATAAACCCTTATTTTTCAATCAGTTAGAAATTTATATTCCTTAAAGTAATTAATGAATCGTTAAAAATTACTTTAAGAGATAAGCCCAAAAACCAATCATCTCTCCGTGGCCGACCGCTCTGGGACGGCCCTCATGCAGCCCCGGAGGCTGCAACCCGTTCAATGTCCGGTGCACAGGCCGGACTTTTTTATCCAGGAGTCTTGCCGATGGGCAATGTCCTTAAAGCCGACAGCGCAGGCAACGTGCTGTGGCGTGAAGTACGCAGCCCCGGTGAGGTGCTCGACCTCGGTGTGCCGTTGCGGCATGCCCTGGGGCTCGGGCGCTTCCAGCGACCGGGCTCGCGTGTACTGGGGCGCCGCGAAGCGGTGCTGCTCGGTGTGTTCGCCCTGGTGCTGCACACCGGCGTTCTCTACTGGGCGAGCCAGAAGTCCACGCCGCCGCTGCCGGAAGTGCCGCCGCAGATTCCGCCCATGACCATCGAATTCACCACCCCGGCACCGCCCGTGGTGGAGCCGCCACCGCCTGAGCCGCCGCCGCCCGTGATCGAGCCGCCACCGCCGGTGGTGGAGGAACTGGCCGTCAAGCCGCCGCCGCCCAAACCGGTGCCCAAGCCCAAGCCGCAACCCCCGAAGCCGGTGCCCAAGCCCGCGCCGAAACCGGTCGAGCCACCGCCGCCCGCACCGCCCAAGGCCGAAGCCCCGCCCGCGCCCCCGGCTCCGCCCGCGCCGGCACCGGTCACGCCGCCGTCGGCCAACGCCGGCTACCTGCGCAACCCGGCGCCGGAATACCCCTCCTTCGCCCAGCGGCGCGGTTGGGAAGGCACGGTGCTGCTGCGGGTGCATGTACTGGCCAGCGGCTTGCCCAGCGAGATCCAGATCCAGAAAACCAGTGGGCGCGACCTGCTGGACGAAGCGGCGGTCAAGGCCGTCAAGCGTTGGACCTTTGTGCCCTCCAAGCGCGGCGACCAGGCGCTGGATGGCTGGGTCAGCGTCCCGATCGACTTCAAATTGAACTGAACACAGACCGAATTCACGCGTTAGCGCAACACAGAGGATTGCCCCATGGACTTGCTTACCAACCCCTTCGCATCGGTCGAACACGTGGTCATCTGGCTGCTGATCGGCTTCTCGGTCATCACCTGGGGCCTGGCCCTGGTCAAGGCCATCCAGTTCGCCCGCCTCAAGCACCAGGACCGCAAGTTCCAGAAGCTGTTCTGGAGCGCCACCAGCCTCGACAGCGCCGCTGACCTGGTCCAGGGCAACAACGGCGCCGCCGCCCACGTGGCCCAGGCCGGCTTCGCCGCGATCCAGGTGATCGACGGCAGCCAGCCGGGCGACCTGAGCCAGGCGATCAACCACCAGGACCGCCTGGAACGTGCCCTGCGCCAGCAGATCCAGCGTGAGCGCCGCTCCCTGGAATCCGGCCTGGCGGTGGTCGCCTCCATCGGCTCCACCTCGCCCTTCATCGGCCTGTTCGGCACCGTGTGGGGGATCATGGAAGCGCTCAAGGGCATCAGCCTGGCCGGCTCCGCCAGCCTGGAAACCGTGGCCGGCCCCATCGGCGCGGCCCTGGTCGCCACCGGCGTCGGCATCGCCGTCGCGGTGCCCGCGGTGCTGGTCTACAACTACTTCCTGCGCAGCCTCAAGCTCACCGCTGCGGACCTCGACGACTTCGCCCACGACTTCTACAGCCTGGCCCAGAAGAGCGCCTTCAAGGTCATCGTCTCCCCGAGCGCCGGCAAGCACGGCGCCGCGCAGAAAGTGAAGGAGGCGTCCTGACATGGCCTTCTCCACACAGGACAGCGACGAGGTTCTTTCCGAGATCAACGTCACCCCGCTGGTGGACGTGATGCTGGTGCTGCTGGTGGTGTTCATCGTCACCGCGCCCCTGCTCACCAACGCCATCCCGATCAACCTGCCGAAGACCGAAGCGGTCGCCCCGCCGGACCAGAAGGACCCGCTGGTGGTGAGCATCGACGGTGAAGGCAAGCTGTTCATCAACAAGGACGAGATCCAGCCCGACCTGCTGCAAAGCAACCTGGAGGCCGCCAAGGCCAAGGACCCGGAGCTGCGCGTGCAGCTGCAGGCGGACGACAAGGTCGACTACGGCGCGGTGGCCAAGGCCATGGCCTCCATCGAACGCGCCGGGATCACCAAGCTGGCGGTGATCACCGCCCGCTGACAGCTTTGGCCGCCTCCCTTCAGGCAGGGGGGAGGTGGCCTTTTTATTCGAGGAACCGCAATGACCACCCTGTTCATTTCCCCGGGCGCCTGCTCGCTGGCTTCCCACATCGCAGTGCGCGAGCTGGGGCTGCCGATCCAGGTCGAGCGCGTGGCGTTGCGTACCGCGGACTCGCCCATCCACGCCATCAACCCCCTGGGCCGCGTACCGGCGCTGCAACTGGACGACGGCACCGTGCTCACCGAGAACAGCGCGATCCTTCCGTACCTCGCCGACCAGGTGCCGGGCACTCCGCTGTTCGCCCCGGCCGGCAGCGTCGAGCGTGCTCAGATCCAGGGCTGGCTCGGCTACCTGGCTGCGGAGGTGCACACCGCCTCCTTCCGCCCGCTGAACCGCCCCGAACGCTATTCCGCCGACACCGGCGCCCACGACGGCATCCGCGCCCAGGCACGGGTCCAGCTGTACCGCGCGTTCGAGCACATCGAACGCCACCTCGAGGACCGCCAGTGGCTGGTGGGCGAGCGCTTCACCCTCGCCGACGCCTACCTGGGTGTGTTCAGCCTGTGGATCGCCCGCATCGGTGGCGAGTTCGAGCAGCTCACCGCCGTCGCGCGCCTGCGCCAGGCCTTCCTCGCCCGGCCGGCCGTGCGCGAAGCACTGGCCGCAGAAGGGTTGGCCTGAGGATTCGCCGCACCGCTGGACGGCCGGCGCGGCGGTTTTCTATGCAGGCTTCTTGATAAGAATTATCATTCGCTGCCATTCGACGCCCCGGTCATATCCGGGGCGCGTCCCTCAGCAGTGATCCGATGTCCGAACCCGACGCCCTGGCCGAACCCCGGCCGCACTCTCCTGACGAGCCCGTGCGGCGCGAGGATCTGTTGCGCGTGTTCCTCGCCCAGCGGGAGCGGATGGAGGCGCTGGTCAGCCGCCGCGTAGGGTGCCGCGCCACGGCGGCGGACCTGGTCCAGGACCTGTTCCTGCGCTTCTGGCGCCGCCCGGCGGCACCGGTGGAGGATCTGGCCACCTACCTGCTGCGCAGTGCCCACAACCTGGCCATCGACCACATGCGCAGCGAAGGCGCGCGCACCCGCAACGAGGCCGGCCTGCTGCTCGAACAGGACGAGGCGCCGCCCCCGGAAGCGGCGCTGGAGGCCGGCAACGACCTGCGTCACGTTGAAGCGGCCTTGCGCTCGTTGCCGGAGCGCACACGCCACATTTTCCTGCTCAACCGCATCCACGGCAGCACCTATGGCGACATCGCGCGCGCCATGGGGCTTTCCCAGTCCGCCGTGGAAAAACATATGATGCGTGCCTTGGAAGCCTGCAAGGCCAGCCTGCAGGACAGGCCGGCCACCATCTCGCCGGGGAGCGCGAAACCATGAGTCTCGATCAGCAGCGGCCCGTCGCCGCCACCAGCAGCCAGCATGCCGTCGAGCAGGCGGCCTGGCTGTGGATCGGGCGCATGCAGGGGCGGCCTTCGCCGGCCCAGCGCGAAGCCTTCGAGCGCTGGCTCTATGCCGATGTCACCCATATCGAGGCCTACGCCCAGGCCCAGGAGCTGTGGCGCCGTACCTGGCCCGCGGCCCATGCCATCGCCGCCGAGGAAGACGCGCGCCTGCGCCAGTACCTGGAGCGCATGGCCGTGCCGCCTGCTCGTGGGCGGCGCTGGGGCGCCCTGCTGGCGATGGCCGCGAGCCTGGCCCTGGTGGTCTGGGGCGGCGGCTGGAAGCCCGTCGACTGGTTGCAGGACCTGGGCGCCGACTACGTGTCCGCGCCCGGTGAGGTGCGCACGGTGGAACTGGCCGACGGCTCGGTGATCACCCTGGATGCCGACAGCGCGGTGAGCGTCGAGCTGCGCGCGGACGAACGCCATGTCGAACTGCGTCGCGGTGCGGCCTTCTTCCAGGTCAGCCATGGCGAGGTGCCGTTCGTGGTCTACGCCGCCGGTGGCGAAGCCCGGGTGCTCGGCACCCGCTTCGGCGTGCGGCTGCGCCACGGCGGCGCGCGGGTCACGGTGGAGCAGGGCAGGGTGGGCGTCACCGCCGCGCCCGGCCAGCCCCAGGACGTGCTCGCCGCCAACCAGCAGCTGGTCTATGGCGAAGGCAAGGCCGGTGAGACCTGGACGGTGGACGCCCAGGCGCAGCTGTCCTGGCGGGAAGGGCGGCTGACTTTCTACAAGACGCCCCTGGCCGATGTGCTGGCTGAGCTGGCGCGCTACTACCCGGGGCGCATCGTCCTGCTGGATGACGAACTGGCCGCGCGGCGCATCAGCGGCAGCTTCCCCAGCAACGACCCCCACGCCATCCTCGACTCCCTGCGCGCCGTGGTCGGTTTCCGCCAGCACGAGGTGCTGGGCCGGTTGATCGTGTTGCGCTGATTGGCGGGGAAGCCGCAGGGGCGCCTTCCTGTAGGAGCGAATTCATTCGCGAAGCAGCCTGCAAGGCTGCCCCCGGGGTTGAGGCCTGGGGACGCTTCGCGACCCTTTCGCGAATGAATTCGCTCCCACGGTTCCTACTCGGCTATTCGCTTATTGGAGGCACCGCTCGCCGGTGCACCGAGCCGGCCTGTTCCATTATTTGAAAAATATTTTCAATTTCAGGTGAGGTATCCGCGCGCGGGCTCCGTGTAGGAGGTGGAATGCGATTTATTCGCAAAGAAACCCATCAGCCAGGGGGCAGGTCATACCCATGAAGTACAGGACATCGCGGTTGCAGGGCGGCGCATTCAAGCGCCTCAGTCTGGTTTCGGCATTGCTCGCCCTCGGCCACGTGGGCGTGCTGCCGCTGGCCCATGCCGCCGATGCCGAGGCGCCCGCCGCCGCGCTGGCCAGCGTGCATGAGTTCGCCATCGCTGCGCAGCCGCTGCCCCAGGCCCTGGCCGCCTTCACCCGCGTCACCGGGCTGGCGCTGGTCTACACCGAGGATGCCGCCTACCAGGTCCAGGCGCCGGCGGTGAACGGCCGCATGAGCGCCGAGCAGGCCCTGGCGCAGCTGCTGGCCGGCAGCGGGCTGGGTTATGCACAGGTCAACCCCGGCACCCTCACCCTGGTGCCCCGCGCCAACGACGGCGCGCTGAACCTCGATGCGGTGAACATCAACTCCCGCCAGCTGGTCGCCACCAGCTACCAGCCGCCACCCACCACGCGCCTGATGCGTTCGGAAACGCCGCTGCTGGAGATCCCCCAGGCGGTGGCCGTGGTGCCCCAGCAGGCGCTGCTCGACCAGCAGCCGCAGAACCTCGACGACGCCCTGGCCAACGTCAGTGGCATCACCCAGGCCAACACCCTCGGCAGCACCCAGGATGCGGTGATGAAGCGCGGCTTCGGCGACAACCGCGACGGCTCGATCCTGCGCGACGGCATGCGCACCATCCAGGGCCGCAACTTCACCGCCACCGCCGAGCGCGTGGAAGTGCTCAAGGGCCCCTCGTCGATGCTCTACGGCATCCTCGACCCGGGCGGCGTGATCAACGTGGTCAGCAAGAAGCCCTTGCTGGAGGACTACCGCGCCATCACCGGCCGCGCCTCCACCTATGGCGATGGCAAGAACGGCAGCGGCGGCACCCTCGACGTCACCGGCCCCCTGGGGGATTCCGGCCTGGCCTACCGGGTGATCGCCGACTACGACGACGCCGACTACTGGCGCAACTTCGGTCACAACCGCGACAAGACCTTCGCCCCGTCCTTCGCCTGGTATGGCGAAGACACCACGGTGAACCTCAGCTTCGAGCACCGCGAGTACTCGGTGCCCTTCGACCGCGGCACGGTCTTCATCAACGGCAAGCCCCTGGCAGTGCCGGCCACCCGCCGCCTGGACGAGCCCTACAACGTCACCGAGGGCCGCTCGGACTTGATGATCCTCGACCTCGAACACCAGTTGAACCAGGCCTGGAAAGCCCACTTCGCCTACAGCTACAACCGCGACACCTACGACGACTACCAGGCGCGGGTGCAAAGCCAGAACGCCAACGGCACGCTGAGGCGTCGCCTGGATGGCACCCGGGGCGCGGTGAGCACCGAGCATTTCGCCACCTTCGACCTGGACGGCAAGGTGCAACTGGCCGGCATGCAGCACGACCTGCTGATGGGCGTGGATCACGAGTACCGCAAGTTCTACCGCGAGGACCTGATCCGCCAGAACACCAGCGTCAGCTTCAACCCCTACAACCCGGTCTACGGCCAGGTACCCGTGCCCACCACTGTCGTGGCCAGCGACAGCGACCAGACCGATCGCGTGGTGAGCCAGTCCGCCTTCTTCCAGGACTCGGTACACCTCAATGACCAATGGATTTTCATCGCCGGTGCTCGCTACCAGCTCTACGACCAGCTCGCCGGTCGCGGCCGTCCGTTCACCAAGAACACCGATATCGACGGTCAGCTCTGGGTGCCCCGTGTTGGCCTGGTCTACAAGATGACCGACGAGCTGTCCCTCTACGGTGGCTACACCGAGTCCTTTAAACCGAACTCCACCATTGCGCCGCTGAGCGGGACCGGATCGGTGAACGCGATGGCTCCGGAGGAGGGCAAGAGCTGGGAGATCGGCGCCAAGCTGGATATGCCGGGCCGCATCACCGGCACCCTGGCGCTGTTCGATATCGTCAAGGAGAACGTCGCCGTGACCGAACTCGATGGCTCCAACCGAGCAGTGGGTGAAGTCCGCTCACGTGGCATTGAGCTGGATGTCACCGGCCAGGTCACGGACAACCTCAGCCTGATCGGCACCTTTGCGTGGCTGGATGCGGAGCTGACCAAGGACCCGCTCTACAAGGGCAACGAACTGCAGAACGTTGCCAAGCGCAGTGGCTCGCTGTCGGCGGTCTATGACTTCGGCCAGGTGTTCGAGGGTGATCGTTTGCGTGCTGGCTTTGGTGGTCGCTACATCGGCTCCCGTGAGGGCGATGTCGCCAACAGCTTCAACCTGCCTCACTACGCAGTAGCCGACGCCTTCGCCGCCTACGAGACGCCCTTGGGTAACGACAAGCGTCTCAAGCTGCAGCTGAACCTGAAGAACATCTTCGACAAGACCTACTACAGCTCCTCGGTGAACCAGTGGAACGTCTCGGTCGGCGACCCGCGCCTGGTGCAGCTCTCCAGCACCCTGGAGTTCTAAGCCCCGATCAGCCCCGCACGGTGGACCGGTGAAGCGGGGTCCACCGGCATCACACCGAGCACGGTGCATGACCGTAGGTTGGCGCCGAGCGCAGCGAGGCCCAACACGGCGATCCCGAACCCTCTGCACAAGCAGTTGAAGGCCTGCGGGTGGACGTCGCTCTTCACGTCCACCAGCGGAGTACCGATCGACCTCGCCGCATGCAAGGCGCCGTAAAAAAGCGGGAGCGCGTTGCGCTCCATCGCGGATGAATCCGCTCCCACAACAACAAGGCGCACCGCAGCGGATCGTTAACCTCGCCGTAACGATCCGTCCCCGGGCTTGATTGATGACCCACCGGTCGCGCTCCTAAGGTTCGCTCCACGACAGCGGAACCCGTGGAGCATCCAATGACAACGACAATCTCCCCACCGCCGCAATGGTCGCGTCGGCGTGCGGAAAAGCAGCGTCGCCTCGACCAGGTGCGATCCCTCGCCGACGGCGTGGTGCTGCCCAGCGAGCGCATCGTCGCCGCTCTGGAGGCGCTGATCGCCCCCGGTGACCGGGTGGTGCTCGAAGGCAACAACCAGAAGCAGGCGGACTTCCTCTCCCGCTCCCTGGCCAAGGCCGACCCCGGGCGCCTGCACGACCTGCACATGATCATGCCCAGCGTCAGCCGCGCCGAGCACCTGGACCTGTTCGAACGCGGCATCGCCCGCAAGCTCGACTTCTCCTTCGCCGGCCCGCAGAGCCTGCGCATCAGCCAGCTGCTGGAAGACGGCCTGCTGGAAGTCGGTGCCATCCACACCTACATCGAGCTGTACTCGCGCCTGCTGGTGGACCTGATCCCCAACGTCGCGCTGGTGGCCGGCTTCATGGCCGACCGCCACGGCAACATCTACACCGGCCCCAGCACCGAGGACACCCCCGCCCTGGTGGAGCCCACGGCCTTCTCCGACGGCATCGTCATCGTCCAGGTCAACGAGCTGGTGGATGACGTCGGCGACCTGCCGCGCGTGGACATCCCCGCCTCCTGGGTCGATTTCGTGGTCGTAGCCGACAAGCCCTTCTACATCGAGCCGCTGTTCACCCGCGACCCGCGCCACATCAAGCCGGTGCACGTGCTGATGGCGATGATGGCGATCCGCGGCATCTACGAGAAGCACAAGGTCCAGTCGCTCAACCACGGCATCGGCTTCAACACCGCCGCCATCGAACTGATCCTGCCCACCTACGGCGAATCCCTGGGGCTGAAGGGCAAGATCTGCCGCAACTGGACGCTCAACCCGCACCCGACGCTGATCCCCGCCATCGAGACCGGCTGGGTGGAAAGCGTGCACTGCTTCGGCACCGAGTTGGGCATGGAGGGCTACATCGCCCAGCGTCCGGACGTGTTCTTCACCGGCCGCGACGGCTCCATGCGCTCCAACCGCATGATGTGCCAGCTGGCCGGGCAGTACGCGGTGGACCTGTTCATCGGCGCCACCCTGCAGGTGGACGGCGACGGCCATTCCTCCACCGTCACCCGGGGTCGCCTGGCGGGCTTCGGCGGCGCGCCGAACATGGGCCACGACCCGCGCGGCCGTCGTCATTCCACCCCGGCCTGGCTGGACATGCGCCCCGAACCCGAGGCCCTGCTGGCGCGGGGCAAGAAGCTGGTGGTGCAGATGGTCGAGACCTTCCAGGAGGGCGGCAAACCCACCTTCGTCGAGACCCTGGACGCCGTTGATGTGGCCAGGAAGAGCGGCATGCCCCTGGCGCCGATCATGATCTACGGCGACGACGTCACCCACCTGCTCACCGAGGAAGGCATCGCCTACCTGTACAAGGCACGCACGGTGGAAGAGCGCCGCGCCATGATCGCCGCCGTTGCCGGGGTCACCGCCATCGGCCTGCGCCACGACCCCAAGGACACCGAGCGCATGCGTCGCGAAGGGCTGATCGCCCTGCCCGAGGACCTTGGCATCCGCCGCACCGATGCGACCCGCGAACTGCTCGCCGCCAAGAGCATCGCCGAGCTGGTGGACTGGTCCGGCGGCCTCTACAACCCCCCGGCCAAGTTCAGGAGCTGGTGATGAGTGCACTGATCGCGAAAAGCACCGGGCTGCCCCTGGCCGAGTGGCTGGCGGACCAGGCCGTCGATGCGCTGATCGACGAAGCCGATCTCTCGCCCAAGCCCGCGCTGGTGGACCGGCGTGGCAGCGGCGCCCACAGCGACCTGCACCTGGGCCTGATGCACGCCTCGGCGCTGTCGCTGTGGCCGGCCTTCAAGGCCATGGCCGAGGCGGCGGTGGCGTTCGGCGAAGTCGGCCAGCCGCTGCGTGAGGCGCTGGGCCGCATCGGCCGTGAAGGCGAGGCCGCCATGCTCGCCGTTACCGGAGGAGTGAATACCCACCGTGGCGCCATCTGGGCCCTCGGCCTGCTGGTGGCCGCCGTCGCGCTGGAGCCGGGCCAGGCCGACGCCGCCGCCATCGCCACCCGCGCCGCACGCATCGCCCTGATCGACGACCGCGCTGCGCCCCGGCAAGACAGCCACGGCAGTCGTGTCGCCCAGCGCTACGGCGCCCGGGGCGCGCGGGAGGAGGCCCAGCTCGGCTTCCCCGCCGTGCGCCTGCACGGCCTGCCGCAGCTGCAGCGCAGCCGCGCCCAGGGCAGCGGCGAGCAGAACGCCCGGCTCGATGCGCTGCTGGCGATCATGGCCGAGCTGGCCGACACCTGCGTGCTCTGGCGCGCCGGCCCGGAAGGGCTCGCCGCCATGCAGCAGGGCGCCCGCGCGGTGCTCGACGCCGGGGGCTGCGCCAGCCTCGACGGGCGCCGCCGACTGCGCGAACTGGAAACCTCTTTGCTGGGGCTCAATGCCTCGCCGGGCGGCGCGGCCGATCTGCTCGCCGCCTGTTTGTTCATCGACCGAGTCGGGAGCTGACCATGGAAACCCTGTCTTTCGAATTCCCCGCCGGGCAACCCGCCTTTGGCCGCGCGCTGGTGGGCTGCGTCGGCTCCGGCGACCTGGAAGTGCTGCTGGAGCCCGGCCTCGCCGGCAAGTTGTCGATCCAGGTGGTGACCTCGGTGAACGGCAGCGAAGCCCGCTGG
This sequence comes from Pseudomonas sp. zfem005, assembly GCF_032621735.1. NCBI lineage: Bacteria > Pseudomonadati > Pseudomonadota > Gammaproteobacteria > Pseudomonadales > Pseudomonadaceae > Pseudomonas > Pseudomonas sp. zfem005. The sequence goes on along the minus strand of NZ_JAVYJE010000002.1, from coordinate 190,889 downwards.
CGGCACCTGTTCGAGCGCATGTTCGCCGGCCAGTCGCTGCCGGCCCTGTGCATCGACATCCACGATTTCGGCGCCACCCCCGGCGTGGTGCGCCTGCGCCTGGAGCAGGCCCTGGAGGAGGTGACCCATGACTGACAACGCACGCCTGCTGGCCACCCGCAGCTTCGTCGAACTGGGCGCCCGCCAGCGCGCCCGCGAATTGCTCGACCCGGGCTCGTTCCGCGAGCTGGTGGGGCCCTTCGAGCGGCTGGTCTCCCCCTGGCTGCCGCGCCAGGGCATCGTGCCCCAGGCCGACGACGGCGTGGTGGTGGCCAAGGGCAGCATCAATGGCCTGCCGGCGGTGATCGCCGCCATCGAGGGCGCCTTCCAGGGCGGCAGCATGGGCGAGGTGGGCGGCGCCAAGATCGCCGGCCTGCTGGAGCTGGCCGCCGAGGACAACCGCAAGGGCATTCCCACCTGCGCCGTGCTGCTGCTGGAAACCGGCGGCGTGCGCCTGCAGGAGGCCAACCTGGGCCTGGCGGCCATCGCCGAGATCCAGGCCGCCATCGTCGAGCTGCGCCAGTACCAGCCGGTGGTCGGCCTGGTGGCCGGGCCGGTGGGCTGCTTCGGCGGCATGTCCATCGCCGCCGGGCTGTGCAGCCACCTGCTGGTGACCCGCGAAGCGCGCCTGGGCCTCAACGGCCCGCAGGTGATCGAGCAGGAAGCCGGCATCGAGGAATACGACTCCCGCGACCGGCCCTTCATCTGGAGCCTCACCGGTGGCGAGCAGCGCATGGCCAGCGAGCTGGTGGATGGCTATGTCGCCGACGATATCGACGCCATCCGCGAGGCCCTCGGCGGCCTGCTGGCCAGCGACGAGCCGCCGTTGCCCCGCAGCCGCCGGCACGCCTGGTTCCTCGAACGCCTGGCGCGCCTGGGCGATGACTGTGCACAACTGGACGCCGCCGCCGTGCGCGCCCTCTACACGGGAGAACCGCAATGAGCCGTGGAATGCAGTGGCTGCACGCCCTGGCAGGCGACAGCGAACAAGCCGGCTATCCGGCTTCGGTGAAGGTCATCGATGGCGAGGTGGGCAGCCGCGCGGCGCGCTTCATCGCCGTGGTGGCGGATGCCGCCAACCCCTTCCCCCGCGCCCGCAACGGCGAGGTGGGGCTGCTGGAAGGCTGGGGCCTGGCCAAGGCCGTGGATGACGCCATCGAGGCCGATGCCGGGCGCGGCACCAAGCGCGTGCTGGTGGCGGTGGTGGACGTACCCAGCCAGGCCTACGGCCGCCGCGAGGAGGCCCTGGGCATCCACCAGGCCCTGGCCGGCGCGGTGGACGCCTACGCCCGCGCCCGTCTCGCCGGGCACCCGGTGATCGGCCTGCTGGTGGGCAAGGCCATGTCCGGCGCCTTCCTCGCCCACGGCTACCAGGCCCAGCGCCTGATCGCCCTGGATGACGCCGGGGTGATGGTCCACGCCATGGGCAAGGCCGCCGCCGCGCGCATCACCCTGCGCAGCGTCGACGACCTCGAAGCCCTCGCCGCCACCATCCCGCCCATGGCCTACGACCTGGACAACTACGCCTCCCTCGGGCTGCTCTGGGAGCGCCTGGCTGTGGATAACGTCGAGCAGCCCGCTGCCGCCGATGTCGCCCGGGTGCGCGATTGCCTGGTGCGGGCGGTGGCGGATATCGGCACCACCACCGACCTGCGCGGGCGCCTCGGCGCCGAGAACCGCGCGGCCTCGGCGAAGGTGCGGGCGATGCTGCGGGCGCAGTGGTAAGGCCCTCGCACAGGAGCGGACCATGAAGGCCAATCATCCTCACGATCTTCTCTGGGGCCTCGCCCCGGAGCAGCTGCCCGCCGAGGCCCCGGCCTGGGCGCGGCAGGTGCTCGCCGCCGGCCTGCCGGTGGTGGTGCGCCGCGCCCTGTGCGAGCCGGGCCGGGTTGCCGTGGGTGTGCGTGGCGCCAGCCGCGAACAGCGCTTCGCCACGCTGATGCCCCTTGCCGCCATCCAGCGCTGCGTCAGCCCGGAACAGCTGCGCCCGCGTACAGCCGGGCATTGGCCGGCGCTGCGCGCGCTGGTGGAGGTTGCCCCCGTGCTGGAGGCCACCGGCCTCACCTGGGGCCCCACCGGCGGCGTCGGGTTCGAGCTGGCCACCGGCGTGCCGGTGCTGCATGCCGAGAGCGATCTCGACCTGCTGCTGCGCACCCCCGAACCCTTCGTGCGCCAGCGTGCCCGTGAGCTGCTGGCGCTGCTCGACCGCGCCTGCTGCCGCATCGACCTGCAACTGGAAACCCCGTTCGGTGCCGTCGCCCTGCGTGAATGGGCCGGCGATTCCCGCCGCGTGCTGCTCAAGTGCGCAGAGGGCGCGCGCCTTGTGGATAACCCCTGGCAGGCCCTGGAGCACGCGGCGTGAGCAGCCTCTTCGCCTTCCCCGGCCAGGGCGCGCAGCAGGTGGGCATGCTCCACCAGCTGCCCCCCGAGGCACGCGCCTGCCTGGACGAGGCCAGCGCAGCGCTGGGCGAAGACGTGCTGGCGCTGGACTCGGCCGAGGCGCTACAAGGCACCCGTGCCGTACAGCTGTGCCTGCTGATCACCGGCGTTGCCTGCGCACGCCTGCTGCTGGAGGAAAGCCCGGCGCCGGATTACGTGGCCGGCCTGTCCATCGGCGCCTACGGGGCGGCGGTGGTCGCCGGTGCCCTGGAATTCGCAGATGCGCTGCGCCTGGTGGCCCTGCGCGGCGAGCTGATGCAGCAGGCTTATCCACAGGGCTTCGGCATGACCGCCATCGGCGGGCTCGACCTGGGCACCCTCGAACGCCTGATCGCGGAGGCCGAAGGCCCGGTGTTTCTGGCCAATATCAACGCCGACAACCAGCAGGTGATTGCCGGCAGCGACGCCGCCATGGCCGCCGTCGCCGCGCGCGCCCGCGGCCTGGGCGCCGGCCTGGCGAAGCGCCTGGCGGTCAGCGTGCCGTCCCATTGCGCGCTGCTGGAGGCACCGGCCCGCGAGCTGGCTGTGGCCTTCGCCGAGGTGCAGCTGCGCCGGCCAGCCATCGGCTACCTCAGCGGCACCACCGCGCGGCCGATCCACGACCCCGAACGCCTGCGCGACGACCTCGCCTTCAACATGTGCCGCGTCGTCGACTGGCACGGCACCCTGCGCAACGCCTACGAACGCGGCGTGCGCCTGCACATCGAACTGCCCCCCGGTGCCGTGCTCAGCGGCCTGGCGCGGCGCGTATTCGACCAAGGTACGGTGATCGCTTTCCAGGGCACCCGCCGCGATACGCTGGACGCCCTGCTGCGTCGGGAGGTAGGTCGAACGCCCTGACCCCCCGCGCGTTTCGAAGCACAAGAACAACAACTTCGACAGAACCGAGGACAACAACAATGATCATCTACGGTGTCGCCTTTCTCGCCCTGTGCACCCTGGCAGGCCTCTTCATCGGAGAGCTGCTGGGCAAACTGCTCGGTGTCCCCGCCAACGTCGGCGGCGTGGGCATCGCCATGCTGCTGCTGATCTTCATCGGCAGCTACCTCAACAAACGCGGCCTGATGAGCGCCAAGTCCGAACAGGGCGTGGAGTTCTGGAGCGCGGTCTACATCCCCATCGTGGTCGCCATGGCCGCCCAGCAGAACGTGCTCGGCGCGCTCTCCGGCGGGCCGATGGCGATCCTCGCCGGCGTCGCTGCGGTGGTGCTGGGTTTCGCCATGGTTCCGGTGCTGGACAGGCTCGGACAAAAGAAGCCCTCGGCGGCCCCCGCTGAGCCCCTGACCCAAGCGCAACGGTGACCGCCATGTACGAATCCATGTTGAAAGTGATCAACGGCTACGGGCTGATCAGCGGCTTCGCGGTGATCGGCGTGACCATGTGGCTGTCCTACTGGCTCTCCGACAAGCTCACCCGTGGGCGCCTGCACGGCTCGGCCATCGCCATCTTCCTCGGCCTGGTGCTGTCCTATGTGGGTGGCGTGGTCACCGGTGGGCAGAAGGGCCTGGTGGACATCTCCCTGCTGTCGGGCATCGGCCTGCTGGGGGGCGCCATGCTGCGCGACTTCGCCATCGTCGCCACGGCCTTCGGGGTGAACATCGAGGAGCTCAAGCGCGCTGGTGTTTCCGGGGTGATCTCGCTGTTCGTCGGCATCGGCACTTCCTTCGTCGCCGGTGTCGGCGTGGCCCTGGCCTTCGGCTACACGGACGTGGTCAGCCTCACCACCATCGGCGCCGGGGCGGTCACCTACATAGTCGGGCCGGTCACCGGTGCGGCCATCGGTGCCAGCTCCGAGGTGATGGCGCTGTCCATCGCCGCCGGCCTGGTGAAGGCCATCCTGGTGATGGTGGCGACGCCCTTCGTGGCGCCGCTGATCGGCCTCAACAACCCGCGCACGGCGGTGATCTTCGGCGGCCTGATGGGCACTTCCAGCGGCGTGGCCGGCGGCCTGGCGGCCACCGACCCGAAGCTGGTGCCCTATGGCTGCCTGACCGCCGCCTTCTACACCGCGCTGGGCTGTTTGATGGGCCCGTCGGTGCTGTTCTTCGCCATGCGTGGGCTGATGGGCTGAAGCCTTGTCCTACAAGCGGCGCTGGGGTCGGGCGCCGCTTTGGTTTAGCATCCCGCGTCTTTCGGGGTGCGGCGGCCCGCTGGAGCACCGCGCCGTTTTCCTCTCGCCCAGCCTGGTTGCTTCCGATGCCTTCATTGCGTGCATGCCTGCTCATCCCCCTGCTGCTTCTACCCGCCATCGCCCAGGCCGCCGAGGTTGACGGCGCCAGCCTGAGCCTGCTCTGGGCGCTGCCGTTCGCCGGCATCCTGCTGAGCATCGCGCTGCTGCCGATCATCGCCAGTGACTTCTGGCACCACCATTTCGGCAAGATCACTGCCGGCTGGACGCTGCTGTTCCTGGTGCCCTTCGTCGCCAGCTTCGGCGCCCACGCGACGCTGGCCATGGGCGTGCACGTGCTGTTCGGCGAGTACCTGCCCTTCATCGTGCTGCTGCTGGCGCTGTTCACCATCTCCGGCGGCATCCTGGTGCAGGGCAACCTGCACGGCTCGGCCGGGCTCAACACCCGGCTGCTGGCCCTGGGCACGCTGCTGGCCTCGGTGATGGGCACCACGGGCGCGGCCATGCTGCTGATCCGCCCGCTGCTGCGCGCCAACGACAACCGCCGGCACAACGCCCATGTGGTGGTGTTCTTCATCTTCCTGGTGGCCAACGTCGGGGGCGGCCTAACACCCCTGGGCGACCCGCCGCTGTTCCTCGGCTTCCTCAAGGGCGTGGACTTCTTCTGGACCCTGAAGCACATGGCCGTACCGGTGCTGGCCATGGCGCTGCCGTTGCTGGCGATCTTCTACGTGATCGATCGCTACCTCTTCAGCCGCGAAGACGAACTGGCTCCCGCCGACCCCACCCCCGATGCGCCGCTTTATGTCCATGGGCAGTTCAACTTCCTGCTGCTGGCCGGCGTGGTCGGTGCGGTGCTGCTCTCGGGGGTGTGGAAGCCGGGCATCGGTTTCGACCTGCTGGGCACCCGCGTGGAACTGCAGAACCTGGTACGCGACGGCCTGCTGCTGGCCCTGGCGGGGCTGTCGCTGTGGCTGACCCCGCGCTGGGCACGCAAGGGCAACGAATTCAACTGGGGGCCGATAGTCGAGGTGGCCAAGCTGTTCGCCGGCATCTTCATCACCCTCACCCCGCTGATCGCCATCCTTCGCGCCGGCCGCGACGGACACCTGGCAGCGGTGGTCGCCGCCGTTACCGGTGCCGATGGCCAACCGCTGGACACCATGTACTTCTGGATGACCGGGGTGCTGTCCAGCTTCCTCGACAACGCACCCACCTACCTGGTGTTCTTCAACCTCGCCTCCGGCGACGCTCAGGTGATGATGGAGCAGTTGCCACAGACCCTGCTGGCGATCTCCATGAGCTCGGTGTTCATGGGCGCCATGACCTACGTCGGCAACGCGCCGAACTTCATGGTCAAGGCCATCGCCGAGCAGCGCGGCGTGAAGATGCCGAGCTTCTTCGGCTACCTGCTCTGGTCCTGCGCCGTGCTGCTGCCGCTGCTGGCGGTGCTGCAGTGGGTGATGCTCTAAGGGGGCGCTCGGCGCTCCCGGGCTGAAGCCCGGGCTACGTCTCTGGCGCCGCCTTCAACCCCCGCGCGCCAGGCTGTACATCCGGCATTCGGCCAGCAGCGCCAGCAGGTTCGGGTCGCGCTCCTTGGCCTTGAGGAAGACCACGCCTATGTGCTGCTGCAGGCGGTAGCGCGCCTGCAGCGGGATGAGCTTCACGCGGTTCTCGTACACCGCGGCGATGCGCCCCGGCAGCAGGGCGTAGCCCACCCCGGAGCTGACCATGCTGAGCAGGGTGAAGATGTCGTTCACCTGCATCGCCACCTTCGGCTCGAAGCCCGCCTGCTGGAACACCCGGCCGCCGTCGCGGTGGGTGGCGAAGCCCTGGGTCAGGGTGATGAAGGTGGAGTCGGCCAGGTCCGCCAGGTCCACCTCGGGCTGGCCGGCGAAGGGCGAGTCGGTGGGCACGGCGAGGAAGATGTCGTCGGAGAACAGCGGCAGCTGCTCGCAATCGCCATCGCTCACGCCCTCGTCGAGGGACACCAGGATGGCGTCCAGCTCCATGTTCTTCAGCTTGTAGAAAAGATCGACGTTGGAGCCGAGGATCAGGTCGATGTTCAGCTCGCTGCGCCGCAGCTTCAGCCCCATGATCAGCTGCGGCACCGTCTTCACCGTCAGCGAATAGAGCGAGCCGAGCTTGAAGCGCTCGGCCGAGAAGCCTGCCGCTTCACGGGTCAGGCGCACCGTCTCGAGCACGTCCTGCACCAGCTTCTGCGCACGCTCCTCCAGCACGAAGGCGCTCTCCAGCGGTGTCAGGTTGCGCCCCTCGTGCTTGAACAGCGGGCAGCGCAGGGCGCTCTCCAGGGAGTGGATGGCGCGGTGCACGCTGACGTTGCTGGTGTTCAGCTCGGCCGCTGCGCGGGAGAGGTTGCCGCTACGCATGAAGGCGAGAAAGGTCTGCAGCTTCTTCAGGGTGAGTTCGTCGTCGATCTGCATGGCACCGCGTCCCGGTCCGGGTGATTGAGCGAAGCCCTCATCCTACAAGTTCGCGCCCGCGAACCCGATGGGACCTTTAGTGAATAAGCTAATAATGCATAAGTAAATAAATTCTTATTCCTTAACAGATATATGGGCAGCCCCTAGACTCCTCCCTGTCGAAACATTGCAAGGAGGGCTCGCCATGCGCAGCCAGGCCATTCGTTACCTGATTCTGCCGGGATGGCAGGGCTCGCCAGACGAGCATTGGCAGAGCCATTGGCAACGCACCCTGCCCAACGCCAGCCGCGTCGAGCAGGCCGATTGGGACCTGCCCGAGCGGGACGCCTGGGTCGCGGCGCTGGAGCGCGCCATCGATGCCGAGCGCACGCCGGTGATCCTCATCGCCCACAGCCTCGGTTGCGTCACCGTCGCCCACTGGGCCCGGCAGGCCGACCCGGACGTGCTGCGCCGGGTACGCGGTGCACTGCTGGTGGCGCCGGCCGACGTCGAGCGCCCCGGCTGCCCCGAACCGCTGCAGGGCTTCGCCCCGATTCCCCGGGCTTCGCTGCCGTTCCCCACGCTGCTGGTGGGCTCGGACAACGACCACGCCGCCAGCACCCCGCGTGCGCTGGAGTTGGCGCGCCAGTGGGGCGCCGAGCCGGCCATCCTCGCCGGTGCCGGGCATATCAACGTGAAGTCCGGCCACCATCTCTGGGAGCAGGGGTTCGCCTACCTCTACCGGCTGCAGGGTCGCATCGAGCAACTGACCCGCAAGCGCGCCTGAGCACCTGCCCAGGATCGGCTTGCCCATTTGCAGCTCGTGAACTTCGCGCCCCCGGCTGTTTTCGCCTTGTTCTTCTCCAGCTCGCTCGATCCCGAACAGGTTCATTTTTCAATGTGACGCCAGGGCCCGCTGCTTCGCAGCCAGGGCCCGGCGGGAGATTTCGTTCATGACCCAGGAACATACCGGCCAGCCCCTGCTGAGCTTCGCCGATGCCGACCGCAGCCCCCTGAGCATCCGCGCCCGCGCGCTGGTGTTCGTCGACGCCCGCTCGCGGCGCCTGCGCGAGGAGGTGGAGCAACTGGCACCGGCCACCGTGCCGGTGCTGATCCAGGGCGAGACCGGCACCGGCAAGGAGTTGCTGGCGCGGCAGATCCACAAGGGCAGCGAACGCCCGGGGCTGTTCGTGGCGGTGAGCTGCAGCGCCATCAGCAAGGTCTACGCCGAGGCCGAACTCTTCGGCCACGCCCCGGGTGCCCATGCGGGCTCGGCCAGCAGCCGCGCCGGCTGGTTCGGCTCGGCCAACGGCGGCACCCTCTATCTCGACGAGATCGGCGACCTGCCGCTGCCCCTGCAGGCCAAGCTGCTGGCGGCCCTGGAAAGCCGCGAGGTGACCCGCGTCGGCGCTGCCCAGCCGACCCCGGTGGACGCCCGCCTGGTGGCCGCCACCAGCATCGACCTGGCCAAGGCGGTGGCCGCCGGCAAGTTCAACGAGCGCCTGTACCAGTACCTGGATGAAGGCCGCGTCGAGCTGCCGCCGCTGCGCGAGCGCCCGGACGACATCCTGCCCCTGGCCGAATACTTCCTCGGCATCTACGCCCAGCGCCTGGACCTGCCGCTGCCCTTGATCAGCACCGCCGCCCAGGCCGCGCTGGAGAGCTACCCCTGGCCGGGCAACACCCGCGAGCTGGAGAACAGCGTGCACTTCGCGCTGCTGGTGAGCGACGGCGACGAGGTGCTACCGCAGCACCTCAACCTGCCGCCCGCGCCGAGTTATGCACAGCTCGCGCTGCAGCTGCGCCAGCTTGCCGCCAACGATGTGGATAACCTGCGGCAGCTGTTCGCCGAGGTGCTGGCGGGGTAGGGCGTCGAGGGCTGGACCGACGAGCTGTGCCCCACCCGGAGGCAGGCCCTAGCCGTGCAGGTGGAACAGCTTGTGCACGATGCGCCAGCGGCCGTCGATCTTCAGCAGCGAGAGGTAATCGGTGAAGTTCAGGCCGGCGTAGACGTCGGTGACCTTGGCCAGGGCGGTGTCGCCGGTGAGGTCCAGGGACTCCAGACGCCACACCGGCGCTTCGCCCTCGGCCACCACCGGGCCCCTGGCCTGCAGGCCGGCGATGAAGGCTTCCGGCGAGAGCCACTGCAGGTCCGGGCCGAAGTGCCCGACGATGCGGCTGTCGGGGTGGAAGGCGCTGCGCAACAGCGTCGCGTCCGCCCGCACCATGCCTTCCACGTAATCCCGTACCACCGCCTCGATGGCCTGGCGTTCCGCTTCCATGTCCGTGCTCCTGTCGCGTGGGAAAGGCCAGAGCCTAGCCCGCCCGGACCGATACCGCAGCTCCCGATGTTCCGTACCGCGAACCCTCCCAACCGCCATAACGCCCATCGCCCCGATGCGCGGCGCGGCTCGGGGCTGGACGGTGGATCGGAGACGCGCGACCCACCTACGGGCGCTTCATCTCACGGGGCCTGGGTCAATGGATCTGCCCGGCCGCCTGGAGGCGCTCGCGGGTGGCGCGCAGGCGCGGCAGGGGCAGGCATACCAGCAGGGTGGCAACCAGCACGCCCACGCCCATCAGCGGCAGGTTGGCCAGGCCCATCCCGGTGCTCAGCCACAGGCCGCCGACGAAGGCGCCGCTGGCGTTGCCGAGGTTGAAGGCCGCGTGGCTGAGGGTGGCGGCGAGGCTGGCGGATTCGCCGGCCTGCTCCACCAGCAGCAACTGCAGCGGCGAGGAGATGGCGAAGCTGGCCACGCCCCAGAGGAACAGGCAGGCCAGGGCCAGCACCGGCACCTGGGCGAAGACGAACAGGCCCAGCAGGCACAGGGTGCTCACCGCGAAGGCGCCGGGCAGGGCGAAGCGGAAGCCCTTGTCCGCCAGGCGGCCGCCCAGCAGGTTGCCGAGGGTCAGGCCGATGCCGAACAGCAGCAGGGCGAAGTTGGCATGCTCGGGGCTGAAGCCGGAAACATCACGCAGCAGCGGGCTGATGTAGGTGAACACGCCGAACAGCGCCACCGACGACAGGCTGCACACCCCCAGCGCATGCAGCACCGGTCGGCGGAAGATGCCGTCCCAGGCACCGGCCGCGCTGGGTTGCGGCTTGGCGGTGGCCGGCAGCCAGAGGAACTGCGCCAGCAGGGTGAGGAAGCCCAGGGCCGCCACCACCATGAAGGTCACCCGCCAGCTGGTGGCCTGGCCGAGCCAGGCGCCCGCCGGGACGCCGAGGACGTTGGCGATGGTCAGGCCGCTGAGCACCAGGGCCATGGCCGAGGCACGGCGGTGGGGCGGCGCCAGTTCGGCGGCCAGCAGGGTGGCGCAGCCGAAGAAGCCGGCGTGGCTGAAGGCGGTGAACATGCGCGCGGCCATCAGCCATTCGTAGTTCGGTGCCAGAGCGCAGCCGAGGTTGCCCAGGGCGTAGGCGCCCATCAGCCAGAGCAGGGCCTGGCGGCGTGGCAGGCGACCCAGCAGCGGGCCGAGCAGAGGGGCGCCGATGACCACGCCCATGGCGTAGGCGCTGACCAGCAGGCCGGCGTCGGAGAGGCTCACGGAGAGGTCTTGGGCCACTTCGGGCAGCAGGCCCATGATGATGAATTCGCTGCTGCCGACGACGAAGCCGCCAAGGGCCAGTGCCAGCAGCGGCAGGGAGAGGAGGGTGCCTGGATTCATGGTGTTTCCGGTGGTGGGGCGTTTTGCGAGGGGCGCGGATTCTACGCGCTTTCCCTTGCAATGACCTGACAGTCGAGCAGGTTCAGGCGTTCCAGCTCACCCTCCAGCTCACCCCACCAGGAACTTGGCGAGGAATTGCCGGGTGCGTTCTTCCTTCGGGGCGCTGAACAGGGTCTTGGCGTCGCCCTGTTCGACGATCACGCCCTTGTCGATGAAGATCGCGCGGTTGGCCACGTCGCGGGCGAAGCTCATCTCGTGGGTGACGATGACCATGGTGCGCTTCTCCTCGGCCAGGCCGCGGATGGTCGCCAGCACCTCGCCCACCAGCTCGGGGTCGAGGGCGGAGGTGGGTTCGTCGAAGAGGATCACGTCGGGCTCCATGGCCAGGGCGCGGGCGATGGCCACCCGTTGCTGCTGGCCGCCGGAGAGGCGCTTGGGGTAGGCGTCTTCCTTGCCCGCCAGGCCGACCTTGGCCAGCAGGGCGCGGGCCCGTTCGGTGGCGCGCTCGCGGGGTTCCTTCTTCACCACCACCGGGCCTTCGGTGATGTTCTCCAGCGCGGTGCGGTGGGGGAACAGGTTGAAGTTCTGGAACACGAAGCCCACGTGCTGGCGCAACCGGCGGATCAGCGCCTGCTGGGGCTTCAGCGGCTTGCTGGCGTCGATCTCGATGTCGCCCACGCGGATGCTGCCGCCGCTGGGTTCTTCCAGCAGGTTGAGGCAGCGCAGCAGGGTGGTCTTGCCCGAGCCGCTGGGGCCGATGATGGCCACCACCTCGCCCGGCTCGATGGTCAGGTCGATGCCCTTGAGCACCGCCTGCTCCTTGAAGGACTTGGTCAGGTTACGGACGGTGATCATCAGGTGTCCTGTTCATGGCGGTTGACCCGCGCTTCGAGGCGGCTCTGGAAGTGCGACAGCACGCTGGCGAGTACCCAGTAGATCAGCGCGGCGGCCAGGTACATGGTGAAGATCTCGAAGGTGCGCGCGGTGATCAGCTGCGCCTGGCGGAACAGCTCCGGCACCTGGATGGTGGCGGCCAGCGCGGTGTCCTTGACCAGGGAGATGAAGCTGTTGCCCAGCGGCGGCAGGGCGGTGCGCGCGGCCTGCGGGAGGATGGCGCGGACCAGCGCCTGGCTGCGGCTCATGCCGATGCTGGCGGCGGCTTCCCACTGCCCGCGATCGATGGAGGCGATGGCGGCGCGGAGGATCTCCGAGGTGTAGGCGGCCATGTTCAGCGAGAAGCCGATCAGTGCGGCGGGCAGCGGGTCGAGCTGGATGCCCAGTTGCGGCAGGCCGTAATAGATCATGAACAGCTGGACCAGCAGCGGGGTGCCGCGGAAGAACGATACGTAGATGCGCGAGGCCCAGCGCAGGGGGGCGAAGCCATAGAGGCGGGCGAGCGCGAGGAGGAAGCCCAGCAGCAGTCCGAAGAACATGCCGCCGAGGCTCAGTATCACCGTGTAGACCGCACCCTTGAGAAGGAAGGGTGCGGAGTCCAGCGCCAGTTGCAGGCTGGTTTCGATCATTGGGTCACGTCAGCCTTGAACCATTTCTCGGAGATCGCCTTGAGGGTGCCGTCGGCCTTCAGCTTGGCGATGGCCTTGTCGAGGGCGGCGAGCAGTTCCGGGTCGCCCTTGCGCAGGGCGATGCCGGCCTCCTGGCGGGAGAAGGGCTCGCCGGCCACGGCCAGGCGGCCACCGGTCTTCTCGACCATTTCGAAGGCGGCCAGGCGGTCCACCAGGATGGCGTCGATGCGGCCGACGTTGAGGTCCTGGAACTTGGTGGGATCGTCGTCGTAGGTGCGGATATCGGCCTTCGGCGCGTTTTCCTTCAGCCACTGCTCGTAGTTGGTGCCCAGGCCGACACCGACCTTCTTGCCGGCGAGGTCGGCGGCGCTCTTGATGCTGTCTTCGTTGCCCTTGCGCACCAGTGCCTGGATGCCGGAGACGGTGTAGGGGGTGGAGAAGTCGTACTTCTTCTTGCGCTCGTCGGAGATGGTCACCTGGTTGATCACCAGGTCCAGGCGCTTGGATTCCAGGGCGGCGAGGATGCCGTCCCACTTGCTCGGCTGGAAGTCGACCTTCACGCCCAGCTCCTTGGCCAGGGCTTCGGCGAACTCGACTTCGAAGCCGGTGAGCTTGCCGCTCTCGTCCTGGAAGTTGAAGGGCGGGTAGGTGCCTTCCAGGCCGACCTTGACCGAGCCCTTGTCCTTGATCTGCTGCAGCAGTTCACCGGCCACGGCGCTGTTGCCGATGAAGCTGGCACCAAGGGCCAGGCCCAGGGTGCCGATGAGGAATTGACGACGCAGGGTTGCGAATTTCATGGGTGAGCCTCACGAGACAGGTGGCGAAAGTGTGGCAATTCTGGGGATGTCGCTTTATTCAATAAAATAATAATAAGTTTGGTTTGCGGTTATTTCGGGAATAAGCAGCGCTCAGGCTCCGGCCCCCTGTGCGGGGTGATAGGCGAAGAGCGCGGGCGAGCCGCCGGTGTGCAGGAAGATCACCGGGCCATTCCCCTCGAAGGCGCCGTTTTCCAGGCCATCGAGCAGACCGGCGAAGGCCTTGCCAGTGTAGACGGGATCGAGCAGCAGCCCTTCGCTGGAGGCGACCTGGCGGATGGCGGCGAGGGTGCCGGCATTGGGCTCGCCGTAGCGCGGGGCGAAGTACTGGTCCCAGAGTTCCACGCGCAGGGCCGCGGGCAGCGGGGCGCCCAGCAGGTCGGCGGTGCGTTGCAGCAGGCCTTCCACCTTGGGCCGCTGGGTGGCATCGGGGCGCGACACCGTGACGCCCACCACCCGGGTGCCGGGCAGGGCGTGTTCCAGGGCCAGGGCGAGGCCGGCGTGGGTGCCGGCGCTGCCGGAGGCCAGCACCACGGCGGCGCCCTGCAGGCCGCTCGCCTTGATCTGTTCGGCCAGCTCCAGGCCGGCGCGCACGTAACCCAGGGCACCCAGGGCATTGGAGCCACCGATGGGCACCACGTAGGGGGTGCGGCCAGCGGCGCGCAGGCGCTCGGCGGCCTCGGCCAGCAGCTGGTCGGCGGTGTCGAGGTTGGGCACCAGTTGCACCTCGGTGCCGAACAGGTCCAGCAGCAGGCGGTTGCCGTTCTCCAGGTAGTTGCGGTCGGCGGTGCCGATGGGGTTTTCCAGCAGGGCCACGCAGCCCAGGCCCAGGCGCGCGGCGAGGGCGGCGGTCTGGCGCACGTGGTTGGACTGGATGGCGCCGGCGGTGACCAGCACGTCCGCGCCCTGGGCCAGCGCGTCCTGGGCCAGGTATTCGAGCTTGCGCACCTTGTTGCCGCCGAGGGCGAAGGGGGTGATGTCGTCGCGCTTGACCCAGATGTCGCGGCCGACCCGGCGCGAGAGGTGTTCGAGCTTCTCCAGCGGGGTGGGCGCGGTGACCAGTTCGAGGCGGGGGAAGCGGGCGAGGGCGGCGGCGATCATGGCGGGACTTCGTGTTACGGGGGATGGGGCAACACTCTAGTGAGCGACGGCTTTGAGAGCAATTCTCAGAGGCGACATCCAGTGCGTACGCAGGCGACCGGCCGGCCCTGGTGAGACCTGTTTTTATGGAATATGAGAATAATAAAACGGTATTTGTTGGTTATAAGAATTCACCGTAGTGTCGCTTCCAACCCGGCTACACCCAGACCGGGAAACCGACACATCGCTCGCGGCTGACGATCCAGCCGGAGCCTGCCAACACCAAGGACCACCATGAAGAAGACCCTGCTCCTCACCGCCCTGGCCGCCGCCCTTTTCGCCTCCCTGGCCAGCGCCGCCGAGAAACTCACCGTCGCCGCCACCCCGGTGCCCCATGCCGAGATCCTCGAACTGATCAAGCCGCAGCTGGCGAAGGAAGGCGTGGATCTGGAAGTGAAGGTCTTCACCGATTACGTGCAGCCCAACCTGCAGGTGGACCAGAAGCACCTGGACGCCAACTACTTCCAGACCAAGCCCTACCTGGACAACTTCAACAGCGGCAAGGGCACCCACCTGGTCATCGTCAAGGGCGTGCACGTCGAGCCCTTCGGCGGTTACTCCAGCAAGTACAAATCCCTGAAGGAACTGCCGGACGGCGCCACCATCGCCATCCCCAACGAAGGCAGCAACAGCGGCCGTGCCCTGCTCCTGCTGCAGAAATCCGGCCTGCTGAAACTCAAGGACCCGAGCAACGCCCTGGCGACCCCGAAGGACATCGCCGAGAACCCGCACAACTTCAAGTTCAAGGAACTGGAAGCGGCCCTGCTGCCGCGCGTGCTGGACCAGGTCGACCTGGCCCTGATCAACACCAACTACGCGCTGGAAGCCAAGCTCAACCCGTCCAAGGACGCGCTGGTGCTGGAAGACCGCACCTCGCCCTACGTGAACTACCTGGTCGCCCGCCCGGACAACAAGGACAGCGACGCCATCCAGAAACTCTCCGCCGCGCTGACCAGCCCGGAAGTCAAAGCCTTCATCGAGAAGAAGTACTCCGGCGCGGTAGTCCCGGCCTTCTGATCGACCCCAGAGCCACGATGGTGTGGGCACCGCCTGTGCCCACGCCTCTCCTCACGCCGACGAGTCTCGACTATCGTCGGCGTTCTTTTTTGTGGTGGGCGACAGGCCCGTGGGAGCGGATTCATCCGCGAATGCGTGCCGCAGGCGCGCCCTGCAAGGCCTGGGACCGCTGCGCGGTCCTTGGCGAATGAATTCGCCCCTACATCCGCACGACTCCTCGGAGGCAACCATGCCCGAATCCAAACCCGGCCTTTCCACCCGCGCGGTGCACAGCGGCAACGACGTCGACCGCAAGATGGTCACCCGGCCCAAGAGCCTGCCGATCTACGAATCCTCGGTGTTCGTCTACGACAACCTGGAGCAGGTGGACGACTTCCTCGCCGGCAACCCCGACAACTACATGTACACGCGCATCGCCAACCCCAACCAGGCGGCCCTGGAGCACCTGGTGCGGGACCTGGAAGGCGGCGAGGCGGCGCTGTTCTCCGCCTCCGGCATGGCCGCGGTGAGCGCCGCACTGCTGGGCCGGTTGAGTGCCGGTGACCACCTGATCGCCAGCCGCGAGCTGTACGGCACCACCCAGAGCCTGATCGAGAAGGAGCTGGCGCGCTTCGGCATCAGCGCCACCCTGGTGGAGATCAACGACCTGGCGGCGGTGGAGGCGGCCATCACCCCGGCCACTCGGCTTATCTACACCGAGACCGCGTCCAACCCGCTGGTGCGGGTCAGCGACATCCCCGCCCTGGCCAGGCTGGCCAAGGCGCGTGGGCTGAAGCTGCTGGTTGACAACACCTTCCTCTCGCCGGCGCTCTACAACCCCCTGGCCGCCGGCGCCGACCTGGTGCTGCATAGCACCACCAAGTACCTCAACGGCCACAGCGACGCCACCGGCGGCATCCTCGTCGGCGACGCCGAGTGGATCGCCCAGGCGCGGCGCTTCCAGATCAATGCCGGTGGCAGTTCCAGCCCTTTCGAAGCCTGGCTGACCTTCCGTGGCGCCAAGACCCTGGCCCTGCGCATGAAGGCCCACTCCGCCAACGCCCAGGCCCTGGCCGAAGCGCTGGAGGCCCACCCGAAGGTGGCGAAGGTGTTCTACCCGGGGCTGCCCTCGCACCCGGACTTCGAACTGGCCCGCCGGCTGTTCCCCAAGGGGGCCTCGGGCATGCTCGCCTTCACCCTCAAGGGCGGCCTGGCGGAGGTGGACGGCCTGATCCGCGCCCTGCGCAACACCGCCTTCGCGCCGTCCCTGGCCGGTGTCGCCAGCAGCATCACCCACCCCGGCAAGACCAGCCACCGCGCCCTCTCCCAGGACGCCCTGGCCGAGCTGGACATCCACGACGGCACCATCCGCGTGTCGGTGGGCATCGAGGATGCGGCGGACATCGTCGCCGACTTCGTGCAGGCGCTGGATAGCCTCTGACGAGGCGGGGAACGCTGAACCTGTAGGGGCGAATTCATTCGCCCAGGGCGGCACAGCCGCCCCTTGGGAGCCAGGCAGGGCAGGCCTTCGGCCTGCTTGGCGACTGAAGTCGCCCCTACAAAAAGCGTGTTGGCCGGCTTCTATTCTTATTCGATAACGGTATTTCCGCTGCGGTCCTTATGCTCGCTATCCTCGCGCCATGACTTGTTATAACAAGTAAGGATCGCGAGCGAACGACATGTCCGAACTGCTTCCCCTTTCCCCGGTGCCCCTCTACAGCCAGCTCAAGGAGCTGCTGCGCGGGCGCATCCTCGATGGCACTTATCCACCCCACAGTCGCATGCCCTCGGAAAGCGAGCTGGGCAGGGCCTTCGACGTCAGCCGCATCACCGTGCGCCAGGCACTGGGCGACCTGCAGAAGGAAGGGCTGATCTTCAAGATCCACGGTAAGGGCACCTTCGTCGCCAAGCCCAAGGCCTTCCAGAACGTCTCCACCCTGCAGGGCCTGGCCGAGTCCATGACCCAGATGGGCTACGAGGTGCTCAACCGCCTGCGCAGCTTCAAGCAGGTGCCGGCCAGCGCGCTGGTGGCCGAGCGGCTGCAGGTGGAGGAGGGCAGCCCGGTGATCGAGATCAAGCGCGTGCGCCTGATCAACCGCGAGCCGGTGTCCCTGGAACTCACCTGGCTGCCCCTGGCGGTGGGCGAGAAGCTGGAGAAGGCCGACCTGGTCACCCGCGACATCTTCCTCATCCTCGAGAACGACTGCGGCATCCCCCTGGGCCACGCCGACCTGGCCATCGATGCCGTACTCGCCGACAGCGACCTGACCCAGGCGCTGGAGGTGGAGGAGGGCTCGCCGATCATGCGCATCGAGCGCCTAACCCACACCGCCGACGGCGCGCCGCTGGACTTCGAACACCTCTACTACCGCGGCGATGCCTTCCAGTACCGCCTGCGCATCGACCGCCAGAAGGGAGCACAGGCATGAACACCCTGGAGCAGGAATACGACATCGTCGTCATCGGCGGCGGCACCGCCGGCCCCATGGCCGCGATCAAGGCCAAGGAGAAGAACCGCGAGCTGCGCGTGCTGCTGGTGGACAAGGCCAACGTCAAGCGCAGCGGCGCCATCAGCATGGGCATGGACGGCCTGAACAACGCCATCATCCCCGGCCACGCGACGCCCGAGCAGTACACCAAGGAAATCACCGTGGCCAACGACGGCATCGTCAACCAGGCCGCCGTCTACGCCTATGCCACCCACAGCTTCGCGACCATCGAGCAGCTGGACCGCTGGGGGGTGAAGTTCGAGAAGGACGAGACCGGCGACTACGCGGTGAAGAAGGTCCACCACATGGGCGCCTACGTGCTGCCGATGCCCGAGGGCCACGACATCAAGAAGGTGCTCTACCGCCAGCTCAAGCGTGCGCGGGTGAACATCACCAACCGCCTGGTCACCACCCGCGTGCTGCTGGACGAGGCGGGCGCCGCTTGCGGCGTGCTCGGCTTCGACTGCCGCAGCGGCGACTTCCAGGTGATCCGCGCCAAGGCGGTGATCCTCGCCTGCGGCGCCGCCGGGCGCCTGGGCCTGCCGTCCTCGGGCTACCTGATGGGCACCTACGAGAACCCCACCAACGCCGGCGACGGCTACGCCATGGCCTACCACGCCGGGGCGGAATTGGCGAACCTCGAGTGCTTCCAGATCAACCCGCTGATCAAGGACTACAACGGCCCCGCCTGCGCCTACGTCACCGGCCCCCTGGGCGGCTACACGGCCAACAACAAGGGTGAACGCTTCATCGAGTGCGACTACTGGAGCGGCCAGATGATGTGGGAGTTCCACCAGGAGCTCGAAGGCGGCAACGGCCCGGTGTTCCTCAAGCTGGACCACCTGGCCGAGGAAACCATCCAGACCATCGAGGAGATCCTCCACAGCAACGAGCGCCCCAGCCGTGGCCAGTTCCACGCCGGCCGGGGCACCGACTACCGCCAGCAGATGGTGGAGATGCACATCTCCGAGATCGGCTTCTGCTCCGGCCACTCCGCCTCGGGCGTGTGGGTCAACGAGAAGGCCGAGACCTCGGTGAAGGGCCTCTACGCCGCCGGCGACATGGCCGCCGTGCCGCACAACTACATGCTCGGCGCCTTCACCTACGGCTGGTTCGCCGGCATCAACGCCGCCGACTACGTGGCCGGTCGTGACTTCGCCGCCGTCGACCCGGCCCAGGTGGAGCGCGAGCGCGAGCGGGTCTACGCACCGCTGAACCGCGAGCACGGCCTGCCGCCGGCCCAGGTGGAGTACAAGCTGCGGCGCATGGTCAACGACTACCTGCAGCCGCCCAAGGTGACCAGGAAGATGGAGATCGGCCTGACCCGCTTCGCCGAGATCGAACGCGACCTCGGGCAGATGAAGGCCAACAACCCCCACGAGCTGATGCGTGCCATGGAAGTCAGCGTGATCCGCGATTGCGCCGAGATGGCCGCCCGCGCCTCGCTGTTCCGCGAAGAAAGCCGCTGGGGCCTCTACCACCACCGCGTCGACCACCCCGAGCGCAACGACGCCGAGTGGTTCTGCCACTGCCACCTGAAGAAGGGCGATGACGGCGCCATGACCAGCTTCAAGAAACCGGTGGAGCCCTACCTGATCGCCCTGGATGCGGAAGAACAAAGCGCCTACGACCGCCTGCGGGTGAAGACCGAAGCCGCCTGACGAGGCGTCGAGCCGTAGGGTGGGCTTCAGCCCACCAATGGCGCTACGCAGGGCTTTCCCGGTGGGCTGAAGCCCACCCTACAAAACAGAGAGCCCAAGGCTCCAAGGACCCGTGACATGGCCTTTCAACCCCAGGAAATCTTCTTCCGCAGCAGCGCGCCGGTGACGGTCGACGAAGACAAGTGCATCGCCCACAAGGGCTGCACCGTGTGCGTCGAGGTCTGCCCGATGGACCTGCTGGCCATCAACCCGGCGACCCAGAAGGCCTACATGGCCTTCGACGAGTGCTGGTACTGCATGCCCTGCGAGAAGGATTGCCCGACCGGCGCGGTGAAGGTGGAGATCCCCTACCTGCTGCGCTGATCCGCTTCACCCACAAGAAACGACACCCGCCATCCGGCCCGCCGCCGGACGCCTTGCCTGCAAGACCCCTCGTTTCCCACCACCGACGATGTGGCGGAGACGACAACCAGACCAATGATTCGAGGGGAACCATGAGCCTACGTGCAACCATCGCCGGCCTCGCGCTGGACGTTACCACCGCGTCCGCCTCCGCCGAGACCATCCGCATCGCCATCGGCACCCAGGACACCACCATCAACTGCGCCACCGGCGGCTTGCTGATCCGCGAGCTGGGCCTGCTGGAGAAGTACCTGCCCCATGACGGCAAGTACAAGGACGCCCACTACGAGGTGGAGTGGAAGAACTTCACCAGCGGCGCGCCGCTGACCAACGAGATGGTCGCCGGCAAGCTGGACTTCGGCGCCATGGCCGACTTCCCCGGCTCCTTCAACGGCGTCGCCCACCTCGACGCCGGCAAGCGCAGCCTGTTCATCAGCGTGCTTTCGGGCAGCACCCGGGGCAGCGGCAACGGCATCGTGGTGCCGGCCTCATCCAGCGTGCAGTCCATCGCCGAGCTCAAGGGCAAGACCATCTCCGTGCCCTTCGCCTCCACCGCCCACGGCATGCTGCTGCGCGCCATCGCCGCCCAGGGCTGGGACCCGGAGAAGGACGTGCGCATCATCGCCCAGCCGCCGGAGATCGCCGGCTCCGCCCTGCGCAGCAACCGCATCGAGGCCCACGCCGACTTCGTGCCCTTCGCCGAGCTGTTCCCCAACCGTGGCTTCGCGCGGAAGATCTACGACGGCTCCCAGGCCGAGGCGCCGACCTTCCACGGCGCGCTGGTGGACGCCGCCTACGCCGAGAAGTACCCGGAAGTGGTCACCGCCTACCTGCGCGCCAGCCTGGAGGCCGACCGCCTGTTCGCCGCCGAGCCGGAGAAGTACAGCGAGCTGATCGAGAAGGTCACCGGCATCGAGGCCGAGGTGAACTACCTGTTCCACGGCCCCCTCGGCCTGCAGACCCGCGACCTCACCTGGAAGCCGGAATACCGCCAGGCGGTGGCCACCTCCATCGACACCCTCAAGCTGCTGAAGAAGACCGACCGCGGCCTGGACACCGGCAAGTTCATCGATGACCGCTTCATCCGCGCGGCCTTCAAGGACGCCGGGCAGGACTACGACAAGGCGTTGAAGAACTACGCCCCGCTGCCGCTGGTGGCCAAGGACGCCGCCACCGGCCAGCCGATCACCGACTTCAAGCGCCTGGCGCAGATCTGGGTGCGCGGCGAAGACAAGGTGCGCCACTACGCCTCCCCGGAAGCGGCCCTGGCTGCCCTGGCGCAGCTGGAGCAGGAGGGCAAGGACATCCGCGCCATCTACGCCCAGGCCACCGACAGCGGCATCAAGCTGCTGGCCAACCAGGCCTGGTTCGTGCGCAACGACAAAGGCGAGCTTTCCGCCTTCCTGCTCAAGGACCAGGCCGAGCGCTACGCCCAGGCCAATGGCGGCACCGCGCTGGACTTCACCAGTGCCAACCAGAAGCAGGCCCTGGCCAGCCGCTGAATACGTAGGTCGGTGTTGAGCGGGGCCCTGCTGGGCCGCGCTCCGCTTGGCGCCAACCTGCAGGAGAAGCCCATGACATCCTTCTTTCGCTGGCCCCTGCGCCTCGCCTCCCTGGCCGCCTGCCTGTTGTTCTGGCAGCTGGCGGCCACGGCGCGGCTGGACCTGGGGCTGATCACCTTCAGCTACGTGCCCACGCCGGGCGCGGTGCTGGAGGCCGCCTGGCAGCTGGTGCATTCCAGCAAGCTGCTGGCGCACCTTTCCAGCAGCCTGGCGCGGGTGTTCGCCGGCTACCTGGCCGCCGCCATCGTCGGCGTGCTGCTGGGCCTGGCCATCGGCCGTTCGCGCTGGGCCGAGTACAGCCTGCTGCCGCCCCTGGAAGTGTTGCGGCCGATCCCGGCGGTGGCCTGGATTCCCCTGGCCATCCTGATGTTCCCGTCCTCGGAGCTGTCGATGGTGTTCATCACCTTCACCGGCGCGCTGTTCCCCATCCTGCTCAACACCGTGCACGGCGTCGAAGGCGTCGACCCGCGCCTGGTGGCCTCGGCGCGCAGCCTGGGTGCCGGGCGCCTGGCCATCCTGCGTGAGGTGGTCCTGCCCGGCGCCGCACCGAGCATCGTCACCGGCCTGGCCATCGGCATGGGCACCTCGTGGTTCTGCCTGGTCACCGCCGAGATGATCTCCGGGCAGTTCGGCATCGGCTATTACACCTGGGAGTCCTACACCATCCAGAACTACCCGGACATCGTCGTCGGCATGCTGCTGATCGGCCTGCTGGGCATGGGCAGCAGCGGCCTGGTGAAGCGCCTCGGCGGCCTCGCCACGCCCTGGTACCGCACGCGGAGGAACGCCTGATGAGCGCCTTCGAACAGGTCGTCGAATCCGGCCGCATCGAGGGCCGGCAGCTGTCCATCCGCCTCGGCGAGGGCGCCCAGGCCTTCGACGCCGTGCAGGCGGTGGACTTCTCCATCGCCCCCGGGGAGTTCGTCTGCATTCTCGGTCCCTCGGGTTGCGGTAAGTCCACCCTGCTCGGCGCCCTGGCCGGGCACCTGCGGCCGCGTACCGGCACCCTGGAAGTGGACGGGCGCGCCGTGGCCGGGCCTTCGCCGGAGCGCGGCATGGTGTTCCAGCACCACACCCTGCTGCCCTGGCGCAGCGTGCTCGACAACGTTGCCTTCGGCCTGAAGATGCAGGGCATCGGCAAGCACGAGCGCCGTCGCCAGGCCGCCGAGTTCCTGGGCCTGGTGGGCCTTGCCGACTTCGCCGGGCGCTGGCCCGCGCAGCTCTCCGGCGGCATGCAGCAGCGCGCCGAGATCGCCCGCGTGCTGATCAACCGGCCGCGCCTGCTGCTGATGGACGAGCCCTTCGGCGCCCTCGACGCGCAGACCCGCTCGCGCATGCAGGAGCTGCTGCTGGATATCTGGACGCGCATCCGCACCACGGTGGTGTTCGTCACCCACGACATCGACGAGGCGCTGTTCCTCGCCGACCGCATCCTGGTGATGAGCCCGCGCCCCGGCCGCTTTATCGAGGACCTGCGCCTCGACTTCCCACGGCCGCGCCGCGCCAGCCTGCTGACCAGCCCCGGCTTCACCCACCTCAAGCGCCACTGCCTGGAATTGCTGCGCCACGAGGAAGGCCGCGAACTGCCGCGCCTGACCCCCCTCGGCCTGCCCACCGACCACCCGCCCTTGCGAGTCGCCCTATGACCCACCGTGAAACCGACAACCCCGAGATTCTTGACCTGCTGCCGCGCCTCGCCGATGAGGACGCCGGCGTGCGCCGCATCGCCCTGATCGAGCTGGCCGACCTGGAAGACCCCGAAGGCCTGCCCTGGCTCACCGACGCCCTGGTGGCCGACGCCGCCGCCGAGGTGCGCGCCGAGGCCGCGCGCCTGCTGGAAGCCTGGGAAGAGCCCGATGTGGTGCAGGCCCTCTGCGCCGCCCTGGCCGATGGCGACGAAGCCGTGCGCCTGGCCGCCGCGCAGAGCCTGAGCGAACTGAAGAGCACGGAAGCGGGGGAACTGATCCTGCCCTGGGTGCGCCATGCCGACGCCTTCGTCCGCGCCAGTGCATTGCGCGCCCTGCGCGAGCTGCGCCTGGACGCCGCCGCCACGCCGGCGCTGTATGCCCTGGACGACGCCGAAGCCGGGGTGCGCCGCGAGGCGGTGGGCATCCTCGGCTGGCTCAAGCGCAGTGATGCACTGCCGGCCCTGGCGCGCCTGGCCAGCGATGACCCGGACACCGACGTACGCCGCGCCGCCACCGGCGCCCTGGGCCTGGCCAGCGACGCCAGCGTGCTGCCGGCCCTGCGCGCGGCCCTGGCCGACGAGGCCTGGCAGGTGCGCGAAGAAGCCGCCACCACCCTCGGCAAGGTGGGCCTGGACGAGGCCGGCCCGGCCCTGCTCGCCGCCCTGGATGACGCCTATTGGCAGGTGCGCCTGCGCGCCGCCCGCGCCCTCGGCCGGTTGCGCCACCGCCCGGCCGGGCCGGGGCTCGCCGGGCTGCTGGTGCACGGCATCGCCAACCTGCGCAAGGAAGCCGCGCTAGCCCTGGGTGAGCTGGGGGATACCTGGGCCGTGCCGGCTCTGCGCGCGGCGGAAGCCGACGGCGACCCGGAAGTGCGCAAGGCGGTGCGCATCGCCCTGGTGCAACTGCAAGGGGCGGCCTGATGGACGCCCCCGCCGGGCTGCGCAATGCCCGCAGCGAAGGGCGCCTGACCCTGGAATGGCGCGATGGCGAGCAGCAGGCCATCAGCCACGCCCGCCTGCGCGGCGCCTGCCCCTGCTCGCAGTGCAAGGCGGCGCGCCTGCGTGGCGCCATCGCCCTGGTGGACGAGGCCGTGCGCCTCACCGCCATCCACCCACAGGGCTACGGCGTGCAGCTGGTGTTCAGCGACGGGCACGAGCGCGGGATCTATCCCTGGGAATACCTGCGGGGGTTGGCCGAGGCGCCGACGGTCCCGGGCTGAAGCCCGGGCTACAGAAAATGTGGGGCGCGGAATGATCGATGTAGGGGCGAATTCATTCGCCCAGCAGGCCGAAGGTCTGCCCTGTCGGGCATGGGACCGCTGCGCGGTCCTTGGCGACTGAAGCTCGTAGGATGGGTAGAGCGAAGCGAAACCCATGCTGCTGCCGGGCACTCCGCATTGATGGGTTTCGTGCCTCTACCCATCCTACGAAAGCTGCGTGGGTTGGCGGCCACGGGCTACGGGAGCGGTTCATGCGCTCCCGGGTGAATTAAAAATCCACTTCGAAGTGCCAGCGGATTTCCTGCTCGGCGAGGGCGTTGAGCACCCACTCGTATTCCTGCAGGTCTTCGAGGACGTCGGTGGAATTGGAGAGCGCGCGTGGCTCGGTGACCAGGTGGCCCTGCAGGGCACGCACGGTCTTGAGGCCGTCCTCGGCGGCGAACCATTGCTCGTCGGGCAGGCTGTCGCTGAGGTCCAGCGCCTCGCCTTCTTCCAGCAGGTCGGCGAAGTCGCCCGGGTCCTGGCTGACGAACGCCCAGAGGGATTTCACCTTGAGCCGTTTGCACAGCTCGTCGAGCTCGACCTCGTCCACGCTGGCCACGGCTTTGCCGTTGACGAAGTCATCGATGCCCGCGAGGGGCTTTTCAGGAACTATGTAGATGGCTGCACTCATGGCTGACGGGCCCTGTCTATGTTGGCTCTCACTCCGATTAGGCAGCCAGCATAGCGACAGTTCCCCCCGAAAAAGGGGGGAACGAACAGGTTTGCCAAAGGGTTCACACGCGTTTCAGGAACTGCGTTGCGACCTCAGCACATGACGACAGAAGCCTACGCAGACGATGACGAATATCACTAGGCCAAGCCACTCGGCGGTGCTTGCGAAGCCCACGCCCACCAGGGCCAGGGGCGCGTCCTTGCCGCTGCCGCCGATCAGCCCGGCGAGCAGGATGCCCATCAGGCTCTCGCCGACGATCAGCCCCGAGGCCAGCAGCACGCCGCGCCGACGCGGGACTTCGGCATAGGCCTCCGGGTCCTGCCCGGCGGCGATGGCGCGCTTCTGCAGGCGGCTGTCGATCAGCCAGCCCAGCGCGGCGCCGATCACCAGGGTCATGCCGATGGTGGGCGGCAGGTAGATGCCCAGGCCCACCGCCAGCACCGGCAGGCTGGCCTTGCTGGTGCGGCGCAGGGCCAGGTCGACGAGGATCAGGGCGACGCCCAGCACCACGCCGATGAGGATCATGTTCCAGTTCAGCGCGTTCTTGAAAATGCCGCTGGCGATGGCCGTGAGCAGGGTCGCCTGGGGCGCGGCCAGGGCTTGCTGCGGGTCCATGCCCTCACGGGGCAGGGCGCCGGCGAAGCCGTAGGCGTTGTAGAGCAGGTCGAGCACCGGCGGGATGACCAGGGCGCCCGCCAGGCAGCCGACGATCAGCGCCACCTGCTGGCGCCAGGGCGTGGCGCCCACCAGGTAGCCGGTCTTCAGGTCCTGCAGGTTGTCGTTGGAGATCGCGGCGATGGCCAGCACCACGGCGGTGGTGAACAGGGCCAGGGCGATGGCGACCTTGCCGCCGGCCAGTTGCAGCAGGCCGGATTCCAGGCTGCCCATGCCGAGGATCAGCAGCGAGACGAGGATCACCGCGATGATGCCGATGCCGGAGATCGGGCTGCTGGAGGAACCCACCAGGCCGGCCATGTAGCCGCAGGCGGCGGCGATCAGGAAGCCGAAGAAGAAGGCGAACAGCACGCAGCCGGACACCAGGCCCCAGAAGCCGAGGCCGGTGAGTTCCGGCGCCGCCTCGTGGAGGAAGAAGCCGAACACGCCGAACAGCGCCAGCAGCAGGATGCCCGCCAGCAGCAGGATGGCCCGCGCCGACATGTCGCGCTCGGTGCGTTCGGTGCTGATCTCGCCCTTGCCGCGAACGGCCTGCAGCGAGGTCCACACGCCCTGGGCCATGGGCTTGAACAGGGTGGCCAGGGTCCAGAGCGCGGCGATGCCGATGGTGCCGGCACCGAGGAAGCGCACCTGGGAGCTCCACATCTGGGTGGCCAGCTCGCTGATGGCCTGGCCGGCGGCCGGGGTGGCGTTGACCGTGAGCAGCGGCACTGCGACGCCCCAGCAGATGAGCACGCCGACGAGGATGGCGATGCCGGCGGTGATGCCCATCAGGTAGCCGGCGCCCACCAGGGCGAAGGAGAAACCGGTGGTGAAGCGGAAGGCCGTCTGCCCGGCGGTGGCCCAGACGCTGATGCCTTCGCCCAGCACCTTGAAGCCGCTGCTGCACAGGCTGAAGGCCGCGGCCACCAGGCCGCCGCCGAGGATGTCGCGCAGGCCGGGCTCGTTCTTGTCACGGGTGGTCGGCTTGCCGTCGGTTTCGGCTTCGTCGTCGCTGCCGACGCGGAGGATTTCCGCCGCCGCCACGCCTTCGGGGTAGGGCAGTTCGCTCTGCACCACCATCACCCGGCGCAGGGGGATGGTGTAGAGCACGCCGAGGATGCCGCCGATGGCGCAGATGGCCGCCGTCTGCCAGAAGGGGAAGCCCGCCCAGTAGCCGATCATCAGCAGGCCGGGGAGGATGAAGATGATCGAGCTCAGGGTGCCGGCCGCCGAGGCCTGGGTCTGCACCATGTTGTTCTCGAGGATGTTCGAACCCTTGAAGTAACGCAGCACCGCCATGGAGATCACCGCAGCGGGGATCGACGAGGCGAAGGTCAGCCCGACCTTGAGGCCGAGGTAGACGTTGGAGGCGGTGAACACCAGGGTGATCAGCGCGCCGAGGACCAGCCCGCGCAGGGTCAGTTCGGGCAGGTCGAGATGGTCGGGGACGCGGTCCGTCATGGGGCTCTCCAGAGGTATTCCGGCGCGCATTCTGCCGGCAGGGGAAAGCCTAGACCAGCGGGTGCGGCCATTGGTTGCAGGGAACGGACGTGAACGTGCAGGGATCGGTCATGGTGCGGGTCAGAACGGCTTGTCGCCGAGGATGGTGGCGCGGTGCATCACGCGGCGAGCGGGGCGGTAGTCGTCGACGGCGAAGTGCTGGGTGATGCGGTTGTCCCAGAAGGCCACGTCGTTCTCCTGCCAGCGCCAGCGCAAGGTGAATTCCGGGCGCGTGGCGTGGGCGAAGAGGAAGCGCAGCAGGGCGTCGCTCTCGGCGGCGGTGAGTTCGTTGATGCGGGGGGTGAAGCCTTCGCTGACAAACAGGCCCTTGCGCCCGGTGACCGGGTGGGTGCGCACCACCGGGTGGCTGACCGGCGGGTGCTTGCGCTTGGCCGCTTCCAGCTTCTCGCGTTCGTCCGTCGTCAGGCTGAAGCGTTCCTCGGGGAAGGAGCGGGCCAGGTCATGGGTGGCGGTGAGGCCTTCGAGCATCCGCTGCAGGGGCGCGGAGAGGGCCTCGAATGCGGCGCTGCTGCTGGCCCAGAGGGTGTCGCCACCCACCGGCGGCAGCAGCTTGGCGCTGAGCACGGCGCCTAGCGCCGGGGTTTCCATGAAGGTGACGTCGGTGTGCCAGAGGGCGTTGTCGCGCACGTCGGTGACGGCGGTGTCGAGCACCAGCACTTCCGGCTGCTCGGGGATGTTGGGGTAGATCGGGTGGATGTGCAGGTCGCCGAACTGGGCGGCGAAACGCGCCTGCTGGGTGGGTTCCAGGGGCTGGGCGCGGAAGAACAGCACCTGGTGCTGGAGCAGGGCGGCTTCGATGCCGTCGCGGTGTTCGGTGCTCAGCGGCTCGCGCAGGTCGACGCCGCCGATAAGGGCGCCGAGGGCGGGGCTGAGGGGGGTGATGTGCAGGCTCATGGCGGTTGTCTCGAATCAGTGGTTCTGCCCGTGCCAGGGCACGAGTTTGCGCTGCAGGGCCCGCAGGCCGAGTTCCAGGGCGAAGGCGACCAGGGCGATGACGAGGATGCCGAGCACCACGACGTCGGTGACCAGGAACTGCGCCGCCGACTGGACCATGAAGCCCAGGCCCTGGGTGGCGGCCACCAGCTCGGCGGCGACCAGGGTCGACCAGCCGACGCCGAGGCCGATGCGCACGCCGGTGAGGATGTCCGGCAGGGCGCTGGGAAGGACCACGTGGCGGACCAGCTGCGCCTGGGTGGCACCGAGGGACTGCGCGGCACGCAGGCGCGCCGGGTTGACGTTGCGCACGCCGGTGGCGGTGGCGATGGCGATGGGCGCGAAGATCGCGAGGAAGATCAGCAGCACCTTGGACAGCTCGCCGATGCCGCACCAGATGACGATCAGCGGCAGGTAGGCCAGCGGCGGGATCGGCCGGTAGAACTCGATCAGCGGGTCGAAGATGCCGTGGGCGACGCGGTTGCGGCCGATGGCGATGCCCAGGGGGATGGCCGTGAGCACGGCGGCCAGCAGGGCGGTGCCGATGCGCGCGAGGCTCGCCAGCAGGTGCGCCCAGAGGCTGGAATCCATATAGCCCTGGGTGGCCAGCAGCCAGCCCTTGCGCAGCACCGCCTGGGGGCTGGGCAGGAACAGCGGCTCCACCAGGCCGGCGGTGGTGACGGCCCACCAGGCCAGCAGCAGGCCGGCGAGGGTCAGGCTGCTGATGGCGAAGGTGGAGAGGCGCCAGGGGCGCGGTGCGGGCGCCGCTGCTTTTTCCAGCAGGGGCAGGTCGAGGCTGCTCATGCGCTTCTCCTTTGCCGTTCGGCGAAGACCTGGGCGAGGACGTGTTCGCGGGTTTCGATGAAGCGCCGGTCGGACTTGATCGCCCGCGCGCTTTCACCGGCGGCGTAGCGGCGGCCGAAGTCGAGGCTCAGGCGCTCGCTGATGCGCCCCGGGTTGGGCGACAGCAGGATCAGGTCGGTGGCGAGGAATACCGCTTCCTCGATGTCATGGGTGATCAGGAACACCGGCTTGGCGGCACGCTGCCAGACCTGCAGCAGCAGCTCCTGCATCTGTTCGCGGGTGAAGGCATCCAGGGCGCCGAAGGGTTCGTCCATCAGCAGCACGCGCGGGTCGGCGGCCAGGGCGCGGGCGATGCCGACGCGCTGGCGCTGGCCCCCGGAGAGTTCCCAGATCTGCCGCGTGTCGAAGCCGGCGAGGTCCACCAGGGCGAGCATCTCGCGGGCCTTGGCTTCACGCCGGGCGCGGGGGACGCCGGCCAGTTCGAGGCCGAAGGCGACGTTGCCGAGCACGTTCTGCCAGGGCAGCAGGGCGTCGTCCTGGAACACCACGCCGCGCTCGGCGGAGGGGCCCTGCACGGGCTTGCCGTCGAGGCTGATCTGCCCGTCGCTGGGCGGCACGAAGCCGGCGATGAGGTTGAGCAGCGTGGTCTTGCAGCTGCCGGAAGGCCCCAGGGCGACCAGCAGTTGCTGTGGCCCTAGGCTGAGGGAGATGTCGGTCAGTACCGGCTCGGCCGTGCCGGGGTACTGTGCGCTGATGCGCTCCAGCTGGAGTAAGGCCATTTTCTTTTGCGCTCTTCTAAATGAGTCTGATCGAGCGAGCTAGAGCGGGGCTAGGCGAAAACGACCGAGGCTGCGGAGCTTACGTCTGTAAGTGAGCAAGCCAAGGTCGTTTTCAACAACGCCCCGCCGACGCGCAGCCGATCAGTTGGTGACGTATTGGCTGCTTACATAAGGGGCGTAATCCGGCAGCACTGCCTCGACCTTGCCCAGCTCCTTGAGGAAGGTGGCGGTCTCGGTGATGGCCTGGGTGGTCGGCGCGCCGAGGGCGGTGGCCTGATCGGCGGCCAGCGGGAAGACGTTGCCCTGCAGCAGCAGCGGGATGTCTTCGGCCTTGGCACCGGAGAGCTTCACCACCTTGTCGATGTTGGCCTTGTCGGCCAGCCAGGCTTGCGGGTCCTTGCGGTAGGCGGCGTAGGCGTCGAGGGTGACCTTGGCGAAGGCGCTGACCACTTCGGGGTGCTTCTCGGCGAAGTCCTTGCGCACGATCCAGGCGTCGAAGGTGGGCGCGCCCAGCTTGCCCAGCTCGCCGGAGCTGATCAGCACCTTGCCGGAAGACTTGGCCACGCCGAGGGCCGGGTCCCATACGTAGGTGGCGTCGATGTCGCCACGCTGCCAGGCGGCGATGATGGCCGGCGGCGCGAGATTGAGGATGGTCACCTTGCTGGGGTCGATCTTCCAGTGCTTGAGCGCGGCCAGCAGGCTGTAGTGGCCGGTGGAGACGAAGGGCACGGCGATCTTCTTGCCGATCAGGTCTTCGGGCTTGCTGATGCCGGCGCCGTTGCGGGCGACCAGGGCTTCGGCGTCGCCGATCTGGGTGGCGATGAGGAAGGTCTGGATCGGCAGCTGGCGGGTGGCGGCAGCAGCCAGGGGGCTGGAGCCGACGTAGCCGATCTGCACGTCACCGGAGGCGACGGCGGTGATGACTTCGGCGCCACCATCGAACTTGCGCCAGTCGATCTTCGAGTGGCTGGCCTTTTCATAGGCGCCATCGGCCTGGGCGACCTTCGCCGGGTCGACGGTGGTCTGGTAGGCGACGGTGAAGTCCGCGGCCTGCGCGGTGATGGCCAGGCCGCCGAGGGTCAGTGCCGCCAGCAGGCGACGGGGGAACAGAGAGCTGATCATGGTGGTGCTCCTAAACAGGCGACGGGCCGGTTTGGAGGCCGGGCCACGGGACGGGAATCGGGGTTTTCTCAGGGTGTCCGGTGGTCCGGTGAAGCGAAATCTAAATGATCTAAAAACCCTCTCAATAAATACTATTTGGTTATTAGTTTATGAGCGGCCGTCAGGGTGCCGGCGCCTTTACAGGCCAGGAGAGGTGTGGGACTGCGAATTCCGTCCGCTGCTGCGTCATTGGGGATGGCGCAAGACGGCCAAAGTCGGTAATTTGCGCGCCCTTTCGAGTAACCGAAGTCGCCTCTCCCAGGGGCAGCTCCCCGCCAGAGGGAGGTTATCGGCTTATTTATGCGATTTAGTTACAAGAACGTGACGATAAATTCTTTTTAAGAATTAAATCCCTTGTCCTAGATTGGCCGCCACCTGAGGCAGGCCTGCTGGCAAGGCGCTACGGAAAATTTATGACCAGCGGGTCATACCGCTTCGCTATTTACTTGTGTATATAGCGTTGTCCGCCTCACCCATCAGAACAACCTAGAAACACGCACCACTGGAGCATTGCATGAACAAATCTACCCTGGCCCTGGCCATCGCTGGCGGCCTGCTGGCCCAACAGGCCGTCGCAGGCGGTTTCATCGAGGACAGCAAGGCCACCCTCGGCCTGCGTAACTTCTACATCAACCAGGACAACCGCGAAGGGACCAATAACCCCTCCAAGCAGGAAGAGTGGGGCCAGGGCTTCATCTTCAACTACACCTCCGGCTACACCGAAGGCACCGTAGGCTTCGGCGTCGACGCACTGGGCCTGCTGGGCGTGCGTCTGGATTCCGGCAAGGGCACTCACTACAACGCCGGCAGCGATAACTACGGCGGCATCGTGTTCCCGTCGGACAGCGATGGCCGTGCCGTGGACGATTTCGGCAGCATCGGCGTGACCGGCAAGGTCCGTATCTCCAAGACCGAAGGCCGCCTTGGCACCCTGCAGCCCAAGCTGCCGGTCGTGACCTTCAACGACGGTCGCCTGCTGCCGCAGACCTTCGAAGGTGGCCAGGTCACCTCCAACGAAATCGACGGCCTGACCCTGATCGGCGGCCAGCTCGAACACGCCAAGGGCCGTAACTCCAGCGACGCCCGTGGCCTGTCCATCGGTGGCGCCAACAACGCCCAGACCGGCAAGTTCGAGAACAAGTTCTACTACGCCGGTGCTGACTACAAGGTCACCAAAGACCTGACCGCCCAGTACTACTACGGCAACCTCGACGAGTTCTACAAGCAGCACTTCCTGGGCCTCACCCACGTGCTGCCGGTTGGCCCGGGCTCCCTGAAGTCCGACCTGCGCTACTTCTACAGCACCTCCGACGGCCTGAACTCCAGCGCTGCCGGTCGTAGCCAGGGTTACCGCAGTGCCGGCAAGTGGGCCAGCAACGATCCGCTGCGTGGCGAAGTGGACAACCGCACCTGGAGCGGCTTCTTCACCTACACCCTGGGCAGCCATGCCGCCAGCCTGGGCTACCAGCAGGTGTCCGGCGACAGCGCTTTCCCCTTCCTGAACCAGGGTGACGGTGGTACCGCGTACCTGATCACCGACCGTCAGATCGGCAAGTTCCTCAGCGCCGGCGAGCGCACCTGGGTGGCCGAATACGGCTACGACTTCACCAAGGCCGGCGTGCCGGGCCTGAAGGCCATCGCTACCTACCTGAAGGGCAGCGGCATCGACAACGCCACCGGTGGCGACCTCGGCGAGTGGGAGCGTGACTTCCGCCTGGACTACACCCTGCAGGACGGCCCGCTGAAAGGCCTGGGCCTGTCCTGGCGTAACGCTGCCTTCCGCAGCGACGTGGGTGGCACCACCCGCGACCAGGACGAAAACCGCCTGATCGTGAGCTACACCCTGACCCTGCTGTAAGCAGCGTCACCGAGCCCCGCTTCCGCCCCTGGCGGAGGCGGGGCTTTTTTGTGGGCGCGATTTGGAGAAGGGCGTCGCTCCGGCTTTCGTCGGATGGGTCGGGCGGCGTTCCGCGAGGTACGAAACCCATCATGGCGGAGTATCCGGCGACCACATGGGTTTTGCGCCGCTCGCGGAACGCCGCCCGACCCCTGCTACACGTGCTGGTCAGGTGTTCGGGTGGGTGGGGATATATAGCTCTTAAAGTTATAAATAAATTTTTATTTATTCTTTTTGATTTCCTTCGAGGCTGGGCATAGTGGGCGCACAGAACGACGAATTCAGTCTCAAGGAGCTGCACAGATGAGCATCAGACTCGGCGACATCGCCCCCGACTTCGAGCAGGAATCCAGCGAAGGCCGCATCCGTTTCCACGAGTGGCTGGGCGCCAGCTGGGGCGTGCTCTTCTCGCACCCCGCCGACTTCACCCCGGTGTGCACCACCGAGCTGGGCCTGACCGCCAAGCTCAAGGACGAATTCGCCGCCCGTGGCGTCAAGGCCATCGCCCTGTCGGTGGACCCGGTGGACTCGCACCTGAAGTGGATCGACGACATCAACGAGACCCAGCGCACCGTGGTCAACTTCCCGATCATCGCTGACGCCGACCGCGCCGTTTCCGGCCTCTACGACCTGATCCACCCGAACGCCAACGACACCCTCACCGTGCGTTCGCTGTTCATCATCGACCCGAACAAGAAGGTGCGCCTGATCATCACCTACCCGGCTAGCACCGGGCGCAACTTCAACGAGATCCTGCGGGTGATCGACTCCCTGCAGCTCACCGACAGCCACAAGGTCGCCACCCCCGCCAACTGGCAGGACGGCGATGACGTGGTGATCGTGCCTTCGCTGAAGGACGAGGACGAAATCAAGCAACGCTTCCCCCGTGGCTACAAGGCGGTCAAGCCCTACCTGCGCCTGACCCCGCAGCCCAACCGCTGATGCGGGCGCCCAGCCCTGCACGAGCAGGCCCGGGCGAATGGATTGACGAGCAGGGTTCGGACCGGTGCGCCGGTCCGTTTTTTATCGAAGAGGAACAGTCCCGATGTTGGTGGTAACCCTTTCCGGCAGTCCCAGCCTGGAGTCGCGTTCGGCAGCCCTGCTGACCCGCGCCCGCCAGTGGCTGGAGCGGCATGGGGTGGAACTGGCGGGCTTCGCGGTACGGGACTTCCCGGCCGAGGACCTGTTGCACGCACGCTTCGACAGCCCGCAGGTGCAGCACCTGATCGAACAGGTCGGCCGCGCCGACGGGCTGCTGGTGGCGACGCCGGTGTACAAGGCGTCCTTCGCCGGTGCCCTGAAGACCCTGCTCGACCTGTTGCCCGAGCGGGCCCTGGAACACAAGGTCGTGCTGCCCATCGCCACCGGTGGCAGCAAGGCCCACATGCTGGCGGTGGATTACGCACTGCGGCCCGTTCTGACGGCCCTCAAGGCCGAGGAAGTGCTGCATGGCATCTTCGCCGACGACAGCCAGGTGGAGCGCCAGAACGGTGGCGTGCAGCTGGCTCCGTCGCTGGAGCAGCGCCTGGATGAATCGCTGGAGCAGTTCCAGCGGGCCCTGGCCAGAAGGCCGCGGCCCCTGGCCCCGGATGCCCTGCGCAATGCGCGCTGGAGCATCTGAGCAAGACGACACGACACTCCCTCGGGGGTGACAAGAACAAAGCCTTACTCGCCCGCCAACGGGCAAGCAGGCGCAACCAACACCCAAAGCAGAGTTCGAGGAGAGCGCCATGCGCACCATCACTTTGCGTCGGAGCCTGGTCGCCCTGTTTGCAGCGGCCATCACCTTCGGCGCCATCACCCAGGCACAGGCCGAGACCTTGCGGATCGGCTATCAGAAATACGGCACCCTGGTGCTGCTCAAGGCCAAGGGCTCGCTGGAGAAGCGCCTGGCCGACCAGGGCATCGAGGTGAAATGGACCGAGTTCCCCGGCGGCCCGCAGCTGCTGGAAGGCCTCAACGTCGGCTCCATCGACTTCGGCGTCACCGGCGAGACCCCGCCGGTGTTCGCCCAGGCCGCCGGTGCCGACCTGCTCTACGTCGCCTATGAGCCGCCGGCGCCCACCAGCGAGGCGATCCTGGTGCCGAAGGATTCGGCCATCCAGTCGGTCAAGGAACTGGCCGGCAAGAAGGTCGCCCTGAACAAGGGCTCCAACGTGCACTACCTGCTGGTCCGTGCCCTGGAAGACGCCGGCCTGAAGTACAGCGACATCCAGCCCGTGTACCTGCCCCCGGCCGATGCCCGCGCCGCCTTCGAGCGTGGCAGCGTCGACGCCTGGGTGATCTGGGACCCCTTCCAGGCCGCCGCCGAGCAGCAACTGCAGGCGCGCACCCTGCGCAATGGCAGCCAGCTCGTGGATAACCACCAGTTCTACCTGGCCACCCGCGACTACGCGACCCAGCACCCGCAGGTGATCAGCACCCTGGTGGAGGAAGTGCGCGCGGTGGGCGAGGACTCCAAGGCCGACCCGGACAAGGTCACCGAACAGGTGGCGCCGCTGCTCGGCCTGCCCAAGGACATCACCGCCATCGCGGTGAAGCGCCAGGGCTACGGCGCGCAGTTCCTCACCCCGGAGGTGGTCGCCGCGCAGCAGAAGATCGCCGACACCTTCACCGACCTGAAGCTGATCCCGAAAAAACTCAGCATCAAGGACGTGATCTGGACGCCGCCCGCCAAGGTCGCCCAGCAGCCGTGATGTGCGCCTTGCCCCGCGCCAGGACGGCGCGGGGAAGGTCCTGATACCCGTAAACGAACCATCATCGCGCGGCTACGCCACGCCGGCGCGCTCACTCTGGAGTTATTGCGATGAGCCTCAACCTCTTCTGGTTTCTGCCTACCCACGGCGACGGCCACTACCTCGGCACATCCGAGGGCGCCCGCGCTGTCGATCACGGTTACCTGCAGCAGATCGCCCAGGCTGCCGACCGCCTCGGTTTCGGCGGTGTGCTGATCCCCACCGGCCGTTCCTGCGAGGATTCCTGGCTGGTCGCCGCCTCGCTGATCCCGGTGACCCAGCGCCTGAAGTTCCTCGTGGCCCTGCGCCCGGGGATCATTTCGCCCACCGTCGCCGCACGCCAGGCCGCCACCCTCGACCGCCTCTCCGGTGGCCGGGCCCTGTTCAACCTGGTGACCGGGGGCGACCCGGACGAGCTGGCCGCCGATGGCCTGCACCTGAACCATGAAGAGCGTTACGAGGCTTCCGTCGAATTCACCCGCATCTGGCGCCGCGTACTGGAGGGCGAGACCGTCGACTACGACGGCAAGCACATCCAGGTGAAGGGCGCC
Organism: Pseudomonas sp. zfem005; assembly: GCF_032621735.1. Classification (NCBI taxonomy): domain Bacteria; kingdom Pseudomonadati; phylum Pseudomonadota; class Gammaproteobacteria; order Pseudomonadales; family Pseudomonadaceae; genus Pseudomonas; species Pseudomonas sp. zfem005. Next base: position 154,943 of record NZ_JAVYJE010000002.1, on the reverse strand, counting down.
AAGCTGTTCTACCCGCCGCTGCAGCAGCCGCGCCCGCCGCTGTATTTCGGCGGTTCCTCCGAAGCAGCCCAGGACCTCGCCGCCGAGCAGGTCGAGCTGTACCTGACCTGGGGCGAGCCGCCGGCCGCGGTGAAGGAGAAGATCGAGCAGGTGCGCGAGAAGGCCGCCAAGCTCGGCCGCAGCGTGCGCTTCGGCATCCGCCTGCACGTGATCGTGCGCGAGACCAACGAAGAGGCCTGGGCCGCCGCCGACCGCCTGATCGCCAACCTCGACGACGAGACCATCGCCAAGGCCCAGGCCGCCTTCGCCCGTTTCGATTCCGTCGGCCAGCAGCGCATGGCTGCCCTGCACAACGGCCGCCGCGACCAGCTGGAGGTCAGCCCCAACCTCTGGGCCGGCGTCGGCCTGGTGCGTGGCGGTGCCGGCACCGCGCTGGTGGGCGATGGCCCCACGGTGGCGGCACGGGTCAAGGAATACGCCGACCTGGGCATCGACACCTTCATCTTCTCCGGCTACCCGCACCTGGAAGAGTCCTACCGCGTGGCCGAACTGCTGTTCCCTCACCTGGACGTGGCGCGCCCGCAGACGGGTGATGGCCTGGCCTTCGTCAGCCCCTTCGGCGAGATGGTCGCCAACGAGGCGCTGCCCGAGCGTCGCCTCAAGGTCTCCCAGAGCTGAGGATGCGCAGATGAACCTCCAATCCATCCTCCAGCGCCTGGCGCCCTGGGCCTTGCCCTTCACGCTGCTGGCCGTCTGGCAGATCGCCGTGGAAACCGGCCTGCTCTCCACCCGCATCCTGCCGGCGCCCAGCGCCGTGGTGACGGCGGGCTGGCACCTGCTCTCCAGCGGTGAAATCTGGACCCACCTGGCCATCAGCGGCTGGCGCGCCGGTATCGGCTTCGCCATCGGTGGCGGCATCGGCCTGCTGCTGGGCTTCATCACCGGCCTGTCGAAATGGGGCGAGCGCCTGCTCGACAGCTCGGTGCAGATGATCCGCAACGTGCCGCACCTGGCGCTGATCCCGCTGGTGATCCTGTGGTTCGGCATCGATGAGTCGGCGAAGATCTTCCTCGTCGCCCTCGGCACCCTGTTCCCCATCTACCTCAACACCTACCACGGCATCCGCAACGTCGACCCGGCACTGGTGGAAATGGCGCGCAGCTATGGCCTCTCCGGTTTCGGCCTGTTCCGCCAGGTGATCCTGCCCGGCGCGCTGCCCTCGATCCTGGTGGGCGTGCGCTTCGCCCTCGGCTTCATGTGGCTGACCCTGATCGTCGCCGAGACCATCTCCGCCAGCTCCGGCATCGGCTACCTGGCGATGAACGCCCGCGAGTTCCTGCAGACCGATGTGGTGGTGCTGGCGATCCTGCTCTACGCGGTACTCGGCAAACTGGCCGACGTCGCCGCCCGTGGCCTCGAACGCCTGTGGCTGCGCTGGCACCCGGCGTACCAGGCCAAGGGAGGTGCGGCATGAATGCCCTGTCCACCCCGCAACGCCTGAAGCGCGGCATCCCGCTGGCGATACGCAGCATCGGCAAATCCTTCGGCGAGCGCGAAGTGCTCAAGGACATCGACCTGCTGATCCCCGCCGGCCAGTTCGTCGCCGTGGTCGGCCGCAGTGGCTGCGGCAAGAGCACCCTGCTGCGCCTGCTGGCCGGGCTCGACAAGCCCAGCCGTGGCCAGCTGCTGGCCGGCTCCGCGCCGCTGGAAGACGCATGCGAAGACACCCGCCTGATGTTCCAGGACGCCCGCCTGCTGCCGTGGAAACGGGTGATCGACAACGTCGGCCTCGGCCTCTCCGGCAACTGGCGGCCCAAGGCCCTGGAAGCGCTGGAGGCCGTGGGCCTGGCCGACCGCGCCCAGGAATGGCCGGCGGCGCTGTCCGGTGGCCAGAAGCAGCGCGTGGCCCTGGCCCGCGCCCTGATCCACGAACCGCGCCTGCTGCTGCTGGACGAACCGCTGGGCGCGCTGGATGCGCTGACCCGCATCGAGATGCAGCAACTGATCGAACGCCTCTGGCAGAAGCACGGCTTCACCGTGCTGCTGGTCACCCACGACGTCAGCGAGGCCGTGGCCATCGCCGACCGGGTGATCCTGATCGAAGACGGCGAGGTCGGCCTCGACCTGGCCGTGGAACTGCACCGCCCCCGCGCCCGTGGTTCGGCACGGCTGGCGGCACTGGGGGCCGAGGTGCTGGAGCGGGTGCTGTCGCAACCCGCCTCGCCACCGGAGCCGGAACCCTTTTCACCCCTGCCCACGCAGTTGCGTTGGGCGCTCTAAGAGCAGCCGGAAGCTCGAAGCCGGAAGCCTGAAGCAGGCAGTCCTCTTCAAGCTTTCAGCTTCTGGCTTACAGCTCATTTTCGACCCCAGGAGAAAACACCATGACCATCAAAGCCATCAACGTCCGCAACCAGTTCAAAGGCACCATCAAGGAAATCATCGAAGGCCCGGTGCTGTCGGAAATCGACGTGCAGACCGCCGCCGGCATCGTCACCTCGGTGATCACCACCCGTTCCGTGCGCGAGCTGGAGCTGGGCATCGGCTCCGAAGTGATCGCCTTCGTGAAATCCACCGAGGTGTCCATCGCCAAGCTGTGACCCGCTGGATGAGGTTGCGTCAGCTGCCTTGTGCCGACATGAAGAGCCCCCGCGCATGCGGGGGCTCGTTCGTTTGGGGGCACGTGTGGGAGCGAATTCATTCGCGATGCGGACCGCAGGGCCGCCCGGCAGGACCGGGATCGCTGCGCGATCCTTCGCGAATGAATTCGCTCCCACAGAGGCGTGGTTCGTAGGATGGGTAGAGCGAAGCGAAACCCATACGGTTCCTGGCACACCAATGATGGGTTTCGTACCTCTACCCATCCTACGGGTAGCTGGTGCCTTGTGTCGGAATGAAAAAGCCCCGCTTTCGCGGGGCTTCGTTCATCCGGGTTCGGCTCAGCGCTTCTGCGGTGCCGGCTGTTGCTGGGTGATGCAGTGGATGTTGCCGCCGCCGAGGAGGATTTCGCGGCCGGGGACCATCACTACTTCGTGCTGCGGGAACAGGCGCTTGAGGATGGCTTCGGCCTCGGCGTCCTTGGGGTCGTCGAACTTGGGCGCGATGATGCCACCGTTGACGATGAGGAAGTTGACGTAGGAGCCGGCCAGGCGGATCGACGGGTCGCGTTCCTGGGTGCCGGCCACCAGGTCGACGCCGGCGCATTCCTCGTCCGTGGCGTAGAGCGGGCCGGGGATCGGTATCTTGTGCACCACCAGCTGGCGGCCCTTGGCGTCACGGGCTTGCTCCAGCACCTTCATCGCCGCCTGGCAGCGCGGGTAGTTGGGGTTGGCCGGGTCGTCGGTCCAGGCCAGCAGCACTTCGCCCGGGCGCACGTAGCAGCAGAAGTTGTCGACGTGGCCGTCGGTCTCGTCGTTGTAGAGGCCGTCCGGCAGCCAGATGATGCTGTCCACCGCCAGGTGGTCGCGCAGCACTGCCTCGATCTCCTCGCGACCCAGGTGCGGGTTGCGGTTGCGGTTGAGCAGGCATTCCTCGGTGGTGATCAGGGTGCCTTCGCCATCCACGTGGATGGAGCCGCCTTCCAGCACGAAGCCTTCGGTGCGGTAGCCCTGGAAGCCTTCGATGCGCAGCACCTTCGAGGCCACCTGGTCGTCACGGTTCCACGGCGAGTAGAGGCCGCCGTCGAAGCCGCCCCAGGCGTTGAAGGCCCAGTCCACGCCGCGCACTTCACCCGTGTCGTTGGTCACGAAGGTGGGGCCGGTGTCCCGCACCCAGGCGTCGTCGGTGGTGATTTCCACCACGCGGATGTTCGGCTCGTCCAGGCGCTGGCAGGCGTTCTCGTACTGGCCGGCGCTGACGCATACGGTCACCGGCTCGAAGCGGGCGATGGCGCGGGCCACGGCGGTGAAAGCCGCCTGCGCGGGCTTGCCGCCGAGGCGCCAGTTGTCCGGGCGCTCGGGCCAGACCATCCAGGTGCGGCTGTGGGTTTCCCATTCCGCCGGCATGCGGAAGCCATCGGCGCGGGGGGTGCTGTTCAGAGGTTTCATGGGGGTTACCTGTGGTCGCCCGGCGAGGGGCGCTGCGGTGGCTGTTGAGTGGGCCCCGCGCTGGCGGGGGCCACTGGAAAGGGGTGTCAGGACTCCAGGGAGCCGTCCAGGGTCTTCAGCGGGCCGTACAGGTTCGGGCGACGGTCACGGAAGGTGCCCCAGGCGCTGCGGGTACGTTCCAGTGCGTCGAGGTCGAAGCTGTGCACCAGCACGCCTTCCTCGGTTTCGTTCAGCTCCTCGACCTTGGCACCGAACTGATCGGCGATGAAGGAGGAGCCGTAGAAGGTGATGTCGTAGCCGTCCTGCTCCTCGCGGCCGATGCGGTTCGACGCCACCAAGGGCATCAGGTTAGCGCCTGCGTGGCCCTGCTGCACGCGCTGCCAGTGGTCGCGCGAGGTGATGCTGGCGTCGTGGGGCTCGCTGCCGATGGCGGTGGGGTAGAAGAGGATCTCGGCGCCCAGCAGCGCCATGCTGCGGGCGCACTCGGGGAACCACTGGTCCCAGCAGATGCCGACGCCGATGCGCGCGTAGCGGGTGTTCCACACCTTGAAGCCGGTGTCGCCGGGGTTGAAGTAGTACTTCTCGTGGTAGCCGGGGCCGTCCGGGATGTGGCTCTTGCGGTACACGCCGAGGTTGCTGCCGTCGGCGTCGATGATGGCGATGCTGTTGAAGCGCGCGCGCCCGGCCAGCTCGAAGTAGCTGATGGGCAGCACCACCTGCAGTTCGGCGGCCACCTTCTGGAAGTGGGCGATGGCGGCGTTGACCTCGGTGGCGGTGGCCAGCAGCAGGTAGTCGGCGTTGGGCTTCTGGCAGAAGTAGGGGGTCTCGAACAGCTCCTGGATGAGGATGATCTGCGCCCCCCTGGCGGCCGCCTGGCGCACCAGTTTCTCGGCGTTGGCGATGTTCGCGGCGCGATCCCAGGAGCAGGCCATCTGGGTGGCGGCGACGGTAACGATGCGGGACATGGAGACACCTCGTCAGGACGATTGCTGTCGATGAACGGGCGCAGGTCGCCCGGGGATGGCGACTTTATAATCGATAAAAATCTGCTTTAAAAGCGATTTAAATCGGTAAAAAGAAAATTATCGCCAATAAAACGGATGTTTATCGGATTAAGGGTGGATAAAAATCGAGCGATTTCAGGGGGTATCGGCAAGCCCGATGGCCCGCTTGGGCAGGAAGGGCGGCAGGTAGAGGCCGAGGTAGGCATCGAACACGCGCATGCCTTCCTCGGCGAAGCGCGGGGTGATCTCGCCGTGCAGCTGCACCGAGCGGGCATAGACGCGATCGCCCAGCTCCATGGCCAGGGCGAAGACGTCGATGTCATCCGGCAGCGCCGGCAGTTCGAAGTGGCGATCGAACAGGCGGTGCATCAGGCGGCCCAGCTCGATGTCGTGCTGGCGGTCGGCCTGGGTCACTTCGGTGAGGCCGTGCTGGGCGAGGATCAGCTGGCGTGCGGCGGTGTCCTCGGCGTAGATCGCCAGCATGCGTTCTTCCACCAGGCGCGAGAGGTCGCGCCAGCTGCCCAGGCGGCCGTGTTCCACCGGCTCCTGCAGGCAGGCGCGGAAGGCGGCGTGGACTTCGGCGGTGAGGCCTTCGAGGATCGCCGGCACGCTGGCGAAGAAGTGGTAGACGGAGGAGGGCGGCATCTCCGCGCGCTCGGCCACGCTGTAGATCGACAGGTTGGCCACGCCTTCCTCGGCCAGCAGCGCGCGGGCGGCGTCGAGAATCCCGGCGATGCGCAGCTGGCTGCTGGCGCGGGGTTTGCGGGTGGTGGCGGGACGTGGCATGACGGGCTCCTGGGCGACGCGCTATTGGACGTCAGGGCGGGAGCCCGTGCAAGGCTTGCGTCAGTTGTCGCCGGCAGGTTCCACCTTGAGCAGCACACCGTCCTGGCCGACCACGCGGACTTGGGCGCCGACGGGCAGGTCGGGCCCGACGACCAGCCACACCGAGTCGCCGGCCTTGATCTTGCCGCGCCCGCCTTCGATGGCCTGGTGAAGGGCGAACTGGCGGCCGACGAATTCCTGGCCACGGCGGTTCAGCCCCGGCTGGTCGGAGGGCTTGGCGGCGCTGCGCTGGCGGCGCCACCAGTAGACGGCGGTGCACACCGAGAGCACGCCGAAGAGGATGAACTGCACCTCCCACGGGATGCCCGGCACGAGGAAGGTGAGCACGCCCACCGCGGCGGCGGCGAGGCCGATCCACAGCAGGTAGCCGCCGGCGCCGAAGACTTCGAGGATCAGCAGCAGGGTGCCCAGGGCCAGCCAGTCCCAGAAGGACAGGGTCTGCAGGTAGCCGAGCATGGTCAGACCTTCTTGTCGCCGAAGGTGGCTTTGACGATCTCGCCGATGCCGCCCACCGAGCCGATCACCTGGCTGGCCTCCAGCGGCATGAGGATCACCTTGCTGTTGTTGGCGCTGGCCAGGCTGCCCAAGGCCTCGACGTATTTCTGCGCGACGAAGTAGTTCACCGCCTGCACGTTGCCGTTGGCGATGGCCTGGGAGACCACGCGGGTCGCCTCGGCTTCGGCCTGGGCGGCGCGTTCGCGGGCCTCGGCTTCGAGGAAGGCGGCGGCGCGTTCGCCCTCGGCGCGGAGGATTTCCGCCTGCTTGTGGCCTTCGGCGGTGAGGATGGCGGCGGAGCGGGAGCCTTCGGCCTCGAGGATCTGCGCGCGCTTGAGGCGCTCGGCCTTCATTTGGCTGGCCATGGCTTCCACCAGGTCGGCGGGCGGGCTGATGTCCTTGATCTCGATACGGGTGACCTTGATGCCCCAGGGCGCGGTGGCCTCGTCGACGGTGCGCAGCAGGCGCTCGTTGATGGCGTCGCGCTGGCTGAGCATGGCGTCCAGCTCCATGGAGCCGAGCACGGTGCGGATGTTGGTCATCACCAGGTTGCGGATGGCGTGCTCGAGGTTGTTCACCTCATAGGCCGCCTGGGCGGCGTTGATCACCTGGAAGAAGCACACGGCGTCGATCTCGACGATGGCGTTGTCGGCGCTGATGGCTTCCTGCGGGGGGATGTCCAGCACGGCTTCCATGACGTTGAGCTTGCGGCCGATGCGGTCCATCACCGGGACGATGATGTTCAGGCCCGGCTTGAGGGTGTTGGTGTAGCGGCCGAAGCGCTCCACCGTCCACTCGTAGCCCTGCGGCACGACCTTGAAGCCCATGAAGACGATGGCCACGGCGAGCGCGACGAAGAGGAGTACGACTGTGGTGATGCCCATGACTGTTCCCTGTAGGTGAGTGCCGGCAGCGGCCTTTCTCGGTTATCCGCCCGGATTCTGCGCCGGGCGGCGGTGGTTACTTCTGTTCGTTCTGCGGGGTGACCCGCAGCACTTCCTCGACCGTGGTGAGGCCGGCGGCGACCTTCTGCGCGCCGGACAGGCGCAGGCTGCGCATGCCTTCCTTGAAGGCGTTGCGGCGCAGGCCGACCAGGTCGGTGTCGGCGGTGATATAGCTCTTCACCGAGTCCGACAGCAGCATGATCTCGTAGACCCCGGCGCGGCCCCGGTAGCCGGTGTCGCGGCATTCCAGGCAGCCCACGGCGCGGTGCGCCCCGGTGGGCAGCGGTGCGCTCCAGGGGCGGGTGAGGTTCTGCCAGTCCTCTTCTTCCAGCTCGATGGGCGCCTTGCAGTGCGGGCACAGGGTGCGCACCAGGCGCTGGGCCATGACCCCGAGCAGGGTGGCGCGCAGCAGGTAGTAGGGCACGCCCAGTTCCAGCAGGCGGGTGATTGCGCTGGGGGCGTCGTTGGTGTGCAGGGTGGAGAGCACCAGGTGGCCGGTGAGCGCCGCCTGGATGGCCATCTCGGCGGTCTCCAGGTCGCGGATCTCGCCGACCATGATGATGTCCGGGTCCTGGCGCATCAGGGCGCGCACGCCGCTGGCGAAGGTCAGGTCGATGTTGTGCTGCACCTGCATCTGGTTGAAGGCGCCCTCGATCATCTCGATGGGGTCTTCGATGGTGCAGACGTTCACCTCGCTGGTGGCCAGCTGCTTGAGCGTGGTGTAGAGCGTGGTGGTCTTGCCCGAGCCGGTGGGGCCGGTGACCAGGATGATGCCGTTGGGCTGGTTGGTCATGCTCTGCCAGCGCTTGAGGTCGTCCTGGGAGAAGCCCAGCTGGTCGAAGCTTTTCAGCAGCACCTCGGGGTCGAAGATTCGCATCACCATCTTCTCGCCGAAGGCGGTGGGCAGGGTCGACAGGCGCAGTTCCACCTCGCCGCCCTCCGGGGTCTTGGTCTTGACCCGGCCGTCCTGGGGCTTGCGCTTCTCCGCCACGTTCATGCGGCCGAGGCTCTTCAGGCGGCTGACGATGGCCATCGTCACCTGGGGCGGGAATTGGTAGACGGTGTGCAGCACGCCGTCGATGCGGAAACGCACGGTGCCCTGTTCGCGGCGCGGCTCGATGTGGATGTCACTGGCGCGCTGCTGGTAGGCGTACTGGAACAGCCAGTCGACGATGTTGACGATATGCGCGTCGTTGGCGTCGGGTTCCTGGTCGTTCGCCCCCAGTTTCAGCAGTTGTTCGAAGTTGCCGACGCCGCTGATCTTCTGGTCCACGGCATTGGCGCCGCTGACCGACTTGGCCAGGCGGTAGAACTCCACGGTGAAGCGCTGGATGTCTGCCGGGTTGGCGACGATGCGCTTGATCGGGCGCTTGAGCACGTGGGTGAGGTTGCCCTCCCAGCTGTGCACGAAGGGCTGGGCGCTGGCGATGGTGACGCTCTCGCTGTCGGCAGCCACGGCGAGGATCTTGTGGCGCTGGGCGAAGGCGTAGGACATCAGCGGGGTGACCGCGGCGACGTCGATCTTCAGCGGGTCGATGCGCAGGTAGGGCTGGCCGGCGTACTCGGAGAGCCACACGGTCAGGGCTTCGAGGTCGAGCTTCTTGCCGGGGCGTTTGAGGTCGTCGACCTGCTGGCTGGCGAGGAATTCCAGCGGGTGCTGCTGGTTGTTCACCGCGCTGCGGCGAATCGCCATGCACTGCTCGGCGGTGTCCTGGGCGATCCGGCCCTGGTTCACCAGCTCCCGCAGGAGGTCGTTGAGGTCCAGCCAGCGATCCTGGGCGGCTGAGGCAAAAGCGGACATGCAGGCTCCTTGGTCACGCGATCCCGGTCAGGGAAGAGTAGCCAACGCACTCTTCCGTGGAGGGGGCACAGGATGCCCGAATCGGCGCCTCGGGGCGAAGGGCATTGCGTGATCGGGTGCACCGAACGGCGTGGTCAGGATGCCGCAGGCTGCACATCCACCGAAAACACGCTGACCAGGGAGCGCATTTTCTGCGCGATGACCTCGGCGCGGTGGAGGGTCAGGCCGTCCTGGCGCACCCGCAGCAGCAGCTCGTCGCCCTGGCGGCTGGACTCCAGCCACTGCGGCACCAGTTGCAGCTGGGCGAAGTAGCCGAGCAGGCGGCTGAGGATGTCCGCGTCGGCCTCGGCGAGGATGGTGAAGCTCAGGGTGCGCGCCTGGCCGGGCAGCTGCGCCTTGCTCCACACGTCTACCCGCGACGCCAGGGCGGCGGTGAAGGGCGGTGGCAGGGTGACGCGGGGTGATTCTTCGAGATCGAGCATGTTGGCGGCTCCGGAGGCGACGGCCTATTTTCCGGGCGCCAAGCGGAGAATTTCTGCCTGTTTATTGGTCCTTTCGGCTTGTTGAGGAATAGAATTTCCCCGATATCCGAATATTGGGGTTTTTCATGCCTGTCGAACTCGATCCCTACGATCGCCGCATCCTCGAACTGCTGCAGGAGGACGCCAGCATCGCCACCGCCGAGATCGCCGAGCGCATCGGCCTGTCCCAGTCGCCCTGCTGGCGGCGCATCCAGCGGCTCAAGGAGGAAGGCGTGATCCGCCGCCAGGTGACCCTGCTGGACCGGCGCAAGATCGGCCTCAACGCGCAGATCTTCGCCCAGGTGAAGCTCAACGCCCACGGCCGCTCCAACCTCACCGAGTTCGCCGAGGCCATGCAGGGCTTCCCCGAGGTGCTGGAATGCCACGTGCTGATGGGCGCAGTGGACTTCATGCTGCGCATCGTCACCAAGGATATCGAGGCCTACGAGCGCTTCTTCTTCGAGAAGCTGTCACTGGTGCCGGGCATTCAGGAGGTCAACTCCATCGTCGCCCTGTCGGAGATCAAGTCCACCACCCGCTTGCCGGTGGGCGGGTAGTGCTGGGGCCTTCATGGGCACCCTTGTAGGGGCGACTTCAGTCGCCAAGCGGGCCGTAGGTCCGCCCCTCGAGGTCACGATGGGGCCGCTGCGCGATCCAGCGAGAGGTATGGGACGGTTCCCTTGGCATGGCGCGGCGAGCGCCGGATTTTCATGCCATGACAGGTACGCGATGGTGACTGGCTTATCAGCCAGGAGCCATGTCATGAACACGCCAGGATCAACGCTGGATACCGCCTTTGGCGACATCGCACTGATGATCGCCAGTGCCCGCCAGCGTGCCTATCAATCGGTCAATGCCGAGCTGATCACGCTCTATTGGCGAATCGGGCGTCATATCAGCGAGAAGCTGGAGTCGTCGGAGTGGGGCGAAGGGGTCGTCGAGCAACTGGCGAAGTACCTGGCTCGCACCCAGCCGGGGCTACGCGGATTCACCCGGCGCAACCTGTTTCGCATGCGCCAGTTCCACGATGCCTGGCCGGATGAGGCAATAGTGTCAGCGCTGCTGACACAAATACCCTGGACCCACAATCTGCTCGTGCTTGGCCAGTGCCGTACCCCCGAGGAGCGCGGTTTCTATCTGCGACTGGCGATACGGGAACGCTGGTCAAGCCGTGAGCTGGAGCGGCAGTGTCGGGCTGGATTGTTCGAACGCTCGCTGAACCGGCCTGCCTGCGCATCGAAAACCCTGCGGCAACGGCAACCGGATGCCATAGATGCCTTCAAGGATGCCTATGTCTTCGAGTTCCTGGATTTGTCCCCTGGGCACGGCGAGGCGGAGTTGCATCGTGGCTTGTTGTTCCGCCTGCGGGACTTTCTGATCGAGCTGGGGCGGGACTTCTGCTTCATTGGGTCCGAATACCCGTTGCAGGTCGGTGGCCGTGACTTCTTTCTTGATCTCTTGTTCTTCCATCGAGGCCTCAACTGCCTGGTGGCCATCGAACTCAAGGTGGGGCGTTTCGAGCCGGAATACCTGGGGAAGCTGGATTTCTACTGGAGGCTCTGGACCGGGATGAACGCAAGCCTCACGAGCAGCCCGCCATCGGTGTGCTGCTGTGTGCCAGCAAGGATGATGAGGTGGTGGAGTACGCCCTCAACCGTTCCCTGTCTCCGGCGCTGGTGGCCGAGTATCGAACTCAGTTGCCGGATCAGGAGCTGCTGCAGCGCAAGCTCCAGGAGTTTTATGCACTCGATTCACGGGACTGACCCATGAAAAAGCCCCGCATCGGCGGGGCTTTTTCTGGGTGGTGCGGATCAGGCGTTGAGGCCGGTGGCCTCGTCGGCGCCGATGTGCACGTTCATGCACTGCACCGCGGCACCGGCGGCGCCCTTGCCGAGGTTGTCCAAGCGCGCGACCAGGTTGAGGCGGTCGGCGGAGCCGAAGACGAAGAGGTCGACGCGGTTGGTGTCGTTGCAGCCCTGGACGTCGAAGAAGCCGCCGTCGAGGTTGCCCTCGTCACCGGCCGGCATCACCCGCACGAACTGTTCGCCGGCATAGTGCTGGCGGTAGATCTCGGTGATTTCGGCGGAGCTGGCCTTGCGCGCCAGGCGCTCGGTGTAGAGCGGCACGGTGACCGCCAGGCCCTTGAGGAAGGGGCCGACGATGGGGTTGAACACCGGCGCCTGGGCCAGGCGGGCCTGGACGCGCATTTCCGGCAGGTGCTTGTGCTCCAGGCCCAGGGCGTAGGGGCGCGGGCTCATCAGGGCGGCGTCGTTGCCGGCTTCGTACTGGGCGATCATGCCCTTGCCGCCACCGCTGTAGCCGGTGAGGGAGAAGGTCGACAGCGGGTAGTCGGCGGGCAGCAGGCCGGCGTCGATCAGCGGGCGCACGGCGAGGATGAAGGCACTGGCGTGGCAGCCGGGCACGGCGATGCGCTTGCTGGTGCGGATCTTCTCGCGCTGGCCGGCGGCCAGTTCCGGCAGGCCGTAGGCCCAGCTGTCATCGGTACGGAACGCGGTGCTGGCGTCGATGATGCAGGTGTTCGGGTTGGTCACCAGCGACACCGCCTCGCGGGAGGCCACGTCGGGCAGGCAGAGGAAGGCGACGTCGGCGGCATTCAGGAAGCGCGCGCGCTCCTGCGGGTCCTTGCGTTTGTCATCGGCGATGCGCAGCAGCTCGATGTCGGCACGGCCGGACAGATAGTCGAGCAAGCGGAGGCCGGTGGTGCCTTCCTGACCATCTACGAACACTTTGAAAACCATGGCGGACTCTCTCGGACAGACGAATGAAGAGCGGGGCGCGCATTGTAACCAGCGTGGTGGCGCCTTGGCCAAGCGCGTCGGCGGATCAGCCCCGCGAGGCGTCGGGCGGTGTGGCCGTGGGCGGCGGAGTGAGGCCCATGGAGACGTAGATGCTGGTCAGCGCGTCGACGCCCATGTCGGCCGGGCGCACCCAGTCCACCGGCACGTAGAGCAGGCCGCCACCCACCGGGATGGGCGCGGTGGGCACCAGGATGGCGCAGTAGGGCCGGCCTTCCAGCTCGATGGGCGCGGAGCTGGGCTGCAGGGCGAGTACCGCCGCGCCGTCGCCACCGAAGAAGCACCAGACCGGCTTCATGGTGGTGATGTCGGCGTTCTTTTCCTTGTCGAGCATGCCGACGAAGCGGTCGGCGATGTTGTAGACGTTGCCGATCAGCGGGGTGCGCCGCAGGGTCTGGTCGAACAGCCAGGCCAGGGGCCGGCGCAGACCCAGCTGCACGGCCAGGCCCAGGGGATAGAGGCTGGCCAGCAGCACCAGGGTGCCGACGAACCAGGCGAGGTAGGGGTTGCTGGCGAACGGCTGGCCGAGGACGGCGAGCAGTTGGCCGATCAGCGTCGAGGGGCCCACCAGGCGATTGAGTAGGCTGACGATCCAGGCCAGCAGCGCCAGGGTCAGCACCAGCGGCAGCAGGGCCAGCAGGCCGGTCAGCCAGGTGCCGAGCAGGGATCGGAAGCTTTGCTTGAACATCGGGTGGGTTCCTCGTCGGCACCGCGCGGGCGCGCGGTGCCGGGTCGCATCACTTGAGCAGCTGTTTCCAGCTCTTCAGCGTCAGCACGTGGTGGGCCTGGGTGACACGGGCTTCGAGGGCTTCCTCGTCGATCGGCTGGCTCGCCAGTTCGGCCAGCTTGTTCAGCTCGCCGTAGCAACGGTCGGTCTCGGGGATTTCCAGCAGCACGCTGCGGGCCAGGCGCAGCCAGACCAGCAAGCGCTCGATGCGCGGCAGCTGCTCGGCGAGGTCTTCGGGCTGGCGCTTGTAGCGGTCCAACTGCAGGTCGCGGGCTTCGTCGCCCAGCAGGCGCGGCAGCCATTTGCCCAGCGCCGCCTTGCCCTGGCGGTTGCCACGGTCGTTGCGGTTGGCCGCCCAGCCACGGGCCAGCAGCCAGCTGGAGGCTTCGAGGGAGAACAGGCCCCAGCGGGTGCCGGCCAGTTCGTCGGCGAACTGCTGTGGTGCGGCCTGGCGCGCGGCTTCGTCGTCCTGGCCGGCGGCCAGGCGCGGGCGCCAGTCGCCGATCAGGGCGTCCAGGGCTTCACGCAGGCTGTGGCTGCTGGCGCGCGGCGCGGCCTGGCCGAGGCTGCCGAGCAGGGCACGCAGGTCGATCAGTTGCTGCAGCCATTCGCCGAGCAGCTTCCAGTGGCCGTTGAAACGGTATTGCTCGGCCAGGCGCTGGCTGCTGCCGAGCAGGTACCAGGCGATGGCGGCTATGGCGTCGTCCAGGGGCATCTCGGCGTCCAGCGCCGGGGCCGGCAGGGTGACGCTGTAGCTGTTGGCGTCGAACAGGCGGTAGCCACGCTCGGCCTTGCTGATGTCGCAGGGCATCAGGGCCAGGTCGGCGGCCAGTTCACGGGCCAGCTCCAGCAGGGCTTCGGGCTCACCCTGGCGCAGTTCCAGCTCCAGCTCGCAGATTTCTTCCTCGGCCTTGCCGGCGATGACCTTGCCCAGGTCCAGGGCGGCTTCCACCACCACCTTGGCCTTGCCACGGCCCCAGGCGATCTCGGCGCGCTCGCGGACGAAGTCGGTGGTGAAGATCGGTGCCAGGGTCTTCTTGTCCAGCTCGGCGAGGCTGGCGGGCCAGCAGTCGTCACCGAGTTTCTTCGGGTCGAGCTTGGCCTTGGTCAGGTACCAGTCCCACTCGTTGCGCTCGGAGAGGCCGGCCACGCTCTGGCCACGGCTCTTCAGGGTCTGGATGAATTGATCACCGTCGCGGCGCAGGCGCAGGGCGACCTTGGCGCGCGACAAATCCCGCTCGGGGGTGTCGTAGTACTGGTTGAAGAGCTCACGCTTCTCCCAGCCGCTCTTGTTGCGCTTCTTCAGCAGCGGGTGGTCGCGGAGGGCTTCGAGGGTCTCGCGGCTGGCGCGGAGCTTGATTTCGGTTTCTTTTTGCATGGCCGGAGTTTTATCAGTCGCAGCACGGGATGGCTGCCGAGGCGGTGAAGTCTACAGGACGCCGAGGCGCCCTGCCGGGCGGTTTCGCCGGTGGAGCGTTGTCCCTATGATGAGCCCTCGTCCGTGGAGGTAACCGATGCCCATTCCAGACCTGAAGAGCCAGTTCGCCGCGCTGATCGCCGCCCCTTCGGTGAGCTGCACCCAGCCCGGCTGGGACCAGTCCAACCAGGCGGTGATCGACCTGCTGGCGGCCTGGCTGGGCGAGCTGGGCTTCCGCTGCGAGGTGCAGCAGGTGGCGCCCGGCAAGGCCAACCTGCTGGCCACCCTGGGCAGCGGCCCCGGCGGCCTGGTGTTGGCGGGGCACAGCGACACCGTGCCCTTCGACGCCGCGCTGTGGAAGACCGACCCGCTGCAGCTCGCCGAGGCCGATGACCGCTGGTACGGCCTGGGCAGCTGTGACATGAAGGGCTTCTTCCCCCTGGTGATCGAGGCGGTGCGCACCCTGCGCGACCAGCCCTTCCGCCGCCCGCTGATCGTCCTGGCCACCTGCGACGAAGAGAGTTCGATGTCCGGTGCCCGCGCCCTGGCCGCCGCCGGGCAGCCCCTGGGCCGCGCCGCGGTGATCGGCGAGCCCACCGGCCTCAAGCCGATCCGCCTGCACAAGGGCGTGATGATGGAGCGCATCGACATCCTCGGGCAGAGCGGCCACTCCTCCGACCCGAGCCTGGGGCGCAGCGCCCTGGAGGCGATGCACGAGAGCATCGCCGCGCTGGTGGCCCTGCGTGGTGAGTGGCAGCGCACGTTCAACAACCCGCTGTTCAATGTGCCCCAGCCCACTCTCAACCTCGGCTGCATCCACGGTGGCGACAACCCCAACCGCATCTGCGGCCAGTGCAGCCTGGAGTTCGACCTGCGCCCGCTGCCGGGCATGGAGCCGGAAATGCTCCGCGCGGCCATCCGGCAGCGCTTGGCGCCGCTCGCCGAGCGCCATGGCGTGGCCATCGACTACCAACCGCTGTTCCCCGCCGTGCCGCCCTTCGAGGAGCCCGCCGGAAGTGATCTGGTGCGCCTGGCCGAACGTCTTACCGGGCATGCCGCAGAAGCGGTGGCCTTCGGCACCGAAGCCCCGTATCTTCAGCAGCTTGGTTGCGAGACCCTGGTGCTCGGCCCCGGCGACATCGCCTGCGCCCACCAGCCCGATGAACACCTCGAACTGTCACGCATCGAACCTACCGTGGCGCTGTTGCGCCAGCTCATCCAGCACTACTGCCTGAACCCCGCCGACAAGGCCTGATGTGGAGGGAATCCGTTGATGTTCCTGCGACGACGATAAACGCGACGCCCCCGACTCCGTCTCCGGAGTAGCACCGCTCATTTCGCCAACGTTCACAGGCTCACGGAATCCATGCACGACTACGTCAACTGGCTGCGCCACGCATCGCCCTATATCAACGCCCACCGGGACTGCACCTTCGTGGTGATGCTGCCCGGCGAAGGCGTCGCCCATCCGAATTTCGGCAACATCGTCCACGACCTGGTGCTGCTGCACAGCCTGGGGGTGCGCCTGGTGCTGGTGCACGGCTCGCGCCCGCAGATCGAGGCACGCCTGGCCGCGCGCGGGCTCACTCCGCACTTCCACCGCGACCTGCGCATCACCGACGGCCCCACCCTGGAATGCGTGATCGACGCCGTGGGTCAGCTGCGCATCGCCATCGAGGCGCGCCTGTCCATGGACATCGCCGCCTCGCCCATGCAGGGCTCGCGCCTGCGTGTGACCGGCGGCAACTTCGTCACCGCGCGGCCCATTGGCGTGGTCGATGGCGTCGACTACCACCACACCGGTGAAGTGCGCCGCATCGACCGCAAGGGCGTCGGCCGCCAGCTGGACGAGCGCTCCATCGTGCTGCTCTCGCCCCTGGGCTACTCACCCACGGGGGAGATCTTCAACCTCGCCTGCGAAGACGTCGCCACCCGCGCCGCCATCGACCTGGGGGCGGACAAGCTGGTGCTGTTCGGCAGCGAACGCGGGCTGATCGACGAAGCCGGCAAGCTGGTGCGCGAACTGCGCCCGCAGCAGGTGCCCAGCCACCTCGTGCGCCTGGGCAACAGCTACCAGGCCGAGCTGCTGGACGCCGCCGCCCAGGCCTGCCGCAGCGGGGTCAAGCGCAGCCACATGGTCAGCTACGCCGAGGACGGCTCGCTGCTCACCGAGCTGTTCACCCGCGACGGTGGCGGCACCCTGGTGGACCAGGAGCAGTTCGAATCCCTGCGCGAAGCCACCATCGAGGACGTCGGTGGGCTGATCGACCTGATCACCCCGCTGGAAGACCAGGGCATCCTGGTGCGCCGTTCCCGCGAGGTGCTGGAGCGCGAGATCGGCCAGTTCAGCATCGTCGAGCGCGACGGCCACATCATCGCCTGCGCGGCGCTCTATCCCATCGCCGACTCCGAAGCCGGCGAGCTGGCGTGCCTGGCGGTGAACCCGGAATACCGCCACGGCGGCCGTGGTGATGAGCTGCTGGAACGCATCGAGGACCGCGCCCGCGCCCTGGGCCTGAAGACCCTCTTCGTGCTCACCACCCGCACCGCCCACTGGTTCCGCGAGCGCGGCTTCCAGCCCAGCGGCGTGGAAAGCCTGCCGGCGGCGCGCGCCTCGCTCTACAACTACCAGCGCAATTCGAAGATCTTCGAAAAGGCGCTCTGAGGCTGCTCCTACAGAACTGAGGACTCGGCAGGATGAACGCGTGCCGTAGGGTGTGCCGTGTGTTCAGCCGGGGGACATAGGTGACAGGTGTCGGGAGACATAGGTAACGCATTTAGGCTTACGGAATCCTTCGAAGAGGAGTTCGAGCGATGCCGTGGCAGGAGTGCACCACCATGTCGATACGACGTGAATTCGTACTGTTGGCCCAACACCCGCAGAGCAACATCCGGGAGCTCTGTCGACGCTATGGCATCAGCCCCAAGACGGCTTACAAATGGCTGGAGCGATATCAAGAACTGGGTGATTCCGGCCTGCAGGATCAGTCCCGTCGTCCKCTGACGAGTCCTGGACGCAGCARCGCCGAGYTGGAGCGAGAGGTGGTGCGCCTGCATCACCAATTCCCTTATTGGGGCGCTCGCAAGCTGCTYCAYCTGCTGCCAAAGGCYATGGATCGCCCTCATCACAGCACCCTCGATGCGATTCTCCGGCGCCATGGCTGCCAGGTGCGCTATCACGCCGAAGACGCMCAGGCACCGGCCACCCAACGCTTCGMGCACAAGCRRCCCAACGAGCTCTGGCAGATCGACTTCAARGGCAACTTCCAYCTTTCGGACCGTAACTCRCCACGTTGYCACCCGCTGACGGTRCTCGATGACCAYTCACGCTTTGCGCTCTGCCTGGAGGGCTGTGAAGGGGARCGCCTGRAACTGGTKCGCCCCAAGCTGGCCGCGGTTTTCCGTCGCTATGGGCTGCCATGCCGGATAACGGCCGACAACGGCCCGCCCTGGGGCTCRAACATCGAGGGCGGCCTATCCGCCCTGGAAGTCTGGCTGATGCGCCTGGGTATCGATGTCAGTCATAGCCGCCCTTATCACCCGCAGACGCAAGGCAAGCTCGAGCGTTTCCATCAAACCCTCAAGCGTGAGCTGCTGCATCGCAGCTTCAGTGACATGGAGCACTGCCAGCGCGTGATGGACCAATGGCGAGACCAGTACAACCAACAACGACCTCATGAGGCACTGGGCCAGTTACCACCGATATCGCGCTATCAGCCAAGCCTAAGGGCGTACCCGGAGCAATTGCCGGAAATCGAGTACGAGCCGGAGGACAAGGTGCTCAAGGTAGGGGGAACCGGACAGGTGCAATTCAAAGGGAAAAGCCGGTTCGTCGGTGGTGGGTTATTGGGCGAGCGAATCGCAATACGCCCCACCGGTGTGGATGGTGTCTACGATGTGATTTTCATCCATAAGACAATCCGCCAGTTCGACCTGAGAGAGAAGAAGTAACGACCAGCAACCCGTTACCCATGTCCCCCGACAAGCGTTACCCATGTATCCCGGCTGAACAGGGCCGGCAGCATGGGTTTCGCGGTGCTCTACCCATCCTACGAAGACACCGAGACACCGAGGCACCTCCGTAGGATGGCGTAGAGCGGAGCGAAACCCATCAATTCCGGGCACAGACCTGGCTCAGGCGCCGGACCGGCAGCATGGGTTTCGCGGGCTCTACCCATCCTACGGCGGCGCCAATTCATCGTCGTAGGATGGGTAGAGCTTGGCGAAACCCATCACCCAATGAGCAGGCACATGCCGCATTGGAAGGGAAACAAAAAAGGCCAGTCTCTCGACTGGCCTTTCTCTTATCTCACCCGATCACTCAGGAGTTGTTGCTCGGGAACGCGAACTGCGCGGCCTCGTGGCTGGCGCGTTGCGGCCAGCGCTGGGTGATGGCCTTGCGGCGGGTGTAGAAGCGTACGCCGTCCGGGCCGTAGGCGTGCAGGTCGCCGAACAGGGAGCGCTTCCAGCCGCCGAAGCTGTGGTAGCTGACCGGTACCGGCAGCGGCACGTTGACGCCGACCATGCCCACTTCGATTTCGTCGCAGAACAGGCGGGCGGCTTCGCCGTCGCGGGTGAAGATGCAGGTGCCGTTGCCGTATTCGTGGTCGTTGATCAGCTGCATGGCTTCTTCCAGGCTGCCGACGCGGACGATGCACAGCACCGGGCCGAAGATTTCTTCCTGGTAGATGCGCATGTCGGCGGTGACGCGGTCGAACAGGGTGCCACCGACGAAGTAGCCATCTTCATGGCCAGCGACGCGGTAGCCGCGGCCGTCCACCACCAGTTCGGCACCGGCGGCGACGCCGTCGTCGATGTAGCCGACCACCTTGTCGCGGGCGGCGGCGGTGACCAGCGGGCCCATGTCGAGGCCGCAGTTGGTGCCGGCGCCGATCTTCAGGCCCTTGATCTGCGGGACGATTTTCTGCACCAGCGCATCGGCGATCTGGTCGCCCACGCACACGGCCACGGAGATGGCCATGCAGCGCTCGCCGCAGGAGCCATAGGCAGCGCCCATCAGCGCGCTGACGGCGTTGTCGAGGTCGGCGTCGGGCATCAGCACGGCGTGGTTCTTGGCGCCGCCCAGGGCCTGGACGCGTTTGCCGCGCTTGGTGCCTTCGGCATAGATGTATTCGGCGATGGGGGTCGAACCGACGAAGCTGATGGCCTTAACTTCCGGCGCTTCGATCAGGGCGTCCACGGCTTCCTTGTCGCCGTGCACCACGTTCAGCACGCCCTTGGGCAGGCCGGCCTGATGCAGCAGTTCGGCGATGAGCAGGGTGGAGCTCGGGTCGCGCTCGGAGGGCTTGAGGATGAAGCAGTTGCCGCAGGCGATGGCCAGCGGGTACATCCACAGCGGCACCATGGCGGGGAAGTTGAACGGGGTGATGCCGGCGACCACGCCCAGCGGCTGGAAGTCGCTCCAGGCGTCGATGTTCGGGCCGACGTTGCGGGTGTATTCGCCCTTGAGGATTTCCGGGGCGGCGCTGGCGTATTCGACGTTCTCGATGCCGCGCTTGAGTTCACCGGCGGCGTCTTCGAGGGTCTTGCCGTGTTCTTCGCTGATCAGGCGGGAGATTTCCGCTTCGTTCTGCTCCAGCAGCTGCTTGAAGCGGAACATCACCTGGGCGCGCTTGGCCGGCGGGGTGTTGCGCCAGGCCGGGAAGGCGGCCTTGGCCGAGTCGATGGCCTGTTGCACGGTGGCGCGGCTGGCCAGGGCGACCTTGCGGGTGGATTCGCCGGTGGCCGGGTTGAACACGTCGGCCGTGCGGCCTTCGCCGGTAACGAGCTCACCGTGGATCAGGTGCTGGATGGTGCTCATGGTCATCTCTCTTGTAGGGCTTTGTCGGGGTGGTCCTGGGGCGCGGGCAGCGGCTGCGCACCCGCCCTCTCCTCACGGGGAGAGGGTGGACGTCATTTGATTTCGGTTTCGATGAAGACGATTTCGTGGTCGCTGGCGTTGATCACATTGTGCTCGACGCCGGCCTTGCGGAAGTAGCTCTGCCCGGCCACCAGGGGCGCGCGTTTCTCGCCCTCCGGGGTTTCCAGCAGCAGGGTGCCGCCGGTCATGGGCACTACCACGTAATCGTGGCCGTGCAGGTGGCGACCGGTCTCGGCACCGGGGGCGAAGCGCCACTCGGTGACGATGACGTCGGCGTTGTCCACCTGCACGGTGGGCACGGCCTGGGGGCGTGCACTCATCAGTTGATGCCTTGCAGGGCCTGGCCGACGGCGTCGAACACGCGGTCGAGTTCTTCCGGCTTGGCGTTGAAGGTCGGCCCGAACTGCAGGGTGTCGCCACCGAAGCGAACGTAGAAGCCAGCCTTCCACAGGGCCATGCCGGCCTCGAACGGGCGGACGATGGCATCGCCGTCACGGGGGGCCAGTTGCAGGGCACCGGCGAGGCCGCAGTTGCGGATGTCGACCACGTGCTTGGCACCCTTCAGGCCGTGGATGGCCTTCTCGAAGTGCGGGGCCAGGTCGGCGGCCTGCTGGATGAGGTTTTCCTTCTCCAGCAGCTCCAGGGCGGCGAGGCCGGCGGCGCAGGCGACCGGGTGGGCGGAGTAGGTGTAGCCGTGGGTGAATTCGACGGCGTATTCGGGCGTCGCCTGGTTCATGAAGGTCTGGTAGATCTCGCGGCTGGCGATCACCGCGCCCATGGGGATGGCGCCGTTGGTGATCTGCTTGGCCACGTTCATGATGTCCGGGGTCACGCCGAAGAACTCGGCGCCGGTGTTCTTGCCCATGCGGCCGAAGGCGGTGATGACTTCGTCGAAGATCAGCAGGATGTTGTTGGCGTCGCAGATTTCGCGCAGGCGCTGCAGGTAGCCCACCGGCGGCACCAGGGCGCCGGCGGAGCCGGCCATGGGCTCGACGATCACGGCGGCGATGTTCGACGCGTCATGCAGTTCGATCAGCTTCAGCAGTTCGTTGGCCAGCTCCACGCCGCCGGTCTCGGCCATGCCCTTGGTGAAGGCCAGGCCCGGTTGCAGGGTGTGCGGGAGGTGGTCGACGTCCATCAGCTGGCCGTACATCTTGCGGTTGCCGTTGATGCCGCCAAGGCTGGTGCCGGCGATGTTCACGCCGTGGTAGCCACGGGCGCGGCCGATCAGCTTGGTCTTGGTGGCCTGGCCTTTCAGGCGCCAGTAGGCGCGGGCCATCTTCACCGCGGTGTCGGCGCACTCGGAGCCCGAGCCGGTGAAGAACACGTGGTTCAGCTCGCCCGGGGTCATGTCGGCGATCTTCTCGGCCAGCTTGAACGACAGCGGGTGGCCGTACTGGAAGCCCGGGGAGTAGTCGAGGGTGCCGAGCTGCTTGGCCACGGCCTCCTGGATTTCCTTGCGCGAGTGACCGGCGCCGCAGGTCCACAGGCCCGACAGGCTGTCGTAGATGCGACGGCCCTGGTCGTCGATCAGCCAGCTGCCTTCGGCGGCCACGATCAGACGCGGGTCACGCTGGAAGTTGCGGTTGGCGGAGAACGGCATCCAGTGGGCGTCCAGCTTCAGTTGGCTGGCCAGGGAGGGGGTGGCGGTCTGCGGCATGTTCATTCTTGTCTGCCTCGCGATGGGGCGTGGGTTGTGGGGGAGAACCCGGTGGTTCTTGCAGTCGACATTGCCACGGGCATAAAGTCATGAAAATTCAACTTTTCATATCTTCAGATCACGGACTACTAAACTGATGAGCACCCGTCGCCCGGAAGCCCTGGCCCAGGTCAGCGACTTCGATATCCGCCTGCTGCGCATCTTCCGCAGCGTCGTCGAGTGCGGTGGCTTCTCCGCTGCCGAGAGCGTGCTGGGCATCGGTCGCTCGGCCATCAGCCAGCAGATGAGCGACCTGGAGCAGCGCCTCGGCCTGCGCCTGTGCCAGCGCGGCCGCGCCGGCTTCGCCCTGACCGAGGAGGGGCGCGAGGTGTACCAGTCGTCGCTGCAGTTGCTCAGCGCCCTGGAGAGCTTCCGTACCGAGGTCAACGGCCTGCACCTGCACCTGCGTGGCGAGTTGAACATCGGCCTCACCGACAACCTGGTGACCCTGCCGCACATGCGCATCACCCATGCCCTGTCGCGCCTGAAGGAGCGCGGGCCGGACGTGGTGATCAACATCCGCATGACCCCGCCCAGCGAGGTGGAACAGGGCGTGCTCGACGGCCGCGTGCACGTGGGCGTGGTGCCACAGACGGTGGCGCTGTCGGGCCTGGAGTACCAGCCGCTGTACGACGAGCGCTCGCTGCTCTACTGCGCCGTGGGCCACCCGCTGTTCTACGCCGACGATGCCCAGCTCAGCGATGCGCGCCTGAACGAGCAGGAGGCCATCGCCCCCACCTTCCGCCTGCCGGCCGATATCCAGGCCCACTACCAGGCGCTGCATTGCACCGCGAGCGCCTCGGACCGCGAGGGCATGGCCTTCCTTATTCTCACCGGGCGCTACATCGGCTATTTGCCGGACCACTACGCCACCTTCTGGGTGCAGCAGGGCCGCCTGCGTGCGCTCAAGCCGAGCAAGCGCTTCTACGACCTCAGCCTCGCCACCGTGACCCGCAAGGGCCGCCGCCCGCACCTGGTGCTGGAGAGCTTCCTGGAGGCATTGGCTGCGACGGGCTGAGGTGTGTTCGCGGGGGATAGCGGGCTGGCGGAGCGCTTGAGTTCCCCTTCCACTCCGCCTGGTGGACCGGTGAAGCGTGGTCCACCCTACGAAGCCGCGCTCTGAACTGAATCGTAGGAGAGAATGAGCGCCACCGAACGCCCAGCAATGAAGCGGGCGACCCCGATTTGGTGCAGGAGAACCCCTTCGGTCATACCTAGCGCAGCCCATACACCTATCCCGTAGCGCCCACCAACCCTGGGCTTCGCAGAGTGGAAAGCGAAAAAACCTGCGCACTTGGTCAATTTTTTGCAATAGCCCGGCATCTGCCCCGGCGAGCCGCTCCGGTTCGCCGCCCCAACCTGCCGAGGCCAGCATGCACGCTGAAGAAGAACGCAACTCCGAACTCATCTACGGCCTGGACGACAAGCCGAAACCGCTGCTGGCGTTCTGTGCCGCGCTGCAGCACGTGCTGGCCAGCTTCGTCGGCATCATCACCCCGCCGCTGGTGATCGGCGGCGCGCTGGGGCTGGGGGCGCACCTGCCCTACCTGATCAGCATGGCGCTGATGGTGTCCGGCGTCGGCACCTTCCTCCAGGCGCGGCGCCCGTTCGGCATCGGCGCGGGGATGATCTGCCTGCAAGGCACCAGCTTCGCCTTCCTCGGTGCGGTGCTGTCGGCGGGCTTCCTGGTGAAGAGCCGTGGCGGCAGCCCGGAGGACATCCTGGCGATGATCTTCGGCGTGTGCTTCTTCGGCGCCTTCGTGCAGATCGTGCTCAGCCGCTTCATCGGCCACCTGCGCCGGGTCATCACCCCGCTGGTGACCGGCATCGTCATCACCCTGATCGGCGTCAGCCTGATCAAGGTCGGCATCACCGATATCGGCGGCGGCTTCAAGGCCCCGGACTTCGGCGCGCCGGGCAACCTGGCCCTGGGCGGCCTGGTGCTGGCGACCATCATCCTGCTGAACCGCTCGAGCAACCCCTGGGTGCGCCTGTCGTCCATCCTCATCGGCCTGGCCGTGGGCAGCGTGGCCGCCTTCTTCAGCGGCAAGCTGGTGCCCCAGGCGCTGCCGGACCTGCCCCTGGTGAGCGTTCCGGTGCCCTTCAGGTTCGGCTTCAGCTTCGACTGGACGGCCTTCATCCCGGTGGCGCTGATCTACCTCATCAGCACCATCGAGACCGTGGGCGACCTGACCGCCAACTGCATGATCTCGCGCAAGCCGTTCAAGGGCCCGGAATACGAGGCGCGGCTCAAGGGCGGCGTGCTGGGCGATGGCGTCAGCTGCATGCTGGCGGCCACCTTCAGCGCCTTCCCCAACACCACCTTCGCCCAGAACAACGGGGTGATTCAGCTCACCGGCGTCGCCAGCCGCCATGTCGGCCTGTACATCGGCGCCGTGCTGTTCGTGCTCGGCCTGTTCCCGCTGATCGGCGCGGTGCTGCAGCAGATCCCCAAGCCGGTATTGGGCGGCGCCACCCTGGTGATGTTCGGCAGCGTGGCGGCGGCCGGCATCCGCATCCTCGCCCAGGCGCCGCTGGACCGCCGCAGCCTGCTGGTGATCGCCGGTTCCTTCGGCGTCGGCCTGGGCATCGCCGCGCAACCGACCCTCCTGCACCAGATGCCGCAGCTGGTGCAGAACCTGTTCGACTCGGCCATCACCTGCGGCGGCATCACCGCCATCGTCCTGAGCCTGGTGCTGCCGGAAGAGAAACGCGCCAACCGGACGGACGGTGCCGCCGAGCGCGCCTGAACCACGCCGCGCCAGGCCCGGGGCGGTGCTTGGCGCGGTGCACAGCACGAAAAAACCGACCCATCATGGTGCAGGCCCGACAAAACCTGTGGATAACCTGACCGCCGCAACAGTTTTGGCTTGTCGACCGCCCCGCGCTTGGGTTATCAGTGCATTCGCCCGCTTCCTGACCCCTCTGGATGACCTATGACTGTCCTGGTCCCCGCCCATAGCCCCAGCTCCACCGGCAAGCCTGCCGGCCGCATCCGCCAGAAGAACGAAGAGACCATCCTCGCTGCTGCCGAGGAAGAGTTCGCCAAGCACGGTTTCAAAGGCACCAGCATGAACACCATCGCCGTGCGTGCCGGGCTGCCCAAGGCCAACCTGCACTACTACTTCAGCAACAAGCTGGGGCTGTACGTGGCGGTGCTGAGCAACATCCTCGAACTGTGGGACAGCACCTTCAACACCCTGACCGTGGACGACGACCCCGCCGAGGCGCTGGCCCGCTACATCCGCGCCAAGCTGGAGTTCTCGCGGCGCTTCCCCCTGGCCTCGAAGATCTTCGCCATGGAAGTGATCAGCGGCGGCGCCTGCCTGGAGAAGTATTTCGATCAGGACTACCGCGACTGGTTCAAGGGCCGCGCGGGGGTGTTCGAAGCCTGGATCGCCGCCGGCAAGCTGGACCCGATCGACCCGACGCACCTGATCTTCCTGCTCTGGGGCAGCACCCAGCACTACGCCGACTTCGGCTCGCAGATCTGCCGCGTCAGCGGCCGCAAGCGCCTGACCAAGGACGACTTCGAAGTCGCCGCACAGAGCCTCACCCACATCATCCTCAAGGGCTGCGGCCTGACCCCGCCGACACCCGCCAGCTGATGCCCTTCACCCTTGCCGCGCCCTGCGAATACCGCGAGGAAATCCGCAAGAGCCGCTTCATCGCCCTCGCCGCGCCGGTCACCAGCGCGGCCGAGGCGCAGGCCTTCATCGCCGGCGCCAGCGACCCCGCCGCCTCGCACAACTGCTGGGCCTGGAAGGTGGGTACGCAGTACCGCTTCAGCGACGACGGCGAACCCGGCGGCACCGCCGGGCGCCCCATGCTCGCGGCCATCGAGGGCCAGGACATGGACCAGGTCGCGGTAGTGGTGATCCGCTGGTACGGCGGCATCCAGCTCGGCACCGGCGGCCTCGCCCGCGCCTACGGAGGCAGCGCCGCCAAGTGCCTGCAAGGCGGCGAGCGCCTGCCATTGCTGCGCCTGTCGCGCTTCCGCTGCCACCTGGCCTTCGCCGAACTGGCGCTGTTCAAGGCACGCCTGGCCGACCTCCAGGCGCAGCTCGAAGGCGAGGACTACGACGCCGAAGGCGCCTGGCTGCAACTGGCCCTGCCGGAGGCCCAGCGGGAACCGCTGCAACGCCTGCTCGGCGACATCAGCCGTGGGCGCAGCCAGCTCGCCGCCATCGAGGACGACACGCCATGACCGGCAAGCTGCGCATCCACTCGCCGGCCATCCACTATTTCGACATGGTGCGCCGCTGCAACTCCATCCGCGAGGCGGCGCGCCGGCTCAACGTCGCCTCCTCGGCGGTGAACCGGCAGATCCTCAAGCTGGAGGACGAGATCGGCGCGCCGCTGTTCGACCGCCTGCCCGCCGGCCTGCGCCTGACCCCGGCCGGGGAGATCCTCACCCGCCACATCACCGTGGTGCTGCAGGACGTCGAGCGGGTGCGCTCGGAGCTGGATGCCATGCAGGGCCTGCGCACCGGCCACGTGGAGATCGCCACCGTCGAAGGGGTGACCATCGACCTGCTGCCCCGGGTGCTCAAGGCCATGCATGAGCGCTACCCACGGGTCACCATTGGCGTCACCGCCATGGGCTCCCAGGCCATCCCCGAGGCGGTGCTGAGTGGCGCCGCCGACCTCGGCCTGGCCTTCTTCCTGCCCCGCAGCGCCGAGCTGCAACAGCTCAGCGTCGGCCACTTCCGTCTCGGCGCCATCGTGCCGCGCGGGCATGCGCTGGCCTCGCTGCACGAGGTGAGCTTCGCCACCTGCGCCGAGCACGGGCTGATCCTGGCCAAGCAGGAACTGTCCATCCACCACCTGCTCGGCCCGCTGCAGAAACGCCTCAACCTGCCCGGCAAGCCGGCGCTGGAAAGCAGCTCGGTGGAGCTGGCCCGGCAACTGGTGAAACGCGGCATGGGCGTGGCCTTCCAGACCCGCATCGGCATCGAGGCCGACCTCGAGGCCGGCGACCTGGTGCACCTGCCGCTGACCGACAACGGCGGCATCTTCAACGACCTCGGGCTCTACGTGCGCGGCGGCCGCTACCTGCCCGTGGCGGTGGATGCGCTGGCACGCCAGCTGACCGAGGAAATCACCCTGCGTGAGCGCGAAGAGCGGCCACCACCCCGCAGTGCCCCCGGCAACCGGCCGTAGGCCGCATTCCCGACTATCTTTTTCATGACTGTCCCTGTCGAGGCTCTGGACGGGGCGCCCGGCTGCAGCCCGCGCGCTAGAGCCATCGGCTTTTGCGGTTTGTACACAATCCCGCTAAAGCCCTGAAAATACTGACTTTTGAGTCAGTCGCGTGATGCCGAATCGGCATCGGGATGCTCTACATTCTGTTCTTTGGTGATCAATCCGGATGTGCTGATACTGCGCCCCTCGGTGCCCGAGCCCACGCATCGAGAACCCAGGAACAGGAGCCCATAACAATGAAAAAAGCACTGCAGGGAGCCACGGTCGCTCTCGCCCTCTTCTCGGCCGGCGAAGCGGCCGCACTGGAATGGATGAACAACAGCGTCGGCTTCCGCTACGGCCAGCAGTTCACCAACCCGAACAACCCGAACAAGTTCGCCAAGCGCATCTACAGCTTCACCCACGCCAGCGGGTACCAGTACGGCAGCAACTTCTTCAACCTCGACGTCTTCCTCTCCGACAACCGCGACCCGCGCAAGGGCACCGACCACGGTGGCAGCGAGGTCTACGCGGTGTACCGCCACCAGCTGTTCGCCTCGCGGGTGTTCGACCAGAAACAGGGCGACGGCCTGATCAAGGACTACGCCTTCACCGCCGGCTTCGACGTCAACCGCAACAACAACCGCGCCTCCTCCAACAAGCGCGCCATCGTGTTCGGCCCGACCCTCAAGTTCAACACCGTCGGCGTGCTTGACCTGAGCCTGCTCTACTACCGCGAGCGCAACCAGACCGGTATCCCCGGCGCGCGCCACGAGGAAATGACCTTCGACGGCACCTACAACCTCAACCTCACCTGGCTGCGCCCCTTCCAGGTCGGCGACCACGCCGCCAAGTTCCAGGGCTACATCAACCACGTGGGCGAGAAGGGCGAGGACTACAACAACAAGGACACCGCCGCCGAGACGCTGATGCGCACCTCGCTGATGGTCGCCGCGCGCCCGGGCAAGAACATCAAGCCCAACCTCTGGTTCGGCGTTGGCTACGAGTACTGGCACAACAAGTTCGGCGTCGACGGCGGTCGCGGCAGCCGCACCTCCACTCCGACCCTGAACATGGAATTCAGCTTCTGACCCGCCGCCCGGCGCCACTCGGTGCCGGGCCCTCCCCCGCGACACGATTGCCCCTGCTCCCGGGCTGAAGCCCGGGCTACCGTCTTCCCGGAGGCGAGGGACTTCGTAGGGTGGACCCCGCTCCACCGGTCCACCGTGCGGTGTCTCAGCCATCCACACCGCCACGTCCCTTATCCCCACAACGTTGGGCCGCGCTGCGCTTGGCGCCAACCTACGGGAGCGACCGGAATCCGCCTTGTAACCACCCACATAAAGCGTGGACAAGCCTGTGGATAACCTTTTGAGCAATCGCCCGGAGCGCCGCCGGCCGCCGCTTCGCCGGAGCTGCTCGTTTCGTGACCAGTGCGCGTGGGGACCCGTGTCTACCGCGTAAGCACCTGAAGGGTCTAGCTTTATTTTCACCTGCCAGAAACCCGGGCGCCGGGATACCGGCGCGGTGCACCGCCATTGTCCACACGGGCCGTGGACATTCCTGTGGATAACCTTGGGAACAACTTCTCCGCGCCAGTGGCCACGGGCGCTGCGGGGCGGTGGTCGAAATTCGTCCAATAGCCGCTGCGCCATCGGGAGCCACGGCGCCCCGAAAGCGTGCAGGAAAATGCCCCGGCAATGCCCATCGACGGCTGCATTTCCCCCGCATCGCCCAGCCACGCGAGCGCGTGCGGGCCTTCCTGACCCGGTGGCCAGCTTTTTGCTTTGTCTGGCCAGCTCTCTTTCCGGGAAAGACCACGATGAACAGCCCCACTCCCCCACCGCGCCTGGAGATGCTCGGCATCACCAAGCGCTACCCCGGCTGCCTGGCCAACGACCGCGTCGATCTGCGCATCGAGCCCGGCGAGATCCACGCCCTGCTAGGCGAGAACGGCGCCGGCAAGAGCACGCTGATGAAGATCATCTACGGCGTGGTACAGCCGGATGCCGGCGAGATCCGCTGGCAGGGCGAGGCGTTGCGCGTGCGCGACCCGGCCCAGGCCCGCGCCCTGGGCATCGGCATGGTGTTCCAGCACTTCTCCCTGTTCGAAACCCTGACCGTGGCCGAGAACATCGCCCTGGCCCTGGGCCGCGAGGCCGGCACACCCAAACAACTGGAGCCGCGCATCCGCGAGGTGTCCCAGCGCTATGGCATGGCCCTGGAGCCCGGGCGCCTGGTGCACGCGCTGTCCATCGGCGAGCGCCAGCGGGTGGAGATCGTCCGCTGCCTGATGCAGGACATCCGCCTGTTGATTCTCGACGAGCCCACCTCGGTGCTCACCCCGCAGGAGGCCGACGAGCTGTTCGTCACCCTGCGCCGCCTGGCCGCCGAGGGCTGCAGCATCCTGTTCATCAGCCACAAGCTGGGCGAAGTGCGCGCCCTCTGCCAAAGCGCCACGGTGCTGCGTGGCGGCCGCGTCTCCGGCCACTGCGTGCCGGCCGAATGCAGCGACCTGGAACTGGCGCGGCTGATGGTGGGCGACGCCGAAGGCCTGGCCGCCAGCTACCCCAAGGCCAGCGGCGGCGCGCCCTTCCTCAGCCTGCGGGGGCTCGATTGGCATAACCCGGACCCGTTCGGCATGTCGCTGAAGCACCTCGGCCTCGATGTGCGCAGCGGCGAGATCGTCGGCATCGCCGGGGTCGCCGGCAATGGCCAGGACGAACTGCTCGCCTTGCTCTCCGGCGAGCGCCGCCTGCCCGCCGCCCAGGCCGGTGCCATCCGCTTCGCCGGCCAGCCGGTGGGCCAACTGCCACCGGACGCCCGCCGCGCCCGCGGCCTGGCCTTCGTCCCCGCCGAGCGCCTGGGCCACGGCGCGGTGCCGGACATGAGCCTGGCCGACAACGCCCTGCTCACCGGCTTCCAGCGCGGGCTGCTGAGCCGGGGCATGATCTGCCGCGGCCAGGTGCTGGCCTTCGCCAACGAGATCATCCAGCGCTTCGCGGTGAAGACCCCGGACGCCCACACCGCCGCCCGCAGCCTTTCCGGCGGCAACCTGCAGAAATTCATCCTCGGCCGCGAGATCCTCCAGCAACCCAAGCTGCTGGTGGCCGCCCACCCCACCTGGGGCGTGGACGTAGGGGCCGCCGCCGCCATCCACCGCGCGCTGATCGCCCTGCGCGATGCCGGCGCGGCGATCCTGGTGATCTCCGAAGACCTCGACGAGCTGTTCCAGATCAGCGACCGCATCGGCGCCCTGTGCAGCGGCGAGCTGTCGGCGCTCAAGCCCGTGGTCGCCACCAGCCCGCAGGAGGTCGGCCGCTGGATGGCCGGCCAGTTCGATTCGACCCAAGCCGCCTGAGCGCCCGGAGCCTTTCATGTTGCTATCCCTGGAACCCCGCACGCAGCAGTCGCGCGCGATGCTCCTGCTGTCCCCGGTGCTGGCCGGCCTGCTGACCCTGGCCTGTGGCTCGGCGCTGTTCGTCGCCCTCGGCCATGACCCGCTGGAAACCCTGCACGCCCTGCTGGTGGCGCCCATCAGCGACCTCTACGGAATCTCCGAGCTGCTGGTGAAGGCGCTGCCCATCCTGCTCTGCGCCCTGGGCCTGGCGGTGGCCTACCAGGCGCGCATCTGGAACATCGGCGCCGAGGGCCAGCTGCTCATGGGCGCCCTGGCCGGCAGCGCCGTGGCGGTGCACATCATCGACTGGGAAAGCCGCTGGGCCCTAGCCCTGGTGCTGGCCGCCGGCATGCTCGCCGGTGCCGCCTGGGGCGGCCTGGCGGCCTGGTTGCGCACGCGCTTCAACGCCAACGAGATCCTCACCACCATCATGCTCAACTACGTGGCCCTGAACCTGCTGCTCTATGCGGTGCACGGCCCGCTGAAGGACCCGGCAGGCTTCAACTTCCCCGAGTCGGCCATGTTCGGCGATGCCTCGCGCCTGCCGCCGGTGGTCGAGGACCTGCGCCTGCACATCGGCCTGTACTTCGCCCTGTTCGCCCTGGTGGCGGTGTGGGTGCTGCTGCACAAGAGCTTCCTCGGCTTCCAGATCAAGGTGCTGGGCCTGGACAAGCGCGCCGCCGGCTTCGTCGGCTTCCGCGAGAAGCGCCTGGTGTGGCTGGCGCTGCTGGTCAGCGGCGGCCTGGCGGGCCTGGCCGGCGTCGGCGAGGTCACCGGCCCCATCGGCCAGCTGGTGCCGCAGGTATCGCCGGGCTACGGCTACGCGGCCATCACCGTGGCCTTCCTCGGCCGCCTCAACCCCTTCGGCATCCTCGTTGCCGGGCTGCTGATGGCGCTGCTCTACCTGGGCGGCGAGAACGCGCAGATGGCCCTCAACCTGCCGCAATCCATCACCCAGCTGTTCCAGGGAATGATGCTGTTCTTCCTCCTCGCCTGTGATGTGTTGATTCTCTATCGGCCACGCTTCGCGTGGAGCTGGAAGCAAAGAGCCGGAAGCTTGAAGACGGTGCAACAGACATGAACGGCGCCTTTTCTTCCAGCTTCGAGCTTCCAGCTTCCCGCTACAAAACCRGTGCTGTCCCTCCTGCTCACCTGCGACGTGCTGATTCTGTACCGGCCACGCTTTGCGTTGAGCTGGAAGCCGAGAGCCGGAAGCTTGAAGACGGTGCAACAGACATGAACGGCGCTTTTTCTTCCAGCTTCGAGCATCCAGCTTCCCGCTACAAAACCGAGGTTTCCCCATGGATCTAGATCTGCTGACCAACATCCTCTACGCCATGGTGCGCTGCGGCACGCCGCTGCTGCTGGTCGCCCTGGGCGAGCTGGTGTGCGAGAAGAGCGGCGTGCTCAACCTCGGCCAGGAAGGGATGATGCTGTTCGGTGCGGTGGTGGGCTTCATCGCCGCCATCAGCACCGGCAACCTGTGGATTGGCGTGCTGCTGGCGATGGCCGCCGGGATGCTGCTGTCCGCCCTGTTCGCCCTGGTGGCCCTGGGCTGCAACGCCAACCAGGTGGCCACGGGCCTGGCGCTGACCATCTTCGGCATCGGCCTGTCGTCCTTCGTCGGCGCCGCCTGGGTGGGCAAGCCGCTGTCCGGTTTCGAGCCGGTGGCCATCCCGCTGCTCAGCGGCATTCCGCTGCTGGGCAAGATGCTGTTCAGCCAGGACCTGATGGTCTACCTGTCCTTCGCGCTGTTCGCGCTCATCGCCTGGGCGCTGCTCAAGAGCCGCATCGGCCTGGTGCTCCAGGCCGTGGGCGAGAACCCCGATGCGGCCAGCGCCATGGGCCTGCCGGTGCTGCGCGTGCGCACCCTGGCGGTGCTCTTCGGCGGGGCCATGGCGGGCATGGCCGGAGCCTACCTGTCCCTGGCGTACACGCCGATGTGGGCGGAGAACATGACCGCCGGGCGCGGCTGGATCGCCCTCGCCCTGGTGGTGTTCGCCAGCTGGCGGGTGTTCCGCGTGCTGCTCGGCGCCTACCTCTTCGGCCTGGCCAGCATCCTCCACCTGGTGGCCCAGGGCGTCGGCCTGGCCATCCCGGCCAACCTGCTGGCGATGCTGCCCTACGTGGCGACCATCCTGGTGCTGGTGCTGCTCTCCCGCGATGCCGTGCGCACCCGCCTGTTCGCCCCCGTGTCCCTGGGCCAGCCGTGGAAGGGTGGGCACTGACCGGACATCACTCCCGGGCTGAAGCCCGGGCTACAGGGTTGGGCCGTGCGAAGCGTAGCCCGGACTTCAGTCCGGGAAGCCCAGGCACACGCACTCAATAAACGGCTACTCTTGCCGGTCTTCACATGCAGAGGACCGCACATGAGCAGCACACAAACCGCATTGATCATCGGCGCCTCCCGGGGCATCGGCCTGGGCCTGGTCAAGCAACTGCAGGCCGCCGGCTGGCAGGTCACCGCCACCGTGCGCAACCCGCAGGGCGCCGGCGACCTGGCCGCGCTGGAGGGCGTCGAGGTGAAAACCCTGGACCTGGACAGCGTCGCCGGCCTGGAGACCCTGGCCGCTGAGCTGGACGGCCGCGCCTTCGACCTCATCCTGGTCAACGCCGGCGTCTATGGCCCGGTGCACCAGTCCGCCGTGCAGGCCACCGAGGCCGAGATCGCCCAGCTGTTCCTCACCAACGCCGTGGCGCCCATCCGCCTGGCCCTGCGCCTGCGCGACAACCTGCTGCCCGGCGGCACCCTGGCCTTCATGAGTTCGATACTGGGCAGCGTGGCCGGCAACGACGCCGGTGGCCTGTCGCTGTACCGCGCCAGCAAGGCTGCGCTGAACACCATGACCCGCAGCCTGGTGGCCGAATGGGGCGACGCGTCGCCCACGGTACTGAGCCTGCACCCGGGCTGGGTGAAGACCGACATGGGCGGCGAGTCAGCCGAGATCGACGTCGGCACCAGCGTCCAGGGCCTGGTGCAGCAGATCGAAGCCTTCGCCGGTCGCGGTGGCCATCACTACATCGACTACCAGGGCCAGACCATTGCCTGGTGACGCACCAGCAGGCGGCGGGCAGCGCTCGCCGTGCACCATCCGCGCTCGCGGATGGTGCGCAACGCCTGCAGCGAGGGGCCTGGCACGCGGCTTTGCGCGCGGCTTGTCCAGTTGGTCAATTTTTTGCAATCGCCTGGTCAGCCCACAGGGCACAGCAAAGAACAACAGACCAGGAGCCCCATCCACCATGTTCGATTCCAAGAAGAACCTGCTGCGCACGCTCGTCGCCGCCATCGGTTTCAGTGCCACCCTCGGCGCTTCCGCCGCCGACCCGCTGAAGGTCGGCTTCGTCTATGTCGGCCCCATCGGCGACCACGGCTGGACCTACCAGCACGAGGAAGGCCGCAAGGCGCTGGTGGCCAAGCTGGGCGACAAGGTCGAGACCAGCTTCGTCGAGAACGTCGCCGAGGGCGCTGATGCCGAGCGGGTCATCCGCAACATGGCCAAGGGCGGCTACGACCTGATCTTCACCACCTCCTTCGGCTACATGAACCCCACCGCCAAGGTGGCCAAGCAGTTCCCCAAGGTCACCTTCGAGCACGCCACCGGCTACAAGCAGGACAAGAACCTCGGCACCTACCTGTCGCGCTCCTATGAGGGCCGCTACGTCGGCGGCTACCTGGCGGCGAAGATGACCAAGAGCCACAAGATCGGTTACATCGCCTCCTTCCCCATCCCGGAAGTGATCCGCGACATCAACGCCATCCAGCTGGCCCTGAACAAGTACGACCCGCAGGCCGAGATCAAGGTGGTCTGGGTCAACTCCTGGTTCGACCCGGGCAAGGAAGCCGACGCCGCCAACGCGCTGATCGACCAGGGCGTGGACGTGGTCTTCCAGCACACCGACAGCCCGGCGCCGATCCAGGCCGCCGAGCGCCGTGGCGTGTACTCCGTGGGCTACGCCTCGGACATGGCCCACTTCGGCCCGAAGGCCGTGCTCACCTCCATCGTCAACAACTGGGGGCCGCACTACGTCCAGGCCGCCGAAGGCGTGATGGCCGGCACCTGGAAATCCCAGGACTACTGGGGCGGCCTGGCCGAGGACACCATCCAGCTGCCCATCAGCGACCTGGTGCCGGCCGACGTGAAGGCCGAGGCGGAGAAGATCATCGCCAGCATCAAGAGCGGCGAGTTCCACCCCTTCACCGGCCCGATCAAGGACCAGAGCGGCGCCATCAAGCTGGCCGACGGCGTGACCGCCACCAACGCCGACCTGGCCGGCATGAACTACTACGTCGAAGGCATCAAGGCGGAACTGCCGAAGTAAGCGCAGCCCCTCTCCCCCCACCGGGGAGAGGGTGTTCTCCCACAGGATCCAAGGATCACCGATGAACCAGCTCCCCATCATCGACATCACCGCGCTCTACGGTGATGACCACCAGGCCTGGCAGCAGGTCGCGGCGCGCATCGACGCCGCCTGCCGCGACTGGGGCTTCTTCTACATCACCGGCCACGGCATTGCCCCCGCGCGCATCGAGGCACTGCTGGCGGCGGCCAAGGCCTTCTTCGCCCAGCCCGAGGCGGAGAAGCTGAAGATCGACATCACCCGCACGGCGCACCATCGCGGCTACGGCGCCATCGCCACCGAGCAGCTCGACCCGAGCAAGCCGAGCGACCTGAAGGAGACCTTCGACATGGGTTTCCACATGGACGCGAACCACCCCGAGGTGCTGGCCGGCAAGCCCCTGCGCGGCCCCAACCGCCACCCCGAACAGGCCGGCTGGGCGCCGCTGATGGAGCAGCACTACGCCGACATGCAGGCCCTGGCGCAGACCCTGCTGCGGGCCATCGCCCAGGCCCTGGGCATCGACCGCGAATTCTTCGACCAGCGCTTCGCCGAACCCATCAGCGTGTTCCGCATGATCCACTATCCGCCGCGCCACACCGCCAGCTCCGCCGAGCAACAGGGCGCCGGCGCGCACACCGACTACGGCTGCGTCACCCTGCTCTACCAGGACGACGCCGGCGGCCTGCAGGTGCAGGACGTGCGCGGCCAGTGGATCGACGCACCGCCGATCGCCGGCAGCTTCGTGGTCAACATCGGCGACATGATGGCGCGCTGGAGCAACGACCGGTACAAGTCCACCCCGCACCGGGTCATCAGCCCCCTGGGTGTGCACCGCTACTCCATGCCCTTCTTCGCCGAACCGCACCCGGATACGGAAATCAGCTGCCTGCCCAACTGCTCCAGCGCCGACAACCCGCCGAAATACCCGGCGGTGACCAGCGCCGAGTACCTGCTTTCGCGCTTCGCCGACACCTACGCCTACCGCCGCGAAGAAACCGCCTGAGCGCGTGGGCGAGTGCCGTTCGCCAGGGGCCGCCGGGTGGCCCCTGGGGCAACACCGTTCAGGTGGCTGCTCGGCGAAATCCTGTCCGGGAAGTTAAACTTGCAGGCGACCTTGCCTGATAACGAGAAACCACCATGTACGACTGGCTCAATGCCTTGCCCAAAGCCGAACTGCACCTGCACCTGGAAGGTTCGCTCGAGCCCGAGTTGCTGTTCGCCCTGGCCGAACGCAACAAGGTCACCCTGCCCTGGCATGACGTCGAAACCCTGCGCCGCGCCTACGACTTCGGCAACCTGCAGGAATTCCTCGACCTCTACTACGCCGGTGCCGACGTGCTGCGCACCGAGCAGGACTTCTATGACCTGACCTGGGCCTACCTGCAGCGCTGCAAGGCGCAGAACGTGATCCACACCGAGCCCTTCTTCGACCCGCAGACCCACACCGATCGCGGCATTCCCTTCGAGGTGGTGCTCGATGGCATCCGCCACGCCCTGGACGATGGCCGCAAGCAGCTCGGCATCAGTTCCGGGCTGATCCTCAGCTTCCTGCGTCACCTCTCCGAGGACGAGGCGCAGAAGACCCTCGACCAGGCCCTGCCCTTCCGCGACGCCTTCGTCGCCGTGGGCCTGGACAGCTCCGAGATGGGCCACCCGCCGAGCAAGTTCCAGCGCGTGTTCGACCGCGCCCGCGCCGAAGGCTTCCTCACCGTCGCCCACGCCGGCGAGGAAGGCCCGCCGGAATACATCTGGGAGGCCCTGGACCTGCTGAAGATCGAGCGCATCGACCACGGCGTGCGCGCCATCGAGGACGAGCGCCTGATGCAGCGCATCATCGACGAGCAGATCCCGCTGACCGTGTGCCCGCTGTCCAACACCAAGCTGTGCGTGTTCGACCACATGAGCCAGCACAACATCCTCGACATGCTCGAACGTGGCGTGAAGGTGACGGTGAACTCCGACGACCCGGCCTACTTCGGCGGCTACGTCACCGAGAACTTCTTCGCCCTGCACGAACACCTGGGCATGAGCGAGGAACAGGCCCGGCGCCTGGCGCAGAACAGCCTGGATGCACGGCTGGTGAAGTAAAGGAAAAGGGCCGCGATGCGGCCCTTTTTGCGGGTGGACATGGGCCGGCTTCGCCATGAAGCAGGCGCCTATCCGCTAGCAACGCGAAATCCATGTCGTCGGCCCAACATCGCTGGGGCTCACCTCTCTCTCCATAGACAGAAGCCTCTTGCTCCGTGGGGCGGCTAGCACCGCATGGGCAATGAATAAGTCCCCCAGAGAGGCCTACAATTCCCCGCAGAAAAAAGCGCTATCCGCCCTTCGGCCTTGCTTGCCGATCAAGAATGAGGCCGACATGAAAGCCACCTCCGATGAGCTCCAGCATTTCGTCAGCGTCGTCGAGTGCGGCTCCATCAGCGCCGCCGCCGAGCACCTGGGGCTGACGCCGTCAGCGGTGAGCCGCACCCTGTCGCGCCTGGAAGAGAAGCTGGCCACCACCCTGCTGAACCGCACCACGCGGCGCATGGAGCTGACCGAGGAAGGGCGCTTCTGTTTCAACAGCGCCAAGGAGATCCTCCAGCAGATGGAGGCCCTGGAGGAGCGCCTGGCCCTGCGCCAGCAGAAGCCCGCCGGGCGCCTGCGCATCAACGCCGCCTCGCCGTTCATGCTGCATGCGGTGGTGCCGCATATCGGCGACTTCCGCGAGCTGTTCCCGGACATCCAGCTGGAGCTGAACACCAACGACCAGATCATCGACCTGCTGGAGCACCGCACCGACTTGGCCATCCGCATCGGCCCGCTGAGCGATTCGACCCTGCATGCGCGGCCCTTGGGCGCCAGCCGCCTGCACCTGGTGGCGAGCCCGGAGTACCTGGCGCGCTACGGCGCCCCAGAGAGCGTGGAAGCGCTCAAGGCCCACAGCCTGCTAGGGTTCACCCAGCCGGAAAGCCTCAACCAGTGGCCGGTGCGCCACGCCTGCGGTACGCAGCTAGCGGTGCAGCCGAACCTGCGCGCCTCCAGCGGCGAGACCCTGCGCCAGCTGGCCCTGGCCGGCCAGGGCATCACCTGCCTGGCCAGTTTCATGACCGACCAGGACCTGGCCGAGGGCCGCCTGGTGGCGGTGCTGGCCGAGCACATGAGCGACTATCGCCAGCCGATCCATGCGGTGTACTACCGCAACTCGCAGCTGGCTCTGCGCATCCAGTGTTTTCTCGACTTCATCCAGGCGCGCCTGACCGGCGCCCGGGCCTAGCACAGATCCACCGGCCTTTGGGACGCGGCTCCCGGGGCGCGAAAGCCATGAACCCCGGGTCTGTCAGACCCTTCTCAGCCGCGCAGCGCGACGCTGCCGCGCAGCATGTCCAGCAACGCATCCACCAGTTGCTCGGCCTGTTCGGCCAGGGGGAAGCGCCCGGGCGCCAGCAGCCAGTGCGCCTGGAGGCCGTCGATGTACGCGTGCAGCGTGACCGCGGCGCGGGTGCAGTCGAGCCCCTCGGGGAGCTGCCCCCTGGCCACCGCGTTGGCGAGGGCGCGGGCAATGCGTTGGTCACATTCCAGGCTGAAACTCTGCATCTTCTGCCGCAGGTCGCCCAGTTCGTCGGTGAACTCGCATTTGTGCTGGAGTATCTCGCTGATGCGCCGGCTGCGCGGGTCCAGCTCCACCCGCTTGAGCAGGCGCACCAGCAGTTGGCGCATGCGGCCGAGGGGGTCGGGCTCGTCCTCGCTCTCGCTGGCGCGGGCCAGCTCCTCCAGCGGGGTGCGCAAGCGTTCGTGCATGGCCTGGAAGACGTCGACCTTGTTCTGGAAGTGCCAGTAGATGGCCCCGCGGGAGACGCCCGCCCGGGCGGCGATATCCGCCAGGGAAGTACGTGAGACGCCCTTGTCGTAGAACACCTGTTCGGCGGCATCCAGGATCTGGACACGGGTCGCTTCGGCTTCTTCTTTGGTTCGTCTGGCCATGCAGGTGACTCTGAGAGTGGGGACAGCAGCGAAAGAACGCCTCACCCTCGACACATTATCTGACAGAGAGATGAGAAGATTCGTTTACAAACGTTCACGTACGTAAGTATATTCGTTAGCTGACTAAACAATCCACCCACGCTCCCTGCATGGGTACCGCCCGCCCGGGCAAACGTATCGAACGAGGTCTTTTCAGATGCAGAAGAAGCCAGCCTTCGCAGCTATGGTTTCCGCCGTCGCTCTGGCTACGCTCACACTCGCCGGCTGCAAGGAGGCCTCCGCGCCGCCGCCCGCGCAGACACCTCAAGTGGGCATCGTCACCCTGAAATCCGAGCCCTTCACGCTCATCGCCGAGCTGCCGGGCCGCACCACCGCGTTCCGCATTGCCGAAGTTCGCCCGCAAGTGGACGGCATCATCCAGAAGCGCCTGTTCAAGGAAGGCTCGGAAGTGAAGGCCGGCCAGCAGCTCTACCAGATCGACCAATCCGTGTACCAGGCGACCTTCAAGAGCGCCGAGGCGACCCTCGCTTCCAGCCGCTCCCTGGCCGACCGCTACAAGGACCTGGTGACCGACCAGGCCGTCAGCCGCCAGGCCTATGACGAAGCCCAGGCCGCGCGCCTGCAGGCCGAGGCCGCCCTGGAGAAAGCCCGCATCGACCTGCGCTACACCAAGGTGCTGGCGCCGATCTCCGGCCGCATCGGCCGCTCCAGCGTCACCGAGGGCGCCCTGGTGAACAACGGCCAGGCCTCCGCCATGGCGACCATCCAGCAGCTCGACCCGATCTACGTCGACGTCACCCAGCCGACCAAGGACCTGCTGCGCCTGCGCCGCGACCTGGAGAGCGGCCAGCTGCAGAAGGCCGGCGACAACGCCGCCAAGGTCAAGCTGATGCTGGAAGACGGCAGCGAGTACGGCCACGAAGGCACCCTGGAGTTCTCCGAGGTATCGGTGGACGAAGGCACCGGCTCGGTGACCCTGCGCGCCGTGTTCCCCAACCCCGACCACAGCCTGCTGCCCGGCATGTTCGTGCACGCGCAGCTGAGCTCGGGCGTGAACCAGCAGGCCATCCTCGCGCCGCAACAAGGCGTGACCCGCGACCTCAAGGGCCAGGCCACCGCGCTGGTGGTCAACGCCGAGAACAAGGTGGAGCTGCGCCAGCTGGAAGCGGACCGTACCGTCGGCGATCGCTGGCTGGTGACCAAGGGCCTCAACCCGGGTGACAAGCTGATCACCGAAGGCCTGCAGTTCGTCCGCCCCGGCGCCGAAGTGAAGACCGCCCCCGCGACCAACGTCGCCGAATCGAAGTCGGTGGATCCCGACCTGGCGAAAAGCCAATAAGGAGCGTCTTCCATGTCGAAGTTCTTCATCGACCGGCCGATCTTCGCCTGGGTGATCGCGCTGGTGATCATGCTCGCGGGCGGCCTGGCCATCCTCAAGCTCCCGATCAACCAGTACCCGAGCATCGCCGCGCCCGCCGTCGGCATCCAGGTGTCCTACCCCGGCGCCTCGGCGCAGACGGTGCAGGACACCGTGGTGCAGGTGATCGAGCAGCAGCTCAACGGCATCGACGGCCTGCGCTACATCTCTTCGGAGAGCAACTCCGACGGCAGCATGACCATCACCGCCACCTTCGAGCAGGGCACCAACCCTGACATCGCCCAGGTGCAGGTGCAGAACAAGCTGCAGCTGGCGACCCCGCTGCTACCGCAGGAAGTGCAGCAGCAAGGCATCCGCGTGACCAAGGCAGTGAAGAACTTCCTGCTGGTGATCGGCGTGGTGTCGGTAGACGGCTCCATGGACAAGAACGACCTGTCCAACTACATCGTCTCCAACATGCAGGACCCGATTTCGCGCACCAAAGGTGTGGGCGACTTCCAGGTGTTCGGCTCGCAGTACGCCATGCGCATCTGGCTCGACCCCTCGCGCCTGAACAACTACCAGCTGACCCCGGTGGACGTAAAGAGCGCCATCCAGGCGCAGAACGTGCAGGTGTCCTCCGGCCAGCTCGGCGGTCTGCCCGCCTCCCCCGGCACCCAGCTCAACGCCACCATCATCGGCAAGACCCGCCTGCAGACGCCCGAGCAGTTCGGCGCCATCCTGCTCAAGGTCAACCGTGACGGCTCCCAGGTGCGCCTGCGCGACGTCGCCCGCGTCGAGCTGGGCGGCGAGAACTACGCCATCAGCGCGCAGTTCAACGGCAAGGCGGCCTCGGGCATGGCGATCAAGCTGGCTACCGGCGCCAACGCGCTGGACACCGCCAAGGCGATCCGCGAAACCATCGACCAGCTGAAGCCCTTCTTCCCCGCCGGCATGGAAGTGGTGTTCCCCTACGACACCACCCCGGTGGTCTCGGCCTCCATCGAAGGCGTGGTGCACACCCTGGGCGAAGCCATCGTGCTGGTGTTCCTGGTGATGTTCCTGTTCCTGCAGAACTTCCGCGCCACCATCATCCCCACCCTCGCGGTGCCGGTGGTGCTGCTCGGCACCTTCGGCGTGCTGGCGATGTTCGGCTTCACCATCAACACCCTGACCATGTTCGCCATGGTGCTGGCCATCGGCTTGCTGGTGGACGACGCCATCGTCGTGGTGGAGAACGTCGAGCGGGTGATGGCCGAGGAAGGCCTGTCGCCGCTGGAAGCCACGCGCAAGTCCATGGGCCAGATCCAGGGCGCACTGGTGGGCATCGCCCTGGTGCTCTCGGCGGTGTTCCTGCCGATGGCCTTCTTCGGCGGCTCCACGGGCGTGATCTACCGCCAGTTCTCCATCACCATCGTCTCCGCCATGGCGCTGTCGGTGCTGGTGGCCCTGGTCTTCACCCCGGCCCTCTGCGCCACCATGCTCAAGCCCATCGCCAAGGGTCACAACGCCCCCAAGCGCGGCTTCTTCGGCTGGTTCAACCGCACCTTCGACCGCAGCGTGAACGGCTACGAGCGGGGCGTGCGCGCCATCCTCAAGCGCAAGACGCCGTACATCCTGATGTACCTGGTGATCGTCGCGATCATGGCCTGGCTGTTCACCCGCATCCCCACCGCCTTCCTCCCCGAGGAAGACCAGGGCGTGCTCTTCGCCCAGGTGCAGACCCCGGCCGGCGCCAGCGCCGAGCGTACCCAGGTGGTGGTCGACCAGATGCGCGAGTACCTGCTGGACAAGGAGAAGGACACCGTCAAATCCGTGTTCAC
Organism: Pseudomonas sp. zfem005; assembly: GCF_032621735.1. Taxonomy (NCBI): domain Bacteria; kingdom Pseudomonadati; phylum Pseudomonadota; class Gammaproteobacteria; order Pseudomonadales; family Pseudomonadaceae; genus Pseudomonas; species Pseudomonas sp. zfem005. The sequence goes on along the minus strand of NZ_JAVYJE010000002.1, from coordinate 112,678 downwards.
CGTCACCGGCTTCAACTTCGCCGGTCGCGGCCAGAGCTCGGGCATGGCCTTCATCATGCTCAAGCCCTGGGAAGAGCGCCCCGGCGCTGAGCACAGCGTGTTCTCCCTGGCCCAGCGCGCCCAGCAGCACTTCTTCAGCTTCCGCGACGCGATGGTCTTCGCCTTCGCCCCGCCGGCGGTGCTGGAACTGGGTAACGCCACCGGCTTCAACTTCTTCCTCCAGGACCGTGCCGGGGTCGGCCACGAGCAGCTCAACGCCGCCCGTGACAAGTTCCTCGAACTGGCCAACAACAATCCGGTGCTGACCCGCGTGCGCGCCAACGGCCTGTACGACGAGCCGCAGTACCAGTTGCAGATCGACGACGAGAAGGCGCGTGCCCATGGCGTCTCCCTGGCGGACATCAACAACACCGTGTCCATCGCCTGGGGTGCCAGCTACGTCAATGACTTCATCGACCGTGGCCGGGTGAAGAAGGTCTACCTGCAAGGCGTACCGGAGGCGCGGATGAACCCCGACGACCTCGGCAAGTGGTACGTGCGCAACGACCAGAACGAGATGGTGCCGTTCAGCGCCTTCGCCTCCGGCGAGTGGGTGTACGGCGCGCCGAAACTGGCCCGCTACAACGGCGTGCCGGCCATCGAGATCCTCGGTGAAGCGGCGCCCGGCCACAGCTCGGGCGAAGCCATGGCGGCGGTCGAGGAGATCATCAAGCAACTGCCGGCCGGCGTCGGTTACTCCTGGACCGGCCTGTCCTACGAGGAGCGCCTCTCCGGTGCCCAGGCGCCTGCGCTCTATGCACTGTCGCTGCTGGTGGTGTTCCTCTGCCTGGCGGCCCTGTACGAGAGCTGGTCGATCCCCTTCTCGGTGATGCTGGTGGTGCCCCTGGGCATCCTCGGCGCGCTGCTGTTCACCAGCATGCGCGGGCTCTCCAACGACGTGTTCTTCCAGGTGGGCCTGCTCACGACCATCGGCCTCTCGGCGAAGAACGCCATCCTCATCGTCGAGTTCGCCAAGGAGCTGCATGAGCAGGGCATGAGCCTGTTCGACGCGGCCATCGAGGCGTGCCGCATGCGCCTGCGTCCGATCATCATGACCTCGCTGGCGTTCATCCTCGGCGTGGTGCCCATGGCCATCTCCAGCGGCGCCGGTTCGGGCAGCCAGCACGCCATCGGTACCGGCGTGATCGGCGGCATGCTTACGGCAACGGTGCTGGCGATCTTCTGGGTCCCGCTGTTCTACGTACTGGTCTGCTCGCTGTTCAAGGACAAGCGCAGCAAAGACGAACTGACCAAGGAGGCCGCCGAATGAGGCAGTCCCTGCTGTCCCTCGCGGTCGCCAGCGTCCTGCTCGGCGGCTGCTCGCTGATCCCCGACTACCAGCGCCCCGAGGCGCCGGTGGACGGCGCCTGGCCCCTGGGCGAGGCCTACACCGCCAACGCCAGCGGCGCGCAAACCACCACCGCTGCGGTGGACCTGGGCTGGCGCGAGTTCTTCAAGGACCCGGCGCTGCAACGCCTGGTGGAAACCGCCCTGGCCAACAACCGCGACCTGCGCGTCGCCGCGCTGAACATCGACGCCTACCGCGCGCAGTACCGTATCCAGCGCTCCGAGCTGTTCCCCAGCATCTCGGCCGACGGCAGCGGCACCCGCCAGCGCCTGCCGGCGGACCTGTCCAGCAGCGGCCGCGCCACCACCAGCGGCCAGTACGCGGCCACGGTGGGCGTCAGCGCCTGGGAAATCGACTTCTTCGGCCGCCTGCGCAGCCTCAACGAGCAGACCCTGGAGCAGTACTTCGCCAGCGAGGAAGCCCGTCGCAGCACGCAGATCAGCCTGGTGGCCAGCGTCGCCAATGCCTACCTGACCCTGCAGGCCGACCAGTCGCTGCTCAAGCTGACCCGCGACACCCTGAAGACCTACCAGGAAAGCTTCGCCCTCACCCAGCGCAGCTTCGACGTCGGCGTCGCCGATGCCCTGGCCCTGAGCCAGGCGCGCACCGCCGTGGAAAGCGCCCAGGTCACCCTGGCGCAGTACAGCCGCCTGGTGGCTCAGGACCGCAACGCCCTGGCGCTGCTGCTGGGCAGGGGCGTACCCGGTGACCTGCCGCAAGGCGAGGTGCTGGGCGACGACCAACTGGCCGAAGTGCCCGCCGGCCTGCCCTCCGAGCTGCTGCAACGCCGCCCGGACGTGCTCCAGGCCGAGCACCAGCTCAAGGCCGCCAACGCCAGCATCGGTGCCGCGCGCGCTGCGTTCTTCCCCAGCATCAGCCTCACCGCCAATGCCGGGACCAAGAGCGCCGAGCTCTCCGGCCTGTTCGACGGTGGCTCCGGCAGCTGGCTGTTCCAGCCGCAGATCAACCTGCCGATCTTCACCGCCGGCCGCCTCAAGGCGAACCTCGACTACGCCGAGGTGCAGAAGGACATCCAGGTGGCGCAGTACGAGAAAGCCATCCAGACCGCCTTCCAGGAAGTCGCCGACGGCCTCGCCGCACGTACCACCTTCGAGGAACAACTCACCGCCCAGCGCAACCTGGTGCGCACTTCCGAGGACTACTACCGCCTGGCCGAGCGCCGCTACCGCACCGGTGTGGATAGCTACCTGACCCTGCTCGACGCCCAGCGCCAGCTGTTCAGCGCGCGCCAGCAGCTGATCAGCGACCGCCTCAACCAGCTCACCAGCGAGGTCAACCTGTACAAGGCCCTCGGCGGTGGCTGGAACGAACGCACCGGCAACGCCCAGGCGGCACCGGCCAACCCGCAATCCTGATTCGCGTGTCCAGGCCCATGGATTGGGCCACCCTTGCTGCGCGAGGCCCCCATCAAGCTTGATGGGGGCTTTTTTATGGGCTGGGGAAAAACCGCAGCAGGCGCCGAACGCTCCGTCCCCCGTCGCCCGCAGCCGCCCCAAGTTGATGCAGGACTGTTCGATCGGTCAGGTAAGCGCGCCCATAACCGTGCACGGGCAAGCCTCCCGCAAGTCGGAAAAACCCGTTGGTCACGAAACAACCGCTTGAAACATCGGGGTTTATCCAGATAATCCCGCGCCCGGGGAAGGTGTCGGAGAAAACTGGCTCCTTTCTTGCTCTGGCAGCCAAGCCTGACCAATCAGACAACTTCTACGCAGATAGAAAGATAACCAAGCACCAGGAGCCCAACCCGAATGAACCGTACCCTCTCCGCTCTCGCGCTCGCCGGTGGCCTGCTGGCCTGCGGCCAAGCCCTGGCCGACGGCCCCCTGCTGTGGCAGAACAACAGCGTCACCTACCTGTATGGCAAGGATTTCAAGGTCAACCCGGAAATCCAGCAGACCTTCACCTTCGAGCACGCCAGTGGCTGGACCTGGGGCGACCTGTTCATCTTCGCCGACCAGATCAACTACAACGGCAAGGCCGACGCCAACGCGGGCAACAACACCTACTACGGTGAAATCTCCCCGCGCCTGTCCTTCGGCAAGCTGTTCGACCAGAAGATCGCCTTCGGCCCGGTGACCGACGTGCTGCTGGCCGCCACCTACGAGCGCGGCGAGAACCGCAACCAGAACTACCTGGTGGGCCCGGGCTTCGACCTGGCCATCCCCGGCTTCGACTACTTCCAGCTGAACTTCTACTACCGCAAGCCCGACGGCATCACCAACAACCCGTCCGGCCAGTGGCAGGTCACCCCGGTGTGGTCGTACACCCTGCCGGTGGGCGACTCCGACATCCTCATCGACGGCTTCATGGACTGGGTCTGGAACAACAAGGACGCCACCAGCAGCCGCCCGAACGACCTGCACGCCAACCTGCACTTCAACCCGCAGATCAAGTACGACCTGGGCAAGGCCATGAACCTGGGCGCCAAGCAGCTCTACGTGGGCGTCGAGTACGACTACTGGAGCAACAAGTACGGCATCGACGACGACAGCTTCCTCGGCGACGACATCCTCGGCGGCACCGACCAGAACACCGCCAGCCTGCTGGTCAAAGTGCACTTCTGATCCAGCCCCGCCCCGCCGCCTCCACGGCGGCGGGGCACCTCGCGCGTCGGGCTCGTGCCCGCGCCGGGTTCGGTGATATGTTTGCCCGGCTTCAGTCCGTGCAGCCCGAGGGATCGATGAGCAGTAACCGCAAGATCGGCATCCGCATCAAGAACACCGAGAAGATCCTCCTGGCCGCCGAAAAGGTCTTCGCCGAGCGAGGCTTCGCCGCCACCTCCATGCAAGACATCGCCCAGGAAGTCGGCCTGCCCAAGTCCAACCTGCATTACTACTTCGCGACCAAGGAAGACCTCTACCGCGCCGTGCTGCAAAGCCTGCTGGAAGAGTGGGAGCAAGACGGCACCTGCTTCGAGATGTTCGACGACCCCAGCGTCGCGCTGACCAGCTACATCCGCGCCAAGATGAACCGCTCGCGCACCCGCCCCCACGGCTCCAAAGTCTGGGCCGCCGAAGTCATCCACGGCGCCCCGCAGCTCAAGGAAGCCCTCGACGGCCCCCTCTACGACTGGGCCAAGCTCAAGGAAGAAAAGATCCGCCAGTGGGTCGAGAGCAAGCGCATCCTCCCGGTCGAACCCTCCAGCCTGCTCTACATGATCTGGGCCTCGACCCAGCACTACGCCGACTTCGACCACCAGGTGATGGTGCTCAACAACCACCAGCCGCTGAACGACCAGCAGTTCGAACGCGCCGTGCAGACCGTCACCGCCGTCATCCTCCGCGGCATCGGCCTGGCGACTTAGAAGCAGCGGCAAGCTTCACGTTGCAAGCGGCAAGAAAGGGTCCTGAGTGGCTGGGAGTGGGTGCCCGGCCTATGCATGTGAGGGGCTTGGATAGCTGGAAGCTGGAAGCGTGAAGCTGGAAGAAGAGCCCAAGCGTGGCTGGGAGTGGGTGACCCCCGTAGGGTGGGCCGGGCGGCGCTCCGCTTCAGCCCACCAGCGACGTTACCGGTGGGTTGAAGGCGGAGTCGGGCAAGAGCCAGGATGGTCACATCGTAGCGCCCAAGCACCGCATCGATAGGTTTCGCTCCCCCCAGAATGCCGCAGCAGCCACAACCCCGCGTAGGGTGTGCCGCGCGCACCGAGAACGCCCCGCGCACCCAAAATCCACAGTGAGCCACCAAGGGCTGCGCAGCGAAGAGCGGTGGGCTGAAGCCCACCCTACGCATTACTCTGAGTGGCTGGGAGTGGGTGCCCAGCCTATGCATGTGAGGGGCCTGGATAGCTGGAAGCCGGAAGCGTGAAGCTGGAAGAAGGGCCCAGCCTCCCCGCCCCCTACCTAATACCCAATCGATGATCAGCTCAAATCACAGCCACTCGGCGTCGCCCAGGTGGCGGTGGGCTTCTGCGCCTTGACGCTGGCCGGCACGCTGATGCCCACGGCACTGGTGCCGATCAGGCTTTCCAGTTCGGAGATGCTCTTGATGTAGCTGTTCAGGCTGCCCAGGCCGGCCTGGTTGGGGATGTACCAGCTGATGGCCTTGGTCTGCCCGGTGGCGGTATCGGTGGTGACGATGGTCTTCCAGAAGTAATCCGGCGTGCGGATGCCGTGGGACGACAGGAAGTAGTCGTTGGAGGTGTCGTTGTAGACCACCCCGCCATACACATAGACGGTGGCCAGGTCGCGGTAGCACTCAGCGACATTCTCGGCCGCCACCCAGATGCCCTGATTGAAGCTGGCCACCTGCGGCACGATGTTGCTCATGTAGTTGGCGCGCTTGATGTAGGTGGCGTTGTAGTCCATGTGGTTGGAGGTCACCAGGTGGCCACGGTCCCAACCCGATACCACGCTGGCGTAGGACGAGGTGCTGGTCTGGCCGGCGCAACCGCTGGGCAGGTCCGGATCCAGGTAGAAGGACGAAGGCCTCGCCGCCGAACCGGTGTCGGTGGTCAGCACGTACTCGTAGCGCAAGGCGGTGTGGTTGTCGCAATCGTAGGTGAGGTTGTAGCCGCCCTTGCTCAGGGTGACGGTGGCGGCGAAGGCCGAGGTGAAAGGGACGCAGCAAAGCGACAGCAGGAGGGCGATACGTTTCATTGCTTTTTCTTCCTTGCAGGTGCGGGCCTCCCACGGCGGGAAGCGCTCGGGTGGAAAAAACGAAACCAGGCGATGTCTGTTGCGATTGATCTACGGCGAGGCGCCCAGGGCGGGCGCACCGTGCGGTGGGCTGCACGGTGGTGCACTGGCGGCCCGGCAGCACAGGGGAGCACTACCGAGCCGGTCAGTCACCGGGGGAGACGATAACCTGTCTCTAATGACAGGTTCGTGAAACCTAGAGCAAGGAGTGCGACGCTGGCAAGCGGCTCTGAATTAATCACAAGCCACTGATTTTCATCGAAATAATATTTTTCTCACCATTATGGTGAGCGCACATCCAAATTGACGCATAGGTCAACTAAAGGAAGAAATCCACCGCCAGGCCTCGCCCCTCGGGCAGCTGCCAGCGCCCGGGGCCGGTCATGCGGGAGGACAGCCAGGAAGGGATGCACCAGTTCGGAACCTGTTCGAGCAGTCAGAAACCACGACTGCATCACAGCTTCCGTACGGGGTGTGCCGGGACCGGCACGGGGAAGAAGGGCGGGCCCTCCAGAACAGGAGGGCCCGGAATGGGTCAGTTGCCGGCGGGCGCCATCATGGCGTCGACGCTTTCACCGCGCGGGCGGCTCAGCTGCGGCAGCAGGGAGCCCAGCAGCATGCCCAGCACGCTGAACAGCAGGCCCGCCAGTTGCGGCGGCCAGAAGTCGGTTTCCTGGTAATTCATCTCCAGGAACACCCAGGAGGCCAGGCCGAAGCCGATGGCGGTCAGCGCGCCCTGGGTGGTGGCGCGCTTCCAGAACAGCCCGGCGAACAGCGGCACCACGGCGGCGACCAGGGTCACCTTGTAGGCATTGCCGACCATCTCGTAGATGCTCGCGTCCGAATACAGGGCGAACAGCGAAGTGGCCACCGTCATGCCCAGCACGCTCAGGCGCATGGCGAGCAGGAACTGGCGGTCGTCCATATTCGGCAGGAAGCGCTTGAGCACGTTCTCGGTGAAGGTCACCGAAGGCGCCAGCAGGGTGCCCGAGGCGGTGGACATGATGGCCGAGAGCAGCGCGCCGAAGAACATCACCTGGGCGAACAGCGGGGTGCGTTCCATGATCAGGTGCGGGAGGATCATCTGCGCATCCTCTGCCAGCCACTTCTGCACCATCGCCGGGTCGATCATCGAGGCCGCATAGGTGAGGAAGATCGGCAGCATGCAGAAGCCCAGGTAGAAGCAGGCGCCGGCCATGGAGGCACGCGCGGCGATGTTTTCGGTCTTGGCCGACATCACCCGGGCGTACACGTCCTGCTGCGGGATGGAGCCGAACATCATGGTCACCGCCGCGCCGAGGAAGGCGACGATGTCACGGGGTTCGAAGCCGTGCATGAAGGCGAACTTGCCCTCGCTGGCAGCGTGGCTGATCACCACCTCGGCGCCACCGGCCATGTCGCCGATCAGCCAGGTCAGGTACAGCAGGCCGGCGACGATGATGATCATCTGCATGAAGTCGGTCAGCGCCACCGACCACATGCCGCCGAACAGGGTGTACAGCAGCACGATGCCGGTGCCGATGAGCATGCCCTGGGTGGTGGTGATGGAGCCGTCGGAGAGCACGTTGAACACCACGCCCAGCGCGGTGAGCTGCGCTGCCACCCAGCCCAGGTAGGAGCCGATGATCACCAGGCTGGTGATCAGCTCGACATTGGGCCCGAAGCGCTTCTTGAAGAAGTCGCCGATGGTCAGCAGGTTCATGCGGTACAGCGGGCGGGCGAACACCAGGCCCACCAGCATCAGGCAGCCGAAGGAGCCGAACGGGTCTTCGATGATCCCGGCGAAGCCTTCCTCGATGAAGGTGGCGGGGATGCCCAGCACCGCTTCGGAGCCGAACCAGGTGGCGAACACCATGGCCGCCACCAGCGGGAAGGACATGCTGCGGCCGCCTGCCGCGAAATCCTTGGAGTTCTTGACGCGAGTGGAGGCGTAGAAGCCAACACCGACGGTGATCAGCAGGTAGACCGCAACAAACCAGATCAGCATGTGTGAGTTCCAGTGGCTCGCCCGTCGTCTGGCCTGCCGGACCTGTGTCCACCCAGGGTCGCCGCGACTGACAGAATTTTTGTTTTAGGCGCGTCACAACCGGGCGGGATCATCCGTCATGGCTTCAGGAGCCCTGCACGGCAACCGCGACCTCCTGCCGCAACGGGCGAGCAGTCTGCCAAAGCCGTCAAATATGTCAAACAGTTACAAGCCAAATGACTACAAAAAACGACAGGCGCGCCTTCGGATTGTCGGACAACCCGTTGATGCACCAATCATTTCTTCGCCAGCGCCAACCCATCAGTTCCTTATTTTTTACAGGAGGCGTTGCAAAAGCAGAACAGCAGCCAGCCCGCCAAAGCTCTGCTAGCCTCCTCCCGTCATCCATGGAGCCTCTTCATGCACGCCCTGAGCCCTGAGCAGACCCGCGCCTACCTGGCCCACATCGACCAGCCGGCCCCCACCCTCACCGACCGCGCCACCCTCGACCGCCTGATCAAGGCCCACCTGGACCGGGTCGCTTTCGAGAACGTCGACGTCCTGCTCGACCGCCCCATATCCATCGACGCCGAGGCGGTGTTCGCCAAGGTGGTGGAGCGCAGCCGTGGCGGTTACTGCTTCGAGATCAACGGCCTGTTCGGGCGCCTGTTGCTGGCCCTGGGCTTTCGCGTCACCCTGCTGGCGGCGCGGGTGCGCTGGGGGTTGCCGGACGATGCGCCGCTGACCATCACCTCGCACCTGCTGCTGCGGGTGGACCTGGACGATGGCCCGGTCATCGCCGATGTCGGCTTCGGCTCCGCCAACCCCACCCGCTCGCTGTCCCTGCAGGGCCACGAGGACCTCGGCGAGCTGCCCTTCCGCCTGCTGGCGCCGGACGCCGGGCACGATGACCATCAGTTGGAAACCTTCCTGGGCGATGCCTGGATGCCGGTCTACCGCTTCGACCTGCAGCCCCAGCACTGGGTCGATTACGTGCCCCGCAACTGGTACACCTCGACCCACCCGGACAGCATCTTCCGCCAGATGCTGGTGGCCGCCCGCACCCAGGGCACGGAGCGCTTCACCCTGCGCAACGGCACCTTCAACCGCCGCAGTGCCGACGGCCAGGTGAACCAGCGCCTGCTGGAAAGCGCGGACGAAGCCATCGCCGTGCTGCGCCACTACTTCCTGCTGGGCATCAGCGAAGAGGAAGAGCCCCGGCTGCGCGAGCGCCTGGAAGGCCTGCTGCGCGGCTGAACCGGCGCACCGCTACTCGGGCAACTGCACAACGGCCCCCTCGTCGGCCTTCTTCTCGCCGGGCTTCTTGCCCTCGCGCGAATGGTGCTCGATCACCGCGTTGAGCTCGGCGCCAAACAGCAACACGGCGGCGGAGATGTACAGGTACAGCAGCAGGATGATGATGGCGCCGATGCTGCCGTACATGGCGTTGTAGGTGGCGAAGTTCTTCGCGTAGTAGCTGAAGCCCATGGACGCCACCAGCCACACCAGCACCGCCAGCACCGAGCCGGGCGTGATGAAGCGGAACTCCTGCTTCACATCCGGCAGCAGGTAGTAGACCGACGCCACCACCATCATCAGCAGCAGCACCGCCACCGGGATGCGCAGCCAGTTCCACAGCAGCACCACCACGTCCTCGATGCCCAGCTGGCCGGCCAGCCAGTTCATCACCTGCGGCCCGGTGACCATCAGCCCTGCCGCCGCCAGCAGGAAGGCCGCCACGCCCACGGTGTAGAGCACCGACAGCGGGATGCGCTTCCAGGTCGGGCGCCCTTCCTCCACGTCATAGGCGCGGTTCATCGCATCCATGCTCGAGCGGATGGCCGATGACGACGACCACAGCGCCACCACCGCACCGATGGAAAACAACCCCGGCTTCTGCGTCTGCAACTGCTCGATGGCCGGCAGCACCAGGTCCATCGCCGCCCCCGGCAGCACCAGCGTCGCCTGGGCCTGCAGCCAGTCGAAGAACTCGGGCAACTCGAGGAAGCCGATCACCGCGATCAGCAGCAACAGGAAGGGGAACAGCGAGAAAAACATCTGGAAAGCCAGCGCCGAGGCATAGGTCGGCAGCTCGTCATCGATGAACTCGGTCACGGTGCGGACCACGATGGTGCGCCACCCGACATTCCTCAACCCCAGAGAACGGATCATCTGCCTGCTCGCTTGTTTTCATCCCCATACAAGGGCAATGGACGCCATAGCGGCCTTTGAGTTCAGGCAACGCGCCTGGCGCGTGCCTTCCGACGGACGGCAGCAGCCCCTGGGATAGACGCCGCCGCTCCGCTTGGCAGCCGGAAATACCTGGCCGAACGCCCCTTCGCGACGCCGTCCCGTGGGCTACTTTCGTCGGAGAACGCGGAATGAACGGCGTCTTCGCCGGTCTCTAGCGGTGCACCACCTGCACAAATCGGACGTACGCCATGACCCCAATCATCCGCTCCACCTTGCGCCTCGCCAGCTGCCTGCTGCTGATGCTGGGCCTCTCTGCCTGCAGCACCCTGGCCCCGCGCGACCCGGTGCGCATCGACCTGGTGGGCATGGAGCCGGTGCCCGGCCAAGGCTTGGAAATGCGCTTCATGGTCAAGCTGCGGGTGCAGAACCCCAACGACACCGCCATCCGCTACAACGGCATCGCCCTCGATCTCGACATCAACAACCAGCCCCTGGCCAGTGGCGTCAGCGACCAGGCCGGCGAAATCCCGCGCTTCAGCGAAGCCCTGGTCAGCGTCCCCGTGACCATCTCCGCCTTCTCCGCCATGCGCCAGGCCTGGGGCCTGGCCAACAGCCACGACACCGGCCGCCAACCCGGCGTCCCCTACACCGTGCGCGGCAAGCTCGGCGGCGGCTTCTGGAACACCGTGCGCTTCAACGAAGCCGGCCTGCTCAGCCTGCCGGAACCGGCAACGGTGTATTGATCAACGGTAAGGAACGCACAAACGGCAACGGCGCGCTCTTCTGTAGGGGCGACTTCAGTCGCCAAAGCAGGCCCAGCTGGGTGCCGCCTGCGGCCTCGCCTGGTGGATGAAAAGAGCGTCATCCACCCTCCAAGGTGCTGTCGTCTGGGAGGGGCTACTCCCCCAGCACCAGCGCTATCAACCAGGAGGTCGCCTCGATCACGTCCACCTCGTCGGTGTCGATCTCGCAATCGGCGTCGGTGGGGGCTTCGTAGGGGCTGTCGAGGCCGGTGAAGTTGCTGATGCGGCCCTGCATCGCCGCCTGGTAGAGGCCCTTGGGGTCGCGGCGGGCGCAGGTCTCGAAGCTCGTGCTGACGTAGACGCAATGGAATTCGTCGACGCTGAACAGCGCCCGTGCCGCCTCGCGGTCGGCGCGGAACGGCGAGATGGCGGCGACTATCACCACCAGCCCCGCATCCACCATCAGCCGCGCCACCTCTGCGATGCGCCGCACGTTCTCCCGGCGCGCCGCATCGTCCATGCCCAGGTCACGGCACAGGCCGTTGCGCAGGTTGTCGCCGTCGAGCACGAAGGTGTGCAGGTTACGTGCGTTCAGCTCCACTTCCAGGGCGTTGGCCAGGGTGGATTTGCCGGAGCCGGAAAGCCCCGTCAGCCAGATGCAGCAGGGCCTCTGGTGCTTGATCGCCGCCCGTGCCGAGCGCGGCAGGGCGAGGTTGTAGGGGCGGATCCAGGGCAACAGGGCGGAAGGTGCGTGCTTATGCATAGCCGAGCAACTCGTAGTCACGTTGGTAAACCCGGCGCACGATCTCCCGCGTGCGCGCCGTGCAGATGTCCTTCACCGGCAGCGCCTCGCGCCGTAGCGAGGGATTGGAGTGAGGCAGCGTCCGATTGCAGCCTAGCAGCTCGCAGAGCGCCGTGAAATCGCGCTCCAGGTGTTCCTGATAGCCGATGAAATCCAGCGCCAGGTGGCCGAGGGAATCCATCAGGAAGTCGGTCTGCGGGGCGAAGTGGATCTGCCGCCGCACGTTATCCACATGCAGCCAGCGGGCGACGAAGTCATCGAAGCCCTGGTAACTGCTGACCAACCGCTTGGCCGCCTGGTGGCGCGGACGCAGTTCGTTGCCACGCAGGTAGACGTAGGCCGAGAAGGCACGCTCCAGTGGGTCGCGGACGAAGCTGAACTTGAAGGCCGTGGCGTATTCGGTAGGGAACTGCTGCTCGTACCAGTACAGCGGCAGGTGCCCGGCGCGCCAGCCGCCGAACAGCGCATCGCCCACGCTGGAGCCAGCGCACTTGGGCACGTGGATGAATAGGCAGCCCTGGCGCCGGAAGGGCTCCGGGTAGCGCAGGTTGCCCGACATGGAGCGGTTGACGGCGGCGCGGTCGACCACCGCCATCCGCCCCAGCAGGAAGGCCCGCTGCGACTTCGGCATGAGCTTCCACAGGACACGTTGAAACATCGATTCCCCCCCGCAGGAACGGCAGGCACTCCATCGCCATCGGACTGGTTCCACGCCTTGTACGTCCTGGGCATGGGTTTACCTGCGGCAGGCTAGCAAGGCGGCAGCCGGGAAATATTTAGCCTTGGTCAAGCCGGTAAGCAGTCCGATACAAGGGCCATCATTACGCCACCCCCGACAGCGACCACTAAAACCTTATATAATCTGCGGTCTTTTTTTCACCCGATTGCGAGATACGCCGTGAGCACCCTGCCCCCCTGCCCCCAATGCAACTCCGAATACACCTATGAAGACGGCCAGAACCTGGTCTGCCCGGAGTGCGCCCACGAATGGTCCGCCAACGCCGCCGACGCGCCGGCCGATGAAGGCAAGGTGATCAAGGACTCCGTCGGCAACGTCCTGCAGGACGGCGACACCATCACCGTGATCAAGGACCTCAAGGTCAAGGGCTCGTCCCTGGTGGTGAAGGTCGGCACCAAGGTCAAGGGCATCCGCCTGGTGGATGGCGACCACGACATCGACTGCAAGATCGACGGCATCGGCGCGATGAAGCTGAAGTCGGAATTCGTGCGCAAGGTCTGAGCCCTTCTCAGGCAGCAAAAAGCCCGGCATATGCCGGGCTTTTCCATGCCTGCGGTAACCACCGTCTTAACACCAGGTCACTCGCCCGGGCTGAAATGCCCCATGAAGATCACCTCCTTGATCTCCCGCATGTAGGGCTGGAAGCGCGGGTCGGCGCCGTTGAAGGCACGGGCCGCGCTGAGGGCGCTTTCATGGGAGGACCACTCGGCGAGGTCGGCGAACACATGGCTGCCTTCCACCGAGATGAAGCTGCGGAAGCCGATGAAGCCGTCGCAGGTCTTCAGCGCCTCGCGCACACCGGCACGGATTTCGGCGATGCGCTCTTCGCGGCCGGGTTTAGTCTTGAACAGCACCAGTTCCAATACCGAAGAATCTTGCATGGCGATCGCCCTTCCGTTGGTTGAGACGGCCCAGCCTATGCCTCCTCTGCTGACAACGTTCTGTCAGTGGCCTGCGCCTCTTGCAACTGCGCCTCGCAACTGCGGTGGCGCATGTAGCTGGCCAGGCTCAGCCCCTCGGGCGCCGGCGGTGCATCGGCCAGACGCGCCAGGTTGCGGATGCGGTCGACACGGAAGTCACGGTACTCGCCACGCAGCACACACCAGGCACCCACCGTCCACTTGCCCACCCAGTAGAACAACCCGAGTGGGAAGATCACCCGCTGCGAAGCGCGGTCGTCCAGGCTCAGGTAGTCGATACGCACCGCCGCCTGTTCGCCGATGGCACGCCGCAGGCTGTCCCAATGGCGCAGCTGCTCCGGGGTGAAGGGGCTGACGAAGGCCCGCACCGGCGCGCTCTGCGGGTCGAGGGCATGCTCGGGCACCACCGCCTGGATCTTGCTCAGCAGCGAGCGCGCGGCATCGGCCATCTCGTCGCCCACGGTGCGCGACAGTAGCTCCACGCCCAGCAGCAGGGCGTCCAGCTCGTCGCGGTTGAGTGCCAGGGGCGGCAGCTCGAAATGCTCGTCCAGCGCATACCCCACGCCGGCCTCGCCGTAGATCGGGATGCCGCTCAGGGACAGGTCGTCCACGTAGCGATAGATGGTGCGCGTGGAAACCCCCAGCCGTTCCGCCAGGCGCTGGGCGGTGATGGGCTGGTGGGTGCGGATCAGGTTGACGACCTGGAACAGGCGATCGGCCTTGCGCATGGAAAGGAGCCGTATGGTGTGGGAAGTCGGCAGGCATTTGCGCATAGCGCCCAGGGAAAAACCAGCGCCGCCGAGCCGGTCCGCGCCCCGGCACCTTCACGGCGTCACCCTCGCGAACGCGCGGGCCCACTGCACGACCCGCACGGGAACACCCGCGCGCTGCGCTCGTAGGAGCCTGGCCTCGGCTGAATCCCGCTTCTTCCACTCACCACCTGCCCTACTTGCCGCCTGGCGCAACCCAGCTTGCCATCGCGGTGATGTTGTTCCGCACGCCACCCCTCCTATCCTCGCCAGACCCGCCGTCAGGGCGGACCCGAACTAGAAAAACAACAAAGGAGCAGCACCATGGCGGTCGACTACGTGACGATGTTGATTTACGTGCTGGTGATGGCGGGCCTCGGCTGGTGGGGCATGCGCAAGGCCAGGACCCGTGATGATTTTCTCCTGGCCGGGCGACGCCTCGGGCCAGTCCTCTACCTCGGCACGCTCTCGGCGGTGATGCTGGGCGGGGCGTCCACCATCGGCTCGGTGCGCCTGGGCTACCAGTACGGGGTATCCGGTCTCTGGCTGGTCTTCATGCTGGGGCTGGGCATCATCGTACTCAGCCTGGTGTTCTCGCGGCAGATAGCCCAGCTGAGGGTCTTCACCGTCACCCAGATCCTCGAACAGCGATACCAGGCCTCCTCGCGCCTGATCGGCGGCATCGTCATGGTGGCCTACGACCTGATGGTGGCCGTAACCGCCACCATCGCCATCGGCTCGGTCACCGAGGTGGTATTCGACATTCCGCGCATCCCCGCCATCCTCTGCGGCGGCGGGCTGGTGATCTTCTACTCCGTGATCGGCGGCATGTGGTCGCTGACGCTCACCGACATCATCCAGTTCGTGATCATGACGCTGGGCATCTTCTTCGTCCTGCTGCCCATCAGCGTGGGCGAGGCCGGTGGCCTGGCGGCGATGCAGGCCAACCTGCCGGCGGGCTTCTTCGAGCTGGGCAACATCGGCCTGGACACCATCGCCGCCTACTTCCTGCTCTACTTCTTCGGCGCGCTTATCGGCCAGGACATCTGGCAGCGCCTGTTCACCGCCCGCAGCGAGGGCGTGGTGCGCTACGCAGGCCTCGGCGCAGGGGTCTACTGCATGCTCTATGGCGGCGCCTGCGCGCTCATCGGTGCCGCCACCCGGCTGCTGCTGCCGGACCTGTCGGTGGCCGAGAACGCCTTCGCCGAGATCACCCGCAACCTACTCCCAGCCGGCCTGCGCGGCCTCGTGGTGGCTGCCGCCCTGGCCGCCATCATGTCCACTGCCAGCGCCTGCCTGCTGGCCGCAGCGACCGTACTCAAGGAAGACATATACAGCCGCTTTCTCAGTCGCAACGGCGAAGACCACCTGGCCAGCAGCCGGTGGATAACCTTCACCCTCGGCGCGGCGATGCTGGCCATGGCCTGCCTGGTCAACGACGTCATCGCCGGCCTCTCCATCGCCTACAACCTGCTGGTGGGCGGCCTGCTCGTACCGATCATGGGCGCCCTGGTGTGGCGCCGCGCATCCGCCGTGGGCGCGATGGCCTGCATGGTCACCGGCAGCCTCACCGTCATCGCCTTCATGGTCCATGACGGCATCCTGGCCAACACCCCCATTTACTACGGCCTCCTCGTCAGCCTGCTGACCTTCGTGGCCACCAGCCTGCTGACCCAACCCGCTCCTGCCCTGCGCACCGCAACCGATTGAAACCATCCAGGGCGCCCACGCGGCGCCCTCTACCCGTGAGATAGAGCCCATGACCCATGACTTCCCGCAGCCGCTCGATGCCGCGCTCATACCACGCTTCGCCGGCATCCCGAGCTTTATGCGCCTGCCGATCTTCGACGACCCGGCCGACCTGCAACTCGCCCTGGTGGGTGTTCCCTGGGACGGCGGCACCACCAACCGCGCCGGCGCCCGTCACGGCCCGCGCGAAGTGCGCAACATGTCCAGCCTGATGCGCAAGGTGCACCACGTCAGCCGCATCGCACCCTATGACCTGGTGCGCATCGGCGACCTCGGCGATAGCCCCGTCAACCCCATCGACCTGCTCGATTCGCTCAAGCGCATCGAGGGCTTCTTCCGTGAAATCCACCAGGCGGGGACCGTGCCCCTGTCGGTGGGCGGAGACCACCTGGTGACCCTGCCGATCTTCCGCGCCCTGGCCCACCATCGCCCCATCGGCATGATCCACTTCGACGCGCACTCCGACACCAACGACCGCTACTTCGGCGACAACCCCTACACCCATGGCACCCCCTTCCGCCGCGCCGTGGAGGAGGGTCTGCTGGACCCCAAGCGCACCGTGCAGATCGGTATTCGCGGCTCCATCTACTCTGCCGAGGACGAAGCCTTCGCCGAGGAATGCGGCATCCGCGTGATCCACATGGAGGAGTTCGCCGAACTCGGCGTCCAAGCCACCCTGGCGGAGGCACGCCGGGTAGTGGGTGACGGCCCCACCTACATCAGCTTCGACGTCGACGTCCTCGACCCGGCCTTCGCGCCCGGCACCGGAACCCCGGAAATCGGCGGCATGACCACCCTCCAGGCCCAGCAAATGATCCGCGGCCTGCGTGGCCTGAACCTGATCGGTGCCGACGTCGTGGAAGTCTCCCCGCCGTTCGACCAGGGCGGGGCGACAGCCCTGGTGGGCGCCACCATGATGTTCGAACTGATGTGCATCCTCGCCGACGCCATCGCGACCCGCTGACCCCACCGCCACGAGTTGGTAGGCTCATGCCGGGACCGCGCCACAGACGGCCCCGGCAACCGGCCTGGAGGTGGGCATGCTGGGCAACATTTCCGATATCGACCTCCGCATGCTGCGGGTCTTCTGCGCCATCGTCGACGCGGGAGGCTTCACAGCGGCCCAGGCCAGCCTCAACACCAGCCTGTCGCGCCTGAGCGTGGTGGTCCGCGATCTGGAAGAACGCCTCGGATGCTCCCTGTGCCGGCGCGGCAACAGCGGCTTCCAGCTGACCGAGGAAGGCCAGGAACTGTTCGACCTGGCACAACTGCTGTTCGGCGATATCGAACGCTTCCGTACCCAGGCCAACCGCCTCGGGGGGATGGCCAGGGAAAGCCTGCAGATCGGCACGGTGGACAGCCTCATCAGCTTCGAGCGCGCCCCCCTGCCGCTGGCCATAAGGCTGTTCCGCCAGCGCCTGCCCGAGGTACGCCTGAACCTGCACATGCTGCGCCCCGATGAACTGGAACGCGCGGTCCTGGAAGAACGCCTGCACCTGGCCATCGGCGCGTTCCATCACCAGTTGTCAGGCCTCAACTACCAGTCGCTGTTCGAGGAAGAGCAGAACCTCTACTGCTCCGCCGGCCATCCCCTGTTCCACCGCGCCGAAGCGGACCTGAGCCTGGCGGACATTTGCGCGGCGGAGTACGTAGGCCGTGGCTACCTGACGGAAAACCAGCGGCCCCACGGCCTGCACTTCACCCAAACGGTCAGCGCCTACGCGATGGAAGCCATCGCCACCCTGATTTTCTCCGGCACCTACCTGGGCTACCTGCCCACGCACTACGCCGCTCACTGGGTGGACCGAAACCAACTGCGTGCGTTACTGCCCGGGCAACTGGCCTATCGCTCGGCCTTCCACTGCATCACCCGCCAGGGCCAGGCCCCCAAGGCCACCCTGGCAGGCTTTCTCGATGCACTGGAGAGGGCACAGCGCCAGTTGGCCAATCAAGCGTAGGTTGGACGGGGCTCGGCGAAGCCCGACAGCAGGGTCGCCCCTGTCCAGCAGCGCCGTCCCCCAGCAGCCAGGAAGGCCGAACGGCAGTTCTGCCCCGGGTGGGCATGCACCCAGGGCGTCGGTACGGCTGAGCGGGCAACCGATCAGCGTGGCGTCGCGCTTGTCGGCCGCGCCCATCGGCGGCCTGCGGGGCGATGCCTTGCCCCTTGGAACACCACCCGCCGCACGGAAAAATCCCCCCAGCCCTTCTATGCTCCCTGGCGCCGCCAACCGGGGAACGCCCATGTCCAGCAAGACGGAAATCATCCAGCAGTTCATCGCCTCCGGCGCAGCCGACTTCGCCGAAGCCAACAGTTCCAACAGCTACTACTGCAGCCACCACCCCCGCATCACCCCGCTGGTGAAGAAGCCGCCGAAGGAGCTCGATGACGCCACCCTGCAGACCTTTTATTACTACCTGCTGCTCAATGGCGGCACACCGCCGACCACCAGCGAACTCCAGCTCGGCCTGCTCGCCCGTGCCGCAGAAGATGCCGCCCAGGTGCTGGCCGAACACGGTTACCCGCGCTGCCGCCTCAACCGCTGGGAAATGGTCCTGCTGTTCGACGGCGAGATGACCCTCGACGCCCATGCCCGCCGCCTCGCGCTACTGGCCCAGGTCGGCCGCTTCGCCCACCAGCCCGGCATGCTGGCGAAAAAGCAGAAGCTCAAGGCCGAGTTCGGAGGCGACGCCTGGCTGCACGGCGAAATCGCCCGCGTGCTGCGCGCGGTTCCCTTCGCTCGCCTGACCTTCAACCGCGACAACTTCGACCTCAGCCTGCCCTTGGTCGGCATGCTCTTCATCTACCTGCTCGGCGCCGACGAAGCCGACCAGCGCGAGCTGTTCGCCTGGCTCAAGCACGCCACCGACGCCATGCACGACATCCCCAACTACAAGACCCGCGACCAGCTCGTGCGCTCCCTCGCCTGGGTGCTGTTCCGCTTCGCCGAAGCCGCCGACGCCAAGGTGCTGGAACAGGCCATGCTGGCCGAGTACGGCGAAACCTGGTGCCGCGAATACCAGTAGTGGCGGAAAAACCACCAGCCGCCTGAACCTCCCAGGCGGCAGGCTCCACAGCCATCCATCCAAAACTTATCCACAGCTTGCCCCACAGAAATTGTGGGCAGTGTTTGGGTAGCCCGGGCTTCAGCCCGGGAAATCCAGGCCACCCTCGTGACACACGCCCCACCGCTCCAGCGGGATTGGTTTATCCTGCCCGCCCCTTTTCACCACTGGTTCCAAGCAACATGGACGTTTCCCGCACACGCATGCTCGCCCTGCGCAGCCTCGCCTTCATCATCGACAAGGCACTGATCATCAGCCTGGTCGCTCTCCTCTACGAACAGACACGTCACGTGCTCGCGATCGTGCTGCCGGTGCTCCTGTACTTCCCGCTGTGCGAGTGGCTGCTGCGTGGCTTCACCCCAGGGAAATGGATCTGCCGGATCCGGGTCATCGCCCCCAACGGCGAGCCGCCGCAACTGATGCAGGTGCTGGTCCGCAGCGCCTTCCGCCTGGTGGAAACCAACCCCTTCATCCTCGGCTCGCTGCCGGCCGCCATCGCCGTCATCTGGTCCAGCAATGCCCAGCGCCTGGGCGATATCTGGGCCTACACCTTCGTCATCCCCACCCGCGACCTCGCCGCACTGCGCCAGCGCATGGCCGAGATGGAAGAGCCCGCCGCAACGACCACGACGGAATGAAGCGAAGGAAGGCGCCATGACCCAACCACAGGGCTTCACCCCGGAAACCCGCGCCCAACTGGTCGCGCTCAAAGGCGTCGGCTCGACCGTGGTCAGCCGCCTGGAACAAATCGGCTTGCACACCCTGGAGCAACTGGCCCACTGCGAAGCCGTCGACCTGACCCTGCAGATTTCCCGGATGATGGGCTCCACCTGCTGGCACAACAGCCCCCAGGCGCGGGCAGCCATCCAGGCCATCATCGACTTCGCCCGGCAGCACACTGCCCAGGCTTGACGAATTTTCGAGCGACCACGCCGAACCACCGCCCCGCCTGCTCCGCAGCGATCCACCCAGAAGATATCCACAGGCTGTTCCACAGAAACTGTGGGCAGAGGCGGGGTCGTAGGATGGCGTAGAGCGCAGCGAAACCCATCAAATGCCCGCTCATCGCAGGGAAATTTCCCAAACCCGCCGCAACCCCTTGTTCGCCTCCAGCCCACTCCCTAAGTTCGCCCGGTCGCGGTCAATCCGCGGCCGGGTTTGACGACCTGAAGCTAACGGCGCGATGCCGCCTACGGGGCTTGCGGGAAACGACGTACGTTTCCAGCGGGAACCGGCTCGCATGCAGTTTTCAGGACTGCATCATCTAATGGCGGATCGCGTGGGGAGACCCTTGCGGTCTGCCGGCTCCGTTTGCCCGGTTCGTCAACCCCACGCGATCCTCCACCCATCGAATGACGACGATGACGGAGGCATGGACAGGCAAACGGAGTAACGCCATGCACGACGCTTACACCCCGATCTTTTTCTACCGCCACAACCGCCCGTTGCGCGGCGTGATGATCGACGACCAGCCCTGGTTCTGCGCCTACGATTTCGCCCGCCTGCTGGGGTTGCACCATCCCCAGGCGCTGCACCGCCGCCTGCGCCCCTATCAGATTCGCAGCGCCCGTTTCACCTATGCCACCGGCAGCGAGGAAGAGGTCCATCTCGTCAGTGAAGGCGGCCTCTACCAGGCCATGATCCGCTTCGGCCACCCCGAGTTGCAGCACCTGGAAGAGTGGCTCGCCCGCGACGTGGTCCCCACCCTGCGCGACCAGTACACGGGCTGCCGTCACCAGCCACGGCGCGTGATGCTGGACTGGCAATCCCGCCGGCTGGTGCTGCTGGATTGGCAAGGTGAGCTGTGGATGCAGTGGGACAAGGTGCCGCGTTACCGAGGGCTCTGAAACGCCCGGGCAGGGTGCCGCCCCCCAGCATGGGTTTCGCACGGCTCTACCCATCCTACGAATCTCGCGTAGCGCCGCCCGCCCCCTTCTACGAGGGGTATGGATCGGCTCCGATGCCAAGCCCGTGAACCGACCCCGTAGGATGGTGTAGAGCGAAGCGAAACCTATCGTTGCAATGCACAGACGTGGCGCCGGTGCTGCCCCCGATCGCGAATGAATTCCCACGTCCTGCTGCTCGGTCAACCCGCCGCGACGTCGACCTTGCGCACGCGGGTGTCGGCGGGGCTGACGGGGTGGCCGGCGGCGTCGCACACCTGCAGCCGCGCCAGGGGCTGGTCAGCGGTGTCGAGCAGTTCGGAATGCACCTCGTCGGGGGCGAAGCAGTGGGCTTCGCCCCACTGGCGCAGGCTGACGACCAGGGTGAACAGGTCATGGCCCCGGGGCGTAAGCGCATAGGCCTGGTAGGCACTGCCATCGGCAGCCGGCTCAATGCGAAGGACGCCGTCGGCCACCAGTTTGCGCAGGCGGTCGCTGAGGATGTTCTTGGCCACGCCGAGACTTTTCTGCAGTTCGCCGAAGCGCTGCAGGCCGTCGAACAGGTCGCGCACGATCATCATCGACCAGCGGTCCCCGATCACGTCCAGCGCCCGGGCCACCGGGCAATGCTCCTCGGCTTGCGGGTCTTTCATGCACCACCTCCGGCTCGCGAAAAGTGGTTGCAGTTTAAAACCTGTATCGATAGCCTTCAAATGGTTTCATTTTGAAACCACAACGAGGACTTTCGGCATGCCCACCCTTTCCCCGATGCCGTCGGCGCTGGTCTGGCTGCTGGCCGTGGCCTGCGGCCTGAGCGTCGCCAACGTCTACTACGCCCACCCGTTGCTGGATGCGATCGCCACTGACCTGGGCATCGGCCGTGCCGCTGTTGGCGGGGTGATCACCCTCACCCAGGTGGGCAGCGCCCTGGCCCTGCTGGTGCTGGTGCCCCTGGGGGACCTGCTGGAGCGGCGCCGGCTGATGGCGGGGCAACTCCTCCTGCTGGTGGGCTCGCTGCTGCTGGTCGCCCTCGCCCACCAGCCGGCCCTGGTGCTGCTGGGCATGCTCGGCCTCGGCCTGCTGGGCACCGCGATGACCCAGGGCCTGCTGGCCTTCGCTGCCAGCCTGGCCAGTGACGGGGAGCGCGGCCGGGTGCTGGGAGCCGCCCAGGGCGGCGTGGTGGTGGGCCTGTTGCTGGCCCGCAGCCTGGCGGGGCTGATGGCCGACCTGGGCGGCTGGCGCGCGGTCTACCTGCTTTCAGCCGGGTTGATGACGGCGCTGCTGCCCCTGCTCTGGTGGCGCCTGCCGGAGGCCCGGCCCCACTCGCGGATGCGCTACCCGGCGTTGCTCGGCTCGATGTTCACCCTGCTGCGCGAGGACCGCGTGCTGCAAGTGCGCGGCGTGCTCGCGCTGCTGCTGTTCTGCGTGTTCAACCTGTTCTGGGCGGCACTGGTGATGCCCCTCAGCGAACCGCCCCTGGCACTGAGCCACAGCGCCATCGGTGCCTTCGGCCTGGTCGGTGCGGCCGGGGCCTTGGCGGCGACGCGGGCCGGCGCCTGGGCCGACCGAGGCCAGGCGCAGAAGGCCAGTGGCCTGGCGCTGCTGGTGATGGCCCTGGCCTGGTTGCCGCTGGCCTTCACCGGGCAATCGCTCTGGGCGCTGCTGCTCGGCATCCTCCTGCTGGACGCCGCCGGCCAGGCCCTGCACGTGCTCAACCAGAGCCTGGTGCTGAGCAGCGGCAACCCCGCCCACAGCCGGCTGATCAGCCTCTACATGCTGTTCTATGCCGCCGGCAGTGCCCTGGGCGCTTTCGCTGCCACGCAGCTCTATGCCTGGGCCGGCTGGGCCGCCGTGTGCCTGCTCGGCGCGGCTCTCAGCCTGCTGGCGCTGGCCTTCTGGTGGGTGACCCTGCCGGACCGCGACGGCATCCGACACCATGTCTTGGGCAGGCAAAGCGGCATCAGGTAAACTGCCGCATCTTTTTGCACCCATAACGACTAGCCTGATGCCCACGACGTTCCATGAGATCCCCCGCGAGCGCCCGCTCACGCCCCTGCTCGACCGCGCGGCGACGCCGGACGAGCTGCGCCGGCTGGGTGAAGCGGAGCTGGAAACCCTGGCCGACGAACTGCGCCAGTACCTGCTCTATACCGTTGGCCAGACCGGCGGGCACTTCGGCGCCGGGCTGGGCGTGGTCGAACTGACCATCGCCCTGCACTACGTCTTCGATACGCCCGACGACCGACTGGTGTGGGACGTGGGCCACCAGGCCTACCCGCACAAGATCCTCACCGGGCGCCGCGAGCAGATGGGCAGCCTGCGCCAGAAGGACGGCGTCGCCGCCTTCCCCCGCCGCGCCGAGAGCGAGTACGACACCTTCGGCGTCGGCCACTCCAGCACCTCCATCAGCGCTGCACTGGGCATGGCCATCGCCGCCCGCATGCAGGGCTCGGAGCGCAAGTCCATCGCGGTGATCGGCGACGGCGCGCTGACCGCCGGCATGGCCTTCGAGGCACTGAACCACGCCTCCGACGTGCAGGCCGACATGCTGGTGATCCTCAACGACAATGACATGTCGATCTCGCGCAACGTCGGTGGCCTGTCCAACTACCTGGCCAAGATCCTCTCCAGCCGCACCTACGCGAGCATGCGCGAAGGCAGCAAGAAGGTGCTCTCGCGCCTGCCCGGCGCCTGGGAGATCGCCCGTCGCACCGAGGAATACGCCAAGGGCATGCTGGTTCCCGGCACCCTGTTCGAAGAACTCGGCTGGAACTACATCGGCCCCATCGACGGCCACGACCTGCCCACCCTGGTCGCCACCCTGCGCAACATGCGTGACCTCAAGGGCCCGCAGTTCCTCCACGTGGTGACCAAGAAGGGCAAGGGTTTCGCCCCGGCGGAAGTCGACCCCATCGGCTACCACGCCATCACCAAGCTGGAGCCGATCAACGCCCCGGCAGCGCCGAAGAAGGCCTCCGGGCCCAAGTACTCCAGCGTCTTCGGCCAGTGGCTTTGCGACATGGCGTCGCAGGACCCGCGCCTGGTGGGCATCACCCCGGCGATGAAGGAAGGTTCCGACCTTGTGGCCTTCAGCGAGCGCTTCCCCGATCGCTACTTCGATGTCGCCATCGCCGAACAGCACGCCGTGACCCTGGCGGCCGGCATGGCCTGCGACGGCGCCAAGCCGGTGGTGGCGATCTACTCGACCTTCCTCCAGCGCGGCTACGACCAGCTGATCCACGACGTCGCGGTGCAGAACCTCGACGTGCTGTTCGCCATCGACCGCGCCGGCCTGGTGGGCGAAGACGGCCCCACCCATGCGGGCAGCTTCGACCTCTCCTACCTGCGCTGCATCCCCGGCATGCTGGTGATGACCCCAAGCGACGAGAACGAACTGCGCCTGCTGCTGACCACCGGCCACCTGTTCCCCGGCCCGGCAGCGGTGCGCTACCCGCGCGGCAGCGGCCCCAACGCCAGCATCGACAAGGAGCTGGTGCCGGTGGAGATCGGCAAGGCCGTGGTTCGCCGCCCAGGCACCCGCGTCGCCATCCTCGCCTTTGGCGTGCAACTGGCCGAGGCCCTGCAGGTGGGCGAGACGCTGGGCGCCACCGTGGTCGACATGCGCTTCGTCAAGCCGCTGGACGAGGCCCTGGTGCGTGAACTGGCCGGCAGCCACACGCTGCTGGTGACAGTCGAGGAGAACAGCGTGATGGGTGGTGCCGGCGCCGCCGTCAGCGAGTTCCTCGCCCGCGAGAACATCCTGCTGCCCGTGCTGCACCTGGGCCTGCCGGACTACTACGTCGAGCACGCCAAACCGGCACAGATGCTCGCCGAGTGCGGCCTGGACGCCAGCGGTATCGAAACCTCGATCCGCGAACGCCTGGCCTTGCTGGATCGTTCCGCCAGCTAGACTGCCGGAACCATAAGCCGCGCCTCAGGGCGCGGCGCTTGTTTGCCCGAGACACCAGGGCCAGGAGCCAGGCGCCGCAGAGCGACCAGCCCAGCCCACCACGGGGAGCCCGCGACAGGCGGTTCCGGCTCCCGGCCTCACGTGCAGGATGTCGTCGAACGACCAGAGAGTCGTCGGCGCGGTGCGGGGCGGCACGTGGAAACGGTTCTCGTCGTACGACGTGTGTTGCGGAGGGGCTGCACCGTCAAGCACAGGCGATCACCGGATCGCGCAGTCGTTCTTGTCCCGCCCTTCTCGAAAGTCATGGATCTTTTGAGGAGTCATCGATTATGCGTTCCCGTCTGGCCCTGGCCATCGCCATGGCCCCCTGCCTCGCGGCAGCCGAAGAAATCCCCCTGAACAGCCTCGACGCGTTGAAGAGCCCCTATGTGGTGGCCACTTCGGGCAACGCGCTGGAGCCCCGTTCCCAGGCCACCGCCGCCACCAGCATCTTCACCCGCAAGGACATCTCCCGGCTCAAAGCCAAGAGCGTGCCGGACCTGCTCACCCGTGTACCCGGCATGTCGGTCGCCCAGCAGGGCGGCCGTGGTAGCCGCACCAGCCTCTACCTGCGCGGCACCAATGCCAACCAGACGCTGGTGCTGATCGACGGCGTGCGCATCGGCTCGCTCTCCGATGGCCTGTCACGCCTCGAATACCTGAACCTGGAGCAGGTTGAACGCGTGGAGGTCACCCGCGGCGCCCGTTCCAGCCTCTACGGGTCGGATGCCATGGGCGGCGTCATCCAGGTGTTCACCCGCCGTGGCGAGGGCGCCGGCCTGGAGCCGCGCTTCGACTTCAGCCTCGGCGACAGCGACGAGAACGAGCACAGCCTGGGCCTCTCCGGCGGCGACGAGCGGACCCGCTTCGACCTGGGCGCCAGCCTGCTGGAGCTGCACAGCGACCGCACCGACGACATCGATGGCGCCAACACCGACGACGACACCTACCGCAACCGGGGCTTCAACCTGAGCCTGGAACACCGCCTCACCGAACAGTGGCGTGCCGGCCTCAACCTGCTGGACCAGCGCGGCAAGAGCGACCTCGACGAGAACGCTCTCTGGTACCCCGGCCAGCCCACCGACGAGTTCACCCTCAACAGCACCTCGGCGTTCCTGGAGGCGAACCTCGACCCGCGCTGGACCAGCCGCCTGCAACTGGGCCACGCGGAGAACAGGAGCCAGCTGGACACGGTGCGCAACTTCTTCACCACCCATCAGGAATTCGCCACCTATCGCGACTCGGTGGAATGGCAGAACACCTTGCGCCTGGACGAGCACCAACAGGTGCTGCTGGGCGCCGAGTGGTACGAGGAGCGCCTGACCGCCAATCGCACGCTCAGCGAGATGGAGCGCCGCAACCAGGCCTGGTTCGCCCAGCACCGCTATCGCGCCGCGCCCTTCGGTACCGAACTGGGCCTGCGCCACGACAGCAGCGACCAGTACGGCAGCGAGAACAGCCTGGGGGCCGCCCTGGACTTCGACCTGCCGATGTCCACCCAGCTGGTGCTGAGCTACGCCGAGGGCTTCCGCGTGCCCAACATGGTCGAGCTGTACCTGCCGGCGCCCTTCCAGCCCACCGGCAACCCGAACCTCGACCCCGAGCACTCGAAGACCTGGGAAGCACAGTTGCGCGGTTCACACTACGACACCGACTGGAGCTTCGGCGTCTACCGCACCGACATCGAGGACCTCATCTCCCCGGTCCTGGACTTCAACCCCTTCTTCGTCAACGAGATGCGCAACGTCGGCAAGGCCCGCATCAACGGCATGGACCTCAGCGCATCCCGCGACTTCATGGGCTGGAACACCCACCTCAACCTGGGCCTGGTGGACCCGCGCGACCGGGACACCGGTCATACCCTGCCCGGCCGCTCACGGCGCACCCTGGTGCTGGATGTGGACAAGAAATTCGGGGACTACAATTTCGGCTTCAGCTGGACGGGGGTTTCCAGCCGCTACGTGGACGCCGAGAACACCGAGAAGACCCCCGGCTACGGACGCATCGATATCCGTGCCGGCTGGAGCTTCCTCAAGGGCCTGAAGGTGGAGACCCGGGTCGAGAACATCGGCAACCGCCAGATCACCGAGCAGCGCTACGTCTCCAGCTCCAACCCCTCGTCGTCCTACCCCTTCGGCGATGGCACGCCCACCAGCAGCAACACGGTGAACGTCGTCGACCCGACCATCGAGCAGTACGGCGGCTACCAGGACGAAGGCCGCAAGGTGGTGATGACCCTCAAGTGGTCGCCGCAGTTCTAGTCAGGCTGCCTCGCCCGCGCTCACCCGCAGGCCGCCCTCGCAGCAGCCCGCCACCAGGCGGGTCGCGCCGGGGGACGCCAGCAGGCACTCGGCCAGCGCCGGCTCCAGCAGCACCCGCACGCGCCGCCCCAGGTCACGGGCGCCGTAGCGCGGGTCATGGCCGAGGCAGAGCAGTTTGCGTGCGTCCTCTTCCAGCACCAGCGTCCGCCCCTGGCGGGCCAGGCGCTGGTTGAGGCGCGCCAGTTCGATGTCGAGCAAGGCCTCCAGGTGGTCCTCGCCGATGCGCTCGAAGCAGACGACGCGGTCCAGCCGGTTGAGGAACTCCGGGTCGAAGTGGCGGTGCAAGGCCGCCTCCAGCACCCGCGCCTCGTCCCGTGGGGAGACTCCGAACAGGCGCCGCCAGCCACGCGAATAGCGCTCACGGAACTGCCAGGCCTCCTGGGCGCCGATATTGCTGGTGAGGAAGATCAGGCTGTTGCGGAAGTCGAGGCGGCGGCTGCCGGCGCTCAAGGTCAGCTGGCCGTTCTCCAGCACCCCGAGCAGGCTGCGCACCACCTCCTTGCCGGCTTTCTCCAGTTCGTCGAAGAGCACGATGCCGGGGCGGCCGAAGCTGCCCTGGATGGCCTCGGCGTCGAACAGCGTGGCGCCCTCCTTGCTGCCCACGTAGCCCGGCGGCGCACCGGTGAGCGCAGCGACGTAGTGTTCCTGGGCCAGGGTCTGCATGTCGATGCGGCAGAAGGCGTCGGCGCGGCCATGGAGGGCCAGCGCCAGCAGGCGCACCAGCTCGGTCTTGCCGACGCCGGTGGGGCCCATGAACAGGTTCACCGCCAGGGGCCGCTCGCGGTCGCCGATGTCCGCCTTGACCACCTTGAGCAGGGCCTCCACCGCCTCCAGCACGGCGTCCTGGCCGACGATGCGGGTGCGCAGCAGGGCCATGACGGTGTCGGGCTCGAAGAGAAAGCGCGACTGCAAGCGCGCCGCCGGCACCTCGCCGCGCCCCAGGTGCTCGCGGTTGTGCTCGATCAGGTCGTTGACGAAGGGCATCCGGGCTCCTCGGTTCAGGGAATCACGGGCGGAAGGCCGCCCCGTTCACGGAGCGCCGTCGCGCTAGCCCGCGACCTGCTCGCGCCCACCATGGGGCAGTTCGCCCACCGGGCAGTCGGCCACGCCGATGGTGCGGCGGGTGAGCGCTTCCACATCGTCGCGGGCCTTCTCCGCATCCAGCACCCAGGTGCGGTAGAACTCGAAGGGGCAATCGGCCACGCCGCGGTCGCCACCGCCGGAGTTGTAGACGCCGGTGTAGCCCCGGTGCAGCAGCTTGAACAGGTGGTTCTGCGACTGGTCGTTGGCCCGCGCGTCGCGGATCTGCGAGACCGACAGCTGGGCGTACTGGATGCCCATCTCCTCCTCGCCGCATTCGCCCAGGGTGCGGCCGTCGAAGCCGATGATCGCCGAGTGGCCGAAGTAGCTGTAGACGCCATCGAAGCCGGCGGCGTTGGCCACCGCCACGTAGCAGTTGTTGGCCCAGGCCATGGTCTTGGCCATCAGCACCTGCTGCTCCTTGGCCGGGTACATGTAGCCCTGGCAGCGCACGATCAGCTCGGCGCCCTTCATCGCGCAGTCGCGCCAGATCTCGGGGTAGTTGCCGTCGTCGCAGATGATCAGGCTGATCTTCATACCCTTGGGCCCTTCGCTGACGTAGGTGCGATCGCCCGGGTACCAGCCCTCGATGGGGCACCAGGGGATGCACTTGCGGTACTTCTGCACGATCTCGCCGCGGTCGTCGATCAGCACCAGGGTGTTGTAGGGCGCCTTGTGCGGGTGCTCCTCGTGGCGTTCGCCGGTGAGGGAGAAGATGCCCCAGGTCCCGGCCTCGCGGCAGGCGGCGGAGAAGATCGCCGTCTCCTCGCCGGGGATGCTGGCGGCGGTGGCCATCATCTCGTCGTGGTCGTACATGATCCCCATGGTGCTGTACTCGGGGAACACCACCAGGTCCATGCCGGGCAGGCCGAGCTTCATGCCCTTGATCATCTCGGCGATGCGCCGGGCATTGTCGAGCACCTCGGCCTTGCTGTGCAGGCGCGGCATCTTGTAGTTGACGACGGCGACGCCGACGGTATCCGGGCTGCTGGAAATATCACCGTGACGCATGGGGTTCTCCTTCCGTTCAGTGGCTGATCATCCAGGGCCGCGCGCTGGGCTTGGTCTTCAGCGCGTGGGGGTGGGCCTTGGTGGGTGCCAGGGGTTTGTTCGGCGTGCAGCAACCGCAGCCTTTCGGGTGCTTGCGGTTCTCGCGGTACTCCTCGACCGTCTGCGGCGCGTTGGCGCTGCGCTCGTTGGCGGCGATGGCGCGGCGCTGGCTGCCGGCCAGGGTGGCCAGGCCGGGTGCGGAGAGGATGACCCTCGGCGCCGGCTCGTCGCACACCGGGCAGGCGCAGGGGGCCTCGCGCTCGGCCATGGGCCGCAGGGCGGTGAAGTCGCCGCAGGTGGTGCAGTCGTATTCGTAGATGGGCATGTTGGGGTCCTCGTCTTCGTTCGATGTCCGCCGTCCCGGCGGGAGGTACGCCGTCCAGAGCAACCTCCCGCCGGGGCGGTGAACTCACTTGTCCGGCGCGATGGGCAGATCGACGCTGCCGTCGAGGAAGCGGGTCGGGCCAGAGGCGTTGGGGTTGATGTCGAAGTCGAAGATTTCCGTCGGCAGCCACAGCGTGGCGCAGGCGTTGGGGATGTCCACCACCCCGCTGATATGCCCCTGCACAGGCGCCGAACCAAGCAGCGCGTAGCCCTGGGCCGGCGAGTAGCCGAACTTGGTCAGGTAGTTGATGGCGTTGAGGCAGGCCTGCTTGTAGGCGATGTTGACGTCCAGGTAGTGCTGCTTGCCGGACTCGTCCACCGAGATGCCTTCGAAGATCAGGTAGTTCTTGTAGTTGGGCACGATGGGGCTGGGCTTGAACACCGGGTTCTTGATGCCGTACTTGGCCATGCCGCCCTTGATCAGCTCGACCTTCATGTGCACCCAGCCGGCCATTTCGATGGCGCCGCAGAAGGTGATCTCGCCGTCGCCCTGGCTGAAGTGCAGGTCGCCCACCGAGAGGCCGGCGCCGTCGACGTAGACCGGGAAGAAGATCTTCGAGCCGCGGGACAGGTCCTTGATGTCGCAGTTGCCGCCATGCTCGCGCGGCGGCACGGTGCGCGCGCCGGTCATGGCCGCCTTGTCGCGGGCCTCGCCGCGCAGCTTGCCCATGTGCGCGGTGGGCGCCATCGGCGGGTTGGCCAGGGGCGGCACGCGGGTCGGGTTGGTGTCGATCAGCGCCTGCTCGCGGCTGTTCCAGTCGGCGAGCATCTTGTGGTCAGGCAGGCAGCCGATCAGCCCGGGGTGGATCAGCCCGGCGAACTGCACGCCGGGGATGTGCCGGGAGCTGGTGAACAGGCCGTGGAAATCCCAGATTGCCTTCTGCGCCAGGGGGAAGTGGTCGGTGAGGAAGCCGCCGCCGTTCTGCCGCGAGAAGAAGCCGTTGAAACCCCACAGGGAATCCGGCTTGGCGCCGATGTCCAGCAGGTCCACCACCAGCAGGTCGCCCGGCTCGGCGCCCTTCACCCCCACCGGGCCGGAGAGGTAGTGCACGGTGGAGAGGTCGACGTCGCGCACGTCCGAGGCGTCGTCGTTGTTCTTGATCGCGCCGGCGGTCCAGTCGTAGGTCTCGAGGATGAAGTCATCCCCCGGGTTGACCCAGCAGGCCATGGGAATGTCGGGGTGCCAGCGGTTGTGGATCTGTTCGTTCTCGGTGGCGGCCTGGTTGAGGTCGACCTTGATCAGCGTTTCGGTCATGACGGTGCTCCTTGGGACCAAGTGTTGGACGGGCGGTCTGGGCCGCGCTGGGAGCTAGTCTTGGCCGCCTGGCCGGGATCGGGAATACGTCGAATTACGTAGGTGGGAAGCGCCCGGGCGGGCGCGCGAAAGCCGTCGCCCGTGCGCGGGCACGGGGACGGCTTGGCGGGGATTCCGGGCCGCGGCCCGGCTGCGGGCTACACCGACAGGTAGCGGCTGATGGTGGCCTCGTCGACCCGGTCGCGGGTTTCCTCGATGACGAAGCGGCCCTTCTCGATCACCAGGAAGCGGTCGGCGATCTCCAGGGTGAAGGACAGCACCTGCTCGGAGACGACGATGGTCAGGTCGCGCAGGGTGCGGATCTCCTTCAGGCTGCGGGCGATGTCCTTGATGATCGACGGCTGGATGCCCTCGGTGGGTTCGTCCAGCAACAGCACCTTGGGGTTGGTGGCCAGGGCGCGGGCGATGGCCAACTGTTGCTGCTGGCCGCCGGAGAGGTTGCCGCCCTTGCGCGAGCGCATGTCGTGGAGCACCGGGAACAGCGCGTAGAGATCGTCCGGAACCTGGCCGTTGGCCGAGGCCGGCAGGCCGGTCTGGATGTTTTCCAGCACCGTCATGTGGGAGAAGATCATCCGCCCCTGGGGCACGTAGGCGATGCCGCGTTCGACGCGCTGGTGGGTCTCCAGGGCCGACACGTCCTGGCCATCGACGCGCACCTCACCGCCCCATTGCGGGAGGATGCCCATCAGGCTCTTGAACAGGGTGGTCTTGCCCATGCCGTTGCGCCCCATGACGGCGACGATTTCCTGCCTGGCCACGTTCAGGTCGAGGTCGTGGAGGATCTGGCTCTGGCCGTAGCCCGAGGTGAGCTTGCTGATCTGGAACATGCTGGACTCCATTGATGGCTGGCCCGGGGCTCAATGCCCCAGGTACACCTCGATCACCTTCGGGTTGCTCTGCACCGCCTCCATGCTGCCTTCGGCCAGGACCTTGCCCTGGTGCAGCACGGTGACCTTGTGGGCGATGCTCTTGACGAACTCCATGTCGTGCTCGATGACCAGCACCGAACGCCCCTGGCTGATGCGCTTGAGCAGCTCGGCGGTCTGCGCGCGCTCGCTGACACTCATGCCCGCCACCGGCTCGTCGAGCATCAGCAGCTCCGGGTCCTGCATCAGCAGCATGCCGATCTCCAGCCACTGCTTCTGGCCGTGGGAGAGCAGGTCGGCCTGGCGGTGCAGGTGCTCGCTGAGGAAGATTTCCCCGGCCACCGCCTCGACCCGGGCGATGACCTCGGCACTGCGCTTGAAGAACAGCGCGCCGAGCACCTTGCGCCCGGCCGGGTAGGACATCTCCAGATTCTCGAACACCGTCAGGTTCTCGTAGATGGAGGGGTTCTGGAACTTGCGCCCGACGCCGGCGCGGACGATGTCGTACTCGCGCATGCGGGTCAGCTCGCGGCCGTCGAACTGGATGCTGCCGGCGGTGGCGCGGGTCTTGCCGCAGATCAGGTCGAGCACCGTGGTCTTGCCGGCGCCGTTGGGGCCGATCACCACCCGCACCTCGTTGCGGTCCAGGTAGAGGTTGAGGTCGTTGACCGCCTTGAAGCCGTCGAAGGACACCGTCAGGCCTTCGATGGCCAGCACCGGTTTCGGGCTTTCGAATCCGCTCGGGCTCATGGTGTGCGCTCCAGTTCACGGGTGGTGCTCGGGGCCGGGCTCGGGCTCGCGGCGGGCGTCGTCACAGTTGCGGCGGGTGCCTTGGCGCGGGTGGCCAGCAGGCGCTCCAGGCGTGGGCGGCCATGGCTCTGCCAGAGCCCGGCGAGTCCGTTGGGGAAGTACATGACCACGGCGATGAACAGGCCGCCCATCAGGTACAGCCACAGCTCCGGGAAGCTCTCGGAGAAGTAGGTCTTGCCGTAGTTCACCAGCAACGCGCCATACACCGCGCCGAGCAGCGACATGCGCCCGCCGACGGCGGCGAAGATGACCATCTCGATGGACGGCACGATGCCGACGAAGCTCGGCGACATGAAGCCCACCTGCAGGGCGAACATGGCCCCGCCTATGGCCGAGAAACCGGCCGCAACGCAGAACACGAAGATCTTGAAGCTGGCCACGTCGTAGCCGGAGAAGCGCACCCGCTCCTCCTTGTCGCGCATGGCCATAAGCAGGCGCCCGAGCTTGGAGGCGAGGATGAACCTGCCGATGACGATGCAGCCCAGCAGCAGGAAGGCGCTGATGAAGTAGAGGACGAGCTTGGCGCCATCGGTGCGGATGTCCCAGCCCATCAGGGTCTTCAGGTCGGTGATGCCGTTGACCCCGCCGGTGAGCCCCTGCTGGCCGATGATCAGCACCGTGAGGATCATCGCGATGGCCTGGGTGACGATGGAGAAGTACACGTCGCCCACGCGCCGCTTGAACATCGCCAGGCCGATCACCGCCGCCAGCAGCATGGGCACCGCCAGCACCGCGACGAGGGTGAAGCCGAAGCTGTGGAAGGGCTGCCAGAGCAGCGGCAGCTCGGTGATCTGGTTCCAGTCCATGAAGTCCGGGATGCCGGGGGTGGATTGGATCCTGGTGCTCTCCGGGTCGGAGGCCTCCAGCTTGAGGAACATCGCCATGCAGTAGCCGCCGAGGCCGAAGAACACCCCCTGGCCGAGGCTGAGGATGCCGCCGTAGCCCCAGCACAGCACCAGGCCGACGGCGACGAAGGCGTAGGTGAGGTACTTGCCGACCATGTTCAAGCGGAAGGCATCCAGCACCAGCGGGAACACCACCAGGATCAGCGCGGCGAGGATCAGCAGGCCGATGGTGCCCTGCCGCCCGCCGAGGAGTTTGTCGATTGCGTTCATCTGCCGCCCCTCATTTACGGACTTTGATGGAGAAGAGCCCCTGGGGGCGCAGCATCAGGATCAGGATCACCGCCGACAGGGTCAGCACCTTGGCCATCGAGCCGCTCATGAAGAACTCGGAGATGGATTGCGTCTGGGCGATGGTGAAGGCCGAGGCGATGGTGCCGAACAGGCTCTGGGCGCCGCCGAAGACCACCACCAGGAAGGTGTCGACGATGTACAGCGAGCCGGCCGTCGGGCCGGTGGAGCCGATGGTGGTGAAGGCCGCGCCAGCCACCCCGGCGACACCGCAGCCGAGGGCGAAGGTCATGCGGTCAACCCTTTTGGTGTTGATGCCCACCGCGCGGCTCATCACCCGGTTGAGCATGGTGGCGCGCACCTGCAGGCCCCAGCGCGAGCGGTAGAGCATGAGGAAGAGCGTGGCGGTGAGCAGCACCGTGAGGCCCATGACGAACAGGCCGTTGCGCGGGATGTCGATGCTCTCGGTGGGGTTGAACGAGCCCATCAGCCATTCCGGCAGGGTGGCGCTGACCTCGCGTGCACCGAAGATCGAGCGGAACGCCTGCTGCATCACCAGGGACAGGCCCCAGGTGGCCAGCAGGGTGTCCAACGGGCGCTGGTAGAGCTTGCTGATCATTGCCCACTCCACCAGCCAGCCGATGGCCCCGGCGATGAAGAACGACAGCACGATGGCGAAGAAGAAGTAATAGGGCTGCATCGCCGGCGCGTAGTGGGTGGTCAGTGCCGACAGCAGGTAGGTGGTGTAGGCACCGATGGTGAGGAACTCGCCGTGGGCCATGTTGATCACGCCCATCTGGCCGAAGATGATCGCCAGCCCCAGGGCCATCAGCAGCAGGACGCAGAACACCGACAGCCCGTTGAAGCCCTGCATGGCCGCAATGGCGCCGAACTCAGATAGCCATTCCATAAGGTTCTCCGGAAGCGGGCGACAGCCTCGCCGCCCGCCGGGGTTTGGATTCAGGGTGAAACGGGGGTCAGACAAACCCCGACCCCACTTCAGGCTTCAAGCTTCAAGCTGCTTCTCGCTTCTCGCTTCTCGCTTCTCGCTTGCCTCTTGCAGCTTGAAACTTGCCGCTTGCCGCTCTCCACTCACTGATACCCCTTGGGGAAGGGATTGGGTTCGATCAGGCCGGACTCGTAGACCACCTTGAACTGGCCGTCTGCCTGGACCTCGCCGATGCGGGTCTTGCTCCACAGGTGATGGTTGTCGTGGACCTTCACGTAGCCTTCCGGCGCGGTGGTCAACTCGATGCCCGGGGAGGCGGCGACCACCTTGTCGACGTCGAAGCTGCCGGCCTTCTCCACGGCGGCCTTCCACAGCCACGGGCCTAGGTAGGCGGCCTGGGTCACGTCGCCGATCACCGCGTCCTTGCCGTACTTGGCCTTGAAGGCTTCGACGAAGGCCTTGTTGTTGGGGTTGTCCAGGCTCTGGAAGTACTTCATGGAGGCGTAGAAGCCGGCCATGTTCTCGCCACCGATGCCGAGCAGTTCATCCTCGGTCACCGAGAGGGTCAGCAGGGTCTGCTTGGCGGCGGTGACGCCGGCGGCCTTCATCTGCTTGTAGAAGGCGACGTTGGAACCGCCGACCACGGCGGCGAAGACCACGTCGGGCTTCTTCAGCTTGACCTTGTTGATCAGCGAGCCGAACTGGGTGTTGCCCAGCGGGTAGTACTCCTCGCCCACCACCTTGCCGCCGAGCACGTTCTCGATGTGCTTGCGGGCGATCTTCATCGAGGTGCGCGGCCAGATGTAGTCCGAGCCGATCAGGTAGAAGGTCTTGGCGCCCTTCTCCTTGGCCACCCAGTCCAGGCCCGCTAGGATCTGCTGGGTCGCCTCCTGGCCGGTGTAGATGACGTTCTTCGACTGCTCCAGGCCTTCGTAGAAGGTCGGGTAGTAGAGCAGGCCGTTCTCCTTCTCGAACACCGGCAGCACCGCCTTGCGCGAGGCCGAGGTCCAGCAGCCGAAGACGGTGGCGACCTTGTCGTTCACCAGCAGCTTCTTGGCCTTCTCGGCGAAGGTCGGCCAGTCGGAGGCGCCGTCCTCCTGGATGATCTTGATCTGCCGGCCGAGGATGCCGCCGGAGGCGTTGATCTGCTCGATGGCCAGGCGCTCGGCCTGGATCGAGCCGGTCTCGGAGATGGCCATGGTGCCGGTGGCCGAGTGCAGCTGGCCCACGGTCACTTCGGTGTCGGTCACGGCCAGGCCGGTGGTGTTGGCGTCGGCGGCCACCGCCAGCTGGCCGAATACCGCTGCGGCCATCAGCGACAGCGCGGCGGCGCCCAGCGCCAGCCGGCGCGGAAGAAAGCGTTTCGCACCCGTCATCAAGCTTGAATCCATGGTCCTGCTCCTCTGTGGTTGGCGTGGTCGGCTCGCCTTGCGGGTACCGGCCTCGGTTCGGGGCAAGGATGCGTTCGGCCAGGGGGCGGGGGTATACGCACATTGACGTAGCGGCATACGTCATCTGACGTAGTGGCCGCTGCGCCAGCTTGGGGCATGCTGCGCTCGCAGACAGGCGCAAGGACGCGCGCGACCGCCCGGGAAGGCCGTGCCAGAGCGGTGCGCCCCCGGGGCCGGGGCGGGGCATGGAAGTTGCTGCACACGCCCATCGCCGCCCAGGAGCGCCGCCGTGCAACAGACCGGTACGCAACGCATCGCCAAGATCCGCCGCGACTACAACAGCTGGGTCGCCGACGAGACGCTGGAGGACTACGCGCTGCGCTATACGCCGCGCTCCTTCCGCAAATGGTCGGAACTGCGCATCGCCAACACCGCCCTCGGCGCCGTGTCCTTCCTCGCCCTGGAAGCCATCGGCGGCGCCCTGGCCATCAGCTACGGCTTCACCAACACCCTGTGGGCGGTGCTGGCGGTGAGCCTGGTGATCTTCCTCACCGGCCTGCCCATCAGCTACTACGCCGCACGCTACGGCGTGGACATGGACCTGCTCACCCGGGGCGCCGGCTTCGGCTACATCGGCTCGACCATCACCTCGCTGATCTACGCCAGCTTCACCTTCCTGTTCTTCGCCCTGGAGGCGGCGATCATGGCGCTGGCCCTGGAGCTGTACTTCGGCATCCCGCTGGCGCTGGCCTACGTCATCTGCTCGGTGATCATCATTCCCCTGGTGGCCTTCGGCATCACCCTAATCAACCGCCTGCAGATGTGGACCCAGCCGGTGTGGCTGGTGCTGCTGTTGCTGCCCTATGTCTTCGTCATCGCCAGGAATCCCGGGGCGCTCGGCGACCTGGCCAGCTTCGCCGGGCGCGACGGCGAGGCCGGCACCTTCAACCCACTGCACTTCGGCGCCGCCTGCACCGTGGCCCTGGCGCTGGTGACGCAGATCGGCGAACAGGTGGACTACCTGCGCTTCCTGCCGCAGAAGACCCGCGCCAACCGCAAGCGCTGGTGGGCGGCAATGCTCCTGGCCGGCCCCGGCTGGATCATCCCCGGCGCACTGAAGATGCTCGGCGGCGCCTTCCTCGCCTTCCTCGCCCTGCAGCACGAGATCCCCCTGGAGCGCGCCGCCGAACCGACGCAGATGTACCTGGTGGCCTTCAACTACGTGTTCGCCTCGCCGCAATGGGCGCTCGGCGCCATGGTGCTGTTCGTCATCGTCAGCCAGGTGAAGATCAACGTCACCAACGCCTACGCCGGCTCCCTGGCCTGGTCGAACTTCTTCGCCCGCATCACCCACAGCCACCCCGGCCGCGTGGTCTGGC
This sequence comes from Pseudomonas sp. zfem005, assembly GCF_032621735.1. Classification (NCBI taxonomy): domain Bacteria; kingdom Pseudomonadati; phylum Pseudomonadota; class Gammaproteobacteria; order Pseudomonadales; family Pseudomonadaceae; genus Pseudomonas; species Pseudomonas sp. zfem005. The sequence goes on along the minus strand of NZ_JAVYJE010000002.1, from coordinate 75,202 downwards.
TGGTGTTCAACGTGGCCATCGCACTGATGCTGATGGAGCTGGGCGTGTTCGAGGCCATCGAGCAGGTGCTGGGGCTCTACGCCAACATCGCCATCGCCTGGATCGGTGCCCTGGTGGCGGACCTGGTGATCAACAAGCCGCTGGGCCTGTCGCCGCGGCACATCGAGTTCAAGCGCGCGCACCTCTACGACATCAACCCGGTGGGCGTCGGCGCCATGCTGATCGCCTCGCTGCTCTCGGTGCTGGCCCATGCCGGGCTGCTCGGCAGCATCGCCCAGGCGGCCTCGCCCATGGTGGCGCTGGTCTCGGCGATGGCGGTGGCGCCGCTGCTGGCCTGGCTCACCGGCGGGCGCTACTACATCGCCCGGGAAAGCGACCCGGCGCTGCTCCATCCGCTGCGCGAGAAGGTCACCTGCACCCTGTGCAGCAACGATTTCGAGCGCGAGGACACCGCCTTCTGCCCGGCCTACGGCGCGCCCATCTGCTCCCTGTGCTGCTCGCTGGACGCCCGCTGCGGCGATGCCTGCAAGCCCCGGGCGCGGCTCTCGGAGCAGTTCGACGACCTGGTGCGCTGGCTGCTGCCCAATGCCTCGGTGCCGCGCCTGCACACGCGCCTGGCCCACTACCTGGGTGTGCTGGTGGTGATCGTGACCCTGCTGTTCTGTGCCCTGGCGCTGATCTACAGCCAGGTTTCCCAAGGCCTCGAACACGCCCCGGCGGACGCCGCGCAGACGCTCTACCAGGCGTTCCTCAAGGCCTTCCTGACCCTTTCGCTGTTCGCCGCGATACTCGCCTGGTGGGTGGTGCTGACCCGCGAGAGCCGCCACGTGGCGCTGGAAGAGTCGAACCGCCAGACCACCCTGCTGATGCAGGAGATCGAGGCCCACCGCAAGACCGACGAGGCGCTGCAGAAGGCCAAGGAAGCCTCGGAGGCGGCCAACGCGGCGAAGAGCCGCTACGTCACGGGGCTGTCCCACGAGCTGCGCACGCCGCTCAACAGCATCCTCGGCTACACCCAGATCCTGCAGCGCGACGGCCTCACCCCGGAGCCGCACAAGGAGGCCCTGGCGACCATCTTCCGCAGCGGCTCGCACCTGCTGTCGCTGATCGACGGGCTGCTGGACGTGGCCAAGATCGAGGCCGGCAAGCTGCAACTGGAGCCCAGCGAGATCCCCTTCCCCGAATTCCTCCAGCAGTTGCAGCACATGTTCAGCCCGCAGGCCGAGGAGAAGGGCCTGGCCTTCCGCTACGAGCCCAGCGGGCGCCTGCCGGTGGTGGTGCGCGGCGACGAGAAGCGCATCCGCCAGATCCTCATCAACCTGCTGGGCAACGCGGTGCGCTTCACCGAGAGCGGCGAGGTGCGGCTGCGGGTCAGCTACCTGCGCGAAACCGCCACCTTCGAGATCATCGACACCGGCATCGGCATCGCGCCGGACCAGATCGAGCGCATCTTCCAGCCCTTCGAACGGGGCGACCCGCTGCGCCAGGACAACGGCGTCGGGCTCGGCCTGACCATCACCCGCATGCTCATCGCGCTGATGGGCGGCGATATCCGCGTGCACAGCCGGCCGGGCCAGGGCACCTCGTTCCAGGTGCGCCTGTTCCTGTCCGAGGTGCGCGTGCCCCAGGCGGTGGTGCATGTCGAGCACGACATCATCGGCTACCAGGGCGCGCGCCGCCGCGTGCTGCTGGTGGACGACCATATCGAGCACCGCCGGGTGCTGGCCGGCATGCTGGAGCCGCTGGGCTTCGAGATCGTCCAGGCCGCCGATGGCCAGGAGGCGGTGCGCCAGGTGGCCCTGCTGCACCCGGACCTGATCCTCATGGACCTGTCGATGCCGCACATGGACGGCTGGGAGACCAGCCGCCTGATCCGCCGCAACGTGCAGTCGCGGGCGCCGATCATCGTCATCTCCGCCAACGCCTTCGCCGACGACCGCGAGCGCAGCGTGGCGGCCGGCTGCAACGACTACCTGGCCAAGCCGGTGCACACCCCGGCCCTGCTGGAGAAGATCAAGGAGCACCTGGGCCTGGAATGGCTCAAGCGTCCGCCCATGGCCCCCGGTACCGAAGCGGACGGCGCGCGGCCCTCGCCCGCCGCCCTGGAGGCGCTGCGCGAGCTGAGCGAGATGGGCTACGTCAAGGGCATCCTCGAGCGCCTGGACGCCATCGAGCGCGAGGAGCCCGGGTGCACCGCCGTCCTCGCCGGCCTGCGACAACGCGCGCGGCGCTTCCAACTCAACGAATTCAATACGCTGCTGAAAGCGGCCGGCAGCCCCACCCCCCGCGTCGACATGGCGCGCGACCCGACAGGAGGAGCCCATGCACAGCTCGAGCCGTGACAGCGCCGTGGTGCTGATCGTCGACGACACCCCGGACAACCTCGCCCTGCTCAGCGATGCCCTCGACGCCGCCGGCTACAGGGTGCTGGTGGCGCTGGACGGCACCAGCGCCCTGGAGCGCGCCCAGCGCAGCCAGCCGGACGTGATCCTGCTGGACGCGATGATGCCGGGCATGGACGGCTTCGAGACCTGCCGGCGGCTCAAGGCCACCGGCGAGACGGCGGACATCCCGGTGCTGTTCATGACCGCGCTGACCGACAGCGAGCACGTGGTGGAAGGCTTCGCCGCCGGCGGCATCGACTACGTGACCAAGCCGATCAAGCCCGACGAGGTGCTCGCCCGCGTCGCCGCCCACCTGCGCACCGCCCGCGCCCTGCAGGCCGTGCGCAACGCCCCGGCGTCACGCCCGGCGCTGGACGACGAGCAGACCCAGGAGGCGCTGGCCTCGCGCTTCCAGCTCACCGGCCGGGAAATGGAGGTGCTGCACTGGGTGGCCTGCGGCAAGACCAACCGCGATATCGGCGACATCCTCGGCCTCAGCCCACGCACGGTGAACAAGCACCTGGAGCACGTCTACGTAAAGCTGGGCGTCGAAACCCGCACCGCAGCGGCGGCGGTGGCCATGTCGGCGGGGCGTTGATGCTCCTTTTGAAGCCAGGCGATGCAAGGGTGGATGACGCTCTTTTCATCCACCACCGAGGTGCCGATCAACCTCGGTGCCAGGTCCATGGACCCCTGCCCTGCCCAATGGTGGATGGGTGAAGCGTCATCCACCCTACAGCCCGCTGGGTGCTCGCTGCGGATGGCGGCTTTCGTAGGATGGCGTAGAGCGCAGCGAAACCCATCGATGCCCGGCACGGAGCCGGCATCGCGAATGAGATAGGTGATGCGTAGGGCGGATGACGCTCTTTTCATCCACCATCGAGGTACCGATCAGCCTCGGTGCCAGGTCCATAGATCCCTGCCTGCCCATGGTGGATGGGTGAAGCGTCATCCACCCTACAGCCCGCTGGGTGCTCGCTGCGGATGGCGTCTTTCGTAGGCGGCGCTCAACGAGCGGTGGCGAGGCGTTCGCAGAGCTTGCGGGTGGCGTCGAGCATCTGGAAGCTGGGGCGCTCCAGGCCGCGGTCGGGCACCGGCCACACCTGGCCGGCGGCGACGGCGGGGAGCTGCGGCCAGGCCTGCCAGGCGGCGGCCTGGGCCGGTTCGCTGACGAGGATGACCCGTGGCTGGCGCTGCAGGATGGACTCGATGCTGACCTGGGGCGCCGGCAGGCGCTGGTCGGCGAAGACGTTCTCGGCGCCGCAGACGCGCAGGGCGTCGCTGACGATCTGCCGCCCGCCGAGGGTGTAGAGCGGCTTGTCCCACACTTGGTAGAACACCGCCAGCGGCACCTCGCGGCGGTATTTCCCACGCAGCTCGGCGAGCCCGGCGGCAAAGCGCTGACTCAGGGCACGGCCCTGTTCGGCGCGCCCCACACGCTGGCCCACTTCGGCGAACACCCCGGCCAGGTCATCCAGTTGCCGGGGCTCCACCCGCAACTGCTCGATGGGGGTGCGCCTGAGCTGTGCGCGGCCGGCAGCGCCGACGCTGTCGGGCCACAGCAGCACCAGGTCGGGCTTCAGCGCCAACAGGCTTTCGATTTCCAGCTGGCCGTAGCGGCCGACACTGGGCAGCCCCGCCAGAGCGGCCGGGCGCTCGCCACCATCGAGCACGCCCACCAGCAGGTCGGCGGCATCCAGGTCGAGCATGAGTTCGGTAAGGGAAGGGGCGAGGCTGACCACGCGCAGCTGCGCCATGGCGGGCAGCGCCAGGCACAGCAGCAAAGCGCCCAGCAGGCTGCGCATCAGCCCAGTTGGCGCGGGATGCGGTAGAGGCTGAAGATCACCACGCTGCCGAGGGCCAGCAGCACCAGGGCCACGGCGTTAAGGCCGGCGAACACGGCGACGGCGCCGATCCAGGCCGGCAGGCCGGCGCCGAGGAAGGCCACGCGGCGGGCGCGGGCCAGGGCGATCCAGGCGGCGGGCTCCTCTTCGCTGTCGAGGGCTTCCTCGGTGGCGATCAGGGCGCGCTTGTAGCCGCGGAACAGCGGCAGGCTGATGAACATGGAGATCAGCGCCGCCAGGAACAGCGGCATCTCCAGGGCGGCGAACACCGGTTCGCCGGAGCCGAACAGCAGGTTGAGCACGAACAGCGGGGCCAGGGCGATGGCGAGGTAGGCCCACCATTCAAGGCCCAGCTTGCGGCGCACCTGGTTGCGGGTCATAGCTCGACTTCGCCCTGGTGCAGGCTGCCGAGCATGTGGCCGAGCTTGCCGGCCTTGGTCGCCAGGTACTTCTTGTTGTGCGGGTTGAGGCCGGTCTGCAGCGGCACGCGTTCGGCGACGCGGATGCCAAAGCCTTCGAGGGCCTTCACCTTGCGCGGGTTGTTGGTCATCAGCTTGATGCCGGAGATGCCCAGGTGGTCGAGCATCGGCAGGCAGATGGCGTAGTCGCGCTGGTCGGCACCGAAGCCCAGGCGCTCGTTGGCCTCGACCGTGTCGGCGCCGCCGTCCTGCAGCTCATAGGCGCGGATCTTGTTCAGCAGGCCGATGCCACGGCCTTCCTGGCGCAGGTACAGCAGCACGCCACGGCCTTCCTCGGCGATGGCGCGCAGGGCGGCCTCGAGCTGGAAGCCACAGTCGCAGCGCAGGCTGAACAGGGCGTCGCCGGTCAGGCATTCGGAATGCAGGCGGCCGAGCACCGGGGCACCATCGGCGAATTCGCCCATGGTCAGGGCAACGTGTTCCTTGCCGCTGGCCTGGTCGAGGAAGCCATGCATGGTGAAGAGGCCGAAGGGCGTGGGCAGTTGGGAGGCGGCGACGAAGACGACGGACACCACGGATCTCCTGGGATTTCGAAAGGCCGGCATTGTATCAGCAGCATTAACCGGCCGGTCAGACTGAATAGTTGGGGATAAGGATCGAAACGCTTGGACGATCGAGCCTCAGATCTTCGATTCCAGCAGCAACACGCCCTGGTCCTCGCGCCAACGCACGCGGTTGAGGAAGCTCATGCCCAGCAGCACGTCGACCGGGGCATCGCCCTCGACCACCGCGCCTTCGACGCCGAGCACTTCCAGCGGGCCGACCTTGACCCGGTCGAAGACCACCCGCCAGGCACGCACGGTGCCGGAGGCGGTGCTGGCGGTCATCGGCTTGCCGGTGACGCGGTAGTCGAGGCCGAGGATGCGCGCCTGGTTCTCGCTCATGGCGACGGTGGAGGCACCGGTGTCGACCATGAACTGCACCGGGTGGCCCTCGATGGCACCGGCCACCATGAAGTGGCCATTGTTGCCGCGGGCGATGCTCATCTGGGTCTTCTGCGGGGCGCTGGCGCCGGCCTGGTTGTATTCGCGGGAAAGCTCGTAGGTGCGTTCGATACCGCCGATGCGCAGCACCGCGCCCCGGCTGCTGGCACTGACCACCTCGACGCCGCCGGGGCCGGTCTGGCCGACCTTCACCAGCTTGCGCTGGCCGTCGACGCTGAGCACCGCGGCATTGGGGAACAGGCCGACCACCTGCACCTGGGGTTCGGCATGGAGGGCACCACAGCAGGCCAGCAGCAGGCTGGCGCAGAACAGATCAAGGCGACGCATGGTGGCTCTCCGGTTCCGGGTCGAAGGGGTACGGCTGCCCCCAGTGGGCGAAGACCGGGCGCAGCTCGCCATTTTCCACCAGGCGCGCCATGCGTTCGTCGAACAGCTCCGCGAATTCGCGTCCGCGTGCCGTGTCACCGAAGGCGACATAGAGCTTGAGCTGGGTGAGGTAGGTGATGCGGTAGTTTTCCGGGTTGGGGCTCTGCCGCAGGACGTCGTCGACCTCGGTGCGGGCGTCGATGTAGTAGTCGGCATGGTCGAGGTCGAGCATCGAGAGGATGCCGCCGCGCCGCTCGATCTCCTGGAAATGCGCCAGGTTCGGCAGGTAGCGCTCGTAGCCGTAACCGCGCATCCACACCAGGCGGTGTTCGCCGAGGTTGGCCAGGGTGGGCACCGGTGCCCCCTTCAGGGCCAGGGCGCTGATGCGGTCGGCGTCGTAGTTCCAGTGGGGGTAGATGGCCCAGGGCACTTCGTCACGGTAGGAGCCGACCCAGGCGTCGGCCTCGCCGCGCTTCACCAGGCCGATGGAGCGGGTGTAGGGCACCGAGCGCGTGCGCAGGTGCACGCCGACCGGTTCGAAGACCTTGCGCAGGATGTCCCAGCCGAGGCCGCTGCCGTCGGCGTCGGTGTGTGCGGCCCAGGTTTCGGCGGCGATCACGACTTCCGTCGCGCTCGCTTCGGGCTTGTTGCCCGGGGATGCGTCCACCGCCAGCGCCCAGGGCGCCAGCATCATTGCCAGCAGTCCGACCAACCAGCCGCGCATCATCACTCCCCTTCCGCTCCCTGCCGAGTCCAGGTCTGGCGGCTAGCCCACGCCCCAGACGATCAGTTGCATCGCCAGCCAGGCGAAGACGCCGGCCAGCACGTCGTCGAGCATGATGCCGACGCCGCCGTGGACGTGCCGGTCGATCCAGCGGATCGGCCAGGGCTTGAGGATGTCCATGAACCGGAATACCAGGAAGCCTAGCAGCAGCCACTGCCACCCTTCGGGCACCAGCCAGAGGGTGATCCACATGCCGACCATCTCGTCCCAGACGATGCCTTCGTGGTCGTGCACGCGCAGGTCATCGGCGACCTTGCCGCACAGCCAGAAGCCGAACAGCATGGTCAGCCCGAGCATCAGCCAGTAGCCCCAGTCGGGCAGCATCTGCCAGAGCGGGATGAACGGCAGCGCCACCAGCGAACCCCAGGTGCCGGGGGCCTTGGGCAGGGTCCCGGAACCGAAGCCGAAGGCGAGGAAATGCCAGGGGTTGCGCCAGACCGAGGGCGGGGCCGGTGGCACCGGCTCTTGCTGCGGATGATCAGTCACCTTGACTCCCGAAATGTTGAAAGCCCCGTGCCGGCGGCCGGATATCCCCGCCATCGGCGTCGAGCAGGTGCACGCCCTGGCCCGCTTCGACGCGGCCGATCACGGCCACCTCGGGCCAGGCGGCCTGCAGGGAGGCCAGGTGCTGCGGCGGCAGGGTGAAGGCCAGGCGGTAGTCGTCGCCACCGGCCAGTGCATGGTTCAGGGCCGGCTCGCGCGGGTAGAGCGCACGCAGGCCGGCGGACAGCGGCAGGCGCTCGCGCTCCACCATCAGTGCGACAGCGGAGGCGGCGGCGATGTGCCCGCAATCGGCGAGCAGGCCATCGGAAATATCCAGCGCCGCGCTGGCCTTGCCACGCAGGGCGATGCCGAGGCCGATCTGCGGCGGCGGCGACCAGTAGTGGGCGAGCAGCGCGCGGGCTTCATGGCTGTCGTCATCACGCTCGCCGAGCACCAGGGGCAAGGCGCCGGCACCGTCACCCAGGCTGCCGCCGACGCAGAGCAGGTCGCCCGGGCGGGCACCGGCGCGGGTCAGGGCCTGGCCGGCGGGCACGCGGCCGAACACGGTAACGGTCATGCTCAGCGGGCCCCGGGTGGTGTCGCCGCCGATCAGGGCGATGGCGCAGTCGCGGGCCATGGCGTCGAGGCCACGGGCGAGCCCCTGCAGCCAATCCGCATCGGCGGCCGGCAAGGTCAGGGCGAGAGTGAAGCCGACGGGCGTGGCGCCCATGGCGGCCAGGTCGCTGACGGAAACCGCCAGGGCGCGCTGGCCGAGCAGGAAGGGGTCGCAGTCCAGGGGGAAATGCACCCCGGCGACCAGGGTATCGGTGGAGACCGCCAGCTGTTCACCGGCGGGGAGTTGCAGCAGGGCGCAGTCGTCACCGATACCCAGCGCGATGCCCTCGCCAGCCGCTGCACAGGCAGCGGCGACGAAGTAACGGCGGATCAGCTCGAACTCACCCATTCCTCGGTCAGCGCTTGGCGCCACGGACCTCGGCGGCACGCAGCAGCGGTGCCAGCTTGTCCAGCACGCCGTTGACGAACTTGTGTCCGTCGGTAGCGCCGAAGACCTTGGCCAACTCGATGCCTTCGTTGATCACCACACGGTAGGGCACGTCGACGCGGTTGCGCAGCTCGTAGGTGGAGAGGCGCAGCACCGCGAGTTCGACCGGGTCGACTTCCGCCAGGGGCCGATCCAGGCAAGGCGTGAAGGCCTCGTCGATCTCGGTCACCTGGCGCGGTACGCCATGGAGGATCTCGTGGAAGTAGGCACCGTCGACCGCCGAGAAATCGTTGTCGACGCGGAACTGCGCCTCGATTTCATTGAGCGTCTGGCCGGCGATATGCCACTGGTACAGGGCCTGGACGGCCAGGCTGCGGGCCTGGCGGCGCGCAGCGGTCTTGCCCTTGGCGACGGGCTTGTTGGCTTCGTCCGGGTTGTCGATGTCGCTGTTGAAACTCACTTGGCCTCCAAGGCCGCCAGCAGGCTGACCATTTCGAGGGCGGACAGGGCAGCTTCGGCGCCCTTGTTACCGGCCTTGGTGCCGGAGCGTTCGATGGCCTGCTCGATGGAGTCGACCGTCAGCACGCCGAAGGCAACCGGTACGCCGAACTCCATGGACACCTGGGCCAGGCCCTTGGTGCACTCACCGGCGACGTATTCGAAGTGCGGGGTGCCACCACGGATCACGGCGCCGAGGGCGATGATCGCTGCGTACTCGCCGCGCTGGGCGACTTTCTGCGCCACCAGCGGGATTTCGAAAGCACCCGGGGCACGGATGATGGTGATGTCGCTTTCATTCACGCCGTGGCGTACCAGGGCGTCTACGGCGCCGCTCACCAGGCTTTCTACGACGAAGCTGTTGAAGCGGCCGACCACCAGGGCGAAGCGGCCTTTGGGGGCGATGAAGGTACCTTCGATGGTCTTCAGGGTCATGGCGGGTTCTCGTTCATTAAAGAGCGAGGGCGCGTTCACGGCATGTGACGCGCCCTACGGGTCATTCAGCGGGCAGGTATTCTACAACTTCCAGGTCGAAACCGGATATCGCATTGAACTTCATCGGCGAACTCATCAGGCGCATCTTGCGCACACCGAGATCGCGGAGAATCTGCGAGCCGGCCCCGACGGTGCTGTAGGTCGCGGGGTTGGTGACCTTGGCATCGCTGCCCAGCTGGCGCTCCAGGTGCGCCAGCAGCTGCGGGCCGGTCAGCGGGTTGCCCAGCAGCAGCACGACGCCGCTGCCGGCCTTGGCCACTTCCTTCATCGCCGCGCGCAGGCTCCAGCGACCTTCCTGGTTGACCATGAACAGGTCGCGCAGCGGGTCCATGTTGTGCACGCGCACCAGGGTCGCCTCTTCCGGGCTGATGGTGCCCAGGGTCAGCGCCATGTGCACGTCGCCCTCGACAGCGTCGCGGTAGGTGACCAGGTTGAACTGGCCCAGCTCGCTGTCCAGCGGCTGTTCGGCGATGCGCTCGACGGTGCGCTCGTGGATCAGCCGGTAGTGGATGAGGTCGGCGATGGTGCCGATCTTGATCCCGTGCTCGGCGGCGAAGGCCTCCAGCTCGGGGCGACGGGACATGGTGCCGTCGTCGTTCATCACTTCGCAGATCACCCCGGACGGCTCGAAGCCGGCCATGCGCGCCAGGTCGCAGGCCGCTTCGGTGTGGCCGGCGCGGGCCAGCACGCCACCGGGCTGGGCCATCAGCGGGAAGATGTGGCCGGGGCTGACGATGTCGTCGGCCTTGGCGCCCTTGGCGGCCGCAGCCTGCACGGTGCGTGCGCGGTCGGCGGCGGAGATGCCGGTGGTGACGCCTTCGGCGGCCTCGATGGAAACGGTGAACTTGGTGCCGAAGCCGGAGCCGTTGCGCGGGGCCATCAGCGGCAGCTTGAGGGTCTCGCAGCGCTCGCGGGTCATGGGCATGCAGATCAGGCCACGGGCGAAGCGCGCCATGAAGTTGATGTGCTCGGCCTGCACGCACTCGGAGGCCATGATCAGGTCGCCTTCGTTCTCGCGGTCTTCGTCATCCATGAGGATGACCATCTTGCCCTGGCGGATGTCTTCGATCAGTTCGTCAACGCTATTGAGAGCCATGGGCCCTCCTTTTGAATTCAGTGTTTGAGGTAGCCGTGTTCGGCGAGGAAGCTTTCGGTCAGGCCCAAGGCGGCGGGCTCGGCGGCCTTGTCGCCCAGCAGCAGGCGCTCCAGGTAACGCGCCAGCAGGTCGACCTCGAGGTTGACCTGCCTGCCCGGCCGGTAGTCGGCCATGATGGTTTCATCCAGGGTGTGCGGGACGATGGTCAGCTCGAATTCAGCGCCATTGACCGCGTTCACCGTCAGGCTCGTGCCGTCGACGGTGATCGACCCCTTCAGGGCTATGTACTTCGCCAGTTCACGCGGTGCGCGGATCCTGAATTGCACGGCACGGGCATTGTCTTCCCGCGCCACTATCTCGCCCACGCCGTCGACATGACCGCTGACCAGGTGCCCGCCGAGGCGGCTGGTGGGGGTCAGGGCCTTTTCCAGGTTGACCTTGCTGCCGGTCTTCAGGTCGATGAAGGCGGTACGGGCCAGGGTTTCGCGGCTGACGTCGGCCCAGAAGCCGTCGCCGGGCAGTTCCACCGCGGTGAGGCAGACGCCATTGACGGCGATGCTGTCGCCGAGCTTCACGTCGCCCAGGTCGAGCTTGCCGGTGGCCACGTAGACGCGCACGTCACCGCCCTTGGGGGTGATCGCACGGATGCTGCCGATCGCTTCGATTATGCCGGTGAACATGGAACCTCCACTGCAACAGGATGGCCGGGGCGCAAGGCCCGGGAGCGCATTATAGGCATCCGGGATGCGCTCGCGGTCATCCACGCAGACGATGCTGCGAGAGCCGGGAGAAAGGTATGGGACATCGTTGAACTCCTGTTTATGAAAAAACAGGGCACGCTGGATCGAAAGGGACTTCGCAGGCGCGCAGAAACACGCCCAGGCAGGCAATCCCGTTCTCTCTTCATCCGGACTATGACCGTCGGCCCCGGAATCACACCGGGTCTGCTGACCTTGCGACTAAGCAAGCGCTCGCGGGCTATGCGCAATGCGCAATTACCGCCGGTGGGGACTTTCACCCCGCCCTGAGAACGATTCGGCTACTTGCGCAGCCGAGGCGGTTTTTTAACACAAGGAGGGGAAAGCGCCAAGCTGGAAGCTGGAAGCTGGAAGCTGGAAGCGACAAGTGTGCCGGCTTCAGGCTTCAGGCTTCAGGCTTCAGGCTTCAGGCTTCGAGCTTGCGACCGGCACCGCAATAATCCGCCAGTCGTCACCGACCGCGCGCATCTCGACGATCTTCAGCTGCGGCGCCTCGGCCATCCGTGCCAGGGGCCAGTCCAGCAGCGGGCGGGCGCTGGAGCCGAGGATGCGCCCGGCCATGAATATCTGGTACTCGTCCACCAGCCCGGCACGGGCGAAGGCGCCGGCCAGGCGGGGGCCGGCTTCCACCAGCACTTCATTGGCGCCGCGCGAGGCCAGCTCGGCCAGCAGGCGCTTGAGGTCGACGTGGCCGTTGCTGCCCGGCACCGCCAGCAGTTCGTGGCCATCGTCCTGGAAGCGGTCGCGCGCGGCGGCGGCAGCGCAGGTGGCCACCAGCGCCGGCCCGGCCTGGAAGAAGGGGGCGGACAGCGGCACGCGCAGGCGGCCATCCACCAACACGCGCAGCGGCGGGCGATCCAGCGCCAGGGCGGTGAGCTCGGCATTCAGGCCCAGCTCGTCCGGGCGCACGGTGAGGCGCGCGCCATCGGCGAGCACGGTGTCGGCCCCGGTCAGCACCACGCTGGCGCGGGCGCGCAGGCGCTGCACGGCGGCGCGGGCATCGGGCCCGGTGATCCACTGGCTTTCGCCACTGGCCATGGCGGTGCGGCCGTCCAGGCTCATCGCCAGCTTGACGCGGACGAAGGGCAGGCCCTGTTCCATGCGCTTGATGAAGCCGGCATTCAGCGCACGGGCTTCGGCTTCCAGCACACCGCTCTGCACGGCGATGCCGGCCTGCATCAGGCGCAGTAGGCCGCGGCCGGAGACTTCTGGGTTGGGGTCCTGCATCGCCGCCACCACCCGCGCCACACCGGCATTGACCAGGGCATCGGCGCAGGGCGGCGTGCGGCCATGGTGGCTGCAGGGTTCGAGGGTGACGTAGGCGGTGGCGCCACGGGCCTTGTCGCCGGCCTGGCGCAGGGCGTGGACTTCGGCATGGGGCTCGCCGGCGCGGGCATGCCAGCCTTCGCCGACGATGCGCCCGTCCCGGACGATCACACAGCCGACGCGGGGGTTCGGATGGGTGGAATACAGGCCCTTGCGGGCCAGCTCGAGTGCGCGGGCCATGAAGGCCTGATCGTTCTGGGTCATGCCTTAGTCTTTCGAGGGCTCACGGGCCAGGCGCTCGATTTCCTCGCGGAACTCGTTGAGGTCCTGGAATCGGCGGTAGACCGAAGCGAAACGGATATAGGCGACTTCGTCGAGCTTCTGCAGCTCCAGCATCACCAGCTCGCCGAGCACGCGGGACTTCACCTCGCGCTCGCCGGTGGCGCGCAGCTTGTGCTTGATATGGGCGATGGCCTCTTCGAGGCGCTCGATGCTCACCGGGCGCTTCTCCAGTGCGCGCTGCATGCCGGCGCGGAGCTTTTCCTCGTCGAAGGGCTGGCGGCTGCCGTCCTGCTTGATCAGCCGGGGCATGACCAGTTCGGCGGTCTCGAAGGTGGTGAAGCGTTCCTCGCACGCCAGGCATTCACGGCGGCGGCGGACCTGATCGCCTTCGGCGACCAGTCGCGAATCGATCACCTTGGTGTCATGGGCGCCACAGAAGGGACAGTGCATGGTGGGCGACAACTGCGGAAAAAGAAGGCCACATGGTAGCGCATCTCCCCCGCAAGACAAGCCGCGGGCTTTGCGTTATAAGGCCGCCCAGAGCCCTCCGCAACAAAGGCCAGGAGTCATCCATGCGTGCCCTTTCCGTCCTTTCCCTCGCCGCCCTGCTGGTCGCCTGCTCCAGCGAGCCGCCCGTCGCGCCCACGTCAGCCTCCAAGCCGGCCGCGCCTCGCCAGCAGGCCGAAGAACCCACGCCCGCCCACCTGCGCGAGCTCAGGGGCCAATTGCTCGGCGCCCCGGCCGGCAGCGAAGTGGAAATGGCCCTGCTGGTGATCGACGACCGTGACCGCCCGCAGCAGCTGCTGGCCAGCCTGCGCCTCTCCGGCACCGGCCAGGCCCTGCCCTTCAAGCTGACCTTCAACCCCGAGGTATTCCCCCAGGGCCGGCGCGTCGAGCTGCGCGCCCGGGTCAGCCAGTCCGGCCAGTTGGTGCAGCGCCTGGCACCGCAGCGCATCCTCCAGGCCGAGAGCCAGGCCCTCGGCCCATTGCAGCTGGAGCGCGCACCATGACACCCCCCGAAGGCCTGCAGCGCGCCCTCGGCGACCTGCTCGGCGACGCCCGCCTCAGTGCCGAGACGCTGCCGGGCACCGACCTGCGCCTGTGGCTGATCGACGGCGCCAACATGGATCGCGCCTTCGATCCCGAGGAAACCCGGCGCATCCTCGAAGAGCCGCCCTACTGGTGCTTCTGCTGGGCCAGCGGCCTGGCCCTGGCGCGCTGGTTCGCCGAGCGCCCCGACTGGGTGGCCGGCAAGCGCGTGCTGGACTTCGGCGCGGGCTCCGGTGTCGCCGCCATCGCCGCGGCCAAGGCCGGTGCGGCGGAGGTGGTGGCCTGCGACCTCGACCCGCTGGCCCTGGAGTCCTGCCGCGCCAACGCGGCCCTCAATGGCGTGGAACTGGGCTACTCCGAGGACTTCTTCGCCGAAGCGGACCGCTTCGACCTGATCGTGGTCGCCGACGTGCTCTACGACCGCGCCAACCTGCCCCTGCTCGACCACTTCCTCAGCCGTGGCCGCGAAGCCCTGGTGGCCGACTCCCGCGTCCGCGACTTCGCCCACCCGCACTACAACCGCCTGGCCATGCTCGAAGCCTGCACCTGGCCGGACCTGGCCGAGCCCGAGGAATTCCGCCACGTGAGCCTGTATCACGCAGTGAGATAACGACGAGCCCCGGTAGGCGGCTGCAGGCGGCAGCCGTATCATTCGCCCATCCCTTGCGCACTCGAGAACCCCGATGAGCGACACGCCCTATATCTTCGATACCACCGCCGCCGACTTCGACCAGGCGGTGATCCAGAACTCCTTCCACAAGCCGGTCCTGGTGGACTTCTGGGCCGAGTGGTGTGCGCCCTGCAAGGCGCTGATGCCGCTGCTGGCGCAGATCGCCGAGTCGTACCGGGGCGAGCTGCTGCTGGCCAAGGTCAACTGCGACATCGAGCAGGACATCGTCATGCGCTTCGGCATCCGCAGCCTGCCCACGGTGGTGCTGTTCAAGGACGGCCAGCCGGTGGATGGCTTCGCCGGCGCGCAACCGGAATCGCAGATCCGCGCCATGCTCGAACCCCATGTGCAGCAACCCGCACCGGCCGCTGCCGACCCGCTGGAAACCGCCCAGGCGCTGTTCACCGAAGGCCGTATCGGCGATGCCGAGGCCCTGCTCAAGCAGGTGCTGACCGAAGACAACAGCAACGCCGCCGCGCTGATCCTCTACGCGCGCTGCCTGGCCGAGCGCGGTGAGCTGGGCGAAGCCCAGGCGGTACTGGATGCGGTGAAGAGCGACGAGCACAAGCAGGCCCTGGCCGGTGCCCGCGCCCAGCTGACCTTCCTGCGCCAGGCCGCCGACCTGCCGGAAGCCGCCGACCTGAAATCGCGCCTGGCACAGAACGCCGAGGACGACGAAGCCAGCTACCAGCTGAGCATCCAGCAACTGGCCCGCCAGCAGTACGAACCGGCGCTGGACGGCCTGCTCAAGCTGTTCGTGCGCAACCGCAGCTACGCCGAAGGCATCGCCCACAAGACCCTGCTGCAGGTGTTCGACCTGCTGGGCAACGACCACCCGCTGGTCACCACCTACCGCCGCAAGCTGTACCAGGCGATCTACTGATCGCCTAACCCACGTAGGTTGGGCTGAGGTACGAAGCCCAACGCAGCGGAGCCCACATCCATCACGTTGGGCCTCGCTGCGCTCGGCGCCAACCTACGGCGCTTATCCCTTCCAGATATAGACGGGCGCGTCGCCGCCCATCTCCAGCTGCACCTGCTCGCTGTGGCGCAGCCGCACCAGCAGGCGTTTGCCGGCAGCGGCGCCACCGGCCAGGGCTTCCAGCTCCACCAGCAGGCGCGGCCCCTCGATGCGCCCGGCGCCCTGCAACAGGCCCAGCGCGGCATCCCACAGGGCATCGTTGCGCTTCGGCGCGGCAGGCGTGGCGACAGGGGCAGGAGCCGACGGCGCTTCGACGCTGACCTGCAATTGCCCGCCCAGGCGCTGCCAGTCCTCCTCGTCCATCTCCACCGTCAGGTCGACCGGCCAATCGCCGATCCGTCCACGAATTCGCAGCATGTCCAGTTCCCCGGGTTTGAATCGGGCAATGCTCCCACGCCCCTCCACGAGGCGCCAAGCAGCACTGGCATGGCCAACGCAAAGTTGTTATAACGTAACACCTCATTTCAGCCCCCACCCCGGAGTGCCCCATGCGCCGCCTGCTGCTCGCCCTGCCCTTCGCCCTGCTGCCCCTGGCCGCCGCCCAGGCTCATGACCACGAACACGAGGAACACGGCAGCCTCGGCGCCCACGAACACGGCGTGGCGCGGATGAACGTCGCCCTGGACGGCAACAGCCTGGAGCTGGAGCTGGAAAGCCCGGCCATGAACCTGGTGGGCTTCGAGCACGCCGCCAACAGCGACGCCGACAAGGCCAAGGTCGCCGCCGCCCGCGCCCAGCTGGAAAAGCCCCTGGACCTGTTCGCCATCCCCCTGGTCGCCGGTTGCAAGGTGGCTGGCCAGGAGCTGGAAAGCCCGCTGTTCGGCAATGCCCCGGAACACGAGCATGAACACGAAGACGCCGACCACGATGAAACGGAAGGCCACGAGCACCACCACGAGCACAGCGAGATCCACGCCCACTACCAGCTGGAATGCGCCAAGCCCGAAAACCTCAAGACCCTGGACCTCAAGGCGCTGTTCACGCGCTTCCCCGCCACCCAGAAAATTCAGGTACAACTGATCGGCCCGCAGGGCCAGCAAGGCGCCGAACTGACCCCTGCCAGCCCTTCCCTGAGCTTCTGAACCCGATGAACCGGCCGGGGCAACCCGGCCGGCACCCCATGAGCCAGACACTGATCGAAATCACCGACCTGGGCTTCGCCTGGCCGGGCCACGCCGAGTTGCTCGACATCCCCGCCTTCGCCCTGCAAAGCGGGGAGACCCTCTTCCTCAAAGGCCCCAGCGGCAGCGGCAAGACCACCCTGCTGGGCCTGCTCGGTGGCGTGCAGACCCCCGGCCGTGGCAGCGTCAACCTGCTGGGCCGCGACCTGGGCAAGATGGCCTCTGGCGCCCGCGACCGCTTCCGCGTCGACCACACCGGCTACATCTTCCAGCAGTTCAACCTGTTGCCCTTCCTCTCCGTGCGCGAGAACGTCGAGCTGCCCTGCCACTTCTCGCGCTTGCGGGCCCAGCGCGCCCAGCAGCGCCACGGCAGCGTGGCCCAGGCCGCCACCACCCTGCTCGGCCACCTGGGCCTGGCCGCCAGCCTGCTGGAACGCCGCGCCGATGCCCTGTCCATCGGCCAACAGCAGCGCGTCGCCGCCGCCCGCGCACTGATCGGCCAGCCGGAACTGGTGATCGCCGACGAACCCACCTCGGCCCTGGATGCCGACGCCCGGGAAAGCTTCCTCCAGCTGCTCTTCGGCGAATGCCGCGAGGCGGGTGCCAGCCTGCTGTTCGTCAGCCACGACCAGAGCCTGGCACCGCTCTTCGATCGCAGCCTGTCGCTGCTGGAACTGAACCGCGCCGCGCGCCCGCAGGAGGCCTGAGATGTATCTGTTCCGCCTGGCCCTGGCGAGCCTCGCCAACCGCCGCTTCACCGCCCTGCTCACGGTCTTCGCCATCGCCCTTTCCGTCTGCCTGCTGCTGGCGGTCGAGCGGGTGCGCACCGAGGCCCGTGCCAGCTTCGCCAGCACCATCAGCGGCACCGACCTGATCGTCGGCGCCCGCTCCGGTTCGGTGAACCTGCTGCTCTATTCGGTGTTTCGCATCGGCAACGCCACCAACAACATCCGCTGGGACAGCTTCGAAACCCTCGCCCACAACCCCAAGGTGAAGTGGGCCATCCCCATCTCCCTGGGTGACTCCCACAAGGGCTACCGGGTGATGGGCACCAGCGAGGCCTATTTCGAACACTACCGCTACGGCCGCGCCCAGCCGCTGAAGCTGGCCGAAGGCAAACCCTTCGCCGACATGTTCGACGTGGTGCTCGGCGCCGAAGTGGCCGAAGCCCTGAAATACAAGCTGGGCGACAAGGTGGTGCTGTCCCACGGCGTCAGCACCGTCAGCCTGGTGCAGCACGACGACAAACCCTTCACCGTGGTCGGCGTCCTCGAACGCACCGGCACGCCGGTGGACCGCACCCTGCACATCTCCCTGGCGGGGATGGAGGCGCTGCACGTCGACTGGCAGAACGGCGTGCCCGCCCGCGGTGCCGGCAAGGTCAGCGCCGAGCAGGCCCGCGCCCTGGACCTGCAACCCAAGGCCATCACCGCCTTCCTGCTCGGCCTCAACAGCAAGATCGCCACCTTCGCCGTGCAACGGGAGATCAACGAATTCCGTGGCGAGCCGCTGCTGGCGATCCTCCCCGGCGTCGCCCTGCAGGAACTCTGGAGCCTGATGGGCACGGCCGAGAAGGCGCTCTTCGTGGTCTCGCTGTTCGTGGTGCTCACCGGGCTGATCGGCATGCTCACCGCCATCCTCACCAGCCTCAACGAGCGCCGCCGCGAGATGGCCATCCTGCGCTCGGTGGGCGCACGGCCCTGGCATATCGCCAGCCTGCTGGTGCTGGAAGCCTTCGCCCTGGCCCTGGCCGGTGCAGTGCTCGGCCTGGTGGTGCTGTACCTCGGCATCGCCCTCGCCCAGGGCTACGTGCAGGCCAACTACGGCCTCTACCTGCCGCTGGCATTGCCAAGCCGCTATGAGTGGACGCTGCTGGGCGGTATCCTGGCCGCCGCCCTGCTGATGGGCGCCGTGCCGGCTTGGCGCGCCTATCGGCAATCCCTGGCCGACGGCCTGTCCATTCGCCTGTGAGCCCACGATGAAACGCGCCCTGCTGGCCCTTCCGGCCCTGATCCTGCTGACTGCCACCGGCCTCTGGGCCGGTGAGGTCCGCGAACTGACCTGGTCCGAGCTGATCCCCGCCGACGCTCCGCCGCCACCGCCCCCCGCGCCCATCCACGACCTCTCGCAACTGGCCGACTCCCTGGCCGCCGAGGCGGGCCCGGCCGCCATGCAGCAGTCGCCGACCGCTCCGGTGGTGCCGACGCTGGATGGCCTGGAAGTGAAGCTGCCCGGCTATATCGTGCCGCTGGACGTGACCGAAGAAGGCCGGGTGACCGACTTCCTGCTGGTCCCCTACTTCGGTGCCTGCATCCACGTGCCGCCACCGCCGTCGAACCAGATCGTCCACGTCACCAGCGAACTCGGCGTGCTGATGGACGCGCTCTACCAGCCGTTCTGGATCGAAGGGCCGTTGCAGGTGAAGTCCAGCACCAGCGAACTGGCCGAGGCCGGCTACCAGATGGAAGCCAGCAAGATCTACCCCTACGAGATCCCCGAGAGCTGATAAGCAAGCCTGCTAACGAACTCACCACGGCATTGAGCTAGATCAAGGTGCCGTGGTTCGCGCTCCCCGAAACTGAGCCCAGCCAACACAAGCTCATGACCTCGGAGCCAATAAATGAAAACGCCGTTCCTAGCCGCCTCCCTTCTCGCCCTCGCTGTGGCCGCCCCTCTGGCCCAGGCTCACCAGGCGGGTGACATCCTCGTTCGTGCCGGTGCCATCACCGTCAACCCGAAAGCCGACAGCTCCAGCGTCAAGGTAGACCGCGGCCCCCTGGCCGGCGCCGACCTGGGCGGCAAGGCGACCATGGACAGCGACACCCAGCTGGGCCTGAACTTCGCCTACATGCTGACCGACCACTTCGGCCTGGAACTGCTGGCCGCCACCCCCTTCGAGCACGAAGTGAAGCTCAAGGGCACCGCCCTCGACGCCGCCAACGGCAGCCTGGGTTCGCTGAAGCACCTGCCGCCGACCCTGAGCGTCGTGTACTACCCGCTGGAATCCCAGTCGGCCTTCCAGCCTTACGTGGGCGCCGGCATCAACTACACCTGGATCTATGACGAGCACGTGGGCAGCGGCGCAACCGCAGCCGGCTTCGACAACTTCCGCGTGAAGAACTCCTGGGGCCTGGCCTGGCAGGTCGGCGCCGACTACATGCTGACCGACAGCATCATGGTCAACGCCCAGGTGCGCTACATCGACATCGACACCCGCGCCTACGTCGACAACACCGCCCTGGGCGTACGCGCCAAGGTGGACGTGGATGTCGACCCGTGGGTCTACATGGTCGGCCTGGGCTACAAGTTCTAAGCCCGACCGCAATGAACAAAGGCGCCTTAGGGCGCCTTTTTCGTTGGTATCGCAGCTCGCTGAAGCGGAATGAAAAAAGGCGCCTCGCGGGCGCCTTTTCCATTCGGCTCAGCGGCCCAGCAAGTGGGCCAGGCCGACCGCCAGGGGCGTCGGCTCGGGGAAGGCGAAGCGCTCCAGCAGGCGACCGTTGTCCGCCAGGGAGTGGCGGATGTCACCAGAGCGCGCTTCGGCGTAGCTGATGGCCGGCAGTTCGCCCACCACGCTGCCAATGGCGGCGAGCAGGTCCTTGAGGCTGGTGGAGCGCTGCAGGCCGACGTTCACTGGGCCGGCTTCGACGCTGGGGTTTTCCAGGGCCTGCACCAGCACCTGCACCAGGTCGCCGACATAGACGAAGTCACGGGTCTGCTCACCGTCACCGAAGAGGGTGATCGGCGTGCCGGCCAGGGCGCGCTCGGTGAAGATGCTGATCACCCCGGAATAGGGCGAGGACGGGTCCTGGCGCGGGCCGAAGATGTTGAAGAAGCGGAACACCGCCGGCTCCAGGCCGTGCTGGCGACGGTAGAAATCCAGGTACTGCTCGCTGGCCAGCTTGTCCACCGCGTAGGGGGTCAGCGGCGCGGTGGGAGTGTTTTCGTCGATGGCCTGGCCTTCGCCGTTCTGGCCGTAGACCGAGGCGCTGGAGGCGAACACCACGCGCTTCACGCCGTGCTCGCGCATGGCTTCGCACACATTGAGCGTGCCGATGAAGTTCGCCTGGTGGGTAGCCACCGGGTCGTCCACCGAAGCCGGCACCGAGGCCACGGCGGCCAGGTGCGCCACCGCCTTGCAGCCGGCCATGGCACGGCTTACCAGCGCAGCGTCGGCGACGTTGCCTTCGATGAGTTCGACGCGGGAATCGTGCAACGGCAGGTTGTCGCGCTTGCCGGTGGACAGGTCGTCGAGGATGCGCACGGAATGCCCGCGCGCCAGCAGCGCGTCCACCAGGTTGGAGCCGATGAAGCCGGCGCCGCCGGTAACGAGGATGGGGGAATCAGCCATGGCGGTAGTAACGATCCAGGAGAGCGGGCAACGCCGCGCGCCAGGCGCGGGGCTTGATGCCGAATGTATGGAGGATTTTCTTGCAGGCCAGCACCGCGTGCTGCGGTTCGTCCGCTGCATCGGGACGAGCAGCGTGGGCCTGGGGGGTGATTTCCTGCACCTTCAGCGTGTGCAGGTTGCGGGCTTCGGCCAGCACCGCCTGGCCAAGCGCCAGGGTGGTGGTCGCCTCGTGGCCACCATAGTGGTAGGTGCCCCAGAGCGGCGCCGCGCAGTCCAGCTGCTTGAGCACCGCGAGCATCACCCGCGCGGCATCATCCACCGGCGTGGGGTTGCCACGACGGTCGTCGGCCAGCATCAGCTCGTCGTCCCGCTCGGCCCGGGCGAGGAAGCGCCCGAGGATGCCTTCGTTGCTGTCATCCAGCAGCCAGCCGAAACGCAGCAGCACGTGCTTGGGGCACACCGCGCGCACGCTCTGCTCGATGCGCCACAGGGACTGCCCGCGCAGGCTGAGGGGGATGGTCTCGTCCTTCTCGTTGTAGGCGGTGGCCCGGGCGCCGTCGAAAACGCGGTAGCTGGAAGGCTGCAACAGGACGATGCCGTGGTGCTGGCAGAGCTCGGCCAGGCGTTCCACCGCGCGTTCCTGCGCGGCGAAGCGGCCCGCGCTGGCCTCTTCGGCCTGGAACCAGTCGAAGTAGTAGGCGAGGTTGATCACCGCATCGGGGCGGGTGTCATCGAGCAGCTGGGTCAGGCTGGCGGCATCCCAGCCCTGTTCGGGCGGGCGCGGGGCGAGGAACCCTACATCATCCTCGGCCCCCAGGCGGATAAGCGCCTGGCCAAGGGCATTGCCACCGCCCAGGAGCATCAAGCGCATACGCATAGACAGAAGGTCGCTTAAAGCCAGTGGGTGTTAACGATCAGCCGTCGTCCCGCGATAGCGCCCTCCCTGTGACCAGGAGGATCGCCGTGACGGGGACATCGGGCACGCAAGCCAGCGGCCGTTTCCGACCGGGAAAGACGCATTCTGCTTATTTCCCGGCGCTGCGTCACTAGTGGCGCGCCATGCGGCACGCCACTTCAGCTCTGCGGAGGCTCCGTTGGGCGGTAGAGGTGGGCGTGATCGGGGTGGTAGAGCGAGGAATCGGTGAAACCTTCGGCAGCCAGCACCCGCCCCACGAGGATCAGCGCGGTGCGGCGGAAATCCTTCTGCGCCACCCGTGCCTCGATGTCCGCCAGGGTGCCGGTCACCCAGTCCTGGTCGGGCCAGCTGGCGCGGTGCACCACGGCCACGGGGCAATCGGCGCCGTAGTGCGGCAGCAATTCTTCGACGATGCGCGGCAGGTGGCTGACGCCCAGGTGGATGGCCAGGGTCGCGCGGTGCTGCGCCAGCTCCGCCAGGGATTCGCCCTCGGGCATCCGCGTGCGAGTGGCGAAGCGGGTGAGGATCAGCGTCTGGGAAATATCCGGCAGGGTCAGCTCGGTGCCGAGCAACGCGGCGCAGGCGGCGGTGGCGGTGACGCCGGGCACCACCTCATAGGGAATGCCCAGCGCGCGCAGGTGGCGGATCTGCTCGCCGATGGCGCCATACAGCGAGGGGTCGCCGGAATGCACCCGGGCCACGTCCTGGCCACGCCCGTGGGCCTCGGCCAACAGGGCGACTATCGCCTCCAGGTGCAGCTCGGCGGTATTCACCACCCGCTCGGCGCTATGCCCATCCAGCACCGGTTCCGGCACCAGGGAACCGGCGTAGAGGATCACCGGGCAACTGCGGATCAACCGCTGGCCCTTGACCGTGATGAGCTCCGGATCGCCGGGACCGGCGCCGATGAAATAGACCGTCATGGGTTATCCACATCCTCAAGGGTGCAGGCCAGCGCACAGGTGGCGTTGGCACTGCGGCGTTTCTCCACCAGCAACCGCGCCGGGCGGCCAGCCAGGGCCTCGGCCTGTACCAGCGCGGCGGCTTCGGCGATGCCGGGGCTGCCGGTTTCCCGCAGGGCGATGGCCGACAGGCCGGACAAGCGCCCCTCGCAGGCCGCCAGCTGCGCCGCCGGCAACAGCGCCAGGGGCAAGCGAAGGGTCAGCGCCAGGGCCTGCAACCCCGGCTCATCGGCCTTGCTGTCGACACTGGCCAGGGCGCTGAGATGGCCAGGTACGAGTCCCAGCTCGGCCAGGGCAGCGTCGAGCAACGCGCGCAGCTCCTGCTGCGAGCAGCCGCGCCGGCAGCCGAGGCCGGCCACCAGGGTCATCGCCCGGCCTCACAAAACAAAACCCCGCGAAGGGCCGGGCCCTGCGCGGGGTCGATCGGCAGCGAAGCCCGGCTCACGCCAGGTCTTGGCTCGCGGAGCGCTGGTACAGCCAGGCAGCGGCCCAACCCAGGGCGCCCCAGAACAGCGCGTTGGTCACCAGCGAGGCGGCGATGAACTCGTGCTCCAGCGCTTCCGGCGCCAGGCTCGCATGCACTTCAGGCTGCGGTGCGCCGACCACATGGGGGATCACCAGCAGTACCAGGCCGACGATGCGCAGGACCCAGTTGCGGCCGAAGGCGATCAGCGCCAGGCCAGCGGCGGTGGAGGCGGCGGTGCCGATCCACCAGACCTGGCGCTGGGCCAGGTCGGCGGCTGCGGTACCCGGCAGCTCCGGCGGCAGGCCGAGGGACGGCGCCAGGGCGAAGGTGGCGAAACCGGCCAGGCCCCAGAGCAGGCCCTGCCAGGCGCGGGTCGGGCCGCGCAGGCTGAACAGCGCGGCCAGCAGCAGGGCGAAGCCGACGGCCACCACCAGGTTGGCGCCACCGGTGGACAGGGTGCGCTGCCAGCCGTCGGCGGGAGCCCAGGCTTCGGCGTCGTGTTCATGGGCGGGCGCGCCGGCGGCGTGCTCGTGGGCGTGTTCGGTCTGCTCGGCCGGTGCCGAGTTCTCGAAGGTTTCCGCATGGAGAATCAACGGGGTGACCCACAGGCTTTGCAGCAGGGTCAGCACGATGGCGGCGAAGAGACCGGCGAACCCGGCGGTCTGGGCGATGCGCTTGATCACGGTCGCGCCTCTCAGTGGCAGGGGAAGGCGGAGCTGTGGCGGGTATCGTGGGCCGCGTTGTGCACCGCCTCGATGTGCGAGAAGCCGGCGAAGTACACCAGCGACAGGCCCAGGAGGCTGGCACCGATGGCGATGGCCAGGCGTTTGGACAGGGGGACGGCGGCGGCCGAATGGCTCAGTGTGCTGCTGGACATGGTGCTTCCTCTGCGATGCGGGTGAGTCGGCAAGAGGAACGCGTGCGAAGAAAGCGGCCGCGCGGGGACCGCATTTCCGGCGTGCGCCCGCCCACCGCGGGTTGCCAAAAAAGTGATCAGGCCGGTCTCCGGGCTTGCGACGCCAGCCATGGCTGGTCGGGTTTGCCTTCCCATGTCCGCCGGACACAGTGGCCTACAGATCCCTACGTGCGCTTACCGTTGCGGGGGCAGCGTCGGACTCGCCCTGGAGCACACCGACTTCCCGTTTCACCTCGCGCGCGACGGCGCGAGACACCTGAAAAAACCGCACAAGAACATCACGAGTCCGACTGGCCGTCAACCGCCGCGATTGACCGCCGCCCCCGCCCTGCGTAGCCTTCGGCCCTTCGAGGTTCCGCGGCCGTGCGCCGCGGCTAAGAGGGAACACGGCCAAGCCGTGGCTGCCCCCGCAACTGTGAACAGCTGAGGTCCCATCCACAGCCACTGCCCACCGGGCGGGAAGGCGGAGGGACGGCGCACCGCGCCAGGCTGTGAGCCAGGAGACCTGCCTCGGCGAATTTCCATACAACCGGGCGGGGTGATCCGGTGGCGAATCGGGCCCTCCGTGCCCTCGTCCCGCGCGCCCGCCGATCCGATCGACTCCCAGCAAAGGGCTGCCGCGCATGAAAACCCTGGCCAAACTCCCCGTCACCATCGTCACCGGCTTCCTCGGTGCCGGTAAGACCACCCTGCTCCGCCACATGCTCGACAACGCCGAGGGCCGCCGCATCGCGGTGATCGTCAACGAGTTCGGCGAGCTGGGCATCGACGGCGAAATCCTCAAGCAATGCTCCATCGGCTGCAGCGAGGAAGAGGCCGTGGGCCGCGTCTTCGAGCTGGCCAACGGCTGCCTGTGCTGCACCGTGCAGGAGGAGTTCTTCCCGGTGATGCGCGAACTGGTGGCACGCCGTGGCGACCTCGACCAAATCCTCATCGAGACCTCCGGCCTGGCCCTGCCCAAGCCCCTGGTGCAAGCCTTCCAGTGGCCGGAGATCCGCAGTGCCTGCACCGTGGACGCGGTGATCACCGTGGTCGACAGCCCAGCCGTGGCCGCCGGCACCTTCGCCGCCCACCCCGAGCAGGTGGACGAGCAGCGCAAACAGGACCCGAACCTCGACCACGAGTCGCCCCTGCACGAACTCTTCGAAGACCAGCTGGCCAGCGCCGACCTGGTGATCCTCAACAAGGCCGACCTGCTCGACGCCGACGCCCTGGCCGCCGTGCGCGCCGAGGTGGCCGAGGAGCTGCCGCCGGCGGTGAAGATCGTCGAAGCCAGCGCCGGCAAGCTGCCGCTCTCCGTGCTGCTGGGCCTCAACGCCGAAGCCGAGGCGCACATCGACAGCCGCGCCACCCACCACGACCACGAAGGACACGAGGACCACGACCACGACGAGTTCGACTCCTTCCACGTCGACCTGCCGGAAGTGGAGGAAGCCGCCCTGCTGGCCGCCCTCGGCCAACTGGTGGAGCGCCACGACGTGCTGCGCATCAAGGGCTTCGCCGCCATCCCCGGCAAACCCATGCGCCTGCTGGTACAGGGCGTCGGCAAGCGCTTCGACAAGCACTTCGACCGCAAGTGGCTGGCCGACGAACCCCGCGCCACCCGCCTGGTGGTGATCGGCCAGGAGCTGGACCAGGCCACCATCGCCAACGAACTGCGCACCGCCCTGGCGTAACCGCCGAACCGGCTCCTCTCCCCCGGGAGAGGGCCGCACCACCGAGCCAAGGCCCGAGCCATGCACCTGCTGCGCACCCAACCTGGCGGCTTCGTCCCCGACGACGGCATCGCCCACCTGGCCCAGACGCCCGCCGAGCTGGTGATCCTCTGCAGCGGTGATTCGCACCTGGCGCTGCTGGCCGAGGCCGCCCGCGAGCTGCCGGCGGACTACCCCAGCCTGCGCCTGGCCAACCCCATGCAGCTGCAGAACCACGCCTCGGTGGACCTTTATGTCGACGAGGTGCTGCAGCACGCGAAGGTCATCCTCATCTCCGTGCATGGCGGCGTCGGCTACTGGCGCTACGGCATCGAGCAACTGGTGGCCCTGGCCGAGCGCGGCACGCAGCTGATCCTGGTGCCCGGCGACGACCGCCCCGACCCGGAGCTGGCCCGCCTGTGCAGCGTCCCGGAAGAAGACGCCGAGCGCTGCTGGCAGTACTTGCGCCAGGGCGGCCTGGACAACGCCCGCCAGCTGTTCGCCAGCCTCGCCAGCCGCTGCCTGGGCCGCGACTACCCCTGGCAGGCGCCCAGCACCCTGCCCCGCGTTGCCGTGCATCACCCGCACCAGCGCCCTGCTCATCTCGACCACTGGCGCGCCGACTGGCGGGAGGGCCAGCCGGTGGCGGCCCTGCTGTTCTATCGCACCCACCTGCAGGCGGCGAACACCGCCTTCATCGACGCCTTCTGCGAGCGCCTCGCCGCCGTCGGCATCAACCCGCTGCCCATCGCCGTCGCCAGCCTCAAGGAAGCCGAGTGCCTGGCCGTGGTCGAGGACTGGCTGGACGCCGCCGACGCCGAGCTGATCATCAACACCACCGGCTTCGCCCAATCCAACCCCGACTCACCCGGCCAGCGTCCCTTCCGCCGCGACGTGCCGGTGCTGCAGGCCATCTGCTCGCTGGACAACCAGCCGCTCTGGGAAGAGAACCCGCAAGGCCTCGGCCCGCGCGACCTGGCCATGCACATCGCCCTGCCGGAGCTGGACGGGCGCATCATCACCCGCCCCATCAGCTTCAAGGGCCTGGCCTGGCGCAGCGAGCGCAGCCAGAGCGATGTGGTGTGCTACCTGCCCCACCTCGAACGCATGGATTTCGTCGCCGAACTGGCGCGCCGCTGGCTGCTGCTGGGGCGCAAGGCCAACGCCGACAAGCGCGTGGCGCTGATCCTCGCCAACTACCCCACCCGCGACGGCCGCATCGGCAACGGCGTGGGCCTGGACACCCCGGCCGCCGCGCTGAACATCCTCCGCGCCCTGGAGGCCGAGGGTTACCCCCTGGCCGGCCTGCCGGAGAACGGAACGGCACTTATCCACAACCTGCTGGGCGGCGTCAGCAACGACCTCGACAGCCTCGACGCGCGCCCCTGCGCCCAAAGCCTGGCGCTGGACGCCTACCTCGCCTGCTTCGCCCGCCTGCCCGAGGCCAACCAGCGGGCGGTGACGGAGCGCTGGGGCGAACCGCAGCAGGACCCGATGTTCCGCGCCGGGCGCATGATGGTCGCCGGCCTGCGCTTCGGCCTGGCCTTCATCGGCATCCAGCCGGCGCGCGGCTACCAGCTGGACCCGGCGGCCATCTACCACGACGCCGCGCTGGTGCCGCCCCACGGCTACCTGGCCTTCTACTTCTGGCTGCGTGAAGTGTTCGGCGCCGACGCGCTGGTGCACGTCGGCAAGCACGGCAACCTGGAATGGCTGCCGGGCAAGGGCGTCGGCCTCTCCGCCGAGTGCTGGCCGGATGCGGTGATGGGCCCGCTGCCGAACATCTACCCCTTCATCGTCAACGACCCCGGCGAAGGCGCCCAAGCCAAGCGCCGCGCCCAGGCGGTGATCATCGACCACCTGATGCCGCCGCTGACCCGCGCCGAGAACTACGGTCCGCTGCGCGACCTGGAGCGCCTGGCCGACGAGTACTACGACGCCTCGCTGCTGGACCCGCGCCGCGCCGTGCAACTGCGCGGCGAGATCCTCGAACTGGTGAAGGCCACCGCGCTGGACCGCGAGCTGGAGCTGAGCATCAGCGAGGACCCCGAAAGCTGGCTGCCGCAGCTGGACGCCTACCTCTGCGACCTCAAGGAGTCGCAGATCCGCGACGGCCTGCATGTGTTCGGCGAATCCCCCGTCGGCGGCCTGCGCGACGACACCCTGCTGTCCCTGGTGCGCATCCCCCGGGGCGACGGCAAGGGCGCCAACGCCAGCCTGCTGCGTGCGCTCGCCACCGACCTGCAACTGGGCCGCGACCCACTGGACTGCAACTGGGCCGAAGCCTGGGAAGGCCCGCGCCCGGCGCTGCTGGAGCGGGTCAGCGTCGATCCCTGGCGCAGCAACGGCGACACCCGCGAGCGCCTGGAGCTGCTGGCCCTGGAGATGATCCGGGCGACCGATCATCCGCCCGTGGGCCCCGCCAGCGACCTGGTTATCCACAGCCTGCGCCAGGTCGTCGCCCCGACCCTGGACGCCTGCGGTCCCGCCGAGATCGGCGGCGTGCTGGCCGCCCTGGAAGGTCGCTTCGTGCTGCCCGGCCCCAGCGGCGCACCCAGTCGCGGGCGACTCGACACCCTGCCAACCGGGCGCAACTTCTTCACCCTGGATGTGCGCAATCTGCCCACGCCCACCGCCTGGCGCCTGGGCTTCCAGTCCGCCGCCCTGCTGCTGGAACGCCATCTGCAGGACGAGGGCGACCACCTGCGCCAGCTCGGCCTTTCCGTGTGGGGCACCGCCACCATGCGCACCGGCGGCGACGACATCGCCCAGGCCCTGGCGCTGATGGGCGTGCACCCGGTGTGGCAGGCCGGCAGCCAGCGCGTGGAAGACTTCGAAATCCTGCCGCTGTCGCTGCTCGACCGCCCCCGGGTGGACGTGACGCTGCGGGTCTCGGGCTTCTTCCGCGATGCCTTCGCCAACCTCATCCGCCTGTTCGATGCCGCCGTGCAGGCCGTCGCCGAGCTGAACGAGCCCGAGGACATGAACCCCCTGGCCGCGCGGGTAAAACTGGAAAGCGCCCGTCTCGCCGCCGAGGGGCTGGCCGTGGACGATGCGCGGTTGCAGGCCGGCTGGCGCATCTTCGGCGCCCAGCCCGGTGCCTATGGCGCCGGCGTGCAGGGCGCCATCGAGGAGCGCCAATGGCAGGACCGCGCCGAACTGGCCGAGGTGTATTTGAACTGGGGTGGCTACGCCTACGGCGCCCAAGATGCCGGCACACCCGCGCGGGCGCGCTTCGCCCAGCGCCTGGAGCGGCTGCAGGCGGTGCTGCAGAACCAGGATAACCGCGAGCACGACATCCTCGACTCCAACGACTACTACCAGTTCCAGGGCGGCATGCTCGCCGCCGCCGAAACCCTGCGCGGCGAGAAAGTGGCCAGCTACCACGGTGACCACAGCCAGCCGGACCTGCCGCGCATCCGCTCGCTGAAGGAAGAACTCGGCCGCGTGGTGCGCTCGCGCGCCGCCAACCCCAAGTGGATCGCCGGTATGAAGCGCCACGGCTACAAGGGCGCCTTCGAGCTGGCGGCGACCGTGGACTACCTGTTCGCCTTCGACGCCACCAGCGAGCTGATCGACGACCACCAGTACCAACTGCTGGCCGACGCCTACCTGCTGGACGCCGAAACCCGCGACTTCATCCAGCAGCACAACCCCGACGCACTGCGCGATATCGCCGAGCGCCTGGTGGAAGCCCAGCAACGCGGCCTCTGGGAACACCCCGGCGACTACCGCGAAGCCATCGAGAACCTGCTGCTGGATATCGAGGAGCAGTAGCCCCCGGCCTGATGCCCGGTGGGAGCGAATTCATTCGCGATGCTCGTCCATCGGTACGTCGAGGCACCTGTAGGGGCGACTTCAGTCGCCAAGCGGGGCAACGCCCCGCCCCCCCTATCACCCGCGCAACCGCGCCGCCGCCTCCCGCAGGATGCGCTCGGTGCCGTCCCAGCCCAGGCAGCCATCGGTGATGGACACGCCGTAGCGCAGGTCGCAGGACAGCGACTGCGCGCCGTCGAACAGGTGGCTCTCGATCATCACCCCGCGCAGGGCGTCCTGGCCGGCCAGGCGCTGGTCGATCACGTCCGCCAGCACCGCCGGCTGACGCAGCGGGTCCTTGCCGCTGTTGGCATGGCTGCAGTCGACCATGATGCGCGGTGCGATGCCGAGCTTCTCCAGCCCCGCCCGTGCCGCCGCGACACTGGCTGCGTCATGGTTCGGGCCCTGGTGGCCGCCACGCAGCACCAGGTGCGTATCGGCGTTGCCGGCGGTCTGCACCAGCGCCGGGCGGCCCTGGTCGTCGATGCCGAAGTGCTGGTGTGCGTGGGCCGCCGAGCGCATGGCGTCGGTGGCGATGCCGAGGCTGCCGTCGGTACCGTTCTTGAAGCCCACCGGCAGGTCGAGGCCGCTGACCATCTCGCGATGCACCTGGGATTCGCTGGTGCGCGCACCGATGGCGGCCCAGCCCAGCAGGTCATCGAAGTAGCCCGCGGCCAGGGGTTGCAGCAATTCCGTGGCCACCGGCAGCCCCAGTTCGATCATCTGCAGCATCAGCCGGCGGCTGAGGGCCAGGCCGGCCGCCATATCGCCACTGCCATCCAGGTGCGGGTCGTACACCAGCCCCTTCCAGCCCACCGTGGTGCGCGGCTTCTCGACGTAGGCGCGCATCACCAGCAGCAGCTGGTCACTCACCTCCGGCGCCAGCGCGGCAAGGCGGCGGGCGTAGTCGAGGGCGGATTCGGGATCGTGGATGGAACAGGGGCCGACCACCACCAGCAGGCGCGGGTCGTCGCCATCCAGCACCGCGCGCACGGCATCGCGCTGGGCACGGACCTGGCGGGCCAGGGCATCGTGCAGCGGCAGGCGCTGGCGCAATTCGGCGGGAGTGGGCAGCGGTTGGGTGCTGCGCGAGGGGGACGCCAGGCTTTCCAGCGGCAGGGCGTGGAGGGGCTGGGCGGCGATGGGCGATACGGAAACGGAATTCATGACGGGCATCCTCGGCCGGCGCGGTTCGGTCCGCGCGCGGCGCTCTAACTGGGTGTTCGATTCAGGGGTGTGAGTGCGGCGGCGAAGCGGCTAAATCGCCAGTCGGAGTTGCGGTAATAGGTGGCGTAGGTGCGGTAGCTGATCATGGTGCGATCCTCGGATTACGTGCGTTTGGCCTTGTGGGCCCTGGAAAAACAAAAACCCCCGGGCGGGTTGCCGACCGGGGGTTTTGTGGAGCTTTGGTTGGCGACCCTGCTGGAGTGGGCCGCCTGATCAGGTATCAGGCCAGCCCGTGGCTAAACCAATACCCATAGAAATAGCTGGCCGCAGCAGCCACGCGCGCACGTGCCGGGCGTTGGGCCTGGCAAGCGGTGAGCGGAGTGGAAGCGAGGTGCGGCATGACGATCTCCAAAGCGAATGCTGGCCAAATTACTGCATCGCCGGCCGCCGTTCAATCACTGATTTCTATCGGCGCGTTCGGCCTTTCGCTACCATGCCGCGATGCGTTTTCAGGAACCCGTCATGTCCGAGCTCCCCCACTTCCCCTTGAGCGCCGTGGTCGCCGCCGACGAGCTGAAGCTCGCGCTGTACCTGGCAGCCATCGACCCGGCCATCGGCGGTGTGCTGATCGAAGGCCCGCGCGGCATGGCCAAGTCCACCCTGGCCCGGGGCATCGCCGACCTGCTGCCGCAAGGCATCTTCGTCACCCTGCCCCTGGGCGCCAGCGAGGAACGCATCGTCGGCACCCTTGACCTCGACGCGGCCCTGGGCGAAGGCCGTGCGCAGTTCTCCCCCGGCGTGCTGGCCAAGGCCCACGGCGGCGTGCTCTATGTCGACGAGGTGAACCTGCTGCCCGACCACCTGGTGGACCTGCTGCTGGACGTCGCCGCCAGCGGCGTCAACCTGGTGGAGCGCGACGGCCTGTCCCACCACCACGCCGCGCGCTTCGTGCTGATCGGCACCATGAACCCCGAGGAAGGCGAGCTGCGCCCGCAACTGCTGGACCGCTTCGGCCTCAAGGTCACCCTCGATGGCCAGCCGCAACCGGCCGAGCGCGCCGAGATCGTGCGCCGCCGCCTGGCCTTCGACGCCGACCCGCAGGGTTTCATCGCCCAGTGGGACCCCCCGCAGCAGGCCCTCGCGCGCCGTTGCCAGGACGCCCGCGAACGCCTCGCCGCCATCCCCCTGGATGACAGCGCCCTGGACCGGATCGCCCAGCGCTGTTTCGCCGCCGGCGTCGACGGCCTGCGCGCCGACCTGGTGTGGCTGCGCGCCGCCCGCGCCCATGCCGCCTGGCGTGGCGCGCCACGTATCGAGGCGGAGGATATCGACGCCGTCGAGCACTTCGCCCTGGCCCATCGCCGTCGCCACGCAACGCCACCCTCGGCCCCGCCGGCACAATCGCCCGCCTCCGCGCCGGCGCCCAGCGATGCCGCCGGCGCCGAAGGCCAGTGGGGCGAGTTGCCCGCGCACCCCGTGCCCACCGACACCCGACGCGAGCTGCCGGGCTGGCCAAAAAAGCCCTGAGCATCCGCCCGCGCCGGGTCATGGGCGCGGATGCCAGACCAGGCCCCGGGACACTCGCCAACGGCCGCAGCGGCCCGGCCCGTGGCGGGCGCGACGGTGCCATCCAGTGGCTGCCGACCCTGCTGCGCGGCCGCCCGCGCAAGGCTGACGACCTGGTCCGCCGCCCCCGAGGCCAACGCCCCGATGCGCTCTGGCTGGTGCTGGTGGACGCCTCCGCCTCCACCCGCCGCCACGGCGCCCTGTCCCGCGCCAAGGGCCTGCTGGCCGGGCTGTTCGAATCCGCCTACCGCCAGCGCGCCCGCCTCGCCGTGCTCCACGCCACCGGCCGCGAACCGCGCTGGCTGTGGCAGGGCAGCAAGGCCTCGGCGCCACTGCATCAATGGCTCGACGGCCTCGGCGCCGGTGGCGGCACCCCGCTGATCGAGGCCCTGCACCTGGCCCGTGACTGGTTGCAGCGCCGCCAACGACAGAAGCCCGCGGAGCACCAGCGCGTGCTTATCCTCACCGATGGCCGCCTCAAGGACTGGCCCGCCCTGGAGCCGCTGGGCTGCGACACGCTGCTGGTGGATATCGAAGGCGGCCCCATCCGCCTCGGCCGCGCCCGCCAATTGGCCGAGGAACTGGGTGCGGAATACCAGGCGCTGTCGGACTGAGCCGGATGCGCTCGGAATAGGCACCGCTTGGTGGACATAAAGAGCGATGTCCACCCTACCCGCGGGGGAACCCGTGAATGGCATGCGACTTCGGGTGGACCACGCTTTACCGGTCCACCAATGGGAGCCAACTCGGCAAGCACGACAGCAAGGAATGAGCATGAGTAACGACGAACAGTTGCGAGCGGTGGCCGCGTTCCGCCTAGCCGGTGGGTCACGGATGGAGCTGCACCACCTCGACTACGACCTCGACACCCTGACACTGCAGCTTCAGGACCTTGGCACACAGTGGGTGGTGCAGGTCCGTATCTCGGCGGTGGAAGGTTTCCGGATGCTGGATGAAGGCGACCTCTTGGAGTTCTGGCCGCAGTGTTCCGATGGCTGGCTGCACGAGATCACTGCCGGCGGCTGGTTCGATCAGGAGCGCCTTCGCCCGGGTTTCCTCAGTGGCGACCGGGCGCTGAAGGAGTATCTGGTCTCCGGCGTGGACAGGTGCCTGAGCGTCCTGGCCTGGGAAGCCCCCGTCATTCTCCAGGCTTGAGTTTTCCACCGCCCCCCCTGAACCACCCGCGCCCTGGATCGTCCATCAACCAGATGGTCGAACGTCGCCCGCCCCGGGCGCGTGTTAAGGTCCGCCCCTTTTCTTTGCGGAATGCCCGATGAACCAAGCCGTGCCCTGCACCGACAGCTCAGCCACCCGTCTCGCCACGCGCCTGGCGTTCTTCGTCTCCGGCTTTGGCATGGCCTGCTGGGCGCCGCTGGTGCCTTACGCCAAGGCGCGCCTGGGTATCGAGGAGGCGGTGCTGGGGCTGTTGCTGCTGTGCCTGGGGGCCGGCTCGATGCTGTCCATGCCGGTGGCCGGCGTGCTGGCCGGGCGGATCGGCGTACGCCCGGTGATCCTGGTGGGCGGGCTGGGCCTGTGCTGCGCCATGCCGCTGCTGGCCGGTGCCGACTCCAGCCCGGTGCTGGCCCTGGCCCTGGCCTTGTTCGGCGCCTCCCTGGGAGCCATGGACGTGGCGATGAACATCCACGCCGTGGAGGTGGCGAACGACGCACCGGTTCCCTTGATGTCGGGCTTCCACGGCCTGTTCAGCCTCGGCGGCTTCGTCGGTTCCCTCGGCATGACCGGGCTGCTGGCCGCCGGGCTGGCACCGCTGCCGGCGATTCTCGTCGCCCTGCTGGTGGTCATCCTCGGGCTCGCCCTCGCGGCACCACGCCTGTTGCGCACCCGCTCGGGCAGCGAAGGGCCGCTGTTCGTGCTGCCGCGCGGGATCGTTCTGCTACTGGGGGCGCTGACCTTCGCCATGTTCCTGGCCGAGGGCGCGCTGCTGGACTGGGGCGCCATCCTGCTGGTGGAAACCCGCCAGTTCGACCCAGCCCAGGCAGGGATCGGCTACGCACTGTTCTCCCTGGCGATGCTCAGCGGCCGGCTGACGGGCGACCGGGTGATCGCCCGCCTGGGAGAGTACCGCGTGCTGGTGGGCGGCGGCCTGCTGGCCACGGCCGGCTTCGCGCTGATGCTGCTGGCACCGCACACCGCTCTGGCGCTGGCGGGTTTCCTGCTGGTCGGGCTGGGCGCGGCCAATATTGTGCCAGTGCTGTTCACCGCCGCCGGCCGCCAGAGCGCCATGCCGCCCAACCTCGCGGTGGCCGCCGTGACCACCGTCGGCTACGCCGGCGTACTCGCCGGGCCTGCGCTGGTGGGCTTCGTCGCCCAGGGCCTGGGCCTGGTCACGGCCTTCATGATCCTCGGCGCGCTGATGCTCTCGGCACCGCTGACGGCGGGGCGTTTCGCGCGGTGAAAAGCCAGAAAAACTGAAACCAGATCAACCGCCCGCGTGGGTCAGCATCTCCGGCACCGCCCGTTCTTCGACTATTCGTTCCTGCACCCAGCGCAGCACCTCCGCTTCATCGCGGATGCGGTACCACTCGCCTTCCGGGTAGAGGCTGGCAGTGGGGCCGAGGTCGCAGGGGAACTGGCATTGGGTGCGGGTGATGTGCACGCCGCCTTCGCACTCCAGCTTGCCGGCGGCCTTGAGGGTCTCGCGCAGTTTCTTCCACAGCGGCAGCGCACCACGGCGGGTGCAGCGCGGGCCGTTGCACAGCAGCAGGCGGCGGGCGTGGGGCGGGATGCAGGACCAGGCGTGGCTGCCCGGCAGCTCCGGCACGCCGACGCAGGCCAGGTGCACCTCGCTGCGCTCGACCAGAGCGACGGCGGCGCCGGCCGGGTCGCTGTCGTATTGGCCCAGCAGGCTGGCGACGAAGAGTTGCTCGGGGGCGTCGAGGCGACCCATTTCGCTGCGCAGCCAGTCGAGGTGTTGAGCGGTTGATTCCGGGTCGAGGTCGATCACCAGCAGCGGGCGCGGGCTGGCCTGCACGGCGCTCAACAGTGCATCGAGGCCGGCGCCGGTGTCGACGATGTCGGCGAGTGCCGCCTCACCACGCAGGGCGCTCAGTTGGCGGCGGAACAGCTCGGCGAAGGAGCCGGTATCGAGATCGGGCCCGGCGAACAACACGCGAGCGTAGGAAGTAGCGGTCATGGTGTTTCCAGGTAGGGGACGAGGGCCTGCCAGAGGCCATCGAGCGAGTCGAATTCACGGGTGACGGGGGGCAGCTCGGGGCGCTTGAGGATCAGCACCGGCAGGCCACGCTCGCGGGCCACCTGCAGCTTGGGTTCGGTGGACTGGCTGCCGCTGTTCTTGCTGATCAGCACGTCGCTGCGCAGCCGATCGAACAACGCGCGCTCCTCATCCAGGGCGAAGGGGCCACGGGCACCGATCACCTCGAAGCGCTCACCGGGCGCCTGGCTTTGCAGGCAGCGCACCGTCCAGTGTTGGTGGGCGGGGATTTCACCCAGGTGCTCCAGGGGTTCGCGGCCAAGGGTGAAGAAGGGGCGTTGGAAAGCGGCCAGGGCGTCGAGCAGCTCGGCCCAATCAGCAACCTCGCGCCAATCGTCACCCTCGCCGGCGCGCCAGCCGGGGCGACGCAATGCCCAGCAGGGCACGCCAGCAAGCTCGGCAGCGCGGGCGGCGTTGTGGCTGATCTGTGCGGCATAGGGATGGGTGGCGTCGAGCAGCAGGCCGATGCCGTTGTCCTCGATGTAGCGCGCCAGCCCCTCGGCACCGCCGTAGCCGCCGACGCGCACCTGGCAGCTCAGGTCGGCCGGCACCTTGCCGAGGCCGGCGAGGCTGTAGGTGTGTTCGGGGCCCAGGCGCCGGGCCAGGGCCAGGGCCTCGGTGACCCCGCCCAGCAGCAGGATGCGTGTCATGGGTGCTCCAGGGCCTGGCCCACCAGGTTGCCCTGGCGGTCGATGGCGAAGACTTCCAGGCTGACGCCGGCGGGTACGGTACGACGGGCGAAGGCCAGGGCGTGGGCGCAGACCGTATCGCCCAGGGGCACCCCGGCGGCGTGGGCCAGCGCCAGTGCCTGCTGGCTGGTGTTGGCGCCGCGCATGGCGTCCTGCAGCTCGGCATCGGCGCCCAGGCCGGCGGCCCATTCGGCGAGCAGTGGCAGGTCGATGCTGGAGCTGCGGCTGTGCAGGTCCATATGGCCGGCGGCGAGCTTGCTGATCTTGCCGAAGCCACCGCAGAGGCTGAGCTTTTCCACCGGTGCCTTGCGCAGGTGCTTGAGCACGGCGCCGGCGAAGTCGCCCATCTCGATCAGCGCGGTGTCGTCGAAACCATAGCGGTGGCGCATGGCGTCCTCGCTGGCGTTGCCGGTGCAGGCGGCCAGGTGGGTGAAGCCGTTGGCGCGGGCGACGTCGATGCCCTGGTGGATGGAGGCGATATAGGCCGAGCAGGAGAAGGGCCGGACGATGCCGGTGGTGCCAAGGATCGACAGGCCACCGAGGATGCCCAGGCGCGGGTTCATGGTTTTCAGCGCCAGCTCGGCGCCGCCCTGCACGCAGACGGTGACCTCGAAGCCGCCGGCGTGACCGCGCTCCTGGGCCAGGCTCGTGAGGTGCTCGGTCATCATCCGCCGTGGCACCGGGTTGATCGCCGGCTCGCCCACCGCCTGGGTCAGGCCCGGTTTGGTGACGGTGCCGACGCCGGGCCCGGCATGGAAGCGCACCCCCGGCTCGGCGGCCAGGCGCACCTGGGCGTAGATCAGCGCGCCGTGGGTCACGTCCGGGTCATCGCCGGCATCCTTCAGGGTGCCCGCCTCGGCGCCACCCTCGATCAGGCGGCAGAACTCCAGGCGCATAAGCACCTGCTGGCCCTTGGGCAGGACGATCTCCACCGCATCGCTCGCCGCGCCGCCCAGCAACAGGCGCGCCGCCGCCAGGCTGGTGGCGGTGGCACAACTGCCGGTGGTGTAGCCGCTGCGCAGGGGCGCCGGCTGTTCGGGGGTTTCGTCACGCATGGCGGGGTCGTGCAGGGCAGGACTCGGCGGCGCTCGGCGCCAACCTAGGCATCCTTGAGCACCTCGAGCAGGGTGATGGGCAGTGCCGAGCGCCAGGTGTCGAACCCGCCCAGGGGCTGGGCCTGGGCGATGGCGATGCGGGTCAGCTCGCCGCCATGGGCTTCGCGGAAGGCCACCAGCACCGCCTCGCTCTGCAGGGTCACGGCATTGGCCACCAGGCGGCCGCCAGGCTTGAGCTGGCTCCAGCACCGCTCCAGCACGCCGGGTTCGGTGACGCCGCCGCCGATGAACACCGCATCGGGCGCGGGCAGGCCGTCGAGGGCGGTGGGGGCCTGGCCGGCCACCAGATGCAGGCCGGGCACGCCGAGGGCGTCGCGGTTGTGGCGGATGTGCGCCTGGCGGCCCTCGTCGGCTTCGACGGCGATGGCGCGGCAGGTGGGATGGGCGCGCATCCATTCGATGCCGATGGAGCCGCTGCCGGCGCCCACGTCCCAGAGCAGTTGCCCGGGTTGCGGCGCCAGGCGCGCGAGGGTGATGGCGCGAACGTCGCGCTTGGTCAGTTGGCCGTCGTGGCGATAGGCGTCATCGGGCAGGCCGCAGGTGAGCGGCAGACGCCGGGCCTGTTCGCCGGCGCGGCAGTCGATGGCCACCAGGTTGAGGGCGGCGACCTCCATGGCCGGCCACTCGCTGGCGATGCCGTCGATGCGCCGCTCGGCCGGACCGCCCAGGTGCTCCAGCACGGTCATGGCGCTGGGGCCAAAGCCGCGTTCGTTCAGCAGGCCAGCGATGGCCGCGGGGCTTGCACCGTCGTTACTCAGCACCAGCAGGCGTGCGCCGTCATGCAGGTGCAGGTTGAGTGCAGCGAGGGGCCGCGCCACCAGGGAGACCAGGGTGGTGTCCTGCAACGGCCAGCCCAGGCGCGCGGCAGCCAGGGAGGTGGACGAGGGCGCGGGTAGCACACGCAGCTCGTCGGCAGGCAACTGCCGCGCCAGGCTGGCGCCGACGCCGAACAGCATCGGGTCACCGCTGGCCAGCACGCAGACCGGCGCGCCACGGCGTTGCAGCAGCGGCTCCAGGGAGAAGGGGCTGGGCCAGGCCGTGCGCTGGGCGCGAATGCAATGGGGCAGCAATTCCAGCTGGCGCGGGGCGCCCACCACCTCCTCGGCGGCCAGCAGCGCATGGCGCGCGGCCTTGCCCAGGCCGGCGTAGCCGTCCTCGCCTATCCCCACCAGCGTCAGCCAGGGCTGCATGCGTTTTTCCTCGTATCCGACCGTGCCGCGTCCGTTGGGCATCCGACAACCAGCCGCATCCCACAGCCGCGCAAAGCGGGCATAATAGCGCCCTTCACCGGTTGCCGGAGCGCCCACTGCGCCCGGCCTAAGAGGGAACACGGTCCACGCCGTGGCTGCCCCCGCAACTGTATGCAGCGAGTTCTCGCGATCCGTGCCACTGGGAAACCGGGAAGGCCGCGACGGACACTGACCTGCCAGCCAGGAGACCTGCCGGTGACACCAGTCGCGTGTGCACGCATCGAGCGGGGTGTCTCGGTGCCAGGGTTCCCCGTGCGGGGAACACGGTCGCCGCGGCAACTGACCCGGTGACCACGGTGAAACAGGCTCCCTCCAGCGCTCCATCCGTCCGCCCCTCGGCCTGCCCGGGGTTGCTGCGTATCGTCCCGGCGAAGGATGGCGGCATCTGCCGCATCAAGCTGCCCTGCGGTCGCCTGCAGGCCGGCACGGCCGAAGCCCTGTCGATCGCCGCCCATGGCCATTCCGGCGGCGTGCTGGAAGCCACCAACCGCGCCAACCTGCAGATCCGTGGCGTGACCCCGGGCAACGAACAGGCGCTGATCACCGAGCTGCTGGCCATCGGCCTGGGCGCCGCCACACCGGGCGCGGACGATGTGCGCAACCTGATGGTCAGCCCCGCCGCCGGGCTCGACCCGCAGGCGCTGCAGGACATCCGCCCCCTGGCCACGCGCCTGCTGGCCCTGCTGGAAGACAACTCGCGCTTCCACGTGCTTTCGCCGAAGTTCGCCCTGCTGCTGGACGGCGGCGAAGCCCTGGCGATGCTCGACCACCCCAACGACATCTGGCTGGCCGCCATGGAGCCCGGCAAGGACGGCCTGTTCGCCTTCGGCCTGGCCGGCTGCCCGCCCCGCGAAACCGGCGACGCCCCCGCCCTGGCGGCGGTACCCGGCGCCCGGGTGCCGGCCCTGGTGGAGGCGCTGCTGGACCTGTTCCTCGAATTGGCCACGCCGCAGCAGGCCCGCATGCGCGACCTGCTCGGCAGCCTCGGCGCCGAGCGCTTGCTGGCCGAACTGCGCCAGCGCCTGCCCTTCCCGCTGCACGACGCGGGCAACTGGCGCCGCGCTGCCAGCGACCTGCGCCCCGTCGGCGTGCTGCCGCAACTGCAGGCCGGCCTGTACCTGGTGGGCGCCATCCCGCCCCTGGGGCGCCTGCAGGCCAGCCAATTGCTGACCCTCGCCGAACTGGCCCAGCGCCACGGCGACGGCAGCCTGCACATGACCCCCTGGCAATCCGTGCTGCTGCCCAACGTGCCGGGGCAGGAAACTGCTCCGTTGCTGGCCGAGCTCGCGGCCCTGGGCCTGTACACCGATATCGACGCGCCCCTGGCGCGCATCCAGGCCTGCACCGGTTCCGCCGGTTGCGCCAAGGGCCTGGCCGACACCAAAGCCGACGCCCTGACCCTGGCCGCCGTGCTGCCCGACGGTGCCCAGGTGCACCTGTGCGGCTGCCCGCGCTCCTGCGCCGCCGCCAACGTGGCGCCGCTGACCCTGCTGGCCACGGGCGACGGCCACTACGACCTCTATCGACGCGACGACGGCGCCGGTGGCTTCGGCCGCCCGCTGGCGCGCGACCTGGACATACACGCGGCGGCCGCCTGGCTGGCCGCCACGCCTGACAGCTGGAGCTCCACCGAATGATCGATTACATCCGCGATGGTCAGGAGATCTATCGCCACTCCTTCTCCATCATCCGCGCCGAGGCGGACCTCACCGCCATCCCGCCGGACCTGGAGAAGCTCGCCGTGCGCGTGATCCACGCCTGCGGCATGGTCGACGTGGTGCAGGACCTGCGCTTCTCCCCCGGTGCCGGTGCCGCCGGCCGTGCCGCCATCGCCGCTGGCGCGCCGATTCTCTGTGATGCACGCATGGTGGCCGAGGGCGTGACCCGCGCGCGCCTGCCGGCGGACAACAAGGTCATCTGCACCCTCAACGATGCCGGCGTGCCGGAGCTGGCCCGCGAGCTGGGCAATACCCGTTCGGCGGTGGCACTGGAGCATTGGCGCGAACACCTGGAAGGCAGCGTGGTGGTGATCGGCAACGCACCCACCGCGCTCTTCTACCTGCTGGAGATGCTCGATGCCGGCGCGCCGAAGCCGGCACTGATCCTCGGCTTCCCGGTGGGCTTCGTCGGCGCGGCTGAATCCAAGGACATGCTCGCCGCCGACAGCCGTGGCGTGCCCTACGTGATCGTGCGTGGTCGTCGTGGCGGCAGCGCGATGGCGGCGGCGGCGATCAACGCCCTGGCCACGGAGGTAGAGTGATGGGTGCGCAGGAACATTCCGGCAAAGGCCGGCTGATCGGCCTGGGCGTGGGCCCCGGCGACCCCGAACTCATCACCCTCAAGGCCCTGCGCCTGCTGCAGTCGGCCCCAGTAGTCGGCTACTTCGTGGCCAAGGCGAAGGCCAACCTGGGCCAGGGCGGCAATGCCTTCGGCATCATCGAGCAGCACCTGGTGGAGTCGCAGCTGCGCATGCCCCTGGTTTACCCGGTGACCACCGAGAAGCTGGAGCCGCCGCTTTCCTACGAGGATGTGATCAGCGACTTCTACGACACCGCCGCCCAGCAGGTGGCCCAGCACCTGGACGCCGGCCGCGACGTGGCGGTGATCTGCGAGGGCGACCCGTTCTTCTACGGCTCCTACATGTACCTGCACGACCGCCTGGCCGAGCGCTACGAGGCCGAAGTGGTTCCGGGCGTGTGCTCCATGCTGGGCAGCGCCGCGGTGCTCGGCGTGCCGCTGGTGTACCGCAACCAGAGCCTTTCGGTGCTCTCCGGCGTGCTGCCGGAAGCGGAGCTGAAGGCGCGCCTGGCGGACGCCGAGGCGGCGGTGGTGATGAAGCTCGGGCGCAACTTCGACAAGGTGCGCCGGGTGCTCGGCGAGCTGGGCCTGGATGGCCGTGCCCATTACGTGGAGCGCGCCACCATGGGCAACCAACGCATCCTGCCGCTGCACGAGGTGGACCCGATGGCCTCGCCCTACTTCTCCATGATCCTGGTCCCCGGCCAGAAGTGGAGAGGGTGATGGACGCGCGCAAGGCCCCGGCCATCCTGCTGCTCGGCCAGGGCGGCCTGCCCGTAGCCCGACGCATCCAGGCGCTTTATCCACAGGCCCGCGTGCTCGGCCTGGCCGGGCGCGTGGAAGACGCCGACGAAACCTACACCGAGTTCGGCGAGACCCTGCGCGGGCTCTACCGCGACGACAGGCCGATCATCGCCCTGTGCGCCGCCGGCATCCTTATCCGCAGCCTCGCCTCGCAACTGGCCAGCAAGGGCGCCGAGCCGCCGGTGCTGGCCGTGGCCGAGGACGGCAGCGCGGTGGTGCCGCTGCTGGGCGGGCTCGGCGGGGTCAACCGCATGGCCCGCGAGATCGCCGCGCAGCTGGAGGTGGCCCCGGCCATCACCACCAGCGGCGAACTGCGCTTCGGCACCTGCCTGCTGGAACCGCCAGCCGGCTATGCCCTGGCCGATATCGAGCAGGGCAAGCGCTTCGTCTCCGACCTGCTGGGCGGCGAGCCCGTCCGCGTCGAGGGCGAGGCGCCCTGGCTGGAGAGCGCCAACCTGCCCCTGGCGGAACAGGCGCAGCGGGTTATCCACATCACCGCCGAGCAACGTCCCGATGCCGGTGACGAGCTGCTGATCCACCCCCGCGTGGTGGCGGTACGCATCGACGAGGCTGCGGACGCCAGCGTCGTGCTCCGAACCCTCACCGATGCCAAGCTGGCCAAGGACGCCCTCGCCTGCCTGCTGGCCGACCCCGAGCGCATGACCGACACCACGCTGGCCGCCTGCGCCGACGAACTCGGCGTGCCATTGCGCTTCGTGGTCAACGAACAGGCACTGCCGCCCCTGCACCAGCACCTCTCCGGCGTCCGCCTGTACCGCGCGGAGCGGCCGCTGGATGTGGAGCGCATCGGCCAGCGCCGTGGCCGCCTGACGGTGGTAGGCCTGGGCCCGGGCGCCGCCGAGTTCATGGTCCCGGCCACGCGCCGCGCCCTGGACGAGGCCGAGGACCTGCTGGGCTACGAGACCTACATCCGCATGGCCGGGCCCTTCCGTCCCGAGCAGGTGGTGCACTGCACCGACAACCGCGAGGAGCTGCAACGCGCCCGCCACGCCTTCGAGCTGGCCGCCAGCGGGCGCCGGGTGGTGGTGGTGTCCTCGGGTGATCCGGGCGTGTTCGCCATGGCCGCCGCCGTGCTCGAAGCCCTGGACGACAACCGCGACCCGCACTGGCAACGGGTGGAGCTGCAGGTGTTCCCCGGCGTCTCCGCCGCCCTGGCCACTGCCGCCAAGGCCGGTGCGCCCCTGGGCCACGACTTCTGCCTGATCTCGCTCTCGGACAACCTCAAGCCCTGGGAAGTGATCGAGCAGCGCCTCGACCACGCCGGCGCCGCCGACCTGGCCATGGCCTTCTACAACCCCATTTCCAAGGCTCGCCCCTGGCAGCTGGCCCGCGCACTGGAAATCGTCGCCCGCCACCGCCGCCCGGAAACAGTGGTGGTCCTGGGCCGCGACATCGGCCGCCCGGCCGAGGCGTTGACGCTTACCAGCCTCGGCGAGCTGCGCCCGGAACAGGTGGACATGCGCACCCTGGTGATCATCGGTTCGTCACTGACCCGGCGCATTCCCCGCCCCAACGGCCAGGACTGGGTGTACACCCCGCGCTGGTATCGCTGAGGCGGCACCAGCACCTGGCAGGACGCGAAGCAAGGGCGGACGGTTCGGCATGACCGGCCGCCCTTTTCCTGCACGCCAACGTTGCAAATCCCTTCGCGCATCAAGAAAATGCGATTAATTTTCATTTGCTACCGATTCTTCGGTGACCCCATGTCGTCTCCCCACCTCAGTGTGCAACGCCTCTACAGCGACCATCACGGCTGGCTGAAGAACTGGCTGCGCGGCCGCCTCGGCAACGCCGCCGATGCCGCCGACCTGGCCCAGGACACCTTCCTGCGCCTGCTCGCCCGCCGTGAGCAGCTGGAGATCGCCACGCCACGCGCCTTCCTTCGCACCGTCGCGCGGGGGCTGGTGATCGACCACTGGCGCCGCGAGGAACTGGAGCGGGCCTACCTGGAATCCCTCGCCCACCTGCCGGAGGCGCAGACGCCTAGCCTGGAGGAGCGCGAGCAGATCCTCGAGTTGCTGGAGCGCATCGCGCGCCTGCTCGATGGCCTGAAGCCGAAGGTGCGCACCGCCTTCCTGCTGGCCCAGTGCGAGGGGTTGACCCATGTGCAGGTGGCCGAGCGCATGGGCATCTCCCTGCGTTCGGTGGAGCGCCATGTCGCCGACGCCCTGTTCCATTGCTACCAGCTGCGCTTCGCCGAATGAGCGCCTCGCCCCAGACCGATGCGCAGGTGGTGCGCCAGGCCATCCACTGGCTGGTGCGCTTGCGCTCCGCCAGCGGTGATGCGGAGCTGCAGCGCGCCTGCGAACACTGGCGCGCCGCCCACCAGGACCACGAACAGGCCTGGCAGCGCGTGCAGGTGCTGGACGACGAACTGTCCAGCTCGCTGAAAGCCGTGCCCGGCGCCGGCACGGTGATGGAGACCCTGGAAACCTCGGCCCAGCGCCTGCGTCGCCGCCAGGCCCTGAAGCTGCTGTCGGCGGCCATGGTCAGCGGCTCTGCGCTGTGGCTGGCCCGCGACCTGACGCCCTGGCCGCGCCTGACCGCCGATTACGGCACCGCCGTCGGTGAGCGCCGCCACGTGGCGCTGGCCGATGGCACGCAACTGCACCTGAACACCGACAGCGCAGTGGATGTGCGCTTCGATGAGCACCAGCGCCTGCTGCTGCTGGACCGTGGCGAGATCCTCGTCGACAGCGGCTCTGACGCCACGACGGGCATCCCCCGCCCCCTGCGCGTGCGCACCCGCCACGGCCTGCTGGAGAGCCTGGGCGGCCGCTTCGTGGTGCTCCAGGAGCAGGCCGCCACCCGCCTGAGCGTCGCCGAAGGGGCCGTGAGCATCGCCCCATTGGCCGGCACCGGCGCCCTGGTCGCTCGCG
The DNA here is from genome assembly GCF_032621735.1 of Pseudomonas sp. zfem005. Taxonomy (NCBI): domain Bacteria; kingdom Pseudomonadati; phylum Pseudomonadota; class Gammaproteobacteria; order Pseudomonadales; family Pseudomonadaceae; genus Pseudomonas; species Pseudomonas sp. zfem005. The sequence continues at coordinate 30,555 of NZ_JAVYJE010000002.1, read as the reverse complement.
CCGGGCAACGCTTCGATATCAACGAATACGCCGCGCGCCCGCTGGAAGCAGCGGACATGGACGCAGCCGCCTGGGCCGATGGGCTGATCGTCACCCGTGGCATGCGCCTGGCCGACTTCCTCGCCGAAGTCTCGCGCTACCGCAACGGCCGCCTGGCCTGCAGCGAGGCCATCGCCGACCTGCGCCTCTCAGGCGTGTACCGCCTGGACGACACCGACAAGCTGCTGGAGCTGCTGAGCCGCACGCTGCCGGTGGAGGTGCACTACCGCACCCGCTGGTGGGTGACGGTACAGGCCAGGGCCTGAAATCTTTTTTGGCGGGTTTTTCCGCAACGTCCGGCAAAGGGAATGAATCCCATTAACCTTTGCCTTTCACGGAAGCCTTCATGACCGCACCTCGCGCCTCCCGCCTCGCCCTTGCCGTACGCGGCGCCCTGCTTTCCGCCGCGCTGGTCGCCCCGCTGCTGGGCGCACCGGCCTTCGCCGAGGAAGCCGCGGCCAGCGCCAGCCGCAGCTACGCCATCCCCGCCGGGCCGTTGGACGAGGTGCTCAACCGCTTCGCCCGTGAGGCCGGGATCAACCTCTCCGCCACCCCGGAGCAGACCCGTGGCCTGCAGTCCCCCGGCCTGAGCGGCACCTGGTCGGTGGACGGCGCGCTGGGCCGCCTGCTGGGCGACACGCCGCTGCAGGCCGAGAGCCTGGGCGATGGCAGCTATGTGCTGCGCGAGGTGAAGACCCAGGGCGCGCTGGAGGTGCCCTCCACCCAGGTGTTCGCCCTGGGCAACGCGCTGGGCAGCGAGGCGGGCTACCTGGCCACCCACAGCCAGATCGCCACCAAGACCAGCAAGGCGCTGCTGGAAACCTCGCAGACCGTCTCGGTGGTGACCCACGAGCAGATCGAGGACCAGGGCTCGAAGACCGTGCAGCAGGCGATCCGCTACACACCCGGCATCTTCACCGGCCAGGTGGGCGCCTCGAACCGCTACGACTACATCGTCATGCGCGGCTTCGCCGACAACAGCGTGGACAACGTCTACCTCGACGGCCTGAAGACCATGGGCGACAGCGGCACCTACAGCTCGCTGCAGGTGGACCCGTACTTCCTCGAGCGCATCGACGTGCTCAAGGGCCCCTCCTCGGTGCTCTATGGCCGCAGCCTGCCGGGTGGCCTGGTGGCACTGACCAGCAAGAAGCCGCTCTACGAGGACTACCACCAGGTGCAAGCCACCGTGGGCAACATGGGCCAGAAGGGCGCGGGCTTCGACTTCAGCGGCCCGCTGGATGAGGACAAGCGCATCGCCTATCGCGTGGTGGGCCTGGGCGAGGGGTCGGACACCCAGTTCGACCACATCAAGGAAGAGCGCTACGCCATCGCGCCGACCCTCTCCATCGACTTCAGCGAAGACACCAGCCTGACCCTGCAGAGCTACCTGCAGCACGACCCGAACGGCGGCTACCACGGCGGCGTACCGGCCGAGGGCACCCTGTACCAGCGCAGCGGCCAGCGCATCGGCCGTGACTTCTTCGACGGCGAGCCGAGCCTGGAAGCCTTCGACCGCACCCAGCGCATGTTCGGCTATCAGCTGGAGCATCGCTTCGACGACGTATGGACCGCGCGCCAGAGCTTCCGCTACCTCAGCTCCGACGTGAGCATGCAGCAGGCGTACGCCTACGGCTGGGCCTCCCCCACCGAGCTGAACCGCTACTACACCGATGCCACCGAGGACCTGAAGGCCTACATCGTCGACAACATGGTCCAGGCCGAATTCGACACCGGCGCCCTGCGTCACACCCTGCTGATGGGCCTGGACTACCAGAACCGCAAGACCAACGTGGAATGGGGCTCCGCCGCCCTCGCCCCGATCGACGCCTTCAACCCGGTGTATGGCAACGATGCGCTGGTGGGCTACGGCCAGGTGGAACACGACCGCCGCCTGGAGCAGACCGGCCTCTACCTGCAGGACCTGATCGACCTGAACCAGTGGCGCTTCTCCATCGGCCTGCGCGAGGACTGGGTGGAGGTCTCGGACAAGAACGTGACCGCCGGCAGCAAGTCGGACGAGCGCCGCAGCAAGTTCACCGGCCGCCTCGGCGCGTTGTACCTGTTCGACAACGGCGTGGCGCCGTACATCAGCTATTCCGAATCCTTCAACCCCAACGCCTATTCGGACCAGGCCGGCAAGCCGCTGGAACCCACCGAGGGCACGCAGTGGGAAGCCGGGGTGAAGTTCCAACCGGTGGGCAGCGACAGCCTGTACACCGCCTCGCTGTTCCACATCGTCCAGCAGAACGTCGCCTCCAAGCTGCCGCAGCAGGATTGGTACACCCCCGTGGGCGAGGTGCGCTCCCAGGGCCTGGAACTGGAAGCCAACACCCAGGTGGCCAAAAACCTCAAAGTGCTGGCCAGCTACACCTTCACCGACATCACCTACTCCAAGTCGCTGGACGGCACCCAGGGCAATACGCCGAACCAGGCGCCGCGCCACATGGCCTCCATCTGGGGCGAGTACAGCTTCGACGCCGGCGCCCTGGACGGCCTGCGCACCGGCCTCGGCGCGCGCTACGTCGGCCAGAGCTGGGCGGACAAGGCCAACACCCTGCACGTGCCCTCCTACACCCTGATCGATGCGCTGGTGGGCTATGACCTGGGCAAGGTGGGGTTGAAGGGCATGGACCTCAGCCTGAACGCCAACAACCTGCTGGACGAGGACTACATCGCCTCCTGCTACAGCCTGGACTTCTGCTACTTCGGCGAGCAGCGCAACGTCACCGCCACCCTCAGCTACCAGTTCTGACCGGTGCTTGAACGAGCCCGCCCCGGCACCGGGGTGGGCTCGTGCGTTTGCGTGATCGACTTATCCACAGGAGAGCATCCATGCGCCCTCTTCTCGTCCTGCTACACCGCTACCTCGGCCTGGCCACCGCGCTGTTCCTCGCCCTCGCCGGGCTCACCGGCAGCCTGCTGGCCTTCCAGCACGAGATCGACGAATGGCTGAACCCGGCCTTCTACCACGCCCCCGCGCAGGGGCCGCTGCTGTCCCCCGGCGAACTGGTGCAGCGCATCGAGGGCGCCGAACCGCGCCTGCAGGTCTGGTACATGGAGTACCCGGACGAGGCCGGCCATGCGGCGCTGATGGCCGCGGTGCCGCGCACCGACCCGGCCACCGGTGTGCCCTACGACCTGCACCACCGGGTGATCTACCTGGACCCGGTGAGCGGCGCCGAGCTGGGCATGCGCCAGTGGGGCGCCTGCTGCCTGCAGGCGCAGAACGTCATCCCCTTCCTGCTGGAGTTCCACTACAACCTGGCGCTGCCGGGCAACTGGGGGCTGATCCTGATGGGGTTGGTGGCGATCCTCTGGGTCATCGACTGCTTCGCTGGCGCCTGGCTGACCCTGCCCCGTGGCCGGCCCTTCCTGAAGAAATGGTGGACGGCCTGGACGCTCAAACGCGGTGCCGGCCGCTACCGGCGCAACCTCGACCTGCACCGGGCCGGTGGGCTCTGGTTGTGGCTGCTGCTCCTGCCGGTGGCGGTGAGCAGCGTGGCGATGAACCTGCCGGAGCAGGTGTTCAAGCCGGTGGTGTCACTGTTCTCCGAGGCGCCACCGAGCACCTACCAGCAGCGCAGCCAGATGCCCCGCGAACAGCTGGGCGAGACACAGATGGATTACCAGCGCATCTACCGGCTGGCGCAGGCGGAAGGAGCGCGGCTGGGCATCGAGGGGGAGATCGGCGAGCTGTACTACAGCTTCGAGTACAACTTCTTCGGCGCCGGTTTCGGGGGCCACGAGGCCAACCCGATGGATAAGTCCTGGCTGTTCTTCCACGGCACCGACGGCAGCTTGATCGGCGAGGAGATCGCCGGGCGCGGCACGCCGGGTGAACGCTTCTACCGGCTGCAGGCACCGATCCACGGCGGGCGCATCGCGGGGTTGCCGGGGCGCATCGTGATCGCGCTGCTGGGGCTGGCCATCGCCGGGCTGAGCGTCACCGGCGTGGTCATCTGGTGGCGCAAGCGGCAGGCCCGGCGCGCCAGTGCGGCCCGCGCCCGCGAGGGGCGGCGAGCCGCTTTCGGTCAGAACTTATAGCTCAGGCCGAGGGCCGTGCTTTCGTTGTTCTTGTCACGACCGGGCAGGTTGGAGTCCTTGTCCTTGTGCTCGTAGCTGAGGGTCATCACCAGGTCCTTGGTGAGCTTGTGACCGAGGGTGACGACGTGCTTGGTCTCGTCCTCTTCCTTGCCGGAGGGGTCGTGCTCGAAGTCGGTGTGGCGGCGGCTGTAGGCGACGCTGGCGAAGCTGTCCCAGGGCAGCTTGCGGGCGTAGCTGACCTTCCAGCCTTGCTGCTCCTTGTCCTTGTTGCGCGTGTCGTTGTCTTCCACCTTGGGCGAGTAGCTGAGGTCGAAGCTGTCCTTGCCGGTGGGCTTGAAGCGGGTGCCGACCTTGAAGGTGTCGACGTCGATGTCCAGCGGGCTGTCGTTTTCCAGGCCACGGTTCTCGTAGTTGTAACGGGTGTACAGCTCCAGCACGCGGTTCAGCTTGTGGCTGGCGCCCAGTGACCAGATGGTGCTGGAGAGGTCGTACTGGTGGTCCTTGTAGAGCTGCAGGTAGGTGACGGCGGCGTTGAGCTTCAGGCGCCAGGCCGGGATGACGAAGGTGGGGCCGGTGGAGACTGTCCAGGTCTGCCGGTTGAGTTCGCCGCGGTCGTCCTGGCGGGCCTGGGCGATGTTGGCGCCGAGGTTCCAGCGGCTGCCACGGTCGTCGAAGCCGTAGCCGTAGCGCAGGCTGCCGGCGGCCTGCCAGCGGTTGTCGTGGACGGTGGACTTGGGCTTGGCGACCGGGGTGGGCGCGGTGTCGTCGTCCTCCTCGCCGTCGTCGGCCAGGTCGTCCTCGTCCAGGTCGATGTCGTCGAGCAGGTCGTCGAGGCTGTCGTCGTCCTCGAAGGCCATGTCGTCCATGTCTTCGTCGTCCTCGTCATCGAACGAGGGGTCCTGGGTCATGCCCGCGCTGGCGTTGGCAGTGTCGGTGTCATGCACCCGAGCCACGGCGACGCGGCCGCCGAAGGTGTGGGTCTTGAGTTTCCTGGCGATGCGCTTGGCCAGCTTGGCGCCTTCCTTGGCCTCCGCGGAGTCGGGGGCGTCCTGCTTGAGCCGCGCCAGCTCGGCCTTGGCGGCCGGGTAGTCGAGGGCGTCGGCATAGACCTTGGCCAGGGCCAGGCGCGCGCGGGGGTGGCTGGCGCTCAGGCTCGGGTCGGCGAGGATGGCGCGGTACTGCTCGGCGGCACTGCCGAGCAGGCCCCAGCGGGCACTGCTTTCCGCGTCACGGGCGAGGGTCTGGTAGGGGCTGGCGATGCTGCACAGGGGCAGGCCGGCCAGAAGCAGAACGGCGGTCAGTCCGTTGAGTTTCATGGTGGGTTCCGGGAGGGCGGTCGATGGAATGGTGGGCAAGCCTATAGAGGCGGTTTGCCAGCGTCCAGAGCCCGGCCCGAATGTGATGTTGCATTCACAAAGTCCCGCCCCACGCGGGCTGCAGGCTGATCCGGAAGCCGAAAGCCGGCTGTGGATAACCCAGGCGTCGGGTGCCGTTTTCCTCCTCCCGAAACGAAAAAGGCGCAGCCGGGGGGCTGCGCCTTTGTCTGTGCCGAACGGCTCGAATCAGAACGGAATGTCGTCGTCGAAGCTGTCGTAGTCCGGCGCCGGTTGGGCGGCGGGCTGCGGAGCCGGGCGCTGCTGTTGCTCACGCGGGGCGGACTGTTGCGGCTCACGCTGCGGGCGCGGCGCGCGCGGGGCGGAATCGCCATCGTTGCCGGGACGGCCGCCAAGCAGCTGCATCTGGCCGTTGATGTCGACCACGATCTCGGTGGTGTAGCGCTTGACGCCGTCCTTTTCCCACTCGCGGGTGCGCAGGGTGCCTTCGACGTAGACCTGCGAGCCCTTGCGCAGGTACTCGCCGGCGATTTCGGCGAGACGGCCGAAGAACACCACGCGGTGCCACTCGGTACGTTCCTGCTGCTGGCCGGTCTGCTTGTCCTTCCAGCTTTCGCTGGTGGCCAGGGTGACGTTGGTCACGGCATTGCCGTTGGGCATGTAGCGAACTTCGGGATCACCACCGACGTTGCCAACCAGAATGACTTTGTTAACCCCACGGGCCATAACGTTCTCCTAGGCTTCAGCACGTTCGGGCGCCGCGTTGATCAGGCGCTCCAGGGACGTGCGGTCCAATTGTTCGGTATCCAACTTGATGTAGATGGCGCCTTCTTCGGCGACCACCACGGCATCCGCCACTCCGGGCAATGCCAGCAATCGCGCCACCAGCCCGGCATCGCCGAGGGCCGCTGCCGACAAGGGCAGGCGCAGGCTGGTGACATACGGAGGCTCGCGCATAGTAACAGCAATGGCGAGCCAAATCGCACAGACAACGACGCAGCCGATGAATACCACCGACAGCCCGCCATGCTGGAACAACCAGCCCCCCAGGATGCCGCCAAGGGCCGCGCCGAGGAACTGGCTGGTGGAGTAGACGCCCATCGCGGTGCCCTTGCCGCCGGCCGGGGCGACCTTGCTGATCAGCGACGGCAACGAGGCTTCCAGCAGGTTGAAGGCGGTGAAGAAGACGATGGTGCCGATCACCAGCGCCTGCAGGGTGTCGCCGAAGGCCCAGAAGTACAGCTCGCAGGCCAGCAGCACGCTGACGGCCCCAAGCAGCACGCGCTTCATCCGGCGCTTTTTCTCGGCGTAGATGATGAAGGGCACCATGCCGAAGAAGCCCACCAGCAGCGCGGTGAGGTAGACCCACCAGTGCTGCTCCTTGGGCAGGCCGGCCTTCTCCACCAGCGCCAGCGGCAGCGCGACGAAACTGGCCATGAGCACGGCGTGCAGGGCGAGGATGCCGAAGTCCAGGCGCAGCAGGTCGGGGTGCTTGAGGGTGGGCAGCAGCGCCTGGCGGGCGACGCCGGATTCGCGGTGCTGCAGCGGGTGGTCGGCGCGCGGCACCACCAGGGCGATGATGGCGATGCCCACCAGGGCCATCACGGCGGTCACCCAGAACAGGCCGGAGAGGCCGAAGGCACGGGTGACCAGCGGGCCGACCACCATGGCGACGGCGAAGGAGACGCCGATACTCATGCCGATCATGGCCATGGCCTTGGTGCGGTGCTGCTCGCGGGTGAGGTCGGAGAGCAGGGCCATCACGGCGGCGGAGATCGCCCCGGCCCCCTGCAGCACGCGGCCGGCGATCACGCCCCAGATGGAGTCGGCGTTGGCGGCGAGCACTGCGCCGGCGGCGAAGATCAGCAGGCCGATATAGATGACGGGCAGGCGGCCGATACGGTCGGAAACGATGCCGAAGGGGATCTGCAGCACCGCCTGGGTCAGGCCGTAGGCGCCGATGGCCAGGCCGATCAGCGCGGGGGTCGCGCCGGCCAGGTCCTGCCCGTAGGTGGCCAGGACCGGCAGCACCATGAACATGCCGAGCATGCGGAAGGCGAACACCAGGGCGAGGCCGCTGGCCGCTCGGGTCTCGCGGCCGCTCATGCGTTCGGAATGGGAGTCGTGCATAGATTCCTCATGGGAAACGGATACGGGGAAATGCGTCGTGCCCCTCGGCGGCGCACGCACCCGACCCTGGGTGCCCGGCCTGTGCCGGCGCCAAAAAATGTCGCGCATTCTAACAGTCCCGATGGTCTACAGCACAGTCGCGCGCCTTTGCCGCAGGCTAGGCACGCCCCGTATAATCGCGGGTTTCCCGCACGCCAAACGAGGCAGCAGTGGACAAGATCCTGATCCGTGGGGCCCGTACCCATAACCTGAAGAACGTCGATCTCACCCTGCCGCGCGACAAGCTGATCGTGATCACCGGCCTGTCCGGTTCCGGCAAATCCTCGCTGGCCTTCGACACCCTCTACGCCGAGGGCCAGCGCCGCTACGTGGAGTCGCTGTCGGCCTATGCCCGGCAGTTCCTGTCGATGATGGAAAAGCCGGATGTCGACACCATCGAAGGGCTGTCGCCGGCCATCTCCATCGAGCAGAAGTCCACGTCGCACAACCCGCGCTCCACCGTGGGCACCATCACCGAGATCTACGATTACCTGCGCCTGCTCTATGCCCGCGCCGGTACGCCGCGCTGCCCGGACCATGACGTGCCGCTGGAAGCGCAGACCGTGAGCCAGATGGTCGACCAGGTGCTGGCGATGCCCGAGGGCCGCAAGCTGATGCTGCTGGCACCGGTGATCCGCGAGCGCAAGGGCGAGCACCTGGCGGTGTTCGACGAACTGCGCGCCCAGGGCTTCGTGCGGGCCCGGGTCAACGGCCGCATCTACGAGATGGACGAGCTGCCCAAGCTGGACAAGCAGAAGAAGCACTCCATCGATGTGGTGGTGGACCGCTTCAAGGTCCGCGCCGACCTGCAGCAGCGCCTGGCGGAATCCTTCGAGACGGCGATCAACCTGGCCGACGGCATCGCCCTGGTGGCGCCCATGGACGACGAGCCGGGCGATGAGATCATCTTCTCCGCGCGTTTCGCCTGCCCCCATTGCGGCCACTCCATCAGCGAGCTGGAACCCAAGCTGTTCTCCTTCAACAACCCCGCCGGCGCCTGCCCCACCTGCGACGGCCTGGGCGTGAAGCAGTTCTTCGACGCCAAGCGCCTGGTCAACGGCGAGCTGACCCTGGCCGAAGGCGCGATCCGCGGCTGGGACCGGCGCAACGTCTATTACTTCCAGATGCTCGGCTCCCTGGCCGCGCACTACGGCTTCAGCCTGGAGAAGCCCTTCGACGAGCTGCCCGCCGAGGACCAGAAGGCGATCCTCTTCGGCAGCGGCCGCGAGGACGTGGACTTCCGCTACCTCAATGACCGTGGCGATATCGTCAAGCGTTCGCACCCGTTCGAGGGGATCATCCCCAACCTGGAGCGTCGCTATCGCGAGACCGAATCGAACACCGTGCGCGAGGAACTGGCCAAGTTCCTCAGCACCCAGCCCTGCCCGGACTGCCGGGGTACCCGCCTGCGCCGCGAAGCGCGCCATGTGTGGGTGGGCGAGAAAACCCTGCCGGCGGTCACCGGCCTGCCGGTGGGCGATGCCGCCGACTACTTCGGCGAGCTGAGCCTGCCCGGCCGCAAGGGCGAGATCGCCGACAAGATTCTCAAGGAGATCCGCGAGCGCTTGCAGTTCCTGGTCAACGTCGGCCTCGACTACCTGACCCTGGACCGCAGCGCCGACACCCTTTCCGGTGGCGAGGCGCAGCGTATCCGCCTGGCCAGCCAGATCGGTGCGGGCCTGGTGGGCGTGATGTACATCCTCGACGAGCCCTCCATCGGCCTGCACCAGCGGGACAACGAGCGCCTGCTGGCCACCCTCACCCACCTGCGCAACATCGGCAATACGGTGATCGTGGTCGAGCACGACGAGGATGCCATCCGCCTGGCCGACTACGTGGTGGACATCGGCCCGGGCGCGGGCGTGCACGGTGGCCGCGTGGTCGCCGAGGGCACCCCGGACGAGGTGATGTCGCACCCCGACTCGCTGACCGGCAAGTACCTCTCCGGCCGGGTGAAGATCGCCGTGCCGGCCAAGCGCACCCCGCGCGACAAGAAGAAGTCGCTGCTGCTCAAGGGTGCGCGTGGCAACAACCTGCAGAACGTCAACCTGGAGATCCCGGTCGGGTTGCTGACCTGCATCACCGGCGTGTCGGGCTCGGGCAAGTCGACGCTGATCAACAACACCCTGTTCCCCATCACCGCCACCGCGTTGAACGGTGCCACGACGCTGGAGGCGGCGCCGCACGACAGCTTCGATGGGCTGCAGCACCTGGACAAGGTGGTGGACATCGACCAGAGCCCCATCGGCCGTACGCCGCGTTCCAACCCGGCGACCTACACCGGGCTGTTCACGCCGATCCGCGAGCTGTTCGCCGGCGTGGCGGAGTCGCGCTCCCGTGGCTACGGGCCAGGGCGCTTCTCCTTCAACGTCAAGGGCGGCCGCTGCGAGGCCTGCCAGGGCGACGGCGTGATCAAGGTGGAGATGCACTTCCTGCCGGACATCTACGTGCCCTGCGACGTGTGCAAGGGCAAGCGCTACAACCGCGAGACCCTGGAGGTGCGCTACAAGGGCAAGAGCATCACCGAGGTGCTGGACATGACAATCGAAGAAGCGCGGGAGTTCTTCGATGCCGTGCCGGCCATCGCGCGCAAGCTGCAGACGCTGATGGACGTGGGCCTGTCCTACATCCGCTTGGGGCAGTCGGCGACCACCCTGTCCGGCGGCGAGGCACAGCGGGTGAAGCTGTCCCGCGAGCTGTCCAAGCGCGACACCGGCAAGACGCTGTACATCCTCGACGAGCCGACCACCGGCCTGCACTTTGCGGATATCCAGCAGTTGCTCGATGTGCTGCACCGCCTGCGTGACCACGGCAACACCGTGGTGGTCATCGAGCACAACCTGGATGTGATCAAGACCGCCGACTGGCTGGTGGACCTGGGTCCCGAGGGCGGCTCCAAAGGTGGCCAGATCATCGCCACCGGTACGCCGGAAGACGTGGCGAAGATGAAGCAGTCCCACACCGGGCACTTCCTCAAGCCGCTGCTGGAGCGTGATCGCGCCTGAGTCCGGCACGCAATGAAAAAGCCCCTGCCACCGCGAGGTGACAGGGGCTTTTTCATGCCCGGTGAAGGGTTAGCCGAGCTGGACGCCCAGCGCCTTGGCGATGCCTTCGCCGTAGGCCGGGTCGGCCTTGAAGAAGTACTGCAGCTGGCGCTGCACCACATCCTCGGTGACACCGGCCATGGCGCCGGCGATGTTGCTGATCAGCAACGCCTTCTGCTCGGCGCCCATCAGGCGGAACAGCGCGCCGGCGTGGCTGTAGTAGTCGCTGTCCTCACGATGATCGTGGCGGGCAGCGGCGCCATTCAGCGGCAGCGGCGGCTCGGCGTACTGCGGTGCCTGCTTGGGGGCATTCGCGTAGCTGTTGGGCTCGTAGTTGGGCGCAGCACCACCGTTGCTGCCGAACGCCATGGAGCCATCGCGCTGGTAGCTGTTCACTGGCGAGCGCGGCGCGTTCACCGGCAGTTGCTGGTGGTTGGTGCCCACGCGGTAGCGGTGCGCATCGGCGTAGGCGAATACGCGGCCCTGCAGCATACGGTCCGGCGACAGGCCGACGCCCGGAATCATGTTGCTCGGCCCGAAGGTGGCCTGCTCGACCTCGGCGAAGTAGTTCAGCGGATTGCGGTTGAGCTCGAGCTCACCCACCTCGATCAGCGGGAACTCCTTCTGCGACCAGGTCTTGGTCACGTCGAAGGGGTTCTCGTGGTGCGCTTCGGCCTGGGCCTCGCTCATGATCTGGATGCACACGCTCCACTTGGGAAACTCACCGCGCTCGATGGCGTTGAACAGGTCGCGCTGGGCGTAATCCGGATCGGTCCCGGCCAGGCGGGCCGCTTCGGCCGGCGCCAGGTTCTTGATGCCCTGCTGGGTCTTGTAGTGCCATTTGACCCAGTGGCGCTCTCCCTGGGCGTTGACCAGGCTGTAGGTGTGGCTGCCGAAGCCGTGCATGTGACGGTAGCCATCCGGGATGCCGCGATCGGAGAACAGGATGGTGATCTGGTGCAGCGCCTCGGGCGAATGCGACCAGAAGTCCCACATCATCTGCGCGCTCTTCAGGTTGCTTTGCGGCAGGCGCTTCTGGGTGTGGATAAAGTCGGGGAATTTCAGCGGGTCGCGGATGAAGAACACCGGGGTGTTGTTTCCGACGATGTCCCAGTTGCCCTCTTCGGTATAGAACTTCAGGGCGAAGCCGCGCGGGTCGCGTTCGGTGTCTGCCGAGCCGCGTTCGCCACCCACGGTGGAGAAACGCAGGAAGGTTGGCGTCTGCTTGCCGACGGCGTCGAACAGCTTGGCGCTGGTGTAGCGAGTGATGTCACGAGTGACGGTGAAGGTGCCGTAAGCACCCGATCCCTTGGCGTGAACGCGACGCTCGGGGATGTTCTCGCGGTTGAAATGGGCGAGCTTCTCGATCAGGTGGAAATCGTCGAGCAGCAGCGGGCCACGCGGACCGGCAGAACGGGAATTCTGGTTGTCGGCGGCAGGGGCGCCAGAGGCGGTGGTCAGGTAGGTCTTCTTGTCCATCATCTTGCTTCCTCACGGATAGTTACTAGCCAACGAGGAACAGGATGAAGCAGCCGGCGATGCAGAGCCAATGCATTAAGGGAAAGCGATCGATAGATATTATCTTTCGACTTGTAGGCCCGAATCGATTATTTCCAACGAGGTTCCGAAGCACTTCCGGGCGGGATGCGTAAAGAAGAAAACCATAGGACTGAAACGAAAAAACCGGGCACTAGGCCCGGTTTTCTCTTGTAGCGTACGACTTACTCGGCAGCTTCTACTGCTGCGCCGCCGACCGGACGGTCGATCAGCTCAACGTAGGCCATCGGAGCGTTGTCGCCAGCGCGGAAACCGCACTTCAGGATGCGCAGGTAGCCGCCCTGACGGTTGGCGTAGCGCTTGCCCAGATCGTTGAACAGTTTGCCCACGATGGCTTTCGAACGAGTGCGGTCGAAGGCCAGACGACGGTTGGCAACGCTGTCTTCCTTGGCCAGGGTGATCAGCGGCTCGGCAACGCGGCGCAGTTCCTTGGCTTTCGGCAGGGTGGTTTTGATCAGTTCGTGCTCGAACAGCGAAACCGCCATGTTCTGGAACATGGCCTTGCGGTGTGCGCTGGTGCGGCTGAGGTGACGGCCACTTTTACGATGACGCATGGTTCAATTCCTTACCAAACTCACGTTCGGTGATTACGACGATCAGGCAGTCGCCTTGTCGTCCTTCTTAAGACTTGCCGGCGGCCAGTTGTCGAGGCGCATACCGAGGGACAGACCACGGGAGGCCAGGACGTCCTTGATCTCGGTCAGGGACTTCTTGCCCAGGTTCGGAGTCTTCAACAGTTCCACTTCGGTGCGCTGAATCAGATCACCGATGTAGTAAATGTTCTCCGCCTTGAGGCAGTTGGCCGAACGTACGGTCAGCTCAAGATCATCAACCGGGCGCAGCAGGATCGGATCGATCTCGTCTTCCTGCTCGACTACTACGGGCTCGCTATCACCTTTGAGGTCGACGAACGCTGCCAGCTGCTGTTGCAGGATGGTAGCGGCACGACGAATGGCCTCTTCAGGATCCAGGGTACCGTTGGTTTCCAGATCAATGACCAGCTTGTCCAGGTTGGTACGCTGCTCGACACGGGCGTTTTCCACCACGTAAGCAACACGACGGACCGGGCTGAACGAAGAGTCGAGCTGCAAGCGACCAATGCTGCGGCTCTCGTCTTCATCGCTCTGACGCGCGTCAGCCGGCTCATAGCCGCGACCACGAGCCACTTTGAGCTTCATGTTCAGTGCGCCGTTTTCCGCCAGGTTAGCGATCACGTGGTCGCCATTGACGATCTCGACATCATGATCCAGCTGAATATCGGCAGCAGTGACCACGCCCGAACCCTTCTTGACCAGGTTCAGCGTTACTTCGTCACGACCGTGCAGCTTGACAGCCAGACCTTTCAGGTTGAGCAGGATTTCGATGACATCTTCCTGAACACCTTCGATGGCACTGTACTCATGGAGTACGCCGTCGATTTCGGCCTCGACTACTGCACAGCCAGGCATGGAGGACAACAGGATGCGACGCAGCGCGTTGCCCAGGGTATGGCCGAAACCGCGCTCGAGAGGCTCGAGCGTGATCTTGGCGCGGGTCGGACTGACCACCTGCACATCAATGTGGCGGGGGGTCAGGAACTCATTTACCGAACTCTGCATGGATGCACCTATTTTCTAGCCCTTACTTGGAGTAGAGCTCGACAATCAGGTTTTCGTTGATGTCGGCGGACAGATCAGCACGTGCCGGAACGCTTTTGAACACGCCGGACTTCTTCTCGCTGTCGACTTCAACCCACTCAACGCGACCGCGTTGGGCGCACAGTTCAAGGGCTTGAACGATACGCAGCTGATTCTTCGACTTCTCGCGAATTGCTACCACGTCACCGGCTTTGACTTGGAAAGACGGTACGTTGACGGTCTGACCATTCACGCTGATGGCTTTGTGCGATACCAGCTGACGGGATTCGGAGCGGGTAGCACCAAAGCCCATGCGGTATACGACGTTGTCCAGACGGCACTCGAGAAGTTGCAGCAGGTTCTCACCGGTAGCGCCCTTACGGCTGGCAGCTTCCTTGTAGTAACCGCTGAACTGACGCTCCAGAACACCGTAGATACGACGTACTTTCTGCTTCTCGCGCAGCTGAGTACCGTAGTCGGACAGGCGACCACGGCGAGCGCCGTGCTGGCCAGGAGCCGATTCGATGTTGCACTTGGATTCGAGCGCGCGGGCACCACTCTTCAGGAAGAGGTCAGTACCTTCACGACGGGACAGTTTGCATTTGGGACCAATGTAACGAGCCATTTCTCACTGTCTCCTATTACACGCGACGCTTCTTCGGCGGACGGCACCCGTTATGCGGGATCGGCGTCACGTCGGTGATGCTGGCAATCTTGTAGCCGCAGGCGTTCAGAGCACGCACGGCGGATTCGCGACCCGGACCCGGACCCTTGACGTTGACGTCGAGGTTCTTGAGGCCGTATTCGAGGGCAGCTTGACCAGCACGCTCAGCAGCTACCTGGGCAGCGAACGGAGTGCTTTTACGGGAGCCGCGGAAACCAGAACCACCGGAGGTGGCCCAGGACAGGGCGTTACCTTGACGGTCAGTGATGGTCACGATGGTGTTGTTGAAAGACGCGTGGATGTGGGCGATCCCATCAACCACTGTCTTTTTGACTTTCTTACGGGGACGAGCAGCAGGCTTAGCCATGACTTAGTTCCTGTCGATTCGCGGGCGCAATTACTTGCGGATCGGCTTACGCGGGCCCTTACGGGTACGCGCGTTGGTCTTGGTACGTTGGCCATGAACAGGCAGGCCACGACGGTGACGCAGGCCGCGATAGCAACCCAGGTCCATCAGACGCTTGATGTTCATGTTGATTTCGCGACGCAGGTCACCTTCAGTGGTGAGCTTCGCGACTTCGCCACGCAGCTGTTCGATCTGCTCGTCGGAGAGATCCTTGATCTTTACCGCCGGATTTACGCCGGTGGTTGCACAGATGCTCTGTGCAGTGGTGCGACCAACACCGTAGATGTAGGTCAGCGAGATAACAGTGTGCTTGTTATCTGGAATGTTGACGCCTGCAATACGGGCCATTCAGTGAAACTCCAGTTGACAGCTACCTACGCCCCGGAAGCCAAGAAATAGGGCGCGCGATATTAACGCTGTAGAAACGAATAATCAACCCGGCAGCGCACTAGCTGCCGGGCTCATAACGCGTGAATCACACTCAGCCTTGGCGCTGTTTGTGACGCGGTTCCGCGCTGCAGATCACGCGAACAACACCTTCGCGGCGAACGATCTTGCAGTTACGGCACAGCTTTTTCACCGATGCACGAACTTTCATCAGTAACTCCTAGAACCTTACGGAACCGGGTCAGCGGAGCATTCCGCCGCCGTAGCCCTTCAGGTTGGCTTTCTTCATCAGGGATTCGTACTGGTGCGAAACGAGGTGGGATTGTACTTGGGCCATAAAGTCCATAACAACCACGACAACGATCAGCAACGAGGTCCCGCCAAGGTAGAACGGAACGTTGGCTGCAACCACAAGGAACTGGGGAAGCAGGCAAACAGCCGTCATGTACAGAGCACCGAACATGGTCAAGCGGGTCAGTACGCCATCGATATAGCGTGCAGACTGCTCACCCGGACGGATACCCGGAATAAAGGCACCGGACTTCTTCAGGTTCTCCGCCACGTCTTTCGGGTTGAACATCAGCGCTGTGTAGAAGAAGCAGAAGAAAACGATCCCTGCACTAAACAGCAGAATGTTCAACGGCTGACCGGGGGCGATCGCCTGCGACAGGTCCTGGAGCCAGCCCATTTTTTCGGACTGACCGAACCAGGCTCCCAGCGAAGCAGGGAACAGCAGGATGCTGCTGGCGAAAATGGCCGGGATTACGCCCGCCATGTTCACCTTCAGCGGCAGGTGGCTGGTCTGCGCAGCGAAGACCTTGCGGCCCTGCTGACGCTTGGCGTAGTGCACCGCAATGCGACGCTGGCCACGCTCAATGAACACCACGAAACCGATGATCGCTACCGCCAGCAAACCGATGGCGACGAGGGCGAAGATGTTGATATCGCCCTGACGTGCAGACTCGAAAGACTGCCCTATCGCTCTCGGAAGACCGGCCACGATGCCTGCAAAAATCAGCATCGAGATACCGTTGCCGACACCGCGCTCGGTGATCTGCTCGCCAAGCCACATCATGAACATCGCACCAGCCACGAAGGTGGTGACAGCCACGAAGTAGAAGCCGAAATCAGTCGAGAAAGCGACGCCCTGACTGGCGAGGCCGACGGACATGCCGACTGCCTGCACCAGTGCCAGGACTACAGTGCCGTAGCGGGTGTACTGGCTGATCTTGCGACGGCCAGCTTCACCTTCCTTCTTCAACTGCTCCAGCTGCGGGCTGATAGCGGTCATGAGCTGCATGATGATCGACGCCGAGATGTACGGCATGATCCCCAGTGCAAAAATGCTCATGCGCTCCAGCGCGCCGCCGGAAAACATGTTGAACAGGCTAAGAATGGTCCCCTCGTTCTGCCGGAACAGCTCGGCCAGCCGGTCAGGGTTTATCCCGGGCACTGGAATGTGCGCGCCAATCCGGTAGACGATGATCGCCAGGAACAGGAAACGCAGTCGAGCCCAGAGCTCGGATAACCCGCCATTGCTGAGCGCGGAGAGAGCACCTTGCTTAGCCATTTAGTCCTCGAACTTACCGCCAGCTGCTTCGATAGCCGCACGCGCACCCTTGGTGGCGGCGATACCTTTCAGGGTGACTGCGCGAGTAACGTCGCCCGACAGCATGATTTTCACACGCTGTACGTTCTGGTTAATCACGTTGGCATCCTTCAGCGACTGCAGGGATACGACATCGCCTTCAACCTTGGCCAGTTCGGAAGTACGCACTTCTGCGCGATCCATGGCTTTCAGGGAAACGAAGCCGAACTTCGGCAGACGGCGGTGCAGCGGCTGTTGACCGCCTTCGAAGCCCGGAGCGATGGTGCCACCGGAGCGGGAGGTCTGACCTTTGTGACCACGGCCACCAGTCTTGCCCAAACCGCTGCCGATACCACGGCCCGGACGGTGCTTCTCGCGACGGGCACCCGGCGCGGAACGCAGATCGTTCAGTTTCATGGATTAACCCTCGACGCGCAGAAGGTAGTAAGCCTTGTTGATCATGCCGCGATTTTCAGGGGTGTCCTGAACTTCAACGGTGTGACCAATGCGACGCAGGCCGAGGCCCTTGACGCAAGCTTTATGGTTAGCCAGACGGCCGCTAACGCTCTTGATCAGCGTTACTTTGACAGTTGCCATGATTAGAGAATCTCCTCGACGCTCTTACCACGCTTGGCTGCAACGGACTCCGGGGACTGCATGTTCTTCAGACCCTTGAAGGTGGCGTAAACCACGTTCACCGGATTGGTCGAGCCGTAGCATTTGGCCAGAACGTTCTGCACACCAGCCACTTCCAGGACAGCGCGCATGGCGCCGCCGGCGATGATACCGGTACCTTCGGAAGCCGGCTGCATGTACACCTTGGAGGCGCCATGAGCGGACTTTACGGGGTACTGCAGGGTGGTGCCGTTCAGGTCTACCTGGATCATGTTGCGGCGAGCTGCTTCCATCGCTTTCTGGATAGCGGCCGGCACTTCGCGGGACTTACCGCGACCGAAGCCAACACGACCTTTACCATCACCTACCACGGTCAGCGCGGTGAAGGTGAAGATACGGCCGCCTTTAACGGTCTTGGCAACGCGATTAACCTGAACCAGCTTCTCGATGTAGCCTTCGTCGCGCTTTTGCTCGTTATTTGCCATAACTTAGAACTCCAGCCCGCCTTCACGAGCAGCATCAGCCAGCGCCTTGACGCGGCCGTGGTACTTGAAGCCAGAACGATCGAACGCCACCTGAGTGACACCAGCTGCTTTCGCACGCTCGGCAACCAGCTGACCAACCTTCTTGGCCGCGTCGACGTTGCCGGTGGCGCCGTCACGCAGTTCTTTGTCCAGGGTCGAGGCGGTGGCCAGAACCTTGGCGCCGTCGGCCGAAATGACCTGGGCGTAGATGTGCTGGGAAGAGCGATACACGCAGAGGCGTACGGTTTCCAGCTCGCGCATTTTCAGGCGTGCCTTGCGAGCGCGACGCAGACGAGTTTCTTTCTTTACGCTCATTTGCTATGCCCTACTTCTTCTTAGCTTCTTTACGACGGACGACTTCGTCGGCGTAACGCACACCTTTGCCTTTGTAAGGCTCCGGCGGACGGAAGTCGCGAATCTCGGCCGCCACCTGACCAACCAGCTGCTTGTCGATACCTTTGATCAGGATATCGGTCTGGCTGGGGGTTTCGGCGGTAACGCCTTGCGGCAGTTCGTAATCCACCGGGTGCGAGAAGCCTAAAGCCAGGGACAGCACTTGACCTTTGGCTTGCGCCTTGTAACCAACGCCCACCAGCTGGAGCTTGCGCTCGAAGCCTTGGCTGACGCCGACTACCATGTTGTTGACCAGCGCACGGGTGGTACCGGCCATGGCCCTGTTCTGTTGGTCGCCGTTGCGAGCAGCGAAACGCAGCTCACCAGCTTGCTGCAGAACTTCCACGGACGGATGCACGTTCAGTTCGAGAGCGCCCTTGGCACCCTTCACCGAAAGCTGCTGACCGGCGATCTTGATTTCGACGCCAGCGGGCAGCTTGACGGGGTTCTTAGCAACGCGAGACATGCTTATCCCCCCTTAGAACACAGTGCAAAGCACTTCGCCACCAACGCCAGCAGCGCGAGCAGCACGATCAGTCATCACACCTTTGTTGGTGGAAACGATCGATACGCCCAGGCCGCCACGAACTTTCGGCAGCTGATCGACGGATTTGTACTGGCGCAGGCCAGGACGACTTACGCGCTTGAGTTCCTCGATAACCGGACGGCCTTCGAAGTACTTCAGCTCGATAGACAGCAGAGGTTTGATGTCACTGCTGATCTGGTATCCCGTGATGTAGCCTTCGTTCTTGAGAACGCTGGCCACTGCCACCTTCAGTTTGGAGGACGGCATGCTTACGACAGACTTTTCAGCCATCTGGGCATTACGGATACGAGTTAGCATGTCCGCTAACGGGTCCTGCATACTCATGGGCTAGTTGCTCCTAAATACAAAAGAAATAGCCTTGCGACTAGAATCGCGACAAAGCGCAGGCAAACAAGGCCTGACTCCGGCGAGCCGAATATTCTAGAGATTGATCAAAAACGAATCAAGCCCCAAAAGGGGCTTGATTGATACCACTCGGCGGAGGCCGGGACTTGCATCCCGACATCCAGAGCGACATTACCAGCTGGCTTTGACCAGGCCGGGAACGTCACCACGCATGGCGGCTTCACGCAGCTTGTTACGGCCGAGGCCGAACTTGCGGTAAACGCCGTGCGGACGACCGGTGATGCGGCAGCGGTTACGCAGGCGCGAGGCGCTTGCATCACGGGGCTGCTTCTGCAGAGCTACTTGTGCTTCCCAACGAGCTTCCGGAGTGGAGTTCGGGTTGGCAATGGTAGCTTTCAGCTCAGCGCGCTTCTTAGCGAACTTCGCAACCGTTTGCTGACGCTTCAGCTCGCGGTTCTTCATGCTCTGTTTGGCCATGTTCCTACTCCAATCAGTTGCGGAACGGGAAGTTGAAGGCGCGCAGCAGGGCACGACCTTCATCATCGTTACGGGCAGTGGTGGTCAGGGTAATGTCCAGACCGCGCAGTGCATCGATTTTGTCGTAATCGATTTCCGGGAAGATGATCTGCTCTTTCACGCCCATGCTGTAGTTGCCACGACCGTCGAAGGACTTGGCATTCAGGCCGCGGAAGTCACGCACGCGCGGCAGGGAGATGGCCAGCAGACGATCCAGGAACTCGTACATACGATCACGGC
The DNA here is from genome assembly GCF_032621735.1 of Pseudomonas sp. zfem005. Classification (NCBI taxonomy): domain Bacteria; kingdom Pseudomonadati; phylum Pseudomonadota; class Gammaproteobacteria; order Pseudomonadales; family Pseudomonadaceae; genus Pseudomonas; species Pseudomonas sp. zfem005. The sequence continues at coordinate 10,524 of NZ_JAVYJE010000002.1, read as the reverse complement.
GCAGGGTTACCTTGACACCGATCGGCCAACCTTCACGGACTTTGAAGCCCGCAACGGATTTCTTGGCGTAGGTCACAACGACCTTCTGACCGGTGATCTTCTCAAGATCAGCTACAGCGTGTTCGATGACTTTCTTGTCGCCGATCGCTTCGCCCAGACCCATGTTCAGGGTGATCTTGGTAATGCGCGGAACTTCCATCACGTTGGAAAGCTGAAGCTCTTCTTTCAGCTTGGGCGCGATTTCTTTCCGATAAATCTCTTTTAGTCGTGCCATGGTCTTCTACCTAGCAGTGCTCAAGCATCAACCGCTTTTTGGGTCGACTTGAAGACACGAATTTTCTTACCGTCTTCTACTTTGAAACCAACGCGATCAGCCTTGTTGGTTTCAGCATTGAAGATGGCGACGTTGGAGACGTGCAGAGGCGCCTCCTTCTCGACGATACCGCCCTGTACACCGGACATGGGGTTCGGCTTGGTGTGGCGCTTCACCAGGTTGATCCCACCAACGACCAGACGGTCGTCAGTGAGAACCTTGAGCACCTTGCCACGCTTGCCCTTGTCTTTGCCGGCGATGACGATGATCTCGTCGTCACGACGAATCTTTTGCATGACGGCTTCTCCTTACAGCACTTCGGGGGCGAGCGAGACGATCTTCATGAACTTCTCGGAACGAAGTTCACGGGTCACGGGCCCGAAGATACGGGTACCGATGGGCTCTTGCTTGTTGTTCAGGAGAACAGCAGCGTTGCCATCGAAGCGAATGATCGAGCCGTCAGGACGGCGTACGCCGTGCTTGGTACGGACCACAACAGCGGTCATTACCTGGCCTTTCTTCACTTTGCCGCGCGGAATCGCTTCCTTGACGGTGACCTTGATGATGTCGCCGATACCAGCATAACGACGGTGCGAACCACCCAGGACCTTGATGCACATAACGCGACGAGCACCGCTGTTGTCAGCGACGTCGAGCATGGATTGAGTCTGAATCATATCTTTCTCCGACCCTTAGTCCTTAGACTTCCACGGCACGTTCTACGACTTCCACCAGTGCCCAGGACTTGGTCTTGGCCAGCGGACGGGTCTCGCGGATGGTGACCTTGTCGCCGATACGGCACTGGTTGGTTTCGTCGTGAGCATGCAGCTTGGTCGAGCGCTTCACGTATTTACCGTAGATCGGGTGCTTTACGCGGCGCTCGATCAGGACGGTGATGGTTTTGTCCATCTTGTCGCTGACGACACGACCGGTCAGCGTACGGACAGTTTTCTGAGCTTCAGCCATGATTACTTACCTGCCTGCTGGTTCAGCACAGTCTTGACGCGAGCGATGTCGCGCTTCACTTGCGAGAGCAGGTGAGACTGCCCCAACTGGCCAGTTGCTTTCTGCATACGCAGGTTGAACTGGTCGCGCAGCAGGCCGAGCAGTTGCTCGTTCAGCTGCTGTACGGATTTTTCACGAAGTTCATTCGCTTTCATCACATCACCGTCCGCTTAACAAAGGAGGTGGCGAGCGGCAGCTTTGCAGCAGCCAGGGCGAATGCCTCACGCGCCAGCTCTTCGGAAACACCCTCGATCTCGTACAGGACTTTGCCCGGTTGAATCTGGGCTACCCAGTACTCGACGGCGCCCTTCCCTTTACCCATACGAACCTCGAGAGGCTTTTTGGAGATGGGCTTGTCGGGGAACACACGGATCCAGATCTTGCCGCCACGTTTAACGTGACGAGTGAGCGCACGACGTGCGGACTCGATCTGACGAGCAGTGAGACGACCACGAGCGACAGCTTTCAGGGCGAATTCGCCGAAGCTGACCTTGCTACCGCGCTGAGCCAGGCCACGGTTGTGACCAGTCATCTGCTTGCGGAATTTTGTACGCTTAGGTTGCAGCATTTTGCGTACTCCTTACTTAGCAGCTTTTTTACGAGGAGCGGGCGCTTGGGGCTTGAGCTCTTCCTGGCGGCCACCGATGACCTCGCCTTTGAAGATCCAAACCTTCACACCGATCACACCGTAGGTGGTGTGCGCTTCGTAGGTTGCATAGTCGATGTCGGCACGCAGGGTGTGCAGGGGCACACGACCTTCGCGGTACCATTCGGTACGAGCGATTTCAGCACCGCCAAGACGACCGCTTACCTGGATCTTGATGCCCTTGGCACCAATGCGCATGGCGTTCTGTACAGCGCGCTTCATGGCGCGACGGAACATAACGCGACGCTCCAGCTGCTGAGCTACGCTCTGCGCAACCAGCATACCGTCGAGCTCCGGCTTGCGGATCTCTTCGATGTTGATGTGCACGGGCACACCCATTTGCTTGGTCAGGTCCTGACGCAGCTTCTCAACATCTTCACCTTTCTTGCCGATCACGATGCCGGGACGAGCGGTGTGGATGGTGATGCGTGCGGTTTGAGCCGGGCGATGAATATCGATACGGCTTACGGACGCGCTTTTTAGTTTGTCTTGGAGGTACTCACGAACCTTCAGGTCGGCAAACAGATAGTCGGCATAAGTGCGCTTATCTGCGTACCAAACGGAGGTGTGCTCCTTGACGATTCCCAGGCGAATGCCAGTGGGATGTACTTTCTGACCCATCTGATCGACTCCGTTACTTGTCCGCAACCTTGACAGTGATATGGCAAGACCGCTTGACGATGCGATCAGCGCGGCCTTTGGCACGCGGCATGATGCGCTTCAGCGAACGCCCTTCGTTGACGAAAACGGTGGAGACTTTGAGATCGTCCACGTCTGCGCCTTCGTTGTGCTCGGCGTTGGCCACGGCCGATTCGAGCACTTTCTTCATGATCTCAGCGGCTTTTTTGCTGCTGAAGGTCAACAGGTTGAGCGCTTCGCCCACCTTCTTCCCGCGGATCTGGTCGGCGACCAAGCGGGCTTTCTGGGCGGAGATTCGAGCGCCCGACAGCTTAGCGGCTACTTCCATCGTTCCTTACCCCTTAACGCTTGGCTTTCTTGTCAGCTGCATGCCCGCGATAGGTGCGGGTAGCGGCGAACTCGCCCAGTTTGTGACCGACCATGTCTTCGTTCACGAGAACGGGTACATGTTGACGGCCATTGTGTACAGCGATGGTCAGACCAACCATCTGCGGCAGAACGATGGAACGGCGCGACCAGGTTTTCACCGGCTTGCGATCGTTCTTTTCTACCGCTACTTCGATCTTCTTCAGTAGGTGAAGATCGATAAAAGGACCTTTTTTCAGAGAACGCGGCACTGTCGTATCCTCGATTATTTACGGCGACGGACAATCATATTGTCGGTGCGTTTGTTCGCACGGGTCTTCGCGCCCTTGGTCGGGAAGCCCCACGGAGACACCGGATGACGACCACCAGAGGTACGACCTTCACCACCACCATGCGGGTGGTCGACCGGGTTCATGGCAACACCACGAACGGTCGGGCGAACGCCACGCCAGCGCTTGGCACCAGCTTTACCCAGCGAACGCAGGCTGTGCTCGGAGTTCGAGACTTCGCCCAGGGTCGCACGGCACTCAGCCAGTACTTTGCGCATTTCGCCGGAGCGAAGACGCAGGGTTACATAGGCACCTTCACGAGCGACCAGCTGAGCCGAAGCACCAGCGGAACGGGCGATCTGAGCACCTTTACCCGGCTTCAGCTCAACACCGTGAACGGTGCTACCAACCGGGATGTTACGCAGCTGCAGGCTGTTGCCCGGCTTGATCGGCGCGTGAGCACCAGAGATCAGCTGGTCGCCAGCGCTCACGCCTTTCGGCGCGATGATGTAGCGACGTTCGCCGTCGGCATACTTCAGCAGAGCGATGTGAGCAGTACGGTTCGGATCGTATTCGATGCGCTCAACGGTGGCAGGAATGCCATCCTTGTTGCGACGGAAGTCGACCAGACGATAGTGCTGCTTGTGACCACCGCCGATGTGGCGAGTGGTGATGCGGCCGTTGTTGTTACGACCACCGGACTTCGACTTTTTCTCAACCAGCGGTGCGTAGGGGGCGCCCTTGTGCAGCTCTTGGTTGACAACCTTGACCACGAAACGGCGGCCTGCGGAAGTCGGTTTGCATTTAACGATTGCCATGATGCACCCCTTTACTCAGCGCTGCTGGCGAAATCGAGATCTTGGCCCGGCTGGAGGGCGATGTACGCCTTTTTCCAGTCGTTGCGCTTGCCCAGGCCGCGAGCGGTACGCTTGGTCTTGCCCTGTACGTTGACAGTGCGGACAGCTTCTACCTTCACGCTGAACAGGCTTTCTACGGCCTTCTTGATTTCCAGCTTGGTTGCATCAGTGGCAACCTTGAAAACGAATTGGCTTTTGCCATCCGCCAGGACGGTAGCCTTCTCGGAGATGTGCGGACCAACCAGCACTTTGAATACGCGTTCCTGGTTCATCCCAGCAGCTCCTCGAATTTCTTCACGGCGGACACGGTGATCAACACCTTGTCGTAGGCGATCAGGCTTACCGGGTCGGAACCTTGCACGTCACGAACATCAACATGCGGCAGGTTGCGAGCAGCCAGGTACAGGTTCTGATCGACATCATCGGAAACGATGAGGACGTCAGTCAGACCCAGGCCATTCAGCTTGCCCAGCAGATCCTTGGTTTTCGGCGCTTCAACTGCGAAGTCGGCAACCACGATCAGACGGTCCTGACGAACCAGCTCGGAGAGGATGGAGCGCAGAGCTGCGCGATACATCTTCTTGTTGAGCTTCTGGGAGTGGTCCTGCGGCTTGGCAGCAAAAGTGGTACCACCGGAACGCCAGATGGGGCTGCGGATGGTGCCAGCACGGGCACGACCAGTGCCCTTCTGACGCCAGGGCTTCTTGCCGCCACCGGACACTTCGGAACGGGTCTTCTGAGCACGAGTGCCCTGACGACCACCAGCCATGTAGGCGACGACAGCCTGGTGAACCAGGGTCTCGTTGAACTCGCCGCCAAAAGTGCGCTCATCAACTTCGATAGCTTGAGCGCCATTTACATTCAATTGCATCTCAGCTTCCCCTCTTAACCGCGAGCCTTGGCAGCCGGACGCACAACGACATCACCGCCGGTAGCGCCGGGAACGGCACCTTTAACCAGCAGCAGATTACGTTCTGCATCGACACGCACAACTTCCAGGGACTGCACGGTCACGCGCTCAGCGCCCAGATGACCGGACATTTTCTTGCCCTTGAAGACACGACCAGGAGTCTGGCACTGGCCAATGGAGCCCGGGGCGCGGTGGGAAACGGAGTTACCGTGGGTATTGTCTTGACCACGGAAATTCCAGCGCTTGATGGTACCGGCGTAGCCTTTACCTTTCGACTGACCGGTAACGTCGACCAGCTGACCAGCCTGGAAAACTTCGGCAGTGATCTGATCGCCAGCCTGGTATTCGCCGTCTTCGAGACGGAATTCCCAGACACTGCGGCCAGCGGCAACGTTTGCCTTGGCGAAATGACCAGCCTGAGCGGCGGTCACGCGCGAAGCACGACGCTCACCGACAGTGACTTGCACTGCACGATAGCCATCGCTTTCTTCAGTTTTGAACTGGGTGACACGATTCGGCTCGATCTCAATGACCGTAACCGGAATGGAGACACCTTCTTCGGTGAAAATGCGGGTCATGCCGCACTTACGACCGACTACACCAATAGTCATGTTGTAAACCTCATGAGTGTACGGGGCTTTCACCCGCTATGGCCGCCCATTTCAGAGCGTTACACGACTAAGAACCCGAAGGTTATTAGCCGAGGCTGATCTGCACTTCCACGCCTGCCGCAAGGTCGAGCTTCATCAGCGCATCGACGGTTTTATCCGTCGGCTGGACGATGTCCAGAACACGCTTGTGGGTACGAATTTCGTACTGATCGCGCGCGTCTTTGTTGACGTGCGGAGAAATCAGAACGGTGTACCGCTCTTTGCGAGTAGGCAGAGGAATCGGACCACGCACCTGAGCACCAGTACGTTTCGCGGTTTCCACGATTTCCTGGGTGGATTGATCGATCAGGCGATGGTCAAAAGCCTTCAACCGAATACGGATTTGTTGGTTTTGCATTTTGACCTCAGACTCTATCTCTGCTTCCCCAACGGACGGACTACGCCCGTTAAAAGGAGGCGTGATTGTACGGATGCTCCGGAAAGGTGTCAACTTTTGACCAACCAAAAGAAAAGGGGCCCGAAGGGCCCCTTTCCTCAACAGGATCTTCGATTACTCGAAGATCTTGGCAACCACGCCGGCACCAACGGTACGGCCGCCTTCGCGAATCGCGAAACGCAGACCGTCTTCCATGGCGATCGGAGCGATCAGGGTGACAACCATCTTGATGTTGTCGCCCGGCATTACCATTTCCACGCCTTCCGGCAGYTCGCAGTTACCGGTAACGTCGGTGGTGCGGAAGTAGAACTGCGGACGGTAGCCYTTGAAGAACGGGGTGTGACGACCACCTTCTTCTTTGGACAGTACRTACACTTCGCACTCGAACTTGGTGTGCGGCTTGATGGTGCCCGGCTTGGCCAGAACCTGACCACGCTCTACGTCGTCACGCTTGGTGCCGCGCAGCAGGATACCAACGTTCTCACCAGCACGACCTTCGTCGAGCAGCTTGCGGAACATTTCAACGCCRGTGCAGATGGTTTTGGAGGTATCACGGATACCAACAATTTCCACTTCTTCCTGGACCTTGACGATGCCGCGCTCAACACGACCGGTAACCACGGTACCGCGGCCGGAGATGGAGAACACGTCTTCGATCGGCATCAGGAACGGCTGGTCGATGGCACGAACCGGCTCCGGAATGTAGGTATCCAGAGTCTCTACCAGCTTACGAACAGCGGAAACGCCGATTTCGTTGTCGTCYTTGCCTTCCAGCGCCATCAGCGCGGAACCGATAACGATCGGAGTGTCGTCGCCCGGGAAGTCGTAGGTGTTCAGCAGATCGCGAACTTCCATTTCGACCAGTTCCAGCAGCTCGGCGTCGTCAACCATGTCRGCCTTGTTCAGGAACACGACGATGTAAGGAACGCCYACCTGACGGGACAGCAGGATGTGCTCGCGGGTCTGCGGCATGGGGCCGTCAGCAGCGGAGCAAACCAGGATCGCGCCGTCCATCTGAGCAGCACCGGTGATCATGTTCTTCACATAGTCAGCGTGACCAGGGCAGTCAACGTGAGCGTAGTGACGGATCGCCGAATCGTACTCAACGTGGGAGGTGTTGATGGTGATACCGCGAGCTTTCTCTTCCGGCGCGTTGTCGATCTGATCGAACGCACGAGCAGAACCACCCCAGGTCTCGGAGCAGACCTTGGTCAGAGCAGCGGTCAGAGTGGTTTTGCCATGGTCAACGTGACCAATGGTGCCAACGTTGACGTGCGGTTTGTTACGTTCAAATTTTTCTTTAGCCATCGAGAACGTCTCCCATCAAAGAGTTGAGCGAGTCACGCCACCATTAAAACAAAGGCAGATATTTACATATCTGCCTTTGTTGAGATGGAGCTCATGAGCGGAATCGAACCGCTGACCTCACCCTTACCAAGGGTGTGCTCTACCAGCTGAGCTACATGAGCCAAACACATTGCACAAACGCCAAACTTGGAGCGGGTAGCGGGAATCGAACCCGCATCATCAGCTTGGAAGGCTGAGGTTCTACCACTGAACTATACCCGCGGAGCCTGTCGCTCACGCTTGAATCTGGTGGAGGGAGAAGGATTCGAACCTTCGAAGTCTATGACGTCAGATTTACAGTCTGATCCCTTTGGCCGCTCGGGAATCCCTCCATTTGGGAGGCGGCATTTTCAACTTCTGCCACCCTACTGTCAAGCTTTTTCTCATTTAAATCTTGAGGTTAGCTAACTCTGACAGCAGCTTCGCAGTTCCACTTTTTCAGCCTGCCTGCGAAGCGGGCGCCATTCTATTCAAACTATCTAGAGGATGCAACGTTTTCGCACGGCATTATTTTATGCTGCAATCCACCGAAGTCCCGAGCCAGCTCACCGAGCAACGCGTCATCCGCAAGGCGCCTGCTTTCCGGGGCGATTCTGACCCAGAAATCTCGATGCGAGCGTGACAATTCGCGCATTGCAGGCTCGTACCCTGCGTCCTTCAAACGAGCCATTACGCTCTCGGCGGAATCCATTCGCGGGAAAATCCCGAGTGAAATCCCATTCTGCAGGTCACCCTGGCTGATTATATAGCTATCAATTTTCCGAGCCTGGAGCTCCTTCAGCTGGCGCAAGGAGGCCTGCCGGGAAGCAAGGGGAGCGAGATATACCCAATAATCGACCCCTGCCGCCGCATCGACCTCTTGCACCTTGCTCTGGATATCCAGCGCAATGAGCCGCTGCTCAACCTCCTTGGCCTGAGCTTCTTGCTCGAAACTTCCCAAGAAGAGGCATGCGGTCTCCGGAGCGGAAGCAGGAGAACCAGGAAGCTCTTCGCGCCGAGGCTTTGCATCCTTCGACTCACTCAACAAGCGAATGTCTTGCTGCCCGCCCTTATAAAGAGAGAGTGTCTCCACCTCCTTTGCGCGAAGAGGGGCCTGCTGCTGATGCCAGACATAGTAGAAAAGGTTAAGAACCAGGAGCAGTAGAAACATCCAGCGCATGACTAACCTCAAGAGAGCGGGCAGGCAATCGCCAAACCAACAAACACCAAATCCGGAAGAACTTTTGCCTGAGGAAACGCGTCCCTAACCATAAATGCGTCTCCACCTGTTAGATACAGCTCGTAAGCCCCACCCAACCACTCCTCGGCCTGCTCGACCTGCGTCTGCACGAACCCCTGCAGCATCAGCAGGCAGCCCCGCTCAACGGCCTCAACCGTGGAGCGTCCAGGCATCATCTTCTGCAAAGCCCGTTCAGCAGCATCATCGCCATACCGGATGCGGCGAGTGTGTGTGCGCAACTGGTTGCGCATGAGCGGCATGCCAGGACAGATGAAGCCGCCTAGGTGACTGCCTTCTGCAGTAACGAAGTCAGAAGTTACCGCAGTGCCGAGATCCAGCACCAAACAGGCACGCCCCGACAAGTGATAGGCGCCTAGCACGGCAAGCCAGCGATCAAGGCCGAGACGCTGGAATTCGTCATAGCCATTACGGACCCCTGCCATCTCCTGCGCCGACTCCGCACAAACCGAGTCTATGGAGAACGCCCGCTGAAGCTTGCCCGTCAATTGCTGGGTCTCTTCATCACTACGGACACTTACTAGACGGCAGCGACTTAGCTCCACCCCGGGAGATGAAGACAGCACCTGCAGCAACTCTTCATCAGAACCGACTACGCCTCCCGCCACAACGCGCGCCTCGGGATTAGATATCACGCGCCATTTGATGAAGCTGTTACCGCAATCAAGCTCAAGAATCATCACGCAGCCTCAAACTGAGCTCTCCACCACTAAAAACATTTTCAACACCCTCTACATCCATACGTAGGGCGCCGCTATCGTCTACACCTAACACCACGCCATCGATACGACGCTGTCCCGCCACCAGAGAGGCGCTGCGCCCTTGCCAAAGATGATCAGCCTCCCACTCAGCGCGCAGCGTCTTGAATCCGCCATAGGCACTCTGCGCCAGGCAAAGGTCCAATTGCTCCAAGACACTCACAGCCAGCTCGCTCCGATCGACCAGCGCTCCTCCTTCAAGGAGCATTGAGGTCCAGGGCTGATCTATCTGCACATCAGGACTGCGCATGTTGACGTTAATGCCAATGCCGATGATGACGCTACAGATATCCGCAGGGTCGCCTATGAGCTCAAGGAGTACTCCTGCGATCTTGCGATTACCGACCAGAATATCGTTAGGCCATTTAAGCCCAACTCCCGAAAGCCCTTTCGCACGTAGCGCTCGAAGGACCGCAAGCCCCACAACAAGGCTGAGCCCCTCCAACTGACGCGCCCCACCCTCGATCCGCAACCCGACACTGCAGTAAAGGTTCTGGCCATAAGGACTGACCCACTGCCGCCCTCTCCTGCCGCGACCGCCACTCTGATGCTCCGCCAGAACAGCAAAGGGAGGTTCTTCTTCAGCGGCAATCCGTCGCATGACTTCTGCATTCGTGGAATCGATGGTCTCCACAACGGTTTTAGCCCAACCAGGGACAGCATCGTTCAGCTTGAGAGGATCAAGAAGGCTGAGCGGTGATGCAAGCCGATACCCTTTGCCACGGAGCTTATGAATCGGCAGGTCGTAATCGAGTTCGAGTTGCTGCAGCTGTTTCCAGATAGCACTGCGACTTATGCCGAGTACACGCCCCAAGGCCTCACCGGAATGGAACTGGCCATCCTGTAGAAGTTTCAACAAGGTAAGCATGCGCGCACCGCCTCAGAATGAGGCAGGCATCATAGCCATGCAGGTAGGGATTGCATAGAAAAGGAGCCGATCGAGATGAAACGATATAGCCCTAAGACTGCGTCCAGGACGTCCGCTGCACCAACTTTTCCACGGCCCAAAGTCAAACCCCCGACCTTCTTGCGAAGATCGGGGGTTTGGTATAGGTGCTTGACGATGACCTACTCTCACATGGAGAAACTCCACACTACCATCGGCGATGCATCGTTTCACTACTGAGTTC